>NZ_JAKWJK010000025.1:0-61134 GCF_031570575.1 Pseudomonas sp. JL3
ATCACCGACAAGGACGGCGACAGCGCCCAGGCCACCCTCAATATCGGGCAAAACCTGGTGTTCAAGGACGACGGACCCAGCATCAGCACCACCGGCACCGAGCCAACGCTGACGGTAGATGAAACGGTACTGGCGACCAACGCCACCCAGAACTTTGCCGCCAACTTCAACTCGGCGTTCGGCGCTGATGGCGCCGGCACACTGACCTATGCGCTGGGCGTGGTGGCAGGCGCCTCCGGGCTGACCGATACCGCCACCGGTGAGGCAGTGAACCTGTCGCTCAACGGCGCGATAGTCGAAGGACGCACGGCCACGACCAACCTGCTGGTGTTCACGGTCAGCGTGGCCGCCAACGGCGACGTCACGCTCGACCAGATCCGCGCCGTGGTGCATCCCGACGCCACCAATCCCGATGATTCGACGACGCTGTCGGCGGACAATCTGGTGACGCTGATAGGGACCGCAACCGACAAGGACGGCGATAGAGCCCAGGCGACGCTCAACATTGGGCAAAACCTGGTGTTCAAGGACGACGGCCCGTCACTTGCATTCGGCAACCTGATCGGCACCGGTAGCGTCCTGCCGCAATTCGGGTTCTGGGACAATTCGGCCGGCGCCGACGGGTTGGGTGCGGCGGGTCTGGATATCTCGGTGAATAGTCAGTTCACCCTCGTCAGGCCAGACAACACGACCACCACCGGGACCGCCACGCTCACTGAGCAGTCGCCCTCACCGGACGGCAGTGGCGCGTACCAATTCGCAGGAACGTTGACCGGCGATTTCGACAACAACGCCGCCACGGCGGATACCAGCGTCGACTACACGCTGACCGCCTATGCCGATGGCCGCTATGCACTGGATCTGGTGCAAGGCTTCAGTTCAGAGATCGTGCTCAGCACTGCCGATGGCGCGCTCGGTGCCGGAGGCCCGGATCCAGTGCGCACATTGTTGATTCCAGAGCAGGATCCACCGACTATTCCTTCGCCATCCGAGGAGGTTGTGTTCTTTTCCGCGAAGGCGCTTGCGTCCACTTCGGACATCCTGACCGGCATTGGGCTCGGAGAACCCGATCCGACCGAAGCCACGCTGCAAACCGACCCCCTGCCCTCGTACATTGACCCCTCGGCCATGAACGTCAGCACGGCCGGCATCGGCGTCGCCAATAACCTGTTCCAGGGAGACGACCTGGCGGCAATCGGCGTTGACGACGAAAGTTTCGTCATCAATCCGGAGAGCCTGCTGACGGGTATGAGGGTCTTCATCGACAACTCCGTGGGGGGTTACAACACGGCAACCGAAGACCTGTACTACAGGGCCTACTACGAGGATGGCACGTTCTCGAACCTCATCGAAGTGAACACCCTGACGCCGGAGGCAGGCGGACAGGTGTCCTTCCTCATTGAGAGCGATGGCACGAATCTGATCGACGCTGTTCAGCTCACGATGGCCCGAGGCGAGATCAAGATCCCGACGATCCAGTTCATTCAGGAGACCGAGAGCCTGGCCAGTGATGTCCAGCTGACGTTCAACGCGACGCTGACGGACAAGGATGGGGACTCGGCGACGAGTACGTTTGACGCCAACCTGTTCGCCAACGACTTGGACAGCGCCCTCTTCGACTTCTCGCTGGTGGGCACGGGCGGTGAGCGTGATGCCTTCAACGTCGATTTGTCAGTCGATGAGAACCTGTACCAGGTCACCGGTTTCGATGCGGACGCGAACCTGCGAGACACCCTGGTGCTCAACGGCGACCAGAACGCGGTTGTCCAATCGATCGACAACACCGGCGCAGACAGTATCGTCACGGTTGCCGAAACGGGCGGACAAGTCACGACCATCACCTTGGTAGGGGTCGATCTTCTGAGTAGCGACATTGTTTACGGCAGCGCCTGAGAAACGCGCGTAAAAAGATGCGAGGGTGGCGCAAGCCACCCTCGCATTGTTTTGTGCAGTTCCAGCACGATCGCATCAACACCGACAAGGACGGCAACACAGTAACGGCCCAGGCGCGCCAAAGGGTGTCAGACCCTCTTGTTTCGACGTGAAGCCAAATCCAGTTCTACCCAAGCGGACTCTGGTGGTTTTTCGTTGTTGGTGAGCCCGTGCTTCAGCGCATACATCAACAAGTCGATGCGATTGATGAGATTAAGCTTTTGATAGATGTTGCTGAGGTGGTTGTGCACGGTGTGTTCGCTGATGCCCAGGCGCCCGGCGATGCACATGTATTTGGCGGACGGATCCCCCACGATGGCACGAATCAGTTCCCTCTCGCGCAGCGTCAGCCGCGCCTGTTTCGCCTGCTCCAGATTGCCTTTCAAGTGAACATGCCCGCTCGCGGAATAGCCGGACAGCCCACCGGCCCAGGCTCTATCCAGTCCGGTGTCGCGGTGGTGGACCGTGATGATGGCCTGGATGATCGATTCCGTCGGGTCTTCCGCCAGCACGATGCCGCGTGCACCCGCCTCTATTGCCTGGGCAACGGGAACGGTTTCGTACAAGCCCTTGAGCACCAGCAATTTCATTTCGGCATTGCGGGTGAGTTCCGCGACGACCTCCAGTGGGTTCAGCGCATCTGGAAAAAAACTGAAAAAAATCACATTGGGGCGCACCTGATCGGCAAGATCCAGCGCATTGGTATAGGTGGTGGCCTGTCCGCTCACTTCCATCTGAGGCTTCCTGGCATTGATCAAGTCGTGAAGACCCATGAGAACGAGGGGACGACAATCGATCAGCATCACGCGTATTGTTTTTTTGTGGGTCGTCATTACTTTCCTGACTCCCTTGAAGAATTAACTCTGACCTCCCTCCCTTGGCCTTTCTGGATCAGCAACTCGCAAAATCGAAGGACAGATGCGAGCGCCGACAGGCCTTAACGGTGCCCACCCGGGGATTCACTCCTGGGGACACTTCCACTGGCTTCACCGGCAGGAATTACGGACGTTTCCAAAAGCCGGGCAAAGCCATCGAGGCAACATAAATAGGAATAATCATCAATAGCTTGCGCATGATTGATGTGCTCCCTCGAGCCGCTGAATTGAGTCTAGGCCAGACCAGCACACTGCCAGCACGCCCACCCGCCAGTCGTCGACTCGAGCCTCCTGCGGGTAGCCCGACTGACGTTACCAAGGGCCCCCCTCCCCTAGAAAATCAAGGTGTTAGGCTCGCCCCGGGCGAGCTGCGATCAAGTCTGATTCCGATCAAAATCGTCAATTAACCGACGAATGGTGTGAGGGCAAGCACAGAACAAACTCTGACGTCAATTTGTCGGCGAAATTTGCCTCGCCGAGCCATGGGAATGCCCTCAGTCTGGGCCTCGCCGCGGTTTTTTCCTTCCGGTGGGTTCGGTTAACAGCATGCCTGCGGCGCTATAGTTTTTTTGCGACAACGCCACAGCAACCAACGCCTGAACCGCTGGATGTCATCGCTCAAAATTGGCGTCAGGGGGATGTGAGGTTTTGGCTGGAGCTGCCGGGGCTCAACCAGCCATTAACGCTTTCGACACTTTCGGCAGGCAGCTTTCCCGCCCAGCGATTGAGCGTGAGGACATTGGTGACGAACTCGTATTGCGTCTTGAGCAGGTCACGCCGAGCGCGGAATTCGTTGCGTACGGTGGTCAGTACATCGACGGCATTGACCATTCCATAATCGAGCGCTTTCTCTGCCGCCACTCTGGACAACTGTGCCGAGGCCAGGGCATTGCGGCTCGCATTGATCTTTTCTCCACTCGAATTGGCAGTCAGGTAAGCGCTGGTGATCTCCTTGACCACCCGGCGCCGGATCGCTTCCAGCTCCTGCTCGGCGGTAATCTGATCCTGGTAGAGCCCACGGACCCGCGCCGAGGTCGAGCCGCCGCTGTACAGCGGCACCTGCACGCCAATACCGGCGACATAACTGTCGGTGCGCGGCGCCAGGGCATTGTTGTAGCCCTCGTTGGTCTGCTGCGCGCTCAGCGTAAGGCTCAGGGTCGGATAGTGCCCGCCCTTGCCGCTGCGCAACGCAGCGCCCGCGGCTTCCACACTGCTCTCGTTGGCCTTGAGCGCCGGGTTTAGCGCTATACCCTCGCGGACCCAGTTTTCCAGACTCTGCGCCGAAACCCGTAGTTGCACGTCATCGCGAATCCGGTTGAGCTTCTCCTTGACCGGCCGGCCGACGATCTCCGCCAGTGCCTCGCGACTGATACTGGCCTGGTTCCGGGCATCCAGTTCCTGCGCCGCCAGCAAATCTACCCGGGCTTTGAGGTCGAGCTGATCAGTAATCATTGCCAGCTGCTTTTCGTACAACGCATTGACTCGGTCCAGACTCTTTTGCGTGGTTCGACGCTCCGCCCTCACCAACTCCAGTTCATCTTCCGCCGCCAACGCGGTGAAGTAACGCTGCGCCAGGTCCACGGTGGCCTCGGCCTGGGCATCCAGCGCTTGCGATTCGGACTGCCTGGCCAGGCTTTTGAATTTTTGGTAGTTCTCCCACGCGGTCTTGTTGTAGAGGTACTGACGCAGCACCAGGCTGTAGTTTTCGCTATCGTAACTTTGCTGCACCAGGTCGCTCTCCTGATGAATCCGATTCGTCCCGGCGTTGAGCGATACCTGCGGGAACAGCGCACCCATAGCCTCGCGCTGATGTTCCTTGCCCGCCTGCGCTTGCGCATAGGAGGCCAATACCCGCGGATCTTCCAGCCTCGACTCCCGATACAACTGCATGAGGTCGGTGGAAAACGTCGAGGCGCTGACCCCGGTCGGCGGTGCTGCAGTGGTTTGCGCCAAAGCGGCACCCGCTGCAAGCATGAACACACCGCCCAGCAGAACTGCCGACGCACTCATGGTTATTCCTCGATCATCGATTGAGCCATGGCATCGCGAGCCGGCTGCATCAAGTACTGCAACAACGTGCGTTGCCCGGTGATGATTAGTACGTCCGCCGGCATCCCCGGCAACAACTTGCGCTCACCCAAGGTGCGCGCGCCCTCCTCGGTTACCCGCACCCGCGCCAGGTAATAGGCCGTCCCGGCCTTTTCGTTGACCAGCCGGTCAGCCGATACGCTGCTGACCTCGCCTTCGATCACGGGAGTGGTCGAGCTATTGAACGCGCCGAAACGGATATCGGCACGCTTGCCGATGGCGACACGATCAATATCCACCGGCGCTACCTGGGCTTCTATGACCAGCTCGGAAACCGAGGGCACGATATCCAGCAGCGGCGTCGCCGGGCTCACCACACCCCCAATGGTATGCACGGTCATGCCAATCACCATGCCCGCGTCGGGTGCGCGGATGACGATACGACTGAGCCGGTCTTCCAGGGACGAGGTTTTCTCTTGCAGGTCGTACATCCTGGTCTGAACCTCGGCCAGCTCCTTGACCACCTCGGTATTGAAATCCTTGTCGATTTGCAGAATCTGCAGCTGTGTTTCGTTGATCTGCAGACGAGTCTTGTTAATAGCGGAACGATGATCAGCCACCTCCGACTTGAGCATCCCCAGCTTGCGTTCCTGATCGAGCAGACGTTGTTTGTCAACGAACCCCTGCTTGAGCAGGTCGGTCAATTCAACGATTTCACCGCTGTAGGATTTCTCCAGATGAACCTTGGCACCGATCATCGATTCCAGCCCCTTGATCTGCTGATTCAACTGGCCAATGCGCTCGCGCAACACCGCGATCTGGCCCAGCCGAGAGCCCTGCCGGGCGTTAAACACCTGGGTCTCGCCCTGACGCGCTTCCACTCCTCGCAGACTCTCGGAATCGGATATCTCCCCAAAGCTGACCGCCGACAGTGTGTCGCGCTCGGCCCTGAGCCTTGCCTCCATGGCTCTGGTCGCGACCAGCTGGCCTCGGGTTATCTCGTATTCGAAGCGCAATTGGGCATCATCAAGAATGATCAGCGGATCACCACGCTTGACGATGTCACCGTCATGGACCAGTACCGCTTTGACGATGCCCCCTTCAGGATGCTGGACCGTTTTGCGATAAGTCTGCACGGTGACCACCCCCGGCGCGAACGCGGCACCGTCGAGGGGCGCGAGCGCCGCCCAGGTGCCGAACAGGCCGAAGGTCACCCCTACAATACCAATGCCCAGACGACGTGCTTTACGATCAGATATCGGCAGGCCGGCGAAGCTTTCAATTTGACGACTGGGCATCGTAGGGTTCATCGGCATCACCCTTGCTGGTTTTGACCGAAGCCATGCTGGCGCCTGCTGACATGGCGTGTTTTTGTGCTTGCTGTCTCTGCGCGTTGAGTTCGGCGAGCACCTGCTCGCGTGGCCCGTAGAGACTGATAACCCCTGCGTTCATCACCATGAGTCGGTCAAGTTGCGACACGATGTTGGTTCGGTGGGTAATGACAAACAGGGTCGCGCCGCTCTGCTTGATCTGGTGGATAGCTGCCACCAGGGCACGATCACCGACTTCGTCAAGATTGGAATTGGGCTCGTCGAGAACAATCAGTCGCGGGGTGCCATACAGGGCACGGGCCAGTCCGATGCGCTGGCGCTGTCCTCCCGACAGCGTGAGGCCCTCGCTGCCAATGATGGTGTCGTAGCCATCGGGCAGCTGCAGAATCATTTCGTGAACGCCAGCGGTCCTGGCAGCCTGAATGACTTTCGCCGAGTCGACCTCGGCGAAGCGGGCAATGTTCTCGCTGACACTGCCTTCGAACAGTTCAATGTCCTGGGGCAAGTAACCGATATGCGGCCCAAGTTCATGTTTGTCCCACGCGCTGATGTCCGCGCCATCGAGCCGGACCACACCATGCAGCGGCACCCATACCCCCATCAGTGCCCTGGCCAGGGTCGACTTGCCCGCGGCACTTGGACCGATGATGCCGACAACGCAGCCGGCAGGTACGCTGAAACTTATGTTGTTGATAATTGGGGTTTTCGAGCCCGGTGCCGCGACGACCAGATTTTCCACTTGCACGTACCCCTGAGGCGCAGGCAATGACATGCGCTCGGGCTGAGCCTGTTGTTTGTCGAGGATGTCGTTGAGACGGCTGTACTGCGAGCGGGCCGCAATAAAGCCCCTCCAACTGCCGATGATCAGATCGATGGGAGCCAATGCGCGCCCTAGCAGCACGGCCCCGGCAAACACCAGGCCTGCCCCTACCTGATGGTCCACGGCCAGGTACGCCCCCAGACCAAGGATCAATGATTGCACCAGGATCCGGAAGGTCCTGGAAAGCGTGCTGACTATGGCACCTCTATCGCTTGCCTGAGCCTGCAGCAACAGGACGTTCCGTTGGCGAAGTCCCCAACGGTCCATAAGGGTTTCAAGCATGCCCATGGATTCGATGACTTCAGCGTTGCGCAGATTTTTCGTGGTGTAGAGCGTCGCGCCGATATGTTCCTTGTTCGCCTGGGCCAGCGCCGGCCCCGTCAGCCTCTCATTGATAAACGCGAGCAATAACAACAGCAGCGCACTGCCCGTCGCTACCCAGCCAAACCAGGGATGAAACATGAACATCACGGCGATATAGATAGGCAACCAGGGCGCATCGAAGAAGGCGAACAAACCGTTACCGGAGAGAAACTGTCTCAAGCCCGTCAAGTCGTTGAGCGACTGGGCCGAGGCATCCATCCCACCACTGTCCAGTGCCCGTTTGAAACTGGCCTTATAGACCTGGCGACTCAGCAACACATCCAGTCGGGTACTGACCCGAACCATGATGCGCGAACGGATCCATTCCAGGGAGCCGAGCGTGATTATCAACCCGGTCATGATCAGCGTCAGCATGGCCAGGGTTGTCAGACTTCCGCTGGCCATCACTCGCCCATACACCTGAAGCATATAGAAGGTGGGCACGAGCATCAGCGCGTTGATGAAAAAGCTGAAAAACCCAACAGAAATAAAGCTCTCTCTACAGGCTTTCAACGCATTTTTCAGGCTGTTTTCAGGTGTGCTTCGCATTGAAACCCCTGCTCGCAAAAACCATCTTTTGGAGCTTAGATCATGCCGAACGACTGTGTGTAGCAATCGGCCGGACCGCCTCCCCCCTGCAACGCCCCGGCGGTGAGGAGCGCAAGCTATCGGCGACGAGGCCAGGATGCGCTATGACGAGCTGTCGCCCTTATCGCGGGCTGATGAGAGGTTTCTGGTGCAAACCGCCTATCCGAAAATTGGCCGTATGTCTCAAAGAGACGCCGATGGACCTTCAATTTCCCGGTATGACGGCAAGTTCAACCATAGCCATACGATCGGCTGTGACGTTTCCCTCAGTGGCCCCGCACGGTCCAGCTTTGAATGCGAAGGCGCGCGCGTTCATCGACTTTCTTGAACGAGAGATGCAAAGCCAGCCGAATGCGCTCGCCTAAGCGCTCAGACGGCGGTGTCACCGCGTCCCATTGGTTCGGCGAACTCGCGCCGTAGCGCTTATGGACCTGGGAGAAATGGCTATGTGATTCCTATCAGCGGGCTCATTCAGAACCCTCCTCAAACCGCGCCCGATATCGCCCCGGGCTCTCCCCTGTCCACTTCTTGAACGCCCGGTGAAACGCACTCGGCTCCTGAAACCCCAACTGTTCGGCAATATCGCTGATGCTCGCCTTGCTCTGACGCAGCCGTTCAAACGCCACTCCGCGCCGCACTTCATCCTTGATTTCCTGATACGAACAGCCTTCACGTCCCAGTTTGCGGCGAAAAGTACTGGGGCTCAGGTGCTGCTCCAGGGCGAAGGCCTGCAAGGTCGGCCATTCGCTGTAATGGCTGTGGCGCAAGCGCTGATGAACCTGCGACGCCAACCCATGCTGGTTGCGGAAGCGGATCACCAGCCATTGCGGTGCGGTGCGCAAAAACACTTTCAGCGAGGCAAGGTCCTGAACCACCGGCAGCCGCAGGTAGTGACTGGCAAACTCGATTTCGGTGCGTTCGGTGCCAAAGGTCAGGTTGGGGCCCCAGAGCAAGGCATCATCACGCAGGGACAAACGCTGATGACTAAAGTCCGCACGATCGATAGGAATGCGCCGCCCGCCCAGCCAGCACAGCAGACTGATCATCAACACCAGAAACGTTTCTTCGCCCAACCGGCTGACCTCGCTGTTCTGCGAGCAGGTCTGCAAGCTGATGACCGCACGCTTGCCACGCACACTCAACGTGCCGCGAAAATCACGCAGGAACAGGGCGAAATTGGCCAGGCACTGACGCATGGCTTTTTCCAGCGTCGGCTCCTGAATCAATGCCCGACAGATCAAGGCAAAACTGCCTGGTGGCATTCCATGGGAGTCCAACCGGAAAAACTCGTCGTTCAACTCACGAATCTGCACCAGCCATAACGCGGCGAAAGCGGTGGCCGGCACCCGTGCCGTCGGCTGATCCAGCAGTGCCGGATCAATTCCCACCTGTTCAAGTACTGACCGCAAACGCTGCGGTTCCTCACGCAACGCATGGATCATGGGGTACATGAAGTAAACCGCCACCGAATCCGTTTCCCGCATTTGAATGCCTCTCTCGTCACATCTGAATATGGCAAAAAACGCCATCACCCTTGAACAGTTCTGGCATAGGCCTGTGGCGCTGCTGATTCTAGACTCGTGCCCAACAAAAAAGACCTATTCAGAGAGCCAACATGAACCATTCCGATATTTTTGTAGTGAGCGCCGTCCGTTCTGCCATTGGCAGCTTTGGCGGTTCACTCAAGGATGTGCCGCCTATTCAGTTGGCAACCGACGTTTGCCGCGCCGCTATCGAACGATCAGGCCTGGCGCCCGAGCACATCGGCCATGCGGTGATGGGACATGTGATCCCGACCGAGGCACGCGATGCCTACATCTCCCGGGTCGTAGCGATGAATGCCGGTCTGGCGAAAGAGACTCCCGCCTTCAACGTCAACCGCCTCTGCGGTTCAGGTTTGCAGGCGATTGTCAGTGCCGCGCAAAGTTTGATGCTGGGGGATGCGGGCGCTGCGCTGGCAGGCGGCGTCGAGTCCATGAGCCGAGGCGCGTACTTGTTGCCGCAGGCGCGCTGGGGCGCACGCATGGGCGACATGCAGGCCATCGACTACATGCTTGGGGTACTGCAAGACCCGTTTGCCGGTTTCCACATGGGTATCACCGCTGAGAATATCGCCGAGCACTATGGCATCACGCGTCAGACCCAGGATGAATTGGCGCTTCTCAGCCAGCAGCGTGCTGCCCGGGCGATTGCCGAAGGGCGTTTTGCCGGGCAGATCGTGCCGATCGAAGTAGCGACCCGCAAAGGGACGGTTTCGTTTGCGACGGATGAGCATGTACGGGCCGAGGTCAATGCCGAGCAATTGAGCCGCATGAAACCCGCCTTCAAAAAGGACGGTAGCGTCACCGCCGGCAACGCATCGGGCCTCAATGATGGTGCCGGTGCCCTGATCATGGCCACAGGCCAAACCGTTCAGGAACAAGGCCTCAAGCCCATGGCCCGACTGGTGGGTTATGCCCACGCAGGCGTTGAACCGTCAATGATGGGGCTGGGACCGATTCCCGCCACCCGCCTGGTGCTCAAGCGCGCCGGCCTGACCGTTGCCGACCTTGATGTGATCGAGTCTAACGAAGCCTTCGCCGCCCAGGCCTGTGCCGTCGCGCAAGAACTGGGCTTCGATCCGCAGAAGGTCAACCCCAACGGTTCGGGCATCTCGCTGGGCCATCCGGTGGGCGCCACTGGCGCGATCATCGCCACCAAGGCCATTCACGAACTGCATCGCTGCCAAGGCCGTTATGCCCTGGCGACCATGTGCATCGGCGGCGGCCAAGGCATCGCCGTGTTGTTCGAGCGGGTTTGATAAGGACATGCGCATGGATCTTCAGAACATTGGCGTCATCGGCGCCGGCACCATGGGCAATGGCATCGCGCAAGTCTGCGCCTTGGCCGGCCTCCACGTGACCTTGATCGACATTTCCGAGAACGCCTTGCAAAAGGCAATCGCGACCGTCGATAAAAACCTCGATCGGCAGGTCGCCAAAAACACACTGACGCATGAGCAAAAGCTCGTTGCCCTTGACAAGATTCGCACCAGTACCGATTACAACAGCCTGCAAAACGTGCAAATGGTGATCGAAGCCGCTACCGAAAACCTCGACCTGAAATTGCGCGTGCTGCAACAAATCGCCGCGCAGGTCAGCGCTGAATGCGTGATTGCCTCCAACACGTCGTCACTATCCATTACCCAACTCGCCGCCAGCGTCAGCCAGCCTGAGCGCTTCATCGGCCTGCATTTCTTCAACCCGGTGCCGGTGATGGGCCTGATCGAAGTGATTCGCGGCCTGCAAACCAGCGATGCCACCCACGCCATGGCGCTGGACATGGCGACCACACTCGGCAAAACCGCGATCACCGCGGGCAACCGTCCGGGATTCGTGGTGAACCGGATTCTGGTGCCGATGATCAATGAAGCGATCCTGGTGTTTCAGGAAGGCCTGGCCAGCGCCGAAGACATCGACGCCGGCATGCGCCTGGGCTGCAATCAGCCGATCGGCCCGTTGGCGTTGGCCGACCTGATCGGCCTGGACACCGTGCTGGCCATCCTTGAAGCCTTCTACGACGGCTTCAACGACAGCAAATACCGCCCCGCTCCGCTGCTCAAGGAAATGGTCGCCGCCGGTTACCTGGGCCGCAAAACAGGGCGTGGCTTCCATGCCTACGCCTGAGCGTTGCTCGCGCTTCGCCGAATACCGGGACAAGGTGCTGGAGCTCTTTGCCAGCAAGGGTTTCGGTCAGGTCGGCATGCGTGAGCTCGCGACCTGCCTGGGGCTCGCCCCGGGCTCGCTGTATCACCATTACCCCAGCAAGCAGCACATGCTGCTCGATCTGATCGAGGAGTTCTACGAAGAGCTGCTGGCCACCTTGGGGCGCATCGAACACGCGGCCCCGGCAAAACGCGACAGACTCAACCAATTGATCCGCGCGCACCTGAATCTGCATCAGGAAATGCCCTGGCATTTTCGTCTGGTGGAGCGCGACAACGGCTGCCTGAATGAAGAGCAGCAGGAACGGGTCCGGCAACTGCGCGAGCAGTACGAACGCAAGTTGCTGCTGATGCTCGGCGTCCGACCCCGATTCAGCGAACAGGGCCTGTTGGCCGTCGGTCATGCCATTGCCGCCTTGCTCAACAGCGCGCCCAGTTGGCTGACGCACTATTCGCTGGATGAACGAGAGCGCGATAATCTGATGGAAAACATGGTGAGTGGCGCCGTCGAGCGGTTGCTAGCGCCAAAACGCACACAGGAGGCGATAAGCCTCGCCCGATGCTCCCTTAACTGACTGGCAGCGATCGTATCGGTGTAGGTCAGGATTTCAGAATTTTGATACTGGCGAACGTTGACTCATCACGTGCCTGATCCAGCAAACTCATCGGCCTTGCCAATGGCAATGCCTGTACAACCGGTCTTGATGTCACTTGCGGTTGCGCTTGCGCCGCCAAGCGCTCGTCGCTGGGTGGGATGCCGAAACACTCGCGATAGCACTTTGAGAAATGGGGGGTGGACACAAACCCACACACCACCGACAACTCTACAATCGAAATCGACGTTTGCTTGAGTAACTGACGCGCGCGGACCAGGCGCAGTTTGAGGTAATAGCGTGAGGGAGAGGAATGCAGGTATTTCTGGAATAACCGCTCCAGTTGGCGACGGGACAAGCCGACATAACTCGCCAGTTCGTCGAGGTCGATCGGCTCTTCCAGATTGGCCTCCATCAAGGCGACGATTTCCTGCAACTTCGGTTGGTGGGTACCGAGCATGTGTTTAAGGGGCACTCGTTGGTGATCCTGCTCGTTGCGGATTCGCTCGTAGACGAACATGTCGGAGATGGCCGCTGACAGTTCATGACCATGATCGCGACTGATCAGGTGCAGCATCATGTCCATTGGCGCGGTTCCACCCGAGCTGGTGAAGCGGTCTCGGTCAAGGGTGAATAGACTGGAGCTGAGGTTCACTCGCGGAAAAGCTTCCTGCATGGCCGCCAGAAATTCCCAGTGCACGCTGCAATCGAAGCCATCAAGCAAGCCTGCCTGAGCCAAGGCCCAACTACCTGTGCACACGCCCCCTACCCGCTTCGCGCGCCGCGCCTGGGCTCGCAACCAGGTAATGTGTTCACGGGTCACCGCGCTTTGAATGCCAATGCCTCCGCAGACGATCACGGTATCAAGTATCGGTGCGTTATTAATCGCCGCATCCGGAGTGATCGGCATGCCATCGCTTGCCCACACCCGCTCGCCCCCCAAGCTGAAGGTGTGCCAACGGTACAGCTCTTGACCGGTCAACTGATTGGCCATTCGCAGAGGCTCTATGGCAGATGCCAAAGAGATCAGAGTGAATTGGTCCAGCAGCAAAAAACCAATGGTTTGGGGAGGAGCGGCCTTGGAGGTGTCGTATGCCATCGAAGTTTTTTCTCGCAGTGAGCGGTAATGGCCTGTGGCGCTGGCGGTGTTAACCGCCCCGCCACTGCTGGCGCACCGATACGATCGCACGCAGGTTTACGCTGATATGGCTGCTATGCACTTTCCGCCGACACCGCACTCTGCGGCTGCCCATGCTGACGCGCGGTCACAAGGCCGATAAAGGAAATCACTAGCGCCAGGCCGATGGTCGAAGAAACTTCCATACGGTGCTCGGGCGTCACCATCATCACCGCCAACGCTGCACAGATGAAGGCGATGACCAACCAGGTGAGCCAGGGGAACAACCACATTTTGAAGGTCAGCGTGACGTTCTGCCGACGCAGAATCCTGCGCATGCGCAGTTGCGATACCGCGATAACCAGGTACACCAACAAGGCAATGGCGCCGGAGCTGGCGAGCAGAAACTGGAATAAACCGGCGGGCATGAAGTAGCTGAACAAGGTCACACCGGCACCCAGTACGGTGCTGGCGATCACCGCAGCCCTCGGCACGCCCGCTGACGATGTCACCTTCAGCGGCTTCGGTGCATCACCGCGCTTGCCCAGCGAAAACAACATGCGCGAGGCGATATAGATCGACGAGTTCATGCAGCTGGCCACGGCAATCAACACCACCACATCTACCATGAGTTTGGCGTGGGGAATGTTCATCAGTTCCAGCGCTCGCTGGTAAGAACCCACCGACGCCAGCAACGGATCATTCCAGGGCACCACGGAAATGACCACGAAAATGGACAGCAGGTAGAACACCCCGATCCGCCAGATCACCGAGCGTGTGGCTTTGGCGATGTTCTGCGCAGGGTTACTGGATTCGGCCGCTGCAATGGTCACCGCTTCTGTACCGATGAAGCTGAACATGATGGTGATGAATGCCCCTACAACCGCTGACAAGCCGTTGGGCGCAAAACCGCCATGTTCCTCCATGAGCCGACTCAAGCCGCTGGCTTCGCGCTCCGGAATCCACCCCAGCAACACCGCAAAACCAAGGCCGATAAATCCGATGATCGCCACGACCTTGGCCATCGCGAACCAGAATTCGAACTCACCGTATTTCGACACACTGAACAGGTTAGTCACGACCAACAGAATGATCGACAGCAATGCAAACAACCAGGTATCGATCTGCGGGAACCATTGATTCAATACATGCCCGGCCGCGAGCGCCTCGATGGGTATCACCAGCACCCAGAACCACCAATACAGCCAGCCGATGGTGAAGCCTGCCCAACGCCCGATTGCCTGGTCGGCGTAGGTAGAGAAAGATCCGGTGTCCGGGTTGGCAACCGCCATTTCGCCCAGCATGCGCATGACCAGAACGACCAACAGGCCCGAAAACAGATAAGCCAGTAATACCGCCGGCCCCGCGGCAGCGATGGCATGTCCGGAGCCAACAAACAAACCTGCGCCGATAATCCCCGCGATAGAAAGCATTGTGACGTGACGCGGCTTGAAACCCTGCGCCAACTGACCGTTCGAATCTTTGGAGTTCAGGTTATCCATTGTTTTTTTTTGTTCTCTGGTGATCGACGTTAGGGCGTACTGACTGAGGGTCAGGCGATCATCATTTCTCCCTGTTGCCGCGTCCGAACGCGGCGCACCTCAAACGCTCCCGGGTTTCTAAATCAGGCATCACGGCTGCGCACAGCCATGAAGTGACGCGTCACCTTACGCGCCTTGCCTTGAAAGCCAGTAGCCCGAGTGCGCCACTTACGAGTCTGATTTCGACACGCGTTGCGCGTATCGCGTCTGGTGAAATAACGTCTGATAACTAGCGCAAACTTGCCGCTACATGACGACGTCACGCAAAAAGTTTATGAACCGGGAAATTGTTCTGTGAAGAAAGTACGGGTTTGACCGGAAGGACTGGGTTGACTACTTTGGTGCGATAAAGGGAATCTTCTAGTGCGACAAGGAGTGTCGACGATGTACCCAACCGTTCGCTCGTCTTTTACCCTGGCCTGGACGCTGCCCCTGGCGTTCTGTGCGGTTGCCGCCCAGCCGCCGCTCGATCCGCTGCAGACCCTGAACCGCATCAACCACAACTACAACACCCTCAATGACGCTTGCCAGGAACCCGATACCGGTGCCGCACGCGGTCACTACTACTGCAGCGGCGTGACCTTGCGCATGGTCAACGACGGGCCCTTCAACCCCTGGGACTACAGCCCCTACGCGATCAAGATCGGCGCGACCTCCTACTCCTGGATCCGCAAGGACCTGAGCACCCGGATTCTCATTCACCCGGCCGGTTTTATCCTGCGCACCCCAACCGACGCGGCGGCCTTGAGCCTGCCGGTCAAGGAGCAGGGCTGGACCTGCATCTACGCCTTCGATGGCGGTACCGGGCCGGAGCGCAAGTGGTACGGCTGCGGCTTCTTCGACAGTCGCGAGCCACCGCGTGCGGCCCAGGGCGCGATGAACAACCGTAACTCCGCCTTGGCCTACGGCACCTGCGCGGAAGCCGGGGTGAGCACCGCCCAGCAATGGACCCAGAAATACACCGGGATGATGAAAGGACCGATCCAGTACAGCCAGTGCTCCTGGAACGCGGAAAAACCCAGTGACTGGAACGCCATGATCCGGGTCCACGAGTCCCGGCCGAACACCACCCACAAGGACCCCTTCGCCTTCAGTGCCCAGGTCAACGAGTTCATGTTGAAGAATGCCTCGGCGACCAACGATGGCAGCGAAAACATGAAGTACATCGACGCCTTCATCTACAACGTCAACAGCACGCAAAATTTCGCCACTCGCGGTGATCAGGCTCCCCCGAAACCAGAGAACGGCCTGAACAGCGCGCGCAACTTCCAGAAGAAACTCCGGGCCCAGGGCTACAGCGTGCCGATCCTGCGGCTGGACTTCACCAAGCCGGCGGAGCAGCGTTTCAGCTACGTCGCCACCGACCAGGCGATAGACCTGACGGTTGCTGGCGGTGCACAGCCGACGCCGGCTGCACCTGCGCCCAGCTACATCGCTGCGGCCACCTGGGCCGAGCGTTACGACCCGGGCAGCAAGAAACACGAATGGACCCTCAAGGTCACGCCCACCGCCCAGGGCAAGGCGATCCAGGCCAGCGACCAGGACGCCTTGTACAAGGAACTGTTCGAGCTGCGTGGGGCCGATAGCCAGTGGCGCGACAACGAGAAATCACCGGGCAGCATGCGCCAGCAATTGAGCTGTCTGGTGCAGAACTATCCGGCCAAGACCGAATGGAACCTGGAACCGTTTCGTCCCAATGTCACCTCCCAGGAAGCGGCCAGGGCCGGTTGCAATCCGCTACCGCTCCAGGCACCGCAATACATCGCGTCTGCCGATTGGGTCAAGCGTTACGACCCCGGCACCCGCAAGGACGAATGGACCTTGAGCGTGGTGCCTACGGCGGCTGGCCGCGCCTTGCCCAACGAGCAGGTCGGGGCTTTGTACAACCAGCTGTTCGCCCTCAAGGGCGCGGATAGCAACTGGCGCGACAATGAAAATTCCGCCGGCAGCATGCGCCAGCAATTGAGCTGCGTGCTGGTCAACTACCGCAGCAAGACGCCCTGGAATCTCGAGCCTTTCAGGCCTGCGTTATCGGACAGCGAGACCCGGGCCGCAGGTTGCAACCCAGTCCCGCGTTGAATTGCTGGCGCGCTGTGGCGCCCTCGCCCGAGGGCGCTGCCGTTGTCCGCGGCAGGTCGCGCAACTCGTCGGCGAAAGAGGCAGGCGCGTGCAACGAACCATTCTGTTTTCTGTATCACCGGCATTGACGCCCGCGCCAGCTACCGGCTCCAACCACAAGGAAGTAGCGCCATGAAAAAACGTCTGAACAGGATTACTCCATTACTCATATTTCCGTTGCTCTTGCAAACGACATTGGCCAACGCCGAATCATGCGAGGAGACGCTGAAACGGGTTGAAACGTTGTACAACAACACAGTCGATAGTTGCAGGCAGGATCCGGCGTCGGACTGTTCGGGATTGTTGATTCGGGGCACTCACCGAGCCAACCCAGCGAAGGGAGAGAAATGGGATGTATGGAACCCAAGCCCGAGAGCCAAAGAGCTGGGTACTTTTGCCGCTTCCTGGATGCGTGCCGATGGCATCAGCTATGAAGATCCCGGCATGAGTACTCAGAATGGCTACATCATTACTCCGATAGATCTGGTACGCGAACCTGAGACTGCGGTGCATGTTTACTGTGCGTTTCCTAACGACGCCTGGACCGACTATCGAGATGACCGAGGCTGTGGCAACAATAAGAACACCGGCCAGACAGAGGCTGTTTGCCAGGCCATGGCGCCGCCTATCACTAGCGCTAACACCTGGGTCGCGCATTTCACCAGGTTCAACAACGACAGGAATCAGGACCAGTTGCAATGTGGCTTCAATATGCGCAATCCCATGAGCGGCAAGGATCGGGTAGACGCGTTTCGAAACTTTATGGGGGCTCGACAAGTCATCAATACCCGTGAGTTTCAAACCCAGACAGAATTACGCTTGGGTAACCCGAAGGATGACGAACTACCGATTCTGGCCTTTTTCTACAGCGATCAACGTGGTTTGAACGATGCCTTGGCCAATCAGCGGGACTATAAAAACAAGACAGGAAAGGATCGCAACGTCATCAAGATTGACTTTCCAAGAACGCCGGTTAGCAAGGCCGCCTTCTCGTGCGCCAGAACCACGCCTCCACCCACGCAACAATTTTGTGACAAGTACATCGAGTCAAGCACCTGGTTACGACGCGACGATCCGAAACTCGGGCCCAACACTTGGTCACTTGAGGTAGTGCCCACCGCTTGCGGCCGCGCTATCAAGGATGATCAGACCGACAGAATGTTTGCCGAGTTGTACAACAAGCACAAAGACGATGAGCAATGGAGGCAATACAGCATCAATGGTGGGTCAATCCGCCGGCAATTGGTTTGTCATCTGGCGGCAACCTTCGACGGCAAGCCCGTCAGGAACAAGCCCGAGTGGAACCTTGAACCGAAGCGGCCATACGTCGACCAAGCCAAGGCCATAGCGCAACACTGTAATCCTTACTGAGGCTTTTGAGCGGCAAAACCCGATCTGCCGATACCCCAGGTATCGGCAGTTTTGCATTTTTTACACCAGCACTTGTCCTATCCTTTCATCCACCCAACAACTCCGGACACCGAAATGCCCGCCCCCGAATCCACCCTCCTCCAGAGCTGGCACCACAACGCCCAATCCTGGATCGAGGCCATCCGCACCGGCACCATCGAAAGCCGCCTCAAGGTCACCGACCAGGCAATCCTGCTGGCGGTACTTTGCCGCCAACCCGAGCGTGTGCTCGACCTGGGCTGCGGCGAGGGCTGGCTGTTGCGGGCGCTGGCCGAACGGGCCATCAACGCGGTCGGTGTGGATGGCGATGCGACGCTGGTCGAGGCGGCGCGGGCGGCGGGCTCTTCGCAGGTGCATTTGGCGAGCTATGAAGCGTTGGTGGAGGCGAAGGTGGACATCGGCAGCAACTACGACCTGATCTGCGCCAATTTCGCCCTGTTGCACCAGGACATCATCCCCCTGCTCGCCGCTATGAACGCCCTGCTCGCCCCTGGCGGCGCGCTGGTGATCCAGACGCTGCATCCGTGGACTGTGGCGGCGGGCGACTATCAGGATGGTTGGCGGGAGGAGACCTTCACTGGGTTCAAGGGGCAGTGGCAACCCATGCCGTGGTACTTCCGAACGTTGTCCAGTTGGCTCAATGCGCTGGACATGGCCGGTTTTCGGCTGGCTGGCCTGCAGGAGCCGCAGCACCCGCAAAGTCCTGTGCCGCAGTCGTTGCTGTTGGTGGCTGAGCAACGGGGTGGCGACTAACCCCGGGCAAAAGGAACAATCAAGCCCAACAAATGACACACAAACAAAAACGCCGCTCAAAGAGCGGCGTTTTTGCGTTTAGCGCGGAATACGAGATTCACCTGTATTTTGCGCGCCTCAGTTCNTGAGCAACGGGGTGGCGACTAACCCCGGGCAAAAGGAACAATCAAGCCCAACAAATGACACACAAACAAAAACGCCGCTCAAAGAGCGGCGTTTTTGCGTTTAGCGCGGAATACGAGATTCACCTGTATTTTGCGCGCCTCAGTTCCAGGGACGGTCTCCATTCTCGTCCTTGATGCGGGTCGGCAGGCCCATCACATCCAGCGCCTTGAGGAACGGCTCGGCCGGCAGCTCCTCGACGTTGGCCATGCGCTGCACATCCCATTCGCCACGGGCGACCAGCAGGGCTGCCGCCACAGGTGGCACGCCAGCGGTATAGGAAATGCCCTGGCTGTCGGTTTCTGCAAAGGCTTCTTCGTGGTCGGCGACGTTGTAGATGAACACTTCGCGCGGCTGGCCATCCTTGGTGCCTTTGACCAGGTCTCCGATGCAGGTCTTGCCGGTGTAGCCGGGTGCCAGCGAGCTCGGATCAGGGAGCACGGCCTTGACCACTTTCAGCGGCACGACTTCCAGGCCTTCAGCGGTCTTGACCGGTTGCTCGGAGAGCAGGCCGAGGTTCTTGAGTACGGTGAACACATTGATGTAGTGCTCGCCAAAGCTCATCCAGAAACGCACGTTGGGCACGCCGAGGTTCTTCGACAGGGAGTGCACTTCATCGTGGCCGGTCAGGTACAGGTTCTGGGCGCCTACGACCGGCAGGTCGTCGGTGCGTTTGACTTCGAACATTGTGTTGCTGGTCCACTGACTGTTCTGCCAGCTCCACACTTGCCCGGTGAATTCGCGGAAGTTGATTTCCGGATCGAAATTGGTGGCGAAATACTTGCCATGAGAGCCGGCATTGACGTCGAGAATGTCGATCGAATCAATACGGTCGAAATACTGTTGCTGTGCCAACGCTGCATAGGCGTTGACCACACCCGGGTCGAAGCCCACACCGAGGATGGCGGTGATGTTCTTCTCTTTGCACTCCTCGAGGTGCTTCCACTCGTAGTTACCGTACCAGGGCGGCGTCTCGCAGATTTTGCCCGGTTCTTCGTGAATGGCGGTGTCCAGGTAGGCCACGCCGGTATCGATGCAGGCACGCAGCACCGACATGTTGAGGAAGGCAGAACCGACGTTGATGACGATCTGCGATCCGGTTTCGCGGATCAGCGCCTTGGTCGCTTCGACATCCATAGCGTTCAGCGAGAAGGCTTTTATGTCGGCGGGCTCTTTGAGGCTGCCCTTGGCCTTGACGCTGTCGATGATGGCCTGGCATTTGGAGATGTTGCGCGACGCGATAGCAATACGACCGAGTTCATCGTTGTGCTGCGCGCACTTGTGGGCCACCACCTTGGCGACACCTCCTGCACCAATGATAAGTACGTTCTTCTTCAATTTTTCTCTCTCTCCTTCTCTGCCAGCTTACGAAAGGCTGGACATGTAGTCGTTGTAACCAAACTCACGAACCACCTCGACACTACCGTCGAGTTGTTTCACTACGATGGACGGCATTTTCAGGCCGTTGAACCAATTCTTCTTGACCATGGTGTAACCCGCGGCGTCGACGAACGACAGCCGATCGCCTATGGCCAGCGGACGATCAAATTGATATTCACCGAAAATGTCTCCGGCCAGGCAGGATTTGCCGCACACCATGTAGGTGTGTTCGCCCTCGCTAGGCGCCAGCTTGGCATTCAGGCGATAGATCAGCAGATCGAGCATGTGCGCCTCGATGGAGCTGTCCACTACGGCCAGGTGCTTGCCGTTGTAGAGGGTGTCGAGCACGGTGACTTCCAGCGACGCACTCTGAGTGATAGCGGCTTCGCCCGGCTCCAGGTAGACCTGCACGCCGTATTTCTGCGAGAAGGCCTTGAGCCGCGCGCAGAACTCGTCGATCGCATAGCCTTCACCGGTGAAGTGAATGCCGCCGCCCAGGCTGACCCACTCGACCTTGTGCAGCAAATGGCCGAAGCGCTCTTCGATGGTGCACAGCATCTGGTCGAACAGGCCGAAGTCGGCGTTCTCGCAGTTGTTGTGGAACATGAAGCCCGAGATCTGCTCGATAACCTGCTCGATCTTCACCGGATCCCACTCGCCCAGACGGCTGAACGGCCGCGCTGGATCGGCCAGCAAATAATCCGAGCTGCTCACCTGTGGATTGACCCGCAGACCGCGTACCTTGCCTGCTGAAGCCTCGGTGTAGCGCTGCAACTGGCCGATGGAGTTGAAGATGATCTTGTCGCAGTTGTCGAGCATCTCCTCGATCTCGTCGTCGGCCCAGGCCACGCTGTAGGCGTGGGTCTCGCCCGCGAACTTCTGTCGACCGAGCTTGAGCTCGTAGAGTGACGACGATGTAGTGCCGTCCATGTATTGCTGCATCAGATCGAACACCGACCAGGTGGCGAAGCACTTGAGTGCCAGCAGGGCCTTCGCCCCGGACTGTTCGCGCACATAGGCGATCTTCTGCATGTTTGCCAGCAGCTTTTGTTTGTCGATGAGGTAGTACGGCGTCTTGATCATTTCGAGGCCTCCGGCAAGGCCAGCCAAAAAAAGGATGCGCATTGTGCCTTCACTGGCTACATATCGAAAGAGCAGAGAGCGCAGTTCGCTGAGCCGTCGTTAATTGGATCCAGGAGCCAACGTCACCGGCAGCTTGAATGGCCATCATTCCGTTCTGCTTAGAATGATGTATAGCGGGGCGCCGCGCCACGGTGCTGCCAGGTCTTTACGATGACGAGCATTTTGATGCGGTCGTGAACTTCCAGGCGTGAATGACGAAAAAATCCGTCCAACTCCTTTAGCGCTCAAACATGGATAAGGTCCGGGTGGTGGCGCGCACGGGCGTGATGCTGGACGTCATTGCGCTGGATGAAACGTCACCGCGAGAAGGTTGATCCATGTTAGTCGAATTGGGTTTTGGCCAACTGCTACGACAGCGCAATCCTATATTCAGGTTCTTTCTAAAACCCCACATCCAATTGGAGGAATGCCATCGGTTAATTCACAACCGACTGTTGGCGGCCCAAGGTGACGGGCAGCAATCGGCCCAGAGTGTGTAAAAACGCTCATGATCTCAACGGTATCGCACTGTCCAAAGACAGCAACATGCTCTACTGACGGCTACAGAGCTGGCCGCGGAGGTAAGAACGGTCGCGCATCCGAGCGTCAACACGGACGGCATGATGCAGTTACATGCCCTTGCGATAGCGCTGGCTAGATGTCGGGCGCGGCGTTTCATAACTCTTAAGGTTTGCTTAAGGACTTTAAATGTCGTTGGCGGACAGACTTTCCTGAACGATCAGGAGAGCCTTCATGAACCCGCAATCGGTGAATTCAGACCATCCATGTGAACTTGCGCGACCGCTAGGCGCCCTGTCCAGTTGGCAAGAGCGCCGCGCCAAGGAACTGATGCTGCGTGATATGGCCAGTTGCGTTCGCATCAGCGAGATTGCCGAACACTGCAACCTGTCGCGCAGCCATTTTTCCCGGGCGTTCAAAAAGAGTACCGGCCACTCACCGCAAGGCTGGCTGGTGAGGATGAAAATCGAAAAAGCCAAAAACCTGCTGATCACCTCGATGGCGATCACCGACGTCGTCTATGAATGCGGTTTCGCGGACCACTCGCATTTCACCCACACCTTTAGCCGGCTGGAAGGGATGACACCCAAGGCCTGGCGGCGGACCTTTGATCACGTGGTCACAAGCCCACTTCCCAACACGCCAATGATTGATCAGGACATCTCCGACAGGAGAATTCCCGATAGCGTGGCCGACGGCCTTCGACAGCCTCGCTCGCAGGAGCTGCGTGCGTGAACTGATCAAGGTCGACAGAACGAACTCCTCCCCTTTGGCCGCTCACGCGGCCTTTTTTTTATCCGGCGCTGGCTGCCGCGACCGGCAGGTTGAAACAGATCCGGGCGCCCTGCTCGCTGTCCTGGACAATTAGCGTCCCGCCGTGCGCGCCAATCACCGACTTGCAGATAGCCAGCCCCATTCCCATGCCGCTGCCTTTGGTGGTGTAGAACGCATCGAAGATTTGCTCTCGCTGTTGTGGCCCAATGCCCGGCCCGTTGTCCTGGAAGCAGACTTGAATATGATCGTCCTTGAACGCTGAGCCGATGATGATGCGTCCTTCTGGCAACCCGGCCCCGGCGATGGCCTCCAGCGCATTGGTGATCAGGTTGAACACCACTTGCTGGATCTGCACCGCATCGACCCACACTAGGCATTGCGCATCAAGTCGGGTTTGCAGTTGCACGTTGCGGTTCGCCAGGTCAGTGGCGGTCAGGCGCACGACCTCACCGATCAACTCGTCGATCTGCACCGGGAGCCGTTGCAACGGCGCTTGTTTGGCGAGCGTGCGAAGCGCCTGAACAATGTCGGCGGCACGGGCGCTGTCTGAGCGAATGTCTTCGAGCCCCTGAATAGCCTCTTCCAGATCGGGCTGATCACGCTTGAGCCAGCGCAGACTCGCCGCGGCGTTGGACAAGATGCCCAGCAGCGGCTGACTGATTTCATGGGCTATCGAAGCAGACAGCTCGCCCATGACTTTAAGGTGCGAGCTGCGCGCCAGTTCTGCCCGCGAACTGCGCAAGTCCGCTTCCATTTGCGCGCGCAGTCGGGTGTCTTCGACCAGCTGGGCATACAGCTTGGCGGTTTGCAGTGACACCGCGGCCTGGGAGGCAAGAATTTCCAGCATGGTCAGACGCTCGGCGCTGAACAGGTTGGGCACCAGGCTGTTTTCGAGATAGACCAGGCCGATCAACGAGCCTTGTCTGAGTAACGGCAGGCACAACATGGAGCGCGTCTGGCGCTGTTGCAGATCGGCGCTGTAAGCCTCTGGACAATTGGCGCGGGCATCGTCGAGCATCAGGGTGTTACGCGTGCGCATGGTGGTGTTGAGTACCGAGGCCGGCGCCATCTGTTCGAGCGACTGCCCGGTGTCCAGCGCGACCCGCACGTTGCCGGCTTCGACAGCAGCGGTCGCCGCGAGCTGCAGCTCGACGTCGTTGACGATCATCAGAGCGCCATGATCGGCACCCGCCTGAATCATCAGGTGAGTCATCAGGGTTTCGACCAGTCGTTCGAGCAGTACCTCCTGCGAAAGTGCTCGTGCCGCCTCGATTCCCACTTCTAGATCGAGCCGGACCTGCGTCACAAGCCGGGCCGGCTCGAACGACGATTGCGCGCTGAGAAACGGGTGCAAGGTCTCCAGCTGACGCACCTTGCCGTCGGCGCCCCACAGGTTGTAGCAGTCGCGCGCGACGCGCAGGTGGTGATTGGCACCCGACACCAGCCCGTTGGGCAAGCAGATATCGGCCAGCTGTTCATGTGCGAGCGCCTGCTCGTGGATGAAACCGGCCGCCGCCGCAGCGATTTGCGACTGATCGAAGCAGCGGATGGCTACAAGTTCCTGACCGCGCAAACGGGCGATGACACCCTCGATCAGCAGCAATTTGTTGCGGAAGGTTGTCGGGTTGAGCTCGACCCATGGCAGAAACCGCAGACGTTGCCGCTCGAGTTGTTCCAGTTTTTCGGCAACATCCCCCGGTGCCTGCGCACTACCCAACGCCAGGCTGTAGAACAGATAGTAATCGGCGAGATTGATGTGCGCCGGAATGGACCAGGCCAGCGCGGCGGCCTCTTCGAAACGCCGCAATGCGTAAGGGATATCGCCGAAATGAAACGCAGACATGCCTGAATACAGCCACGTCCAGAACAGCGTCGGCTGTGACACGCTGGTGCGGTCGATGGGGCCGAAACGGTCATGTTCGATGCCGTCCAGTTCGGTCAGCGGCCGGTGCTGACGCCCATCGCGCAGATCGCTGGCGTACGCCTGTTGTGCCAGCAGGATGCGTTCGATGTCGATGTAGTGAAACTGACGCACCCAAGCCAGACCATGCTCCAGCTCGTCCAACACTCCTTGTAAGGGTTCGCCCATGAACAACAGATCGGAGCCGATGTGGTTGCAGGCATAACAGGACATTCCCAGGTCGCCGCCGGCCTGACCGCACTCGAATGCTGCGAACGCCTTCTGTCGGGCGTACGCCATCGGTCGGGTCCACGGGCTGACTTGATCGAGCGCCACCAGCGTGCCTGTGCGCCCGGCTTCATAGCCGTGTTTGTCGGTGAGCTCAAGGGCCACTTCGGCGAAGGCTTGCCCGTCCACATACTCGCCATAGCGTTCGGCAATCATCACGCCAAACCAGGCAAAGCCGTAACCGCTGCTCGGCGTGGTGCCATGCATCAACGTAAGTTCGACCATTTTCGCCAAATGCAGAAAACGAATGTCGTCGTTGACGAAGAACGAGGAAATCAACGTGCTGAGCAACTCCATGGCCACTTCGACAGGCGGGTCATCAGCCTTGGGCAAATGCACCAAATCGGCGATGCGACGCGCGCCCACGAGTGCGCGTACTTGGGCAAACGCGAGGCTCAGCTGTTCGTGCGAGGGCTTGCGCTGCAGGGGAATATCCAGCAGGGCCAACCCGGTAAGCGCCTCGGTTATCGCGCCCTCGTAATCGGAGTGCAACGTGCGCAAGGTGGCCCGTAACCGATAGGTTTTTGCGCGGTCGAGCGCTGTGGTGGCGTGATTCAGGCAGTCGTCGAGGCGGTGTTGGGCGCCTGCCAGATCGGCCAGCAACATGTCGCATTCGGCAGCCAGCCATTGGGTGGCGAACGCCTGAGTGTAAAGGCTCGACCAACCCGTCTGCCCGAGCAGACGCTCGGCCGTGCGCAGATAGCCCACGGCCTGCTCGACAGCGGCGGTGTCCCTGGCGCGCTCGGCGGCTTCGACCAACAGCTCAACGAACGCGGCACGGCGATGCGCCTCCAGTTCATCGGTGTCAATGCGCTGAACCTGGCTGGCGACTTCAAATACACGCTCATGGATCTGCGCGCCCCACTGATCAAGCATGGCGGCGGCGATACGGGCGTGCTCGGCGGCGCGTCCCGCTGGCGCAGCAAGCTGACAGGCTGCCTCAAGTACACGGTCGTGGGGAAACACCAGTTGCTCGCGCTCGCGCAACAGAAAACCGGTATCGACCAGGCTCTGCACATCAAGGTTTATCTGTTGCGGATCACACGGCAACAGCCGGTGCAGCAGCGACTCATCACAGCGCCCGCCAACGTAGCCGGCCATGCGCAGTACTTCGCGTTCCATCGGTGTCAGCCGCTCGAGTCGTTGCACCATCAAGTCCGCGACGTTGTCGGCATAGCGATAACCGTCCACCTCCTTCTGGTCCCAGACCCAGCGGCGACCGTGCACGTCGAAGCGCACCAGACGTTCATCGATCAACGCGCGCAACACCTGGCTGACGAAAAGAGGGTTGCCGGCCGTTTTGTAGTGCACAACTGGCGCGAGTGTCTCAATAGCCTTGAGGTCAGTGTCCAGTTCAGCAGCGATCAGTTCCGCGACAGCAGGCACCGACAATGGACCCAGCATGACGCTTGCACCGGGTAACGATTGCCCATCGCCCAGCACCTGCAGCAACCCACCCTCACGCTGGAGGAACTGCGATTCGGCCTCGCGGTACGCCAGAATCAGCACCAGATGCCGGGGCGGCCGGGCAATGAAGGCCTGCAAGAACGACAGGGTCGAATCGTCGGCCCACTGCACGTCATCGATGAATAGCACCAGGGGTCGTCCTGGCTGAGCAAAGACTTCCAGTACATCGAGTAGCGTCTGGTTGGCGCGATCAAGCGCATGCCGGGCAGGCATGTTCGGCAGTTCAGGCGTGACACCGATGACCAGCTCGGCCTCGGGCGCCAGCTCCACCAGGAGCTTGCCCCGCCCCTTGAGGCGTTCGATCAGTTGCTCGCCCAGCGCCTCCAGTTCCAGAGTCGGTTTGCCCAACAATTGCGTCATCAGCGACTTGAAGATCTGCGCCAATGGCGCGTAGGGAATTTCCTGCTGCAGCAGATTACTCTTGCCGCTGGCCCAGTAGCCGGGCGCCAGGGGCCGGATACCTTGATGAATCAACGTCGACTTGCCGGCACCCGGTGCGCCACCGACCAGCAAGACCCGGGCGATGCCATTGCCGCGCACCTGACTTATCTGCTCGATCAACTGCGTGCGTTCAGCCTCTCGGCCGAACAGAACATCACTGCGGGCCACAGAAGGCAGCGCATCGAAGGTGCCCAGCCGAAACCCATCGATGCGCTCATATTTCAGCCACTGCTGTTGGCACCAGGCCAGATCCGCGGCCATCGATTCTGCGCTCTGATAGCGGGCATCCGGTTCCTTCGCCAAGCCTTTGAGCAGAACTTGGCAGATGCCTTCCGGCAGATCGGCGACATGGATTGCCGGTGATTGCGGTTGCACGGCGGCGTGTACATGCAGCCATTGCGACGGGTCCCGGGCGCTGAGTGGCAGTCGACCGGTCAGCGCTTGGTAAAGGATCACGGTCAGCGCATAGATATCGCTTCGCGCATCAAAACTGGCGGCATCACGCCGTACCTGTTCGGGGGCCAGATAAGGCCATTGTTCCATGCCGGGCAGTTCAGCAGCGGACACCTCCCCGGCATGGCTGTGAAAACCCAGGAGTCTGACCGAGTCGGCGGCGTCCACCACCAAGTGGTGGGGTAGCAGACTGGCATGTCGCACGCCCGTCTTCTGAGCACTGGCCAGCGCGTTGGCCGCCGTTACGGCGATGGCCAGCAAGCGCGCCAGTGGTAGCCCCGTGTCACCGAGCAAATCAGTCAACGGCGTCCCCGACGCGGGATAGATCAACAAAGGTCCCTCAGCCGAGCGGATGAACGCAACAGGGGCAATCGCCCAAGCCGGATCCAGGCGCAGATGAAAATCGCGCTCCAGCCGTTGGCACGTGGCAGGCAGCTGAATCGGTGCCCGGGCGGCGAGCCAGTATGTGCCCGATGACCGGTCCTGAAGCGTAAACCAGGTCAAGTCGTTTTCCCGGCGCAGCATGGCGAAGGTGCAGCGCAACAGCCAGGCTTCATCATGGACGACATCGAGACTCCGGGAACCGGATGTTGAGAGAGGACGGCTGGGCATGAACAATCACCGCTGAAGATTCGTTTCGGGCTGAGCCCAAGAGTACACGCAAGGCTCTGGCCCGGTGGCTGTGTGCGGATTATCCTGTCCGTCATCGGCACCATGATGGCCGTCCTGCTGCCCCGCTGCCGATGATTTTTACACACTGAAACCAAGGCGCGTTATCCCTCGGGATAATTGCATTATGCGAGGCCGTCCCCTAGCGTGTAGCCCTGATGAATCGACGCTGCGGCGTCACTACCCGTCAACGCAGCGCAGAGGAACGCATGATCCGACTCGGCCACGCCACTATTTCCCTGGAACGGCGCGAAGCCTTTCTTGACGGACGGCCGCTGCGTGTCGGGGGCCGGGCGTTCGAAATCCTCTCGGTACTGATGCAGGCCGATGGCCGGATTGTCAGCAAAAATGAATTGATTACACAGGTTTGGCCCGACACCGTCGTCGAGGAAAACAATCTGCAGGTGCAGATTTCTTCGCTGCGCAAGTTACTCGGGGAAAAAGAGCTCATACAGACGGTTCCGCGCCGAGGTTACCGATTATTGAAAGAACGTGAACCACCCCTGCCGCTGTTCCATCCGGTTGTCCCGGACCTTTTGGTGTCCGAGGATCAACAGACCATCGATCCGGACAGCGTGCCGGTGTTCATCGTCGACGATGAAGCGTCCGTGCGCACAGCCCTCAGCCGACTGCTGCGGGCCGAAGGTATTACGCACCGAATATTCGCCTCGGCCGAAGAATTGCTCAGCGCTAACCTCGACATCGGCCCCGCTTGCCTGCTGCTTGACGTCAGCCTGCCCGAGGCGACGGGCCTGGAATTGCAATCGGCGCTCGGACAACGCGGGCATCCGTGGCCGGTCATCTTCATGACCGGTTTCGGCACCATCCCGATGTCGGTGCAGGCCATGAAAGCCGGGGCGGTCGAGTTCCTGACCAAACCTTTCGACGAAGACCAGTTGCTGCACATCCTGCGCACCACCCGTCAGCGTGCAGCGATAGCGTTCGAGCAATGGCAACGCACTCAAAGTGCCCGTCAAAGGGCCACCCTGTTGACCCCCCGTGAACGCGAAGTGCTACCGCTGATCGTCGCGGGTCTGTCCAACAAGCACATCGCCAACCGATTGGGCACCAGTGAAGTCACCGCCAAGGTCCATCGCAAGCACATCATGGAGAAGATGCAGACGCGCTCGCTGGTCAGTCTGGTCAAGCTGTATGGCCTGATCAGCGCCGAGCCGCCGTTTAGCATGCAGGGTTCTTCATGACTCTCAACACTGGCGGCGCCATCATCGTCTGCATCGTGGACGACGATGCGTCCGTGCGCAAAAGCCTGGCCAACCTGCTTCGGTCGGCCGGATACCGTTCTCGAGTATTCGCCTCGGGCGAAGAGTTCCTGACCCTCGAAAACTTCAATGACGTCGCGTGTCTGCTGTTGGATTTGAAAATGAACGGCCTGTCGGGGCTGGACGTCATGCGCGCGCTGACGTTCAAGGGCAGAAAGTTTCCAGTGATTTGCATGTCTGCCCACTGGGATGAAGCCACACTGGCCGAATCCAGCCGCTATAAACCCATCGAATGCTTGCGTAAACCCTTCAGCGGCGATGCTTTGCTGAGTGCCGTCGAGTTTGCGCTGCAATGTGAGCGATAGTTGATCGGGACAACCAGATTGTGTTTGTAAGCGATGTCTATGAGGCCAAAAGTGGTCATTGGATTTTGCTACCAGACTGCACCAAGCCAGCGGCAAGTGCCTCCAGCAACGCACTGACCTTGGGAAGCGCTTGCCGACTTTTGGCCCAAACCAGATTGATCGCCAGACCATCGGTTGCCAAGTGGGGAAGCACTTCAACCAATGTCCCCTCTTCAAGCTGACGCTTGACCAACCACGAAGGTAGCTGCGCGATTCCGCATCCCGCCGATACAGCGATCACCAGACCTTCGCCATCTCCCACGACGAACCTTGCGGCTATCGCCCTGCGTTCAATTTCGCCGGCCTGGGTTCCTGCAAAACTCCAAGGGCTAATCGCTCCATCCGCCCAGCCGTAAGCGATGCACTGATGATGCTCCAGATCGTGAACGGTCACAGGCGTGCCATGCTTGCTCAAATACGCGGGCGACGCACAGAAGATATGCCACTCACGGCCCACGTAACGATGCCCCAGTGTGTCGGGCCAAACGTCCGAGCCACCGATGCGTACGACGATATCGACACCATCTTCGATAGGGTCGATGAAACGGTCGGAAAACGAAATGTGCGGTAATAGCAGAGCGTGCTCCTGGGCAAACCACAGAATGACTGGAAGTGCCTGCAAACGGCCAAAGGCACCCGGAAGGCCAATGTGAACCCTGCCACGAGGCTCGGTGGTTTCGGCATGTAGAGACAGCTCAGCCTCTTCGAGGTCCGCCAGCACGCCTGTGCACGTGCGATAGAACGCAATCCCCGCATCCGTCAGTGACAAACTTCGAGTGGTTCGGTGGAACAACCGAGCCCCCAGCCTGCTCTCCAATCGAGCAATACCTTTGCTAATTGCAGAAGCTGTCAGACTCATCCGCTCGGCGGCGGCTTTGAAACTGCCGCAGTCCGCAACGCTGACAAATACATCAATGCCCTTTAATCGTTCGGAGGAAAACATAGACGTTCCGTATTCATGAATTCAGTTCCGCCAATTCAATAAAAACCATCACAGGTCAGAACAATTTTCTCCAGTAAGCTTGATTCGAACGCACCAATCAACACTATGCGACTAGTGAATCCATAAAAATTACCGGCTGAACGATGAGGCAAGGATGCTGACCACGCTAAAAAACTATCCAACGACAGTAAATTTGCTGCTTTCGGCTTCCCTGATATTGACCCTGGCGCGAGCTATCACCTTGCCTTATCTGGTCATCTACCTATCCGGCAGGTTCAGCTTGAACGTCGCCGATATCGGCCTGGTCATTGGCAGCACACTGATCATCGGATCGTTATTGAGCCTTTACGGAGGGTTTCTGGTCGACAAAATGTCCAGTTACCGGCTCATCCTGGGCTTCAGCGGTCTGTTCACGCTGGGTTTTTTCGGGACGTTTCTTGCTCGCGATCTCTGGTTGTTCTACAGCTGCCTGGTGTTGATCAACCTGGCTTATGCCGTCATTGATATCGCCATCAAATCAGGGTTTGGCAGCCTGCTTCCAGTCACGGGTCGCAGCGAAGTGTTCTCGATCAAATACACACTGACCAATATCGGATATGCCGTCGGCCCATTTCTTGGGGCCGGAATGGCCAAGCTGGATATCAGCTTGCCATTCCTGCTGTCTGCCGGGCTTGGGGCAGGATTCTTCTTCATCTATTTCGTTTGGGGCGATAGAGACCTGAACGCCATCGATGACGCTCGAAAACCTGTACCGTTTCTGGCCGTGGGGAAATTGCTGCTCCAGGATTACCGGTTGGTGTGTTTCACCCTTGGCGGGCTGCTCAGCGCGGTGGTCTTTGGCCAATTCACCGCTTATCTCTCGCAGTATCTGGTGATCACTACTTCGCCAGAATCTACCTACCAGGTCATCAGTACCATTGTGGCGACCAATGCGCTGATGGTGATCAGCTTGCAATACTCCATAGGCAAGAAGATCTCTCACAGACATTTGAGTCTGTGGCTGGCCGCGGGACTGAGTATGTTCATGATGGGGTTGGCGGGTTTTGCCCTGTCGACCTCTATTCTGCTCTGGGTCATTTCCATGGCCATTTTCACGGTCGGCGAGATCATCGTATTCCCAGCCGAGTACATGTTCATCGACAAAATCGCTCCGGACAACCTGCGCGGTATGTATTACGGAGTGCAAAACCTGTCCAGCCTCGGGGCGGCACTGGGACCGGTGCTTTGCGGAGTCGTATTGGCGACCCAACCTCCCCACTACATCTTCTACATGCTCGCGCTCTTCATCGTAGTGGGTGGATTGTTTTACTTCTTGGGAGCTTCCAATTTGGGCGCTACAGCGGGTAAGGATCCTGATTGAGGGGCAGCAATGAGAAAGCCGGGCCTTCGCAGCTATCACCACTCTATTCACGCCGCAGGCCAAACACCCCCATGGGACGATCAAAAGCCCACGCCATATCGTGTTCTATCGTGTGGCAAACGACGAGGTGATCGAGGTCGTCCGACTCTTTCATGACGCCACGGAAGTGCAATTGCACTTGCCTAATGATTGATCACCGACCTGGCCCAACGGCTTAACTGGCCATGAACAGCGATTGTAGTCAGGGAGGGTGTAGTCCTTGGTTCCGGGTTTGGCGTGTCGGACCGCGTTATTGGTGAGAGCCATCACATATGTCACGAGAAAACCGATCTGCCGAGCACCGGATTGATGTACTGGAAAATGTGCCCAATGGGGCTGGATCTGAGTGTTTTCAGAGGGGGCGCGCGGCAAAAGTCCAAGAAAGACTTTTCTTTGGACGAAAAAAAATGGACCTCTTTTCAGAGATCCATTTTTTAATGCTTGGAGCGGGAAACGAGACTCTCATCTAGCGTCCGACCCATTGAAATCTAAGGGGTTTCTTTTCTTGCCGAAGCAGGAAAAGACTTAATTCTGGACTTGTTTTCAGGGTGTATCAAGAACAAAAAAGGAGTGAATCCAAGCCACGCTATTGGATTCTACCTATAACCAATCGAACGAATGATCATCAAGCTAGCGGTGTCATTCGCTACGCAGACTTCGAAGTGCTGATTCGTCTTAATCCTGCCCATCGTAAGCGGCTGGCTATCCCACCTTGCGCAATTACACGACGTAACCACACGCAGCCCGCTTCGGCATATCGAAGGGCGTAGTATATGTTATGGATGGGGCGTATGGTCAATGAGTCGTTTAGGAGTTGTTCCCGTTGAAATTCGATTTAACTGAACTAGACACAAAATATGCAGGCGCGGCAGATCCGGCCCTCGGCCATATTCCGAACGATCTGATAGCTGCTATCCAGGATGTGTACAAGCCGGCGGGAATGCAATTGACGGATCTGGCTCTACGCGAGGCTGAGAGTGTCGAGTATGGAGCCTCCCGCTTTGGCCTCGACGGACACACCATTGTCTTCCGTGTGGCTAAAACAACGCCGACGAAGATTGGACAGTTCGTCACAATATGGAAGCGCCCGACGTCAGGCAGCATCATTGCACCTCTCGATGTCGATGATGGCGTAGCCTTTATTGTGGTGAGTGTGTTCGATGCAACTCATCGCGGACAGTTTGTTTTCGACCAGAAAATACTGGCATCAAAGGGCATCATGGCGATTAACGGTAAGGGCGGTAAGCGCGCTATCCGCGTTTATCCACCTTGGGTCAAACCAGTCGCCAAAGAGGCCGTTAGGACACAACAATGGCAACTACGATACTTCCTTCCTCTTGAACAAAGCGGAAGCGCCGATTCCGTGCAGGTGCGTCGGCTATTTGAAGTTTAAGATCCTTATCCGTCATTCTTGAGCGTTCTGGGTAAGCTCGACGTTCACCTATGCGGCAGCAACTGATCGATTTTACTCGCCCGCTGCGTCGGCAGACGCGTAAGGACATCTTTCAAATAAGCATACGGATCATGCTCGTTGAGCCGCGCAAACTGGATCAGGCTCATGATTGCCGCAGCCCGCTTGCCGCTGCGTAGCGATCCTGCAAAGAGCCAGTTCTTGCGTCCAAGAGCCCATGGCCGGATTTGATTCTCGGCCCAATTGTTAGCTATGGGTACAGCCCCGTCATCGAGGTAGCGCTGGGCAAGCCAGGCATGCAGCATATCCATCACCGGGACGGCTTTTTCCTGCCGTATTTGGCGTCTTAAGTCCGGTTCCAGGTCGCGGACTTCGCTCTCGATTTCGTACAGCAACTGGATGTAGCGCAGGGCTTGCTCGGCGAGCTGGCTCTTGTTGGTGGCGTGCAGTTCGAAGAACTTGCGCCGCGCATGGGCCATGCAGCCAATCTCGGTCACGCCAAGTTCGAAGCTTGCCTTGTAACCGCCAAAATCATCGCGGACCAACTTGCCCTTCCAGTCTTGCAGGAAATTGCGAGCATGCTCTCCGGCACGGCTAGGGCTGAAGTCGCAAACGACCGCTGCCGTTTCGCAGAATTGGCTGGTAGCGTAGGCCCAGACATAAGAGCGGTGGGTTTTCTTCGAACCCGGAGCGAGCATCTACACCGGCCATGGCGAATGCTTAGCCAGTGGAACTTACCCTCGTTCAACCGGCGAGCAGCGGATCATCGCAGCAGATCTCGAAGAAAGGTCGCGCAGGCAGCAGCGCTTTCGGTTGGCCAGTTCACTTTGACGGTGCTACGCGGGTGCTGGATTTCAACGCAGATATTCGAGGATGCTGCGTGCGAATTTGCTTCGGCCAACTGCATGGGCAACGGAATGTATGCAGGTTGCAGCGCCGTGCTTTTCTGCACTTGTACCCGAATCCATTTATGGACGAGGTTTGCGTTGAGGCTATGACTGAGCGCGATGCTGGCAATAGAAGCACCAGGCTGGGCACACTCTTGAATGACCTGGGCCTTGAAAGACTTGGAGTAAGGGCGACGATGTGGCTGCATGAAATACCCGCTTAAAAGGCTAGAGCTGATGCCCACTTAAATTTAAGTGCACACCCTGTCCTGGTCTTACGTGGCTAGGTGACTTGGCTGGACGGGCCGTTGTAATCGTCCTAGTTATTCTTTCGTTTGTCGGTCTTGTATAGACTTAGCTGCTAAGCACATAACTGAATCATCTGTTTGGTGCTAACAGCTTTGGCCAGGGCGGAATACCCGAAGATGCCTCTGTGAGACACCTCAAGCGCTGCCAAACGCAAAAAACGCCACTCGATTGAGTGGCGTTTTTTGTGAATCCAGCACTGAAAAATATGACTCCGATCTGGTTATCGTCTTCTTTGAAAACCCAGAAAGCTGAGACGATTCTGGTGCTGAGTGCAATTGAAAAACATTCTTGTCATTATTCACGACCGATGATATAAATCGCGTATACCCTAATTAACAGCAAGCCATATTTAAAGTAAACACCCTAATTAAAGTAAACATTCTAATAACAGTCAGCCCCTGACAAATCAATATACGCTATCGAGCCCGCCAACCATGCCCAAGCTCATCTCAAGCCAAAGCATTTTCAGTTTAATCAAAGAGGTTGAGAACACCATCCCGGGTGCGAGCAAAGAAGAATACGTTGAAGTGCTGGGATGGATATTTTGCATATTGGGAATCCATAAATTCGCTTATGTTCACCTGGAGCCTACCCCCTTCGAAAGTTCAAAAATCTCCATTCATAGCAATTATCCGGCCGAATGGGTAGACACTTACCGAAAAAATGCTCTCTACAAGTCAGACCCTGTGATGGCAAACTCTGCTATTACATCAAGCCCCTTTTTCTGGGACGAAATTCCAGAAGCAACCGATAGCACCAGCGAAATATTCGAGCAATCAGCTAGCTATGGGATCCAGCAAGGTTTCAGTATCCCTATCCACGAACCAGGTAGAGCGTTTGGTTCGGTTCACCTCACTTCAGAAGATAACGATCCCGACTTTTCACCCAATGTCCGATCGAACATGCTCATAATAAAAACCCTCAGCCTCCTTGCCCACCAGTATCGCCCGATAGAAATCAGTACCGAAAACCCCTTAAAACTGAGTCCCCGGGAAATTGAGTTCTTGCACTGGCTTTCCCTTGGAAAAAACTACAAGGAAATAGGCCTGATAATGAATATAACCGAACGAACGGTAAAATTTCACGCCAAGCAAATGACAGAAAAACTGGACTGTATTAATGTCAAACAAGCGATGATCAAAGCACTACAATTAAACCTAATTTAGCACTTGCTATTTCTCGCATCATTCAGCACCTACAACTGCCTACTTTCGGCATTTTGTCCCGTACTACCATAGTACCCAATGTTCTCACCTGGCGCTAAAATCAGGATTGACAGAACACCCTAAGACTCAAGCAAATACCACTTGCGAAGCAATATTGAAAAGCATTCCGAATGCGAACAGGGCAATCACCACAGAGATTGCCCTGTTCACAAGCCGTCCGGAAACAACTGAATGCAACTTGCGCCCAAAGTAAGCTCCCGTTGCGACCCAGACGAGCCCGACTGGAAATATCACCATCGAAAACAATGATATGAATGAAACATAACTGTCCATTGCCAAAAATGTTCCGACTGGCGCAACAAAAGACACAAAAAACAATCCCTTGGGATTTGTCAGCGTAGCCACAAAAAGCGCGGGTACTGAAATGCCCGATACCGTTGAAGGCGCATTACCTTTTACCGAAAACCACAGCTTCAACGAAATATAAAATAGAAAACACACCGCGAAAATTTTTGTTGCAATAACAACCCACGAATAATCAGCGACAAGGAGATCGATGGAGATTCCCCACATCGTAATCTGGATGACATAAGCCAGCCATTCTGCAGCAATAAGCCTGAAAGAGTGCCCATTCAGTCCTCTGCTTATTCCGGATTGCAGTAAAAGCGAATTGGTCGGTCCTGGAACCAGCAATACAGTCAACAATGAAAGCGCAATATAATACATAAGTTCATCCATGCCAGAAGCCAAGGCGGCTTATATTTATTGAAGGCAGCTCAGTCCCTTCCTTAGGTATCTGATTCCAGGGCTGACAATCGTTTAGAGTGCTATCACACTGCAGAAAAAATCGCGGTTCCGACCACCCAGGCAAGGATACCACGATATAAATAAATGCCCTTCTCATTGAAGAAAGCAAAAAAGCTTGCGCCAGAAAACAACGCTCCCACACTTGTATTGCCATTTGATTACGTAGCATCCACCAACCCAAGTGACATTAAATCGCCACTCCACAACCCTCCTACCACTGAAGTACAGAATCGCCAAAAATCCAAACATCCGATTAAACAACACATATATCAAACCCAACACTGTACTTTAGGACAGTTGCAATACTTTAGTGCAGCGTTAACAGTAGACTTCCCACGCACAACCAAGAAAACCCAATGATGAATTCTTTTCCATGCACCTATCGGTTTTCCGATGTATGCACCAGTATCGGAAGCTACTCAAAGATCCCGTCGAGAATCCTGGAACAAATACTTTTCATCCGTAAAATAGCGTTCATTGATAGAAAAAAATGGGACATTGAAAGCTATTGTGGTAGCGATTACGAATCGGATGAGTACGACAATTCCGATGCAATCTATATCTACTCTCATCATGGCGAATTAGTGACTGGTTGTGTTCGACTTCGCCCCTCCAGCAAGCCAACACTGATCTCCGGGGCATTAAGCTTCCTGCTGACAACAGGAAAGACCAGACCCCACTCAAAACATTGCTGGGAGGCAACAAGATTTGCACTATCGACCGACAAATCATCAAGCGGAAAACTAACTAAAGCCAATATAGATTTTCGCACGGCCGCTCTTTTTCTGTCAATGATAAAGTTCGCCAATCAACAAAACGTGCACACATATGAAGTTGTCGTGGATACCATGATGGAAAAAATCCTAAGACGCTCCGGATGGGCAGTGGACAGACGAAATGTTGCATTGGGAACGAAGGGGGAAAAAATCATTTACGGCACTCTGGCGTGCACACCAACAACCTATGAAGAGGTACTCAAGAAAAACTCCATCAGCAGATCATCCATATATGATGACGCGCTCACCCAGTCGCTTATGACATGCTAAGCATCATCAGGCACATTCGATAAACTCCTGAACCCGAACTGAATAAACCTTAAACTGAAACATATCGTACACATTTTCCATATATACTGTATCGCGTCTTACCCAGACAAAAAAAACAATTCCCCTAACGTCATGACATGGAGAGCGGATGAACTTACAAAGATTATTCCCGCACGTTGGAAAAGTCATCGCCAGTACAGGCAGCCGTAACTTCCCTCGAATGTTGCACGATCTGATACTCACGGAACTACCTGTTGATGCAACGCATATTACGGAACAATGGATAGACGCAAGAAATGTTTCTGAACTGAGCACCTCAAGTATAGGATGCGTCGGTATGAGTAACAGTTGCATCGATGCCGTCATGGACACTCATACAGCAAAACCTTTTTTACTTGCCGATGATATTTTTTTCGAAGACGCCAAACCTGAGAAGCTGCCAGATTTCTCCTGCTGTTTGCTCGCGCGTGAACAGTCGGACAAATTGCCTCCCAGGGCGACAACCCAATTGCATTTGACTTCCCGCAAAAACGGTCATCGATATGTCCTGTCCGTATACCGGTCCCCTCTTTCGCAAGGTTTTTCAGCGCAGGAATGTGCATTGCTGAAAGATTTTTCCTGTCTGTTGTTGCCAATGGTGGAGGAACACGTTGCTGCCCTGCTCCCATCGGACACGCCACGACAAGACAACGGTCTGGCACTTGAGGGACCGGAAAACGGCGGCATGGAAGCGTTGCGCCAGAGATTTGCCGATCGACTGCTTTTATCTGGACTGAGCTTGTCCTCCCGTGAAACCGAAGTGTGCGTTGGATTGCTGGCGGGGCGCACGGCGCCTGAACTCGCCGAGCAGCTCAACCTGAGGGTCAATACGGTCGAGAGCTATCTCAAGCGCGCGGCGATAAAAATGGGTATTGGCGGACGCCGCTCGTTGATTCGCTGGATGCATTCGATGGATGCCAATCAATCTAATGCTGAATGGCCCCCCAGTACCGCCGTTCGACAAGCCGTCTGAACATTGCCCCCATGCTTGTCTGATCGTTGTCCAAGACAGGCTTGCATCGGGGGCTCTTCCCTCCCCCTCAGTTTTCATTCATCAATCCCTCGCCGGTCAGCACACGAGCACGACGCTTGAACCACTGCAATATGTCGTCGACATAAGTGAAAATCACTGGAACCACCAACAGACTCAACAGTGTCGAGGTCAACAGCCCACCAATCACCACCACGGCCATCGGCTGCCGAAAACTCGGGTCCTCACCTATCCCCATGGCGGTCGGCAGCATGCCGGCCCCCATGGCAATGGTGGTCATCAAAATCGGTCGGGCGCGTTTGTGGCAGGCATCCACCAGTGCATCATATCGGCCCAGGCCATAATCGCGGCGGGCCATGATGGCGTACTCCACCAACAGAATGGAGTTCTTCGTCACGATCCCCATCAGCATCAGCAAACCGATAACCGAAGGCATCGAAAAACTCAGGTTGCACACCAGCAGGGCCACCAGCGCGCCCCCCAGTGAGAGTGGTAACGCCGAGAGAATGGTGGCCGGTTGCAAGAAGTCGTGGAACAACAACACCAGCACCGAATAGATACAGAACACACCGATGACCATGGCCAGGCTGAAACTGCCGAACAGCTCCGTCATCAGCTGCAACTCGCCCTGCTCCACCAGTTTCACTTCGGATGGAAGATTCTGCATCACCGGCAATTGACTAATCTCGGCCATGACTTCGCCCAAAGTGCGCCCGTTGAGTTCGATAGACAGGGTGATGTTGCGCAAGCGGTCCAGGCGACTGATTTGCGCTGGCCCGCTGCCCATGTGTATTTCACCCAATGACGCCAGCGCGACCTGGCCGTCGCGACCGGTCACGCGTAATTGATTGATCGTATCAAGGTCACTGCGCAGCAAGGGATCCATGCGCACTCGTACGTCCACTTGGCGTTGCGATAAGTTGATTTTGCCCAGTGACGAGGAGTATTCGCCATAGGTCGCCATGCGCAAGGTATCGGCGATATCCTGGCTGGTAATGCCCTGCTCCGCCGCGCGGGCGAAATCGGGACGCATCTGAATTTCCGGTCGCTGCAAGGCCGCGCTGGAAGTGACATTCCCGATACCCCGGAGTTGGCGCAACTGCGGTTCAAGGGAACTGGCGGTGCGCTCCAGCAGATCGCCATCGTCACTGGCTAGCACGATATTCAACTTCTCTCCGCTGCCATCGCCCCCCACATTGACCCGTACCCCCGGGAGTGTGCGCAACACCTGACGCATCTTGGCTTCGACCTCGACCTGTTTGAGCTCGCGCTCATTACGGGGCACCAGGTCCACGGTCAGGATGGCATCGCCGTTACCGGTGATATCGCTGGGCCCGGAGCCCGAGCTGCTGGGCGTTCCCACCGAGGCGAATACGTGTTTGACCTCATCAAGGGCGCGCAGGCTTTCACTGGCCTGCAGGGTTATTGCAGTGGTTTGTTCCAGCGTCGTTCCGGGTGGCAATTCCAGCAGAACTTTACTGCGAGCCGTGTCCTGGGCCGGCAGGAAACTGGTCGGCAACAACGGAATCAGCGCCAGCGAGCCCATAAAAAACATTCCAACCAGAAGCATGGTGGTTTTACGTTGGGTCAAGGTCCAGTGGATCCAGCCCAGGTAGCGCGTCATCAAGCCGCTGTCATGTTCGGCATCCCTTCTGGCCCGGAGAAAATAGGCGGCCATCATCGGCGTCAGCAACCGCGCCACCAGCAAGGAAAACAGCAACGCAACCGAGGCGGTCACACCAAACTGGCGGAACAGTTTGCCTGCGATCCCCCCCATGAACGCGGTGGGCAGAAAGACCGCAACGAGGGTGACGGTAGTGGCGAGTACCGCCAGGCCTATTTCGTCCGCCGCCTCGGTGGCCGCCTCGAGCGGGGTTTTACCCATGCGCAAATGCCGGGCGATATTCTCGATCTCGACGATGGCATCGTCCACCAGCACACCAATGACCAGCGCCAATGCCAGCAGGGAAACGGTGTTGAGGGTAAACCCGGCCAAGTACATCACGCCAAAGGTGGGAATGATCGACAACGGCAGTGCCGTGGCCACGATGAGTGTGGCGCGCCAGTCCCGCAGAAACCACCAGACCACCAGCACCGCCAACAGCATGCCTTCATATAGCAGGCTCATCGAACCGTGATAATTGTCGAGGACCGATTCCACCGTGTTACTGGCTTCGACGATCTGGACGTTGGGATGTTGCGCTGCAAACGTGACCATGGCCTTGCGCACGTCATCGGCCACGCCGATATCGGAAAACCCCAGCGAACGGATGACCTGAAAACCAATCACCGGCTTGCCGTCGCGAAAAGCACGACTGCTGCGTTCGGCATGCGTGTCGCGAATCGTGGCCAACTGACGCAACGCGAGCAGACGTCCGTCGCCGCTCGGAATATCGATGGCACCGAGTGTGGCCGGGTCGTCAATGGCCCCCAGGGTACGCATTGCCTGCTGCCCACTGCCAAGATTGCCCTGACCGCCGGAGTTGTCCTTTTGCATCGCCCTCAATTGGTTGGCCACGTCCGCAACGCGGATACCCAGACCCGCCATCATGGCGGGGTCGAGGTTGACCTGAATCTCGCGGTCGACACCACCTACGCGCGCAACCAATGCCACCCCCGGAACTGACAGCAGTTTCTTGCTCAACTCGTTATCGACGAACCACGACAGTGCCTCCTCATCCAGGCTGTCGGAATCAATGACATAGGTGAGCAGCGACGAAGCGCTGGTGGTCAGTCGGGAAACCGATGGGGTATCCAGGCTGGCCGGCAATTGCGGCATGGCGCTGTCGACCGCATTGCGTACTTCGTTCAGTGCCTCGTTGCCATCCTTGTCGATGGCAAAGCTGACACTGATGTTAACGGCACCGTCGCTGATGACAGTCGTCACATGTTTGAGCAAGCGCAGAGACGTGAGCTTATCCTCGATCTTGCGCGCCACTTCAGTTTCCAGTTGCTCCGGCGCGGCGCCTTCGAGTGATGCGCTAATCACGACCACGGGCAAATCCATGTCCGGGAAATCCTGGATGCCCAGCCTTTCAAAACCCAACAGGCCCAAGAGGGTAAGCAGAATGAACAGCATGACGGCCGGAACCGGATGGCGGATCGAGAGCGCAGAAATATTCATGGCTGAGCAACCTGAGGCTGAACGAGGGTCACGCTCGCACCATCATTGAGGAAGGCACCGCCGGCACGCACGATGCGGGCCGGCTCATTCAAACCGCTGAGAATTTCCACCGCCTGCTGAAGGCGTCTGCCCACCTCGACAGGCCGCTGCACAACGCGCATGTCATCGCCCAGGGTAAACACATAGCTGCGACCGTCACGCAGGATCACCGCCGTGTCCGGTACCGTAACGGCCTCGCGAGGTCCCAGTTCGATCTGGCCGCTGGCATACATGCCGGCCCGGGCGGCGCTGTCTTCTGGCAGGGAAACATAGACCAGGGCCCGGCTTGTTTTGTTGTTCAGCGTGGGCGAGACCAATCGCACCCGTCCTTCCAGGCTCTGGCCGCCGGGCAATATCAGACGGGCGAGCTGGCCGGTTTGCACGCGCGCCAGTTGGCGCGAGTCCAGCTCGGCTTGCCATTCGATGCGGCCTTCGCGGACCAGACGAAACAGCTCGTCACCCGCGGACAGCACCTTGCCGAGTAACGCCGTACGCGAGGAAATGATGCCATCGTCGACGGCAACGATACGCGTCTGCTTGAGCCTGATCCGGGTGGTTTGCAACTCGGCCCTGGCCCCCGCGAGGTCAGCCTTGGCGGTCGCCACTTTGATTCGATAGTCTTCGCGCTGCTGTTCTGACAATGCTCCGCCCTGACCAACGACTCGGGCGCGGCGATCGTTGGAGTTGGCCTGCTCCAGGTTTGCCACGGCCTGGGCGACGACCGCCTGTTGTTTGCTTTCTTCGGCCAGCACGGTTTCCGAAGCCAGGGTGGCCAGCAATTGCCCTTTCTTGACCCTACTGCCGACATCGGCTTCAAGGCTGGCAATGCGCAGACCGCTGGTCTCGGCATTGATGACCGCTTCCTGCCAGGGCGCCAGCGCACCGCTGGCAGACAGTAACTGCGGCCAGAGCTGGCGTCGCGCCTGGACGACCTCGACACTCAGGCTGCTGACGTTCGGGGCTGTCACAGCCGGCGGTTCAGCCCCACGGCGCAAATAGATCAACACGATCACTACCGTGAGCACGGCCACTGCCAGCAAAATTTTACGCAACGTCGACCTCACACACCTTCCCCGTTTGATGCCTGGTTTCGCTCTTGCGGTTGATGAGTCTGCCATCCACCTCCCAATGCCTTGTACAGCGCAATCCAGTAGCGCACTTGATCCTGCTGCAATGTGATTAATTCGATCTCGGACGTCAGGGCCAGACGGCGTGCGGTTTCGCGGTCCAGCAGGCTCACGCCGCCAGCCCGCCAGTTGCGGTCGATGGCCTCGAACGACTCGCGAAAACCTGCGGTGGAGCGCTCGACGTCGGACTCCCGACGCCGCGCTGCATCGAGACGCACCAACGATTGTTCGACTTCCATGACGCTGGTGCGCAATGTCTGGCGATAAACCGCGAAGGCTGCCTCATAAGAAGCTTCGGCACCGTCCACCGCCGCACGGCGTTTGCCGCCATCGAACAGTGGAATGGACAAGACCGGCCCCAGCGACCAGGAGCGGTTGCGCTCACCCGCCGTGACCCCGACGGAAAACGTGCCGGAAAGACTCAGACTTGGAAGGCGATCAGCCTTGGCCACACCGATCTCGGCGTTTGCCGCCGCCAGCTCGCGCTCGCTGGACGCAAGGTCCGGGCGCTGGCGCAGCAGGTCGGCCGGGATCTGTCGTACGTTGAGTTCGGCAGGTTGCGGCAATTGTGCCGGGGAGTGGCCGAGCAATTCGGTCAACCGCCCTTCGTCACCGCCCGTGAGCGCAACGAGACTTTTGAGCAGCACCTGACACTCACTCTGCTGACTGATCAGGGTCGCCGCGTTGCTGGCGGCACTGGCATCGGCCAGGGCTGCATCGGCGGACGAGGTAAAGCCCGCCTCGAACGACTGGCGCGTGATGCGCGCCGTATCCAGTTGCGATTGCGCCTGGTCGCTGTAGGCCAACACCAGTTTCTGACAGCCACGGTATTGCACGTAGTAGTCGCCTACCTGGGCCGCCAGCGAAACCCGCGCATCATGCCAATCATCCACGCGCGCCTCGACCCGCGAACTCGCCGCTTCGTTGTTGCGTCGCAACTTGCCGAACAGATCGACCTCCCACGCAGTATCGAACTGGGCAGAAGAGCCTGAACCCGTCAGGTGTTTATCACCGGTTTGTTGTCCGCCACGGCCCTTGGACAACGTACCGTCAAGTCTCGGCAAGGTATCCGCGACATTCCCGGCAAGCGTCGCGCGGGCCCGGGCGATGTTGGCCCAAGCCTGATCCATTGATGGGCTGTCGGCTTCGGCCAGGCGCAACAACTCGGCCAGCGCCGGATCGTCGAACTGCTGCCACCAATCGGTCAAGGCTGCCACGGACGCACCATGGGGTAACGGCGCCTGCCATTTGACATCGACCGGGACCGTTGGCACCTGATAGTCAGGCCCGAGAACACAACTGCTCAGGGCCATTGCACACAGTGTCACCAGTAATACTCCACCTGGAGGCTTGAAGACATGCATAGCGTTCTCTTGGTGCCTGACAAAAAAGTGGAAAAACAGCGAGGCACCCGATACAGGCACGGCTCGGGGAGACGGAAGGTTGATAGTGATGGGTTTGATGAAGCTCGTGTGTCAGCTATTTAAACCTGCGTCTCATTCTGTGTCTGGCATGGAAAACAGGGACAGGTGCCGGTAGAAAAATTAGCGGTTCATGCGGGGCCCTGTTGAAATGACTGAAACATGTAACTCGCCTGCCAAATAAGGCAACACGTCCTGCTGAGCGTGAGGCACAACACCGCTCGACTCTCTTTCCTAGGGCCAATGGGTGATCGAATATGGAAGAACTAAGCTATCTCAAGAAAGTCGAGTCGAACGCACGAACCTATGCGCAGACGTTCCAGCGACTGTTCGTCAGCGGCAAGGGAATGCGCATCAAGGATGCCAGCGGCCAGGAGTTTCTCGATTGTCTGTCGAACGCCGGCACCCTGGCCCTGGGTCACAATCCGCCTGCCGTCAAAGACGCAGTAATGGACTTTCTCGGCGGCGATCACCTGCAGCAAGCGCTCGACCTGGCCACCCCGGCCAAGCACGCTTTCGTGCAGGAATTGTTCTCCATGCTGCCGGCGAAAATGCGCGACACGAGCAAGATTTTATTCTGTGGCCCCAGCGGCTCGGATGCGGTCGAGGCGGCCATCAAACTGGCGCGCCACTACACCAAACGCTCGACACTGATGGCCTTCCACGGTGGCTATCACGGAATGACAGCCGGGGCATTGTCGGCAATGGGCAACCTGTCCCCCAAGGCCGGTAACGGACTGATAGCCCAGGGCACTCACTTTCTCCCCTTCCCCTATCGCTTTCGCTGCCCGTTCGGTACCGACGGCGAACAGACCGACCAGTTGTCCATCGACTATATCCGTACCGTCCTGTCGGACCCTGAAGGTGGCGTCACCAAACCCGCTGCCGTGATCGTCGAAGTCGTGCAAGGCGAAGGGGGCTGTATTCCCGCCTCGGCGCACTGGCTGAGAGCTTTACGTGAAATCACTCTTGAGCAAGACATTCTGCTGATCGTCGACGAGGTCCAGACCGGTCTGGGGCGCACCGGCACCACCTTCGCCATCGAGCATGCCGGCATCGTGCCCGACATTCTGGTGCTGTCCAAAGCCATCGGTGGTGGCTATCCATTGTCGGTGATCGTGTATGCCGATCACCTGGATACCTGGAGCCCGGGCATGCACGCGGGCACTTTCCGTGGCAACCAGGTGGCGATGATCGCCGGTGCGGCAACCATGCGCCAAATCAGACAAGACAACCTCGTTGCCCATGCCGCCCATATGGGCAAACGGCTGGAGAGCGGTCTTCATGAAATTGCGCGACGCTTTCAGTTCATAAGTGATATTCGCGGTCGCGGGCTGATGATCGGGGTGGAGGTTACCAAGCCTGGCGCGAATCAACGTGCCGGCCAGGCGGACGGTGCCCGTGCACGCGCCATCAAACTCAACTGCTTCGACAACGGACTGATGATGGAAACCGGCGGACGCCATGGCGCGGTGCTCAGGTTCTTGCCGCCATTGACCATTACCGAAGCCGAGGTCGGCATGGTGCTGGATCGCTTCGAACAGGCAGTCAGGAAGGCCGGCGAAACACGTCCACACTATGCGCGCGAGGCGGTATGAAGAGCAGTAGATACCGAGCCTGACGACTCGGTTTCGTGATTATGTCCCGCCGCCCTCGGGCGGCGGGACTTGAGGTTAGTCAATCGCGCGCCAGCGCATCGATCGGATCGAGTCGCGCGGCATTGCGTGCAGGCACGAAGCCAAACACGATACCGATCAGCGTCGAACAGACGAAAGCCGTGATGATCGATCCCATCGAGAACACCATCTGCCATTCCTTGACGAAGATCGAAAACACGTAGCCAATACCAAACGACAGCGCGATGCCAATCGTCCCCCCCACGAGGCATACCATCACCGCCTCGACCAGGAACTGCTGGCGGATATCCGACTGACGTGCGCCGACCGCCATGCGGATACCGATTTCACGCGTACGCTCGGTCACGGAGACCAGCATGATGTTCATCACGCCAATGCCACCCACCACAAGCGATATGACAGCGATCAACGAGAGCAGCAACGCCAGCGACTGGCTGGTCTTCTGCACCGTTTGCAGCACGCTGTCGAGGTTGTAGGTGAAGAAGTCCTTGGTGCCATGGCGCTGTTCCATGAACTTGACGACGTTGTCTTCGACCACTTTGCTCGGTTGCCCGTCCTTCACCCGCACCGTGATGCTGTCGAGGTAACGCTGGCCCAGCAACCTCCCGGCCGCGGTTTCATAAGGCATCCACACGTTCAGGTTCTTGCTGGTGTTGAATACGCTTTTCTTGTCTTCGGTCACGCCAATGATGGTGCACGGCAGGTTGTCGACCAGAATCACCTGGCCCAACGGGTCCGCGGTCGGGCCAAACAACCTCAGACGCGTATTGTGGTCGATCACCACCACCTGCGACTGCCGCCGGGCATCATCTTTGCCAAACGATACACCCGCGCCCATTTTGATCCCGCGGACCTGGAAGTAACTCTCGCTCACACCGTTGACGGTCGCCGTCACATCAATGTTTTCATAACGCAGCAACAGGTTGCGGCCCACGTTAGGTGTGGCGCTGTCGATGTAATACTGCTCGCTCAAGGCTGTGACGTCGGGCATCACCAGTGTTTCGATAGCGGCGGAGCGGCTGTCCCCCCAGTCGCTGCCCGGATAGATCTCGATGGTATTGCTGCCGATCGCTTCGATGTCCTTGAGCACGTAGCGCTTGGCCCCTTCGCCGATGGCCACGATCGAGACAACAGACGTGATGCCGATGATGATGCCCAGCATGGTCAGCAGGGTTCGCATCCGGTGCGAGACCAGCGCAACCCAGGCCATGTTGAACGCTTCGCTGAACAGCCCGAAACTGGCCAGCAAACGGTTCGTCTGCTTGACCTTGGCCGGGCGTGCTCCCTGCGCCGGTTGATCCTCCACGGGACGCTCTGGATTGACCCGGTCGTCGACGATCTCGCCGTCACGGATCTCAATGATGCGCTTGGCATTGGCCGCCACTTTCTCATCGTGGGTGACGATGATAACGGTATGCCCTGCCGCATTGAGCTCGAGCAGAATCTTCATCACCTCCTTGCCGCTGGTGGTGTCCAGTGCACCGGTCGGCTCGTCGGCCAGAATGACCTCGCCGCCGTTCATCAATGCCCGGGCGATACTCACCCGCTGCTGCTGACCACCGGAAAGCTGGCTCGGCCGATTGCGCAAGTGACCCGCCAACCCCAGGCGGGTCAACAGCTCCCCGGCACGGCTGTGCCGTTGCGACTCGCCGGTACCGGCATAGATGGCCGGCATTTCGACGTTGTGCAAGGCGCTCAGGTGCGGCAGCAGATGGTAGCGCTGAAAAATGAAGCCAAAATGGTCACGACGCAGCACCGCCAATTCATGGTCGTCCATGGCGCTGGTTTCGCGCCCGTCCACTTTGTAGCTACCGGCGCTCGCATGATCGAGGCAGCCGAGCACGTTCATCAACGTGGATTTGCCTGAGCCGGAAGCGCCGGTGATCGCAACGATCTCGCCAGCGTTGATCGTCAGATTAATGTCCTTGAGCGCGGTGAAATCCTTCTCGCCGGCGAGAAAGCTGCGGGTAATACCCTTGAGCTCCAACAGTGGTCGCGTCATCGTCAGGCACCCGCCACGGCCGGAGCCGGTTCACCAATGATGACCTTGTCACCTTCTGCCAGGCCTTCTTTGATCTCGGCCCTGACGTTGTTGTTGATACCGGTTTGCACATTGCGCATCTGCGCCTTGCCTTCGGCGTCCACCACACGGACCACGACGCTGCCATCCTTGTTTTTCGCGCCCAGGGCGGCGACGGGAATCGTCAATACGTCCTTGGCTTTATCCAGGACGATACGTACCTGGGCGGTCATTGAAATACGCAGGCGATGGTCGGGGTTCGGCACGTCGAACAGACCGTTGTAAAACACCGCGGTGTTCTGCTTGGTTGTCCCGGCGGCCTGTGTTTCGAGGAAGTTTTGCGGCGCGGGCTCAGTACCCCGCAGCTTGGCGTAGTAGCGTTTGTCCGATTCGCCCAGGATGGTGAAGTACACCTCCTGCCCGGGGACGATGTGAATGACATCGGCCTCTGACACCTGAGCCTTGACCGTCATGGTGTCCAGGTCGGCCAGTTTGAGCAGTACCGGCGCCAGTTGCTCGGCGATCACGGTCTGGCCCTCCTGCGTCACGACCCCCACGACATAGCCGTCGATCGGCGCGACGATGTGCGTGTAGGCCAGGTTGACCCGCGCCGTTTCCACCTGGATACGGGCGTCCTTTATCTGCGCATCAAGCGACAGCAGATTGGCCGCCTGCACCTTGTAGTTCGACTCGGCGGTCTCGTACTCCTGCTTGGAGATCGCGTCGTCCGGTTGCAGTTTTCTGTAGCGATCGTAGGTGGCTTTCGCGTCCTTGAGTTGCGCCGCCGTGGCCTGTTTTTTTGCTACCAGGTTTTCTTCATTGACCTGGGCCTGGCGCAGTGAATTCTGCGCCAGCATCGGATCGATTTCCGCCAGCCACTGGCCCTTCTTGACCTTGTCGCCCAATTTGACCTTGAGCGATTTCAGCTGGCCTGAAACCTGCGCGCCGACATCGACCTGTTTGACGCCCTGCAGAATCCCGGCCGCCAGCACCGCGTTCTCGATGTCCGTGCGCTCGACCGTGGCGGTCAGGTACTCCGGCGGTTTGCCCGGGGACTGAGCGCTGTAAAAAATCAGACCGGCCACGACGACCAGAACGAGCACGATAGCAATTTTGCGAAACTTCGACTTTTCCATAAATAACCATGAGTGCGTTGATTTCAGGCCCGGCCGATAAGGCGCCGGGCTCCATGGATTCGCGCGATGGGAGGACGGCTATACGCAATCACTGGCGGCCTCCTCATCGAGCATGGGAAGGCTGTCCTGCCACCAGGCTGCCAGGTTATGTACGTGAGGTGCCTTGAGGATCGTGAAGTGGTTGCCCGGACCGTACCAGATACTGAGGTCAGGCACGTGCTTGCGCCATCCTTCGATCATTTCTTGCTGCTCGCGTTTGTTACCGGCCGTGTCCAGGGTCGGATCGTTAGCCAGCACCAGGCGCACCGGACCGGTGTATTGATGTTGAGGTTGGTAAACCGTGCGCAGTGCCGTGCCGAAGGCCCGCGCCGGACCACGCATCGAGTCGACAGCCGAGCGCTGCGGCAGCATGCCGGCGCGGACCATGCCCGCATGCAGCAAGCGCATCTGTGCGGCATCGTCCTGCGTGCCGAATACCGTGGCATCGATACCGAGCGACTTGCCGGAGGCTAACTGCATCGCTTCGATCAAGCGTTTCAACACCCCCGTCGCGGTATAGGGTTTGCCCACCACACCGTTGCCACCCGGCGACTCGCTGTCGATCAACGTCAGCGACGCCACTTTGCGACCGCGCGCATTCAAACGAGCCGCCATCTCGAACACGATCCAGCCGCCGAAGGAGTGCCCGAGCAAATGCACCGGGCCATCGGGTTGCACCTTGTCAATCGCGTCGAGGTACGCCTCGGCGGCGGTTTCCACAAGGCTGAAAGGCTCGGTGCTGCCATCCAGTCCACGGGGTTGCAGCCCATGGATCGGCCAGTCCGGGCCGAAGGCATCGGTCAGCCCGATGAAACCGGTCACACTGTCTCCGGCGCCAGGCACACAGAAGATCGGAGCCCGATCGGCGCGCCCGCCCTGGATCGTCAGCAGCGGTTGATAGCCAGTCTTCGATGGCATCGGCGCCGGACGTGACGCGACGGCGCGAAGTGCATCGTTGATGGCTTGACCCAGTGTCTGAATATGCGGGGCCTGCATCATCGTCTGGTGATCACCCGGTACGCTGATGCAGTGCATCTGTGTTTTCGGCAAAACAGCGTCCCACCCCAGATAGCCGGAATGTTCGGGCGCGTCTTCCTTGCGCTCGTCGGCCATAAACAAGTGCACCGGGGCGGAAATCGGATACACCGTGTAATGGGCCAGTGCATGGCCATGCGCGACCTCACGGCCAAGGTAGTGCCAGAGCTGGGCTGCGCTATAGACAGCCAGCTCTTGATGCAGCACCCCTTCGTCGCGACACCGCTGTACCAGGCCTTCGAAGTCGAATTGGCTCAGCTGCGTCTGCAAGCACGCCAGTTTTGCGAGGATCGACGCGACGTCCACGTCATCGGGTGCCTGGGCCTTCCAGAAGACATCGCAGCGGTCCAGCAAGTGGAGTTTGTGAGCTTCGTCCGGCGTCCAGCGCGCCCGGCCCTGATCCACCAATCGCGGCAGGTAGCTATCGATCAGGCCGACGAACTCGACCTCCTCGTCCAGGCCAATCAGCTGGATGGCGATCTCGTAAGCCAGCACACCGCCGAATGACCAGCCGGCAAGCCGGTAAGGCCCTTTGGGCTGCACTGAACGCACGATGCCCACCAGGCGCGAGGCCAGGCACTCCATCGTCTGCAACTGCTGCTCTCCCCACGCGATGGCAGACAAACCATAGACAGGGATATCCGGATCGATATGTTTGCCCAACGCCGGGAAGTAGAGGTCCAGCCCACTGAACTCATGCACCAGGAACAGCGGGTTTTGCGTGCCGGTCTTGCGCACCGGGACAATCGAGCCGAGTTGCTGAACATCAGTGGCGCGGGCCTGCAGCATCGATGCCATCGACGCCACGCTTTCATGCTGGAACAACTCGGACAGCGATACCGTCAGGTTGGCCTGCGCCAGCAGGCCGACCAGTCGGATCGCCAGCAGCGAATGCCCGCCCATCTCAAAGAAATTGTCATGACGGCCAATCCGTTCCAGCTTCAATACCTCGGCCCACAGACTTGCCAGCGTCGTTTCCAATGCACCCTGCGGTGCTTCGTAGTCGCGGGTCGCATAGGCACCGGTTTCCGGTGCCGGCAGCGCGCCGACATCGACCTTGCCGTTCAGCGTCAGGGGCAACGCCACCAGTTGCACATAAGCCGCCGGAATCATGTACTCCGGCAATAGTGAGTGCAGCTGCATGCGCAAGGTTTCGGCATCGGGTATTTCACCACTCGCCTGCACGGTGTAGTACGCCACCAGACGCTTATCGCCAGGGCTGTCTTCTCGCGCCACCACCAAGGCTTCGCGCACCCCGGGGCATTCGTGCAAGCGCGCCTCGATCTCTCCGAGTTCGATGCGGAAACCGCGGATTTTTACCTGCCCGTCATTGCGATCCAGATACTCGATGGTGCCGTCCGGCAACCAGCGCCCCAGATCACCGCTGCGGTACAGGCGTGCATCCGGCCGATCGCTGAACGGGTCGACGATAAAGCGCTCTTCGGTCAAGTCCGCACGGTTCAAGTAACCGAGGGCCACCCCCGCGCCGCCGATATGAATCTCGCCCGTGACCCCGACCGGTACCGGTTGCTGTGCAGCATTGAGAATATAGATCCGGGTGTTGGCAATCGGACGGCCGATCGGAATACTCATCGCGCCGTCAGGCACGGCTGTCACCGCATGGGTCGTGGCGAAGGTCGTGGTTTCGGTGGGGCCATAGCAATGCACCAGCCGCAGTGACGGGGCATGCGCCAAAAGACGCCGGAACGAGGCCGGATCACCCCGCTCGCCACCACACAGCAAGATGCGAAGACGTGCCAGGGCATCCGGGATCAACATCAGGTACTGGTTGAACACGGCGGTGGTCACGAACAGCACCGAAACGCCCGCCCCTGTCAGCACCTGAGCGAATTGCGTCGGGCTGAGCAGCGCTTCGTGATCAATGATCACGATCCGTCCTCCGTTGAGCAACGCGCCCCATACTTCCATCGTACTGGCGTCAAAGGCCGGGTTAGAAGCGAAGGCCACACGGTCGTGTGCGCCAAAATCTGCATAGCCGTTGTTGATCACCAATCGGCCGATGGCCCGATGCGGCACGATCACGCCCTTCGGTTGGCCCGTGGAGCCGGAGGTGTACATGATGTACGCCGGCGTATCGCTCGCCTGGGTGGACATTTCGGCAGGCCGTTCATCGCGGGCCAGCCGCACAGTATCCATGTCCACTCGCAGGATGCCTTCAGGCACCACCCTATCGCTCGTCGTCAGAACCAGTGCCGCCGCGCTGTCTTGCAGCATGAAGCGCTGGCGTTCCTGCGGCGCATGGTGGTCCAGCGGCACATAGACGGCGGCGCACTTGAGGATTGCCAGTTCGCTCACGATAAGATCGAACGAGCGATTCAGCATAATCGCCACCCGTGCCTGAGGCGTGACGCCTTGCTCGCGCAAGTAATGCGCCAGGTCATTCGCCCGGGCATTCAGTTCCCGATAGGTGAGTTGTTGCCCCGCCTGTTCGATGGCAATCGCGTCGGGCCGGGCCCTGGCCTGAGCGTCAAACAGGTCATGAACTGTCCGTTCGTGAGGGTAGACCGTGTCAGTCGCATTGAAGTCGAGCAGCAGTTGCCGACGTTCTGCCAGCGGCAATATTGCCAGGTCACGCAGCGGTGCTTCAGGGGTACGCTCAAGCGCATCAACCAGGCTTTCCAGTGCGGCATTCATATAACCGCAGACACGCTTCGCCCCGACCTGAGATACCACCAAGGCCGTCAGCACGAACGGTTCGCCAAGATCGTCGACGTTCAGCGACAGCGGATAGTTGCTCCACTCTTCACCGCCCAGCCCTTCGATCCCGCTCCACGCCGACAGCGCGTCACCGGTGACCTGCGTTGCATTGTGCCGGTAGTTCAGCAACGCGCTGAACAGCGGCGCGGGTGCCGCCACACCACTGCAACGTTGCGCCAGGGCCAGCGACGCGTGTTCGTGCCCGAGCAGTGCGGTGAGGCGCGCATGGGTCGTCTTCACTCCCGCACGTGCCCCGGTTGCTCCGACATCAACCCGCAACGGCAAGGTGTTGATGAACAGTCCCAATGCCCGATCGGCGCCTTCGCCTCCCTGCATCCGTCCCATCAATACCGTGCCGAACACCACATCCTCGCGACCGGACACGCCTGCCACCACTTGCGCCCATGCCAGGTGATGCAGACTCGCCGCACTAACGCCGAGCAGACGTGCCTGCGTGCGCAGGCGGCGACACAAGGCTTCGTCAACCACCCACTGTGCTTGCTCGATGCCGGTACCGTCGCCCTGCACATCGTGCAGGCCGAACGGTAACGTCGGCTCCTTGATGTCCTTGAGCATGTCGCTGAAGAAAGCCTCATGGGCGCTTTCACTCACCCCAAGTCGCGCCTGCGCCACATAGTTGCGATACGGCACGGCATCGCCCAATTGCGCTTGTTGACCCAGCAAGTAAGCCTGCATTTCGTGCTGGATCACTTCCAGCGCGGTGTGGTCGAGAGCGATGTGATGAAACAGCAGCAAGGCCACCCAGCGCTGGTGTTCGCCGTCATAGGCACAGGCAAGACGCAGCAGCGGTGCCTGGCGTACGTCGAGCCGGTAGTGTCGCGGATCGAAACGCTCGCGAAGTTGTGCGGCGACATCACCCGGCTCGCAAACACATTCCTCGACAAGCAGTTGTACTTGGCGCAAGACCACTTGCACCGGCTCGCGCAGCCCTTCCCATAGCATTGCAGTGCGCAGGATATCGTGCCGACCGATCACACCCTGCAACGCGTCCACGAAGGCATCCAGGCGGGCACGATCCTTGAGATTGAACAGAGCCTGCTGCACATAGGGATCGCCCTGCTGCGAAGCGAGGTGGTGATACAAAATCCCTTCCTGCAGCGGTGCCAGTGCGTAGATGTCCTGCACATTGCCAACACCACCGGGGATGAGCGCGACAACACGTTCGATCTCTTCCCCCGACAGCGTCGTCAGCGGCAACATGTCGGGCGTGATCCGCTGGCAGTCATGCGCAATGCCGTTGTCCGGCACCACGATTTCCGTACCGTTCCCCACGGCCGCCGCCAGTGCCGCCAGCGTTGGCTGGCCGAACAGCACCCGCACATCCGCGCTCAAACCGACCTCACGCATGCGTTGGATCAGCGTGACCGCCAGCAGCGAGTGACCGCCCAATTCGAAGAAATGATCGTGGCGCCCGACCCGCTCGACCTTGAGCAACTCGGCCCACAGCTGTGCCAGGGTGGTTTCGATTGCTCCTTGCGGCGCCTCGTAATCTCGGCTGATCACCGAGTCCGGATCCGGCGCGGGCAACGCCTTGCGATCCAGTTTTCCGTTCGGCGTCAGCGGCAGCGCGTCGAGCGCCACGTAGGCGGCCGGCACCATGTACTCCGGCAGGCGAACCTGAAGATGACCACGCAAGGCCTGGATGTCGAGCATTTCGCCCTGCCTGCGCGGCGTATAGTAAGCCACCAATCGTTTGTTGCCGGGTTCGTCTTCGCTCACCAGCACCACCGTTTCCAGTACCGCCGGGTGCTCGGCCAGACGCGCCTCGATCTCGCCCAACTCGATACGGAAACCGCGAATCTTGACCTGATCGTCATTGCGCCCCAGGTACAGAATGTTGCCGTCCTGCACATAACGCCCCAGATCGCCGGTGCGGTACATACGGGCATTCGGAGCATCGCTGAACGGGTCTTTCAGAAAGCGCTCGGCCGTCAGTTCCGGACGGTGCAGATAACCTCGTGCGACTTGGACCCCGCCGATGTAAATCTCGCCTGCCGCCCCCGTGGGCACCGGCTGCTGGCAGCCATCGAGCAGGTAAATGCGCGTGTTGGCGATCGGTTTGCCGATCGGCGTGCTATCGGGTGTGTCAGCACCCGCGCAGTCCCAGGCAGTCACGTCGACAGCCGCTTCGGTCGGCCCGTACAGGTTGTGCAACGATGTCGCCGGCAGTTGCGTTTTGAAGCGCCGCACCAGGTGACCCGGCAACGCCTCGCCGCTGCACATCACCCGCACCAGCCCTTCGCACTCGCTGACATCGCCATGGGCCAGGAACACGTCCAGCATCGAGGGCACGAAGTGCATCGTGGTGATGCCTTTGGCTTGAATCACCTCGCGCAGATACGCAGGATCCCGATGACCGCCCGGACGGGCCATCACCAGACGCGCGCCGCAGAACAGTGGCCAGAAAAACTCCCACACCGATACGTCGAAGCTGAACGGAGTCTTTTGCAGCACCGCGTCCGCAGGGGCCAAGCAATACTCGTCCTGCATCCACAACAGACGGTTGACTATCGCGCCGTGCTCGTTCATCACGCCTTTGGGCAGCCCGGTCGAACCCGAGGTATAGATCACGTAGGCCAGGTGTTCCGCACACAAGCCGTCCACCACAGGATCGATGGTTGGCTGCGCCGAGAAATCGCCCTCGTCAGTGGCATCCAGCAGCAACACCCTCGCCGTCGTCGCTGGCAGACTGGCCTGCAAGGCACGCTGAGTGAGGACCACTGCCGGGGCGCTGTTTTCCAGCATGTAGGCCAAACGGTCGGCCGGATAATCCGGGTCGAGTGGCACATAACCGGCACCGGACTTGAGAATGCCCAGCAGGCCCGCGAGCATTTCGAGACTGCGGTCCACGCAGATCGCCACGCGGTCGTCCGGGCGGATGCCCAGCGCGATCAAGCCATGGGCGACCTGGTTGGAGCGGCGGTTCAGCGTGTCATACGTCCAGTGACTGTTTTCGTACGTCACCGCGATTGCGTCGGGACGCGTAGCGACTTGCGCTTCGAACAGCCCATGCAACGTCAGGCCCTGCGGATACGCGACCGCGGTGGCATTAAAGGTTTCCAGCAAATGATGGCGCTCGTGATCGCCCAGCAGCGGGATGTGCGCCACCCTTGCATGCTCGTCGGCAACCATGGCTCGCAGTACGTACTCGAGGTAACCGAGGTAACGTTCCATCGTCGCCTGGTCGAACAGCGACGTGGCGTATTCCAGCGACCCGTACAAGCGGCCGCCGATTTGCGCCATGTCCAGCAACACATCGAACTTCGCGGTACGGCTGGTCACACTCAGCCCTTGCAGCGCCATGTCGCCCAATTCCAGGCCGACGTTTTCGTTGTTCTGCCATGACAGCATGGCCTGGAACACCGGGCTGTGGGACAGGCTGCGCACCGGCCGAACCACCTCCACCACCTGTTCGAATGGCAAGTCCTGATGCGCCTGAGCACTCAGGATTTGAGCCTTCACGCGTTGCAGCAAGGCTTCGACCGTCAGTTCGTCCGACACGTCGACACGCAGTGCCAGCGTGTTGACGAAGAAGCCGATCATGCCTTCGACTTCAGAACGCAGGCGGTTCGCCACAGGGGTACCGATGACGACATCGCTCTGCCCGGACAGACGACTGAGCACGGTGGCCCAGGCGGCCGTCACGGTCATGAACAGCGTGGTGCCATGGCGGTGACTCAGCGCCTTGAGGTCGTCGGTCAGGGTTTCATCGAGTGTGAGGCCGACGGCGCTGCCTGAATAGTCTTGCTGCGCGGGACGTTGCCGGTCAGTGGGCAACGTCAACAGCCCCGGTGCACCGGCGAGTGCCTGCTGCCAGTAGCTCTCCTGTTGTTGTAACACCTCGCCCGTGAGCCAGCAGCGTTGCCAGATGGCATAGTCGGCATACTGAACCGGCAAGGCCGGCAGCGGATCTTCCTGCCCTTGGCGGAACGCCTCATACAGCACGCCCAGCTCACGTGTCAGGACGTCGGCGGACCAGCCATCCGACACGATGTGGTGCATGGTCACCAGCAACGCATGATCGTCATCGGCCATGCGAACCAGTCGACCACGCACCAGTGGACCGCGCACCAGATCGAAGGCTTCGCGAGCCTCCTCCTCGGCCATGATCAGCAGTTCAGCTTCCGCGTCCGGGTGGTCGGCCAGTACGTGCAGTTGCAGCATGAACCCTACATCGACGGGGGCAATGCGTTGCTCGGCCTCCTCCCCTTGTTCCTGCACAAAGGTGGTACGCAGGACTTCATGACGGGCCACGATACGATCCAGCGCACGGGTGAGCGCGATGGCATCCAGTTCGCCACGCAGACGCAGGCCCGCGGGAATGTGATACGCCGCGCTGCCGCCTTCCAGTTGCGCCAGGAACCACAGGCGCTGTTGAGCAAATGACAGCGGCAAGGCCTGCTCGCGCGACACCGGCACAATGTGCGGCTGGGTGCTGCGTGCCGCCCGAGACAGAACCTGCGCCAGCGCACTCAGATCGGGTTGTGCAAAGACATCGTTCAGGCTCAACTCCACGCCCAGGTGCTCACGCACCTGCGAGATCAAACGCATTACCAGCAATGAATGCCCGCCCAACTCAAAGAAGTGGTCGTGACGCCCCACCGATTCGACTTTGAGCAAGGCCTGCCAGATCTGCGCCAGCGCGATCTCGGTGGCCCCTTGCGGCGCTTCGCGGGTGCGGCTGGCGTAGGCCTCGGCGTCCGGTGCCGGCAGCGCCTGGCGGTCGAGTTTGCGATTGGGTGTCAGCGGCAACGCTGTCAGGCTGACGAACGCACTGGGCAGCATGTATTCGGCCAACAGGGTCGACAGCTGCGTGCGCAAGGCCGCCGCGTTCAGGGTTATTTCGGCCTGCGGCACCACGTAAGCCACCAGACGTTTGTCGCCCGGGGTGTCTTCGCGCACGATCACCGCCGCCTCCTTGACCCCGGCGCAGTGGCCCAGCTTCGCTTCGATCTCGCCCAGTTCGATACGGAAACCCCGCACCTTGACCTGGAAGTCGTTGCGGCCCAGGTATTCGAGACGCCCGTCCGGGCGATAGCGCGCCAGGTCGCCGGTCTTGTACATACGGCCATCGGGCTGCTCGCTGAACGGGTCGACGAGGAACCGTTCGGCGCTGATTCCGTCGAGGTTCAGGTAACCGCGAGCGACGCCGTCGCCGCCGATGAAAATCTCGCCCGTCACCCCGAACGGCACCGGCTGGCGGTGCGCATCGAGCAGGTAGATGCGGGTATTGGCCATCGGCGTGCCGATGCTGGCAATGCCACTGGCGGCATGATTGGCGTCGTGCGTCACGTAGGCCGCAGTGCAAGACACCGTCGCCTCGGTCGGGCCATAAGTGTTGATCAGTTGCGTGTGCGCCGGGCGTACCTCGTCCCACATTTGAAGCTTGTGTGTCGACAAGGCATCGCCAGTGACGTTGATCAGACGCACGTCGCGCAAGTGTTCCCGGGCCAGCGCCGGCGTGTAGTGCCACTCGGCGGCCAAGGTGTGCCAGTGCGCCGCCGTCAAGTGCAGGAACGTCGGCCGGATGTCAGCGTCGTGTGGCGTGCCGACGGTACCGAAGATATGCCGGCTGGGCATCAGGGTGGCGCCGGCGATCAGCGCCGGGAAGATCTCTTCCACCGACAGGTCGAAGTTCAGGGTGTTTTGTTGCAGCACCGTGTCGGCCGGTGTCAGGCCGAACAGGCGGACCGCGTCGACACTGTAATTGACCAGGCCGCGGTGCTCGATCATTACCCCTTTGGGGGTGCCGGTCGAACCCGAGGTGTAGATCACGTAGGCTAGGTGACGCACGCCCAGGGACGTAATGACCGGGTTGTCCTCGCGGCCGATCGTGACGCCGCTGCGCACCCGTTCCGAGTGATCGAGCAGCACCCTTGGCGCCGCCAGTGTTGGCAATCGATCTTGCAGCGCGCGCTGGGTCAGCAGTACCACCGGGGTACTGTCGGCGAGCATGTAGGCCAGCCGTTCGGTCGGGTACGCCGGGTCGAGCGGCACATAACCGCCGCCAGCCTTGAGGATCGCCAGGAGGCCGACCAGCATTTCGGCACCACGCTCGACACAGATCGCTACCCGATCGTCCGGACGGATACCCAGCCCAATCAGATGGTGCGCCAACTGGTTGGCCTGGCGGTTCAACTCGGCATAACTCAGGCGCTCACCATCGAACACCACCGCGATGGCATCCGGCCTGGCGGCGACTTGCGCTTCGAACAACTGGTGGATCGTCTGTTCGTGGGGATACGCCGCCTGCGTGGCATTGAGGCCCACCAGCAAGCGCTGAAGCTCGACCTCGTCAAGCAGCGCAATCCGCTCGATCAGGGCCTGGTCGTCGGCCACCATCGCCCGCAGCAGCCGCTCGAAATAACCGAGATAACGCTGCACCGTGGCCTCATCGAACAATGCCGTGGCGTATTCCAGAGTGCCAAGCATCTGCCCTTGCACCTCGCCCAGTTCCAGCGACAAGTCGAACTTGGCGACGCTGTTCGCCACGCCCAGGCCTTCGAGTTTCAGGTCACCCAGCACCATTTCGGCGCTGTCCAGGGTCTGCCACGACAGCATGGCCTGGAACAGCGGGCTGTGGGCCAGGCTGCGTACTGGCTTGAGCACTTCCACCACTTGCTCGAACGGCAGGTCCTGATGCGCCTGCGCCCCAAGGGTCTGGGTCTTGACCCGCGCCAGCAAGGCTTCGACGCTCGGCGCGCCCGAGACATCAACGCGCACCGCCAGGGTGTTGACGAAGAAACCGATCAACCCTTCGACTTGCGAACACATGCGGTTGGCCACGGGTGAACCGATCACCACTTCGTCCTGCCCCGAGAGTCGGCTCAATAACGCCGCCCAGCCGGCCATCAGCGTCATGTACAGCGTGGTGCCGTGGCGCTGGCTCAGGGCTTTGAGGTCCGCGGTCAGGCCGGCATCGAAGGCCACCGACAGCGCGGCCCCGGCGTAGTCTTGCTGTGCCGGGCGCACCCGGTCGGTCGGCAGCATCAACAGCGCCGGCGCCTCGGCCAGGGTTTGCTGCCAGTAGGTGCTTTGGGTTTCCAGCACCTCGCCGCTCAACCAGCGGCGTTGCCACACTGCGTAGTCGGCGTATTGCACCGTCAGCGCCGGCAGTGGATCGTCCAGGCCATGGCGAAAAGCCTCATAGAGCGCCGCCAGTTCCCCGGTCAGGACGCCAATCGACCAGCCGTCCGAGACGATGTGGTGCATGGTCACCAGCAACACATGGTCCTGAGGATTCAGACGGATCAGTCGACCCCGGATCAATGGGCCATGTTCCAGGTCGAAGGTGTCGGTCGCTTCCTGAGCGGCCAATACGTTCAATTCACGTTCGGCGTCGACCTGATCGGACAGATCGTGCTGAAGCAGAGTGAAACCGACGTCCGCGAGGGCGATACGTTGCCGCGCTTCCTGACGATGGTCTTGCACGAAGGTGGTGCGCAGAGCTTCGTGGCGGGCGACGATGCGATCCAGTGCGCGCTGCAGGGCGACGCTGTCCAGGGTGCCGCGCAAGCGCAAGCCGGCGGGCATGTGGTAGGCCGCGCTGGCGCCTTCCATCTGTGCCAGGAACCACAGGCGCTGTTGGGCGAACGACAGCGGCAAGTCTTCATCGCGGGAGACCGTGACGATCTCCGGCAAAGTGCTGCGACTGGCCCGGGCCACGGCGTGTGACAGTGCTGCAAGCTCGGGATGAGCGAACAGTTCGGCCAGGCTCAGTTCCACCCCCAGGCGCAGGCGCACCTGGGAAATCAATTGAATCGCCAGCAAGGAGTGTCCGCCCAGTTCGAAGAACTGGTCATGGCGACCGACCTGTGGCAGGCCCAGCAAGTCTTGCCAGATCTGCGC
>NZ_JAKWJK010000026.1:0-59261 GCF_031570575.1 Pseudomonas sp. JL3
GCTGATGCAATGCCAAGCACCGTTGTGACGCAGAGCGTCACGGGCTGCATTTCCACGCGGAGCGTGGGAACGATCATTAGAGGCGCGTCGCAATTTCCCACTCTCTCTGCGGTGCTATCCGCTAGCACCACTACATCACCCCGTTCACGCTAGTCATTCCCTCGCAAAGGAATGCATCCATGGGCCGAAGCCGCTACACCATTACCGAACCCGACAAACCTCATTTCCTGACCTGCACCCTCATGGAATGGCTTCCACTGTTTATCCGCCCCTACATTGTCGATCACCTGCTCAATTGCTGGCGCCACCAACAAACCCACCAAAACCTGCAGCTGTACGGCTACGTAATCCTGGAAAACCATCTGCATTTCGTTGCCGGGGCTCCAGACCTGAGCAAATGCCTCCGCCAGTTCAAATCCTTCACCGCGCGCCAGATCATTGATGATCTGCAAAGCAAAGGTGCCGAACGTACATTGCAACGACTGCGCTTCAGCAAACGGGCACATAAGCAGGATCGGGTTTATCAGTTGTGGCAGGAAGGTTCGCACGCGGAAATGGTGTACAGCGAAACGGTGATGCGCCAGAAGCTGGATTACATCCACTACAACCCGGTGAAGCGTGGGTACGTGGATTTACCTGAGCACTGGCGCTATTCCAGTGCGAGGAATTATGCAGGGATGGAGGGATTGATCGAGATCCAGCGTTGGTACTGAGGGTGCCCCACTGATCGTTCCCACGCTCTGCGTGGGAATGCAGCCCGTGACGCTCTGCGTCACGACGGTTTCAGATGTTACACCAATGATGAGGCAGGAACGCGGAGCGTCCCGAGAGGCATTCCCACGCGGAGCGTGGGAACGATCAGAACGGGGGCAAGTCCCCTCGCCACAGTTGGTCTACATTGACTGGCGAGCCTTTCGATCCGCTCGGATCCCCCCATCGGGAGCGTATGCATGTCATTACAAGGCAAAACCCTGTTCATCACCGGCGCCAGTCGCGGGATCGGTCGTGAGATTGCGCTGCGGGCTGCGCGCGACGGGGCCAACATCGTGATTGCCGCCAAAAGCGCCACCCCTCACCCCAAACTGCCTGGCACCATCTTCAGCGTGGCGGCGGAAGTTGAAGCCGCGGGCGGCAAGGCGTTGGCCTTGCAGGTGGATGTGCGCGATGAAGAGGCGGTGCGTGAGGCGTTGGCCCAGGCCAGCGACCACTTCGGCGCGATTGATGCCTTGGTCAACAATGCCGGGGCGATCAAGCTGACCGGCGTGCAACACATCGAACTCAAGCGCTTCGACCTGATGCATCAGATCAACACCCGCGCTGTACTGCTGTGCAGTCAGGCCGCCCTGCCCTATCTGAAAAAAACCGCCGGCCACATCCTCAACCTGTCACCACCGCTGAACCTGGCCACCAAGTGGTTCGCCCAGTACAGCCCCTACACGGTGACCAAATACGGCATGAGCATGCTGACCCTGGGCATGAGCGAGGAGTTCGCCTCCTACGGCATCAGCGTCAATTCCCTGTGGCCGCAGACCATGATCGCCACTGCCGCCATTGAGTTTCAGCTGGGGTCGCGCGAGTCGTTCAAGCATGCGCGCACGCCGGCGATCATGGCCGACGCCGCCCACATCATTCTGGACAGCAGTGGTCGCAGCATTACCGGGCGCTTGCTGATTGATGAGGAGATTCTGCGGGAGCATGGCGTGACCGAATTCGATCATTACCGCTTTGAGCCCGGCACCCAAGACAAACTGATGCCAGACTTGTTTGTGGACTGAAATTCCAACCATTAGATGTGGGAGCGAACCTGCTCGCGATGAGGTCGGAACATTCAACATGGATATTGATATTGACTGATCCACCGCTATCGCGAGCAGGCTCGCTCCCACAGGCTCAAAACTCGATCCGCACATCCCCCTTCGGCACGCTGCAGCAGGACAGAATGTACCCTTCGGCCTCGTCTTCCTCGGTAATCCCGCCGTTGTGGTCCATTTCGACCTCGCCGCCCAGCTTCATCACCTTGCAGGTCCCGCAGATCCCCATCCCGCAAGCTTTAGGGATCAGCAAGCCAAGCTTGGCCGCCGCCGCATGCACGGTCTCGCCCGGCGCCACACGAATGCTCTTGCCGGAGGCTGTGAATTCCACTTGATGCAGATCCGCTACGTCGATTTCCGGTGCGTCTGCTGCGATTTCGGCTTGCTCCACCGCATCGGCACGGGCTTCCGGCGGCGTCGCGCCAAAGGATTCCTCGTGATAACGCTTCATGTCGAAACCCGCCGCCTCGAGCATGCGCTTGACCGCGTTCATGTACGGGGTCGGGCCGCAGCAGAAAACTTCACGCTCAAGGAAGTCCGGCGCCATCAATTCGAGCATCTTGTGGTTCAGGTAACCGCGATAACCGGCCCACGGCTCGCCCAGACCGTGCTTCTCGCAAATCAGGTGCAGGCTGAAGTTGTCGATCCGCGATGCCATGTGCTCCAGCTCGCGGTGGTAAATGATGTCTTTGGGCGAACGGGCGCTGTGGATAAACACCATGTCGACATTGCCGTTGGTGTCGTAGAACCAGCGCGCCATGGACATGACCGGCGTAATGCCGACACCGCCGCTGAGGTAGAGCACTTTCGGCGCGGTGAAGTCCATGGCGTTGAACAGCCCGACCGGGCCGTGTACCGCCAGCTCCTGGCCTTCGTGCAGGGTGTCGTGCAGCCAGTTGGACACCTTGCCCCCCGGCACGCGCTTGATGGTCACCGAAAAGCTGTACGGCACCGACGGCGAACTGGAAATGGTGTAGGAGCGCATGATCGGCACGCCGTCGATCTCCAGCTCCAGGGTGACGAACTGCCCGGGCTTGAAGAAGAACAGGATCGGCTGGTCGGCCATAAAGCAGAAGGTGCGCACATCCCAGGTTTCCTGGATGACTTTGACGCAACGGACTATATGTCGACCATTGGCCCAGGTCTGGGTGGTTACCGGGTTCAGGAAGCTGTTGGACATGCTGATCTCCACGGCCGACTACCGGCCTTCATATTGGCGATTCTGCGTATAGCGCAGCCCCTCCATTTACCTATCTGCGACATTCACATACTTATCGCGACCAGCCCCCAATTACCGGGGGTTGCGCGTCGGGAACAGATTGGGCCATGTCGCCCATGGATAAGGTTCTGGCGAGCGCCGGCCCCACACTCGCCCCATACCAAGACACAACCTTTACACCTTGCGTAGCAAACCTGATCAGCCACTTTCGCGGCCACGCAGATGGCCTTGAGGAAACACACGATGGACGTCACCACTACCCTGAGCCTGGGCGATCCACTGGAACCCGCACGCAAGGCCACCGCGCAGATGCTGCAAGAACGCGAGCGCACTTTCTCGCTGCCGCAGCCGTTTTACTCTGACGAACGGCTGTTTGATATCGACATGCAGGAAATCTTTCAGAAAGAGTGGTTGATCGCCGGCATGACCTGCGAAATCCCGGCCAAGGGCAATTACCTGACTCTGCAAGTCGGCAAGAACCCGATCATCGTGATTCGCGGCGCCGACGGCGTAGTCCATGCGTTCCACAACGTCTGCCGTCACCGCGGTTCACGGCTGTGCACCAGTGAAAAAGGCAAAGTCGCCAAACTGGTCTGCCACTACCACCAGTGGACGTATGAGCTGGACGGTCGCCTGTTGTTCGCCGGCACCGAAATGGGCGCCGACTTCGACATGAAGCAGTACGGTTTGAAGCCTGTGAACGTGAAGACCGCTGGCGGTTACATCTTCATCAGCCTGGCGGAAAACCCGCCGGCCATTGACGACTTCCTGTCGACGCTGAGCCATTACATGGAACCGTACGACATGGAGAACACCAAGGTGGCGGTGCAAACCACCTTGATGGAAAAAGCCAACTGGAAACTGGTGCTGGAAAACAACCGCGAGTGCTACCACTGCAACGCATCGCACCCGGAACTGCTGAAAACCCTGCTGGAATGGGACGACGTCACCGACCCGCGCGCCGACCAGGCCTTCAAGGACCACGTAGCCGCTTCCGCCGCTGCCTGGGAAGCCGAGAAGATCCCTTACGCCCACGCCAGTTTCGGCCTGCGTAACCGCATCGTGCGCATGCCGCTGCTCAAGGGCACCGTGTCGATGACCATGGACGGCAAACAGGGCTGCGCCAAACTCATGGGCCGCATCAAGAACCCCGACCTGGGCTCGATGCGCATCCTGCACCTGCCGCACTCATGGAACCACTGCATGGGCGATCACATCATCGTGTTCACCGTGTGGCCGATCAGCGCCCAGGAAACCATGGTCACCACCAAGTGGATCGTGCACAAGGACGCAGTCGAAGGCGTGGACTACGACGTGGAGCGCATGCGCCAGGTCTGGGATGCCACCAACGACCAGGACCGTCGCCTGGCCGAAGAGAACCAGCGCGGGATCAACTCCACCGCGTACCAGCCAGGGCCTTACTCCAAGACCTATGAGTTTGGTGTGGTGAACTTCGTGGACTGGTACAGCGAGCGGATGCTGAACAACCTGGGGGCCGAGCCTGCGCCTTACCTCAAAGGCGTGCCGGTTCAAGGCTGACCTGTCACTCTGATCGTTCCCACGCGCAGCAAAGGGATGCCTCAACGGACGCTCTGCGTTCGGCTCCTGGGACGCAGAGCGTCCCGGGCTGCATTCCCACGCAGAGCGTGGGAACGATCAATGGGCTGACGAAGACCACCGCACACTGCCATCCTCCCCAATAAACGTCTCTTCGATGTTCTCCCCCACCAGCCGCACTTTCACATAACCGTTCAACACCCGATCCGGGTACGCCTCATCCCGCGCATTTTGCGTTTCCGACCACAGCACCCGCGAATGCCCGTTCAGCTCGCTGGCATTGCCGTAGGGAATCGCCCCGTGCCCGGCGCAACGCGCATGCAAGCCACCTTGAGCGGCGTAGCAGATGCCATTGTGCAAATGCCCCCAATACCAGTAATCCGGCTCGCGCCCCAAGGCATCGCATACCGGTTGGTACAACGCTGTCTTGTTATGCCCGGAAATGTCGAAGCCCTGGTGATGGCTGAGCACCATGATTTTCTTGCGTTGAGGCAGGTCTTTCATCCAGTCGATCTGCTGCTTGTTCAGCGCACCATCCATATACAGATTGATTGGATCAGAGGCATAAGCCGTGTCGAGTCCAATCACCAGCCAGTCATCGTTGTATAACGCAAAATAACTGGTGCCCTGCTGCGCCGGGAAACGCTTGGCCAGTTCCTTGAAGTAGCCATGGGCGCCGCTGTACATCTCGTGATTGGAGTTGAGGGTGAACGAGCCGTGCTTGCCCATGGGCCAGCCGACCATATCGACGTCTTCCTGGGAATGGGTGCCGGCGTAATACACGTCCCCCAAGTGAATGGTGAAGTCGGCCTGGGCCAGTTGCATCTGGTTGGCCACCGCCACCGCCGGGGCATGGCTGTCGAACGGTCCGGTGCCCCAATCGCCGGCGATGGCCAGGGTCACGTCACTGTCCATGCGCATCATCGCCGGGTTGGTGGCAAACGGCGCGTGATGCCGCAGGTTCTCGATCCATTTGAGCAGCGCCTCGCTCCACAACAGGTCCAGCAGCTCCCATTTGCGACAACCGAGCAGGCTGCCGTCCTTGAGCACCCGGGTTTGCAGCTCGTCTGCCGATTGCGGCAAGGGAGTGGCATTGCCGATGTGCAGGATCGACAAGCCGTGGGCCAGTTCCCACGGCACACTCGGCTGATCGTCGGGCAAATCGCCGTTCTTGAGCACGTAGTGCGCCTGATCATGGCCCCGTTGCAGCAGCGCGACGATGGCCTGGTATTCCTCGGGCTCAAGCTCGCTGACGAGCTTCTTCCAGGCCATTTCCAGGCGGGTGACCACGCCGTGCAGCCGTAGCTTGACCTTGTCGAACTCGTGTTCCCAATGACTGACCAATGACATGTCGCTTACCTCCATCCGTAGTGGAATCACAGGGTTTTCATGAACTCGATGAGCGCCCGCTTATCGAGTTCCGACAGTTGCGTGCCGTACAGATGGCCGCCGTTGTGGTTGCCCTCCAGACGGGTGTCGTATTTGAAGTCCGCCGAAGCCTTCATCTGCTGGCCACTGGTGACGAAGCCGACCTTGTCCTGGTCGTACACGTCGGAGCCGGTGAAGAACACCAGCGGTCTCTTTTCCGGTGGTTGCAGCAAGTCCCACAGGGTCGGCACCGAACCGTTATGCAGGTACGGTGCACGCAACCAGACGCCGTCGGTGGGCGTGTTGCTGTAGCTCTGGGTCTTGCGATAGGCGCCAAAGTCGAACGGCGATTTCTTGAAGCCATGGAAAGCCGTCACTAAACCATTGGTGAACGAGTTCAGCCGATGGGGATCGGTGCCCAGTTCATCAATGCTGGTGGTGACCTGACCGGTGTCGGTGCGGCCGAAATCATGGCAACCGGCGCAGTTGTTTTCCCACACCGGTTTGCCCCGTGCGACTTTGGCTTGATCCAGCGCGAACGGCCATGCCGGCGCCTTGTGGCCCAGCAACCAGTTGGTCACCCGGTTGAAACTGGCCGGCAACACTGATTCCGGCGTCGCGCCCACGGCCATGGCCGCCGCGTAGTTGCGCTCATGGATGTCGTTGTTGTTGCCGTCCCAATGCAGGTACAGCGACTCCCGAGGTTTCTGGTTCCAGACTTGCGGCAAGTCGACGGTGCCGATGGTCGAGTCATCCGGGAAGCCGAACACCACCATTTTCGTCGGGTTGAAGGTGTCGGTGCGACCCGGCCCTTGCGGTGCGCGCAGGCGTTGCCAGGCATAGGCCTGTTTCTGCTTGACCAGCGCGCTCGTGGCCATCGGAATGATCACGTAGCGGTTGTACAAGCGCTCGAAAAACCCGAGCTGGAACTTGCTGTTGATCGCGGTCATCACCGCGTCAGGGGTGAATGTCGGGTCGCTGGCGCAATTGTAGGCGAACCACTGGAAGGCCTGCAGTTGCAGGGTATTGGCCGGCGCAGTGGCCACCGGGATGGCGACGTCGCTGGTATTGGCCCGATAGGAACCGGTGTGGCATAGAGCGCAGTTGGGCTCCACGGTCGGATAGCCGATCTGCCGCTTGGCCATGCCGATCGGCAGGTCCTTGCCGTTCTCGTAGAGGAAACCGAAGACTTCGTACCCCCCGGGTTTTGGCAGTTTATCCGGGCACATCTGCGGTAACACGGCGAACAGGTAATAGGGAATCCGCGCCTCGATGCCCAGGCCGATGGCGCCGTACTTGTAGTGCTCCTCATCGGAGGCGTATTGCTCTTCCGGCACAACCCGCAGCATCTGGTACCAGGTTTCGTAGCCGATAAACCCCAGCGCCAGCACCACGACCAGCGTGGCGACTTTGAAGCTGTGTCGCTGCCAGCGTCGCGCCCACGCTGCGCGCCACTCATGCCAGCCGTCGCGAAGCAACGCCAAGGGCCGATTGGCCGGAGCGCTGCCCCGGTACAACAGAACCCCGAGGATCAGGAACATGCTCAGATCACCTAGCAGCATCGGCACGAACACCTGGGCCTGGTTGCTGGTGTTGATCAGGTAGATCCAGAACGCCACGGCCACCAGGCGCGACAACACGCACAGCCACGAATGCACTACGTATTTGGGTGCGTTGAAGCCTGACGGCATGTAAAAAAGGCTGATCCCCACCAGCAACATGCCGGCGTTCTCCAGCCAAGGATCGGAGAGTTGCGGTGGCATCCCGAGCATCGAGGTCAGCAATGCCGGCGCGAACAGCGCCGGAATCGCGAAGACCATGTTCATCACGATGCCTATCCAGATGAAGCGTTGAAACCAGCGGATGTAACTGTCCATGTTTTTCCCCAGATCGTTCCCACGCTCAGCGTGGGAATGCCGCCATGGACGCTCTGCGTCCGCGTTTGTGACGCAGAGCGTCACGGGATGCATTCCCACGCAGAGCGTGGGAACGATCAGTGCTAGCCGAGGGCCGTTTTCTCCAGGTGTTGCAGGATGATCGGGTACACATCAAGCACCGCATTCTTGCCGAACATGCAGTCGATATGCCCATAACCCGGCACCACATGGCGGCTGTAGCGCTCCGGTCCATGGGCTTTACACACGCGTTCATAAGTCTTGAGCGTGCTTTCCGGCAGGTAGCACTGGTTGTCTTCGCCGCTGATGAAGCAGATCGGCATGGTCAGCCGGTCGAAGTGCGGCATGTAGACGTCCTGGCCCTTGAAGTCCACCAGATGGCCTTTGCGCAGGATCAACGCCAAGTGCTCGAAGGTCTGCATGTTCGACTCGCCGAACAGCTCATGCAGGTTGTCGTGCAGGGTGTCGTTGAGGGTGTCATGTCGGTACAGCGACGCGTACATGAAGGTGATGCGATGGCACACCGGATTGGTGCAGTAGCCCTGGGCCTCGATGCGGGCATAGCCGTTGAGGGCCTTGTCGTAGAGTTTATTGAACCAGCTCTCCTTGTTGTCGGCATACGCGGTGAGGGATTTGATGCCGATGGCGTCGAGCATCCCCGGAAGGTGCAGACCGGCCTTGAGCCCCGTTGCCGTGGCGACCACCGTGTCTGCCGCAATCTGCGAACACACCACCGAACGCACGCCCTGCAATCCGGCCAACAGCGACATGAAGAAAGTCGTCGCGCCATAGCAATGCACCACGCATTGCACGTCCGCCGCCTTGGTTGCTTGCTGGATCTGCGCGATGGCGGCCTTGAAGTCGTACTGCGCAATCTGGTCGCCGTTCCATTCCTTCTTGCTCGCGGGCAACAGAATGCTCACCCGCAGATCCAGCAGCCAGACGTCGTACTCGTGCTTGCACAGGAACTCCAGCAGGTTGGTCTGGATGGTGTCGGTGGAGAAAATATTCGAGCCCACGCCCAAGCCGTGCACCAGCATCACCGGCCCTTTGCTGCCGGCCTGATAGCGGGTCAGGCGCAGCTGGACGTTGTCTTCGGTCTGGAAGAACTGCACGCTCGGGATCGGCGCATCCAGAGGACGTTTCTGCCGGGGTGGGGCATCGGGATTGAAGTAGATGTCACCCGCGAACACCCCGCCGTAGCTCTCCCACAAGATGCCGGCGAAGAACTTGCCGAACCTTGCCAGCCCATCGATGCGCTCGCGTTCGTTGCGCGCATTGAGCACCTTCATGGTGGTCATCTGCTTGGCGAAATCGGCTGGATGGATGTGCATTACACCCGAGCCAATCACCTCACCGGTCTTGTCCGATCCGCGATACAGCGTCACGTAGAGGGTGCTGGTGTCGTGCCAGACGTTCAACACGCCATTGTCTTCGGGCACGGTCTTGAACGCACTGAAGTAATAATCGCTGCCGTCCTCGGCGGTCAGTTTCATGTCGTAATTCATGTGCCGCACACCGACCTGTTCCTGATACTCCTCGAACAGGTTGAACACGCCGTTGCTGGCGGTCAGCGGTTCTGGCGACAAGCCTGGAGCATCCAGGGTGCCGACCAGTGTCGCGGCGTGTTCAGGTTCCTTGATCATGCGGTTGAGGTCGTTAGCGGTGATGGTCAGGGTGAACTCGATCGGCGAGTTGTCCGACTCGCCGCGTTTGGCCGCTGCCTCGTAGAGTTTCAGATCGGTGCCCTGGGGCTGGGTGAAAGCTTTGGAGAAATAGCCTTTCATGGTTTCGGTGAACTGCACGCCGAGGGTAGGCGCCGCCACCGGTTTACGCGGTGCCGAGGGCAGCGTGTAGTCGATGTGCCAACCACGATCGGCGGCCAGCAGGCCCATGTTGCGCTCGCTCACAGCAGAGATGGTCAGCAGCGGATTGACCGCCAGGGAAGTCGGGATCACCGCGCCGTCGGCCACGTACAACCCGGCATAGACATCGGTGCCGGTGGCGCCACTGAACACTTGGCCCTTGTGGTTGACCACGCCCTGCGCCGCATCCTCGCCCATCACGCAACCGCCCAATGGGTGGACGGAAACGATGCTGTGTTTGAGCAGCTCGGTCCAGATCGGGTTCTCGACCCAGATCCCGCCCAATGCCTTGGTGCTCTGGTGCAGCCGCTCGTTGCCAAGCTTCACGTTTTCCTGCTCGCCAACACCCGGCCAGTCGATGCGCAACTGATCGTTGCTGTCGAGCACCATGCGCCCCTTGCCATCGTCATGGCTCATGATCAGGTAGGTCTGCATGTTGTGCAGGGCGCCGTGATACGGGCCGCGCAGAAAACTCTCGGATTCGCGCGCAGCGTATTTGAGCTTGCCACTGAAACTGTCATCGGTGGGCTTGCCGATCAACCCGGCAAACGCGGCCATGCTTGGCACCATGGGTCGGCCGAGCGCACCGGGGATCGAGCCTTCTTCAATGACCATGCGGCTGCGCCAGTCACCTTCGGTACGCATGTCGATGATCGAGGTGATGCACGGGCCGACCGGTTTCATTTCCTTGGCCGGATGGGCGCCGAAACCGATGCCGTTGATCGTTTCATCGCAGTTGTGGCCAAAACCGAGGATGTCGCCGTTGCCGCTCATGTTTTCGCCAAGCTGATTGGACGTCGACAGGCCTTTGTCCCGAGAACGCAGGAGGATTTCGGTGGAGCCCAGGGTGCCGGCCGACACCACGACAATGTCCGCCTTGACGAACAGCGTCGGCGCGGAGAATTTCTCCCGGCCGCTGTCCAGATACTGGAAGTGCACGATCCAGCCATCGCCGTCGCGCTCCAGATGCCGCACCTCGGCCTGGCAGAAAATCTCCGCGCCGTGGTTCCAGGCGTCCGGCAGGTAATTCATCAGCGTGGTGTTCTTGGCCTTGTTGTTACAGCCCGACACGCAGTCGCCGCAGTGGTTGCATGGCAATTGCTCGACGCCGACGTGGTTGAGGTTGTTCGGCAGCTTGTCGAAGGTCACGTTGATCGGCGGCTTGTAGAAATGTGCGTCTTGCTTCAGGTACTCAGCGGACTTTTTGTTCGCGTCGAGTTTGGGCAGGTTCGGCGCGGTGTTCGGGTACGGATTGGGCTTGAGCATCTCCCGGGCCCGGGCATATCCATCCTTGAGCAGCGTGTCGCGGTGTTCACGCACCGCTAGCGGCCAACGCGGGTCGTCGAACACGCCGGGCTCTGGTTCCAGCGCGACGTTGGCGTTGATCAGCGACGTGCCGCCCAGGCCGCAACCGACCACCACGTTCTGCTGGGCGTTGACGTGCAGGTCGAACAACCCGGTGCGCGAACCGATGTGCCCGTCCGGGTCATGGACTTGCAGCTCCTCCGTGGCCGCCAACATCGTATTGGGATATTCGCCGGGCTGGATTTCCCGACCTCGCTCCAGCAGGCACACCCGCTTGCCGGCGCGGGACAGGCGCGACGCCGCGATCCCGCCGCCGTAGCCGGAGCCGATGACGATCACGTCGTAGTGTTCCTTGATGTCGCTGATGGGCGTGGCGATCCGTGTCATGGGTCATTTCCTCTCAGGCAGATGGGCAACTCTGTGGTTGCCTGCAATCGATAGACGAACAAACGCCTGGTCACCGGGCACGGTCGGGCCTTAATGGCAGCGGCGTTATGGCATAGGGATAAAGGTCGCTATAGGCGAGCACGCTGATTAGCGGCACGACGATGGATCCGTTTACGTAGCAAGGTGGCGGGGGTCGGTACACAGGTCACGCAAGGGTTGGGGTGCAAGCGATGTGGCTGGCTATCCATCACGCGTTCTCCCTGAACCAGATGTGGATAAGTGACGGTTGTCCTTGTGCCATGAGAGTGAAGACAGGCGACAGATCGAAGTCAAGGAAGCGCCTTAGAACTGTATGAAATCTGATCTATCGCGTTGTGGCCTATATGGGCCGTGGCTTGCAGGGTTTAGCGAACAAGTTATCCACATCTCCACCCACAGCTATTGGGGACAACTGTGGATGACGGGGCAAATTTATTCACAAAAAACCAAGAAAAACCGTGACTTATCCAGAAGCAGGGTTTTACGCAAGCATTGATCGTTTTTTGATCAGAAGTCTGCAGGGCACGGTTTATATGATGTACAGAGGATGGCGAACACCTTATCCACAGAAGCGCCAACAGACTTTGGGGGCAACTTTGCAGGTTCTGTGGAAAACCGCTGAAAGCCGCGAGGATTCGGGGTTTACGGGAGAATCAGGGAAAGAAAAGAGTCAATTGAGTATTATTTGATCAACCCACTGAAAGCCACGGTTTATATAGCCTGTAGCGGACAGCGAACATCTTATCCACAGAAGCGCCAACAGAGATTGGGGGCAAGTATCGGCTTGCGAGCGACGTTGTTCTGTGGAAAAAGCTCGAAAAAACCGGGGCTTAGGCTGGTTGTTTTTTGTACGAAGGGCTGGAGGGCTTGAGGGGCATGGGGTGTAGCGAGGGGTGAACATGTTATCCACAGAAGCACTAACAGGGATTGTGGGTAACGTTGATGTGCACATAATCAGTGTTCGACACTGAACCCCTGTGGGAGCGGGTTCATGGCCTCAAGGCCGATACATCAAATAAGCCTCACCCGTAACCCGAATCATCGGATGCGGCGTGATTTGGCAGGTATCGACAATCCGGAAGCCATGGCGCTCATAAAACCGCCGGGCGCCGGTGTTCACCGCGTAGTCGATCAGGCTCAAGCCGTTGAGCCCCAACCGGTTGGCACGGTCGTAGGCATAGGCGAGGAATTGTTTACCCAACCCCTGATTGCGCCAGCCCTCATGCAGGGCCAGGCTCGAAATATAAAGGGTGTCGGGGATTTCCATCGTGGCATACGGCGCCAGGACCGGATCGGTCACGGGAGCGGCCTGAGGATCGTGGCGCATCGCGTAGCTGTGCAGCATGCCGATGACCTTTCCCTCGGCCTGCGCGATCAGGCAGTTCTGATAGGAGAAATCGACGTCTTCACGCGCGTAACGACTGGCACCGACCTCCAGCAGGTCCTGGCCGGGCTGCGCCAGTTGGCTCCAGATGTAATCCGCCGCACCTTCTGATGAAATCTGAAACAAGCGAGCAATCTCACGCGCATCCGCGCGCAGGGCCGAACGAAACTCAACTGCCATTTACCGGGCTCCACAGGACCGTTAGCGAACCACGCCTTCTTCAATCAGCAACTTGAGAATGGCTTCTGCGCCCGCCTGCGCGGTGACGCCCTTGAGCACTTGCCCGCCGCCGCCACTGGCCTTGGCCGTCGCGGCCTTCATGCGGTCTGCACCGCTCTTGGCCTTGATCACTTTCAAGCGTTTGGGCCGTGGCTTGGCCGGTTGCAGCGTGGCCACCGCCAGAAGTTCATCGTCGATCACTTCCACTTCATCCGCCTGCAACACCCCGCGCCGCGCCGGACCGTAGGCGCTCTGCCGAGGCTTGGGCGCCGCGTTATCCACAGTTGCCAGAAACGGCAGGCGTACTTTCAAGCGCCGACGCTGGCCGCGAGGCAAGGCCTGCAGCACCAGCGCCGAACCACCGTCGATGGATTCGACTTGCGCCAAACCCACCACCAGCGGCCAGCCAAGGCTTTCGGCCAGCAGGAACGGCAACATGCCCGAGCCTTCACCGGTTTCCGCCTGGCTGCCGGTCAGCACCACTTGCGCCCCGGCATCGCGCAAATACGCGGTCAACGCCGGCAGCGCGTCAGCACCTTCCGGTTGTTCCAGCACGTGCAACTGTTCCAGGCCCATGCCCAGATAAGCACGCAGTGCCGGTTCCGCAACGTCGCCGGCATGCAGCACTTGCAGGTTATCCCCAGCCAGTTGCAAACCCAGTTCAACCGCCCGCGCATCCTGCTCGGCGCGGCGTGGCCGGCCGGAGGTCGGGTGGGCGCCGATGGACACCAGGCTGATGATTTTCGTGCTCATAACCCTTTCCTTTCCTTAAGCCGCATCGCGCTTGGCTTCATTGCGGTAAGCCTCTACCGCATCGATCAAGGCTTGAAGAATCTCGGCGCTCTCACCGATCACCGACAGGTCGGCCCGTTTGATCATGTCGCAACCCGGATCGAGGTTGATCGCCACCACCTTGTCGCAGGCACCGATGCCTTGCAGGTGCTGGATCGCCCCGGAAATCCCCACCGCCACGTAAACCCGCGCGGTAACCCAGGTACCGGACGCACCGACCTGACGGTCGCGGGCCATGAAACCATCGTCCACCGCCACCCGGGAGGCGCCTTCGGTCGCGCCCAGCGCTTCGGCGGTCCTGTGGAAAAGTCCCCAGTCCTTGACCCCGTTGCCGCCGGAGAAGATGAACTCGGCTTCGGCCATCGGAATCGCCGCCGGGTCCACCGCCACCGCGCCCAGATCTTCGATCCGCGACAGGCTGCGAGCGACCGCTGTGGATAACTCCACCGGCAACGCTTCGTGACGGGTTTCGCTGACCGGTTCGGCGCATTCGGCGGCGGCCAGAATCAAGCGGGCGACCGGACGTGCAAGATCCTGCAAACCAGCACCGGCGCGGCCGATGCACTCCTGATCCTTGACCTGCCAGACCCGCGTGGCCGGGCGTTCGCCCAGTGCGGCGGCAAAGCGCCGGCCGAGTTCACCACCACCGCTGCGGCTGTCCGGCAGCAACCAGTGACGCGGGCTGAACTGGTTATCCACAGCCCGCAGGCCCTGGACGCGTTGTTCCGGTGCATAACCGCTGAATTCTTCGCCCTCAAGCACCAGCAAGCGATCCACGCCAGCCGTGGCGAAGGCGTTTTCCTTGTGCTCACCGAAGACCACGGCCAGTACCGCGCCGTCCTCGCCGGCCAACTGATGGGCCAGGCCGAGCAAGTCGCGGTCGTGGCTGCTCAAGCGGCCGCCGACCATGTCCGGCACCACGCTGATGTAGAACGCAGGTACAGCCACTTGATGCAGCGGTAATTGCACTTCAACCGCGGCTGAACGTTTGGTCGCCCCGCCTTGCTGAGCGCCGCTGCGGTCGATCCGTTTGATGCCGTTGGGGCCGATAAAACCGATCCCGTGAGGATTCTTGCGGATGACGCCGTTCGGTCCCATCCAGCTGTGTTGCGCCGGTTGCATCGCCGCGTGCAGCGGGTGCAGACGGTTGCGGGCGATCCATTCGGCACGTGGGTCGCGGCGGATAATGTCGCTCATCAATGCACCTCCGCTGGTTCACGTTTGGCCGGTGCCGATGGCTTTCCCGGCGTTGCGTCTTCGAGCAACGCATCAGCCACCAGTTCGGCGATGTCCTTGATCATTGGACGCGGTTCGACCACGCCTTCGAGCATCGCAGTGCACTGTGGACAACCCACGGCCACCAGTTCGGCGCCGGTTTCGCGGATGTCTTCCATGCGCATGTCAGGGATCCGTTGCTTGCCCGGAATGTCGGTGATCGGCGCACCGCCACCGCCGCCGCAGCAGCGCGAACGGAAACCGGAGCGTTGCATTTCCTTGATCTCGATGCCCAGGGCGCGCAGCACTTCGCGCGGCGCCTCGTATTCGCCGTTGTAGCGACCGAGGTAGCACGGGTCGTGATAAGTCACGCTGCTGCCTTTGTGCTGGCCGAGGTTCAGGGCGCCGTCGCCAATGATCTCCGCCATGTAAGTGCTGTGGTGCTGCACGAGGTAGTTGCCGTCGAAGGCGCCGTACTCGTTTTTCAGCACGTGGAAACTGTGCGGGTCGCAGGTGACGATGCGGTTGAAGCTGTACTTGGCCAGGGTCTGGATGTTGCGTTTGGCCAACAGCTGGAAGGTCGCTTCGTCGCCCAGACGCCGAGCCACGTCACCACTGTCACGCTCTTCAAGCCCCAGCACCGCGAAGTCGACCTTGGCCGCTTTCAGCACTTTGACGAAGGCACGCAGGGTGCGCTGGTTGCGCATGTCGAAGGCACCGTCGCCGACCCAGAACAGCACGTCGGTGGATTTCTTCTCGCTGAGCAGGTTCAGGTTCAAATCCGCCGCCCAGTTCATCCGCCCGCCCGGCGCGAAACCGCCAGGGTTGTCGGTGGCGATCAGGTTTTCCAGGACTTCGGCGCCCTTGTTCGGGGTCGCGCCTTTTTCCAGGGTCAGATGGCGACGCATGTCGACGATGGCGTCGACGTGCTCGATCATCATCGGGCATTCCTCGACGCAGGCACGGCAAGTGGTGCAGGACCACAGGGTTTCAGCGTCCACCAAACCGTTGACGATCGGTTGATGCGGGTTGCCACCGTGTTCGCCGATGGCTTTACCCGGATACGGGCTGCCAGCGAATTTGGCATCGGTACCGCCAGCCAGGCCAACGACCATATCCTGAATCAGTTTTTTCGGGTTCAGCGGCTGGCCGGCGGCGAACGCCGGGCACGCGGCTTCGCATTTACCGCACTGCACGCAGGCGTCGAAGCCGAGCAGTTGGTTCCAGGTGAAATCCTTGGGTTTTTCCACGCCCAGTGGCGCGTTCGGGTCATTCAGATCCAGCGGCTTCAAACCGGTGGAACGACCGCCACCAAAACGCTCGGCGCGACGGTGCCAGGCCAGGTGCAAGGCACCGGCGAAGGCGTGCTTCATCGGCCCGCCCCAGGTCATGCCGAAGAACAGTTCCGACACGCCCCAGAGCACGCCGACGCCGAGGATCGCAGCCACCACCCAACCACCGAAGTTTTCCGGAAGGATGCCGGCGACCGGCAGGGTCAGCAGGAAGAACGATGCCGAGAACGCCATCAGGCTTTTCGGCAGGCGCATCCACGGGCCTTTGGACAAGCGGGCCGGTGGGTTGCGACGGCGCAGGAACATAAAGATCGCGCCGACAAACATCACCGCCGACATCAGCAGCAGTGCATAGCCGAGGATGCGGTTATGCAGGCCAAAACCATGCACCAGAATCGCCAGCACAATGGACGCCACTGCACCACCGGCCGTGGCAACGTGGGTGTTGGCAATGTATTTGTCCCGCGCCACGACATGGTGCAAGTCGACCATGTAGCGCTTGGGCATGGCGAACAGGCCACCGATCAGGTCGACTTTCGAAGCCCGGCCTCGGCGCCACATAGCCACCCGCCGCAACGCGCCCAGGACAGCCAGGCCCAGGGCAGCGAACAACAGGATTGGAAGAAGGGTGTTCAACATGTGGAGCTCCCAAAGACCTCGGGGTCTATGATCGTTCCCACGCTCCGCGTGGGAATGCAGCCCGTGACGCTCCGCGTCACATCAAAAGCGGACGCAGAGCGTCCATTGAGGCATTCCCACGCGGAGCGTGGGAACGATCAGTTCATGGCTTAGAAATCCTTGCACAACCGCAACGCGTCATAGATCGCCGCGTGGGTGTTGCGCTGGGCCACGCAGTCGCCGATGCGGAACAGCAAGTAGCCGTCACCTGGTTGGCTCAGCGAAGGTTGCGGCTTGATCGCGAACAAAGCTTCGATGTCCATCTGGCCTTTGTTGCGCGAGCCTTCCTTCATGGCGTAGTAGATTTCTTCGTCCGGACGCACGCCGTTCTCGACGACCACCTGGTCCACCACCCGCTCCTCTTTGGCGCCGGTGTATTCGTTTTCCAGCACCGCCACCAGCTTGTCGCCTTCGCGGTAGACCTTCTCCAGCATCATGTCACCGGTCATGATCACTTCTTTCGGGTACATGCTGCGGTAGTAAGTCGGGAACGACGTACCGCCAATGGCCACGCCCGGTTTGATGTCGTCGGTGACGATCTCGACCTGGCTGCCCTTGTCAGCGAGGAAGTCGGCCGTCGACATTCCGGTGAACTCGCATATGGTGTCGTAGACCAGCACGTTCTTGCCCGGTGCAACCTTGCCGTCGAGGATGTCCCAGCTGCTGACCACAAGGCCTTCAGCCGCGCCCCAATGCTCGTTCTGCTCCAGGAACGGATGACCGCCAACGGCGAGCACCACCACGTCTGGACGCAGGTCGAGAATGGTCGCTGCATCCGCCGCCACGCCCAGGCGCAGATCGACTTTCAAACGCGCCAGTTCCAGTTGGAACCAACGAGTGATACCGGCGATCTGGTCCCGTTGTGGCGCTTTCGACGCGGTAGTGATCTGCCCGCCGATGAATTCTTTCTTCTCGAACAGGGTCACGTCGTGGCCACGTTCGGCCGACACACGAGCCGCTTCCATCCCGGCAGGACCGGCACCGACTACCACGACCTTGCGCTTTACACCGGTCGATTTCTCGATGATGTGCGGCACGCCCATGTATTCACGGGAAGTCGCGGCGTTCTGGATGCACAAGACGTCCAGGCCCTGGTACTGACGGTCGATGCAGTAGTTGGCGCCGACGCATTGTTTGATCTGGTCGACCTGGCCCATTTTGATTTTGGCAATCAGGTGCGGGTCGGCGATGTGGGCGCGGGTCATGCCGACCATGTCCACGTAACCGCCTTCCAGAATACGGGTTGCCTGGTTCGGGTCCTTGATGTTCTGCGCGTGCAAAACCGGGGCCTTCACCACTTCCTTGATACCGGCGGCCAGGTGCAGGAAGGGCTCCGGTGGATAACTCATGTTCGGAATAACGTTGGCCAGGGTGTTGTGGGTGTCGCAACCCGAGCCCACGACACCGATGAAGTCGATCATGCCGGTGTCGTCGTAGTACTTGGCGATCTGTTTCATGTCCTCGTGGGACAAGCCATCCGGGTGGAACTCATCACCGCACAGACGGATGCCGACGCAGAAATCCGGACCAACTTCCTTGCGCACAGCCTTGATTACTTCCAGGCCGAAACGCATGCGGTTTTCGAAGCTGCCGCCCCATTCGTCGGTACGTTTGTTAACCCGCGGGCTCCAGAACTGGTCGATCATGTGCTGGTGCACGGCAGACAGCTCGACGCCATCCAGGCCACCGGCCTTGGCCCGTGCCGCGGCGCTGGCATAGTTGCCGATCACCCGCCAGATTTCTTCCGGCTCGATGGTTTTGCAGGTCGCGCGGTGCACCGGCTCACGGATGCCCGACGGCGACAGCAGGGTTGGCCAATGCTCGCCGTCCCAGCGGGAACGACGGCCCATGTGGGTAATCTGGATCATGATCTTGGCGCCATGCTTGTGCATGGCGTCGGCCAGGTTCTGGAAGTGCGGAATGATCCGGTCGTCGGCCAGGTTGACCGACTTCCACCAGCCTTGCGGGCTGTCGATGGCCACGCTGGAGGAACCGCCGCAAATCGCCAGGCCGATCCCGCCCTTGGCTTTCTCTTCGTAATACTTGACGTACCGGTCGGTGGTCATGCCGCCGTCGGTGGCGTAGACCTCGGCGTGCGCGGTGCTGAGCACGCGGTTGCGGATGGTCAGTTTGCCGATCTGGATCGGCTGGAACATTGCTTCGAAAGCCATGGCGGGGTCCTCGACTTACAACGGCTTGACGGTGAACAAACCGTCGTCGTGGCCTTCTTCGGAGCCACCGTAGACTTGTTCGGCGACCGTGCGGATCTTGCTGCCGCGAGCAGCCAGGATCTGGTCCATGGCGCCGGCGAACCAGCCAGTGAACATGTAGTCGACCTTGCGCCCGACCTTGCCGTACACGTAGACAAATGCGGAGTGTTCGAGCTTGACGCTGGCGGTGCCTTTGTCGAGGTCGATGTCCTGGATCTTGAACAGGCCCCAGCCGCGTTGCGACAGGCGCTTCATGTAATGCTCGAACACTGCAACGCCTTCCAGGCCGTGGCACTCAGCTTCTTTTTCACACCAGTGCCAGGCGGACTTGTAGCCGGCCTTGTAGAGGATTTCGGCGTAGGCGTCGGCGCCCAGCACTTCCTCGATGCCCATGTGGTTGTTGACGAAGAAATGGCGCGGCACGTACAGCATCGGCAGGGCGTCGGAGGTCCAGACACCGGTTTCACTGTCGACTTCGATTGGCAATTGCGGGGCGATCTTGGCCATGGAAACTTAACTCCAGAAAATTCGTTGTGTTGCCCCCGGCACGGACGGCCGGGGGAAAGGATTCAGAGGTGCGGTGGCTTATTCGCCCCAAACGTCTTTGAGGACGTTCACCCAGTTCTCGCCCATGATCTTGCGCACCACCCGCTCGGAATGGCCGCGTTTGAGCAGGGTCTCGGTCAGGTTCGGGAACTCGCCCACGGTGCGGATGCCCAGTGGGTTGATGATCTTGCCGAAGCTGGTCAGACGGCGGGCATAGCCCTTGTCATGGGTCAGGTATTCGAAGAAATCCTGGCCATGGCCCTGGGTGAAGTCGGTGCCGATGCCGATGGCGTCTTCGCCGACGATGTTCATGGTGTATTCGATCGCTTCGGCGTAGTCGTCGATGGTCGAATCGATGCCCTTGGCCAGGAACGGCGCGAACATGGTCACACCCACGAAACCGCCGTGATCGGCGATGAACTTCAGCTCTTCGTCGGATTTGTTGCGCGGGTGAACTTTCAGACCCGACGGCAGGCAGTGGGAGTAGCAGACCGGCTTCTTGGATTCGAGGATGACTTCTTCGGATGTTTTCGAGCCGACGTGGGACAGGTCGCACATGACGCCGACACGGTTCATCTCGGCGACGATTTCACGACCGAAACCCGACAGGCCGCCATCGCGCTCGTAGCAACCGGTACCCACCAGGTTCTGGGTGTTGTAGCACATCTGCACGATGCCGACGCCCAGCTGCTTGAAGACCTCGACGTAGCCGATCTGGTCTTCAAACGCGTGAGCATTCTGGAAGCCAAAGAGGATGCCGGTCTTGCCCTGCTCCTTGGCCTTGCGGATATCGGCGGTGGTGCGCACCGGAATCACCAGGTCGCTGTTCTCGCGGATCAGCTTCTGGCTGGCGGCAATGTTGTTGACAGTGGCCTGGAAGCCCTCCCACACCGACACGGTGCAGTTGGCCGCAGTCAGACCGCCCTTGCGCATGTCTTCAAACAGCTCGCGGTTCCACTTGGCAATAATCAGCCCGTCGATAACGATGCTGTCGGCGTGCAATTCGGCTGGGCTCATCAGGCTGTCCCCTATTAGCGATTCATGCGCCGAATCGTGTGCCGGCGCTTTGGGGCCAGCATATGCCTGAGGGCCGGGGCAGCCGGGTGCAAAAACGACAGGGGAATTGCCGAAAGCGTCAATCCGCGACAAAGGGTCGTCAACAGGCGTCATTGCCTACCTATCCAACGTCGCCCGCTTGGGCCAGAATTCGCCGCATCACTGGATGTTCTACTGAATGCATGACTGGATTAAGGGGCGGCGGCGCAATGAAATCGATCTTCCTGGCTTTGGCACTGATAGCGACTGGCGTACAAGCAGCTGAAGAGGCCGACGACAACCCCTGCGACGCCGTCGAAAACGAAATCCAGACCCTGGAATGCTCGGCCTATAGCAGAACCACCGCCGAACAGCTGCTGAGCGACAACTACCAAAGCCTGACCGAGCGCATGCAAACGCTTTACGGCAACAACAAGGCGCAACTGACCGACATCACCGCCAAAATCAAAACCGCACAGCAGCAATGGCTGAAAACCCGAGATGCCGATTGCGCGGTGGAAGCGTTCCCGGCGACGAGCGGTAGCAAGGCGTTCACCATTGCGCAGAACGATTGCATGGCGCGCATGAGTGACGAGCGGTCGGAGTTTTTGGAGTCGATTGGGCAGGAGTAAAAACATAAGAATGGAGAATTATTTGATCCCCCATGAAGTAGTGAGCCGCATCGTCGATGGAGCCTCCCTATTCGCGCCTGGCGCGAACACCTGAACCTTACGCAGGATGAAGTTGCCAAGCGCATGGGCATTTCGCAACCGGCTTTCGCCCAGCAGGAGACTGTCGCCAAGCCCCGCAAGGCGACACGGGAGAAAATTGCCGCGGCATTTGGCATCAATGCCAACCAGCTTGAGCTGTAAGAAACAACCAACAAGATCGCAGCCTGGGCAGCTCCACCGGAATATTCACCGAGGAGCTGCCGCAGGCTGCGATCTTTCCATCGATTTACTGACTTAGCCCCCATCACTCCAGGAATGGCGATTTATTAAATCGCTGAGGCTCTGCCATCAAGCTTGGTACCTGCTCGTACTCATAACCCAACGCTGCAATGTCCATTACCTCGCTGATCTGCCGCGTCCAGGGTCTGAGTACGTCATTGTAGTTGTGGCCCTCGGGGCCGTTTGTCAGTGGCGCGTAGTGCGGCCCCCATTGACCGTTGTCTTGCGCCATCCGGGCCTGCCAGTCAGCCCAGACTTTGTCGATGAAACAGTGATGAAGAAAGAACACCGGGTCATCGGGAGAAGTCATCGGCAGCATGTTGCCACCCACCCAAAGATGCACCCGATTATGTAACTGGGAACTCGAGGTCTTCACCTGAGGGTCACCGCGTTGGGTGATCCAGCCCTCCAGACGGTTTCTGAAACCGCGTACGCAATGACTGGAGTCATATGGCGGTGTGTCATACAAACTTTCGCGCATTGCCATCTGCAGATCTTCAGGGGTTGGCAGTGAGTTCACCACTAGAGCGAACTGACGCTTCAATCCCGCCCCCGGCAGACCATCATCAGGGTATGACGGAACGGGCCACTTCCCGAACTTGAAGGCAAAAGGACCGCTCGCCACTCGCCATTCGTCGTTCTCCACGCCATTGCCGCCCATGAAGTTATCTGCCCACACCGGCGAGTTCTGCGGATCGGCAGCGTCTTCTGTCCAGTTCCAGTAGGGGATGGTGATCGACGGGTCAATGGCTTGCAGATCAGCTTCAAACTGAAGCAGGAACTCTCGATGCCAGGGCAGGAATGAAGGTCCCCGATGCGCGCCGTTTCGGTAGTTGGGATCGCGCGGTTCGTGAGGTAGAACAGTGGGCACCATCACGTGATGATGCTGATGCACATACTGATCGTATCGGCCTGTCGCCTTGAGCTGGAGACAAGCGGCGACAAATTTCTGTTTCTCAGCAACGGTCAACGAACGAACATTTTTCCGAAGTTTCATCTGACCCGGTCCTTGAGTGATTAACAGAGCTGACGGCCCTCAACAGGCCGGATGTGGGATAAACATAGGCATGGCACCGATCGACGTCTACTGTCAGAAATAACAGGTAAAAGCGGTTTGCCGACCAACGGTCGAGGTCTGCCTGCCGCCACTCGACGAGATGACTTCACGCCTCAATTACGTCAACATCAACGCTATCCGGTTCGCCCATAGGGGCATAAATTCATGAATATCTGCGGCATCGAAATCAAAGGCAGCGAAGCGATCATCGCCGTGGCCTCCCTGGACGGACAGACGCTTAGCCACGTCGCTCTGGCCACCAAAAAAATCGCCCTCGACGATGACGACGAAGCCGCAAACGTCAAAGTCTTTGCCGCTCAGGTCGCGTCGTTTGTGCGTGAGAATTCCATCGACCGGATCGCGATCAAGAAGCGCAGCAAGAAAGGTGAGTTTGCCGGTGGGCCGACCACGTTCAAGATCGAGGGCATTTTTCAGTTGCTGGAGAGTTGCGAGGTGACGTTGCTGTCGCCGCAGACGATTAATGCGCAGGCAAAAAAACACAATTTCGAACTGCCGGCGACGCTGAACAAGTATCAGCATGAAGCCTACAAAACAGCGTGTTCGGCCTTAATGAAAAAGTAACATCCTCCATTGATCGTTCTCACGCTCTGCGTGGGAACGCATCCGGTGACGCTCCGCGCCACTTCGAAGCGGACGCGGAGCGTCCATGGCGGCATTCCCACGCAGAGCGTGGGAATGATCATGCCTGGGCGGTACGCCGGTCTTCCCGCGGGCACCGTTCAAACCGCGCCCGATAGCTGCGAGTGAAATACGACGGAGATTCGAACCCGCACGCGATGCTCACTTCCAGCACACTCATGTTCGTCTGCCGCAGCAACTGCCGCGCCTTTTCCAGCCGTAATCTCAGGTAGAAATTGCTCGGCGTGTCGTTCAAGTGGAGCCGAAACAATCGCTCCAGTTGCCGTCGCGTCACCTTGATCGATTCCGCCAATTCCAACGTACTCAGCGGCGGTTCGCTGTGCTGCTCCATCTCCCCGATCACCTGCACCAGTTTCTTGTTGCTGATGCCATACCGCGTGGCGACTTCCATGCGCTGGTGGTCTTTGCGCGGGCGGATGCGCCCGAGTACGAACTGTTCGCTGACCTGAATCGCCAGTTCCGGGCCGTGGGCCTGGCCGATGAGGTCGAGCATCAAATCGATAGAGGCCGTGCCGCCGGCGGAGGTGATGCGGCGGCGGTCGATCTCGAACAACTCCTGAGTGACGCTCAGCTGTGGATAAGACTCCTTGAAGGCGTCGATGGCTTCCCAATGCAGGGTCAGGCGATGGCCGTCGAGCAGGCCGGCTTCGGCGAGGACAAAGCTGCCGGTGTCGATGGCGCCAAGGGTCACGCCTTCGTTGTCCAAGCGGCGCAGCCAGTGCTCCAGCGCCGGGGTGGTGAATTTCAACGGCTCGAAACCGGCGACCACCAACAAGGTCGCGCCTTTCTTCAGGGGTTCCAGCGCCGCATCGGCGTTGACCGACATGCCGTTACTGGCCAACACCGCCCCACCATCGGCGCTCAACACATGCCAGCGGTACAGCTCGCCGCGAAAGCGATTGGCGACCCGCAACGGCTCGATGGCCGAGATGAAACCGATCGCCGAAAAACCCGGCATCAACAAGAAGTAGAAATCCTGGGACATGGAGCGCACTCGACTGGCAGGTAACGAGAGGGCGGGAAGCGTGTGGACGTTGATACGCCACTTGCAACCGGCATTCAAGCGCGCAGGTCGCTGCAGTGCAAGAGCTGGTCGCCGCAGTGCGTTTTTACGGGGGCTTTGCTGCGTAACTTGAGATCACCGGCGCATCAGACACCGGAACCCACAACAACGACCTGCCGAGGAACCCGACATGAAACGACTGATCAGCAGCTGTGTTCTTGCACTCAGCGGTACCGCTTTCTTGAGCGCCAGCGTCATGGCGGCCGAACCCGCGTCGTGCCAGAACGTGCGCATGGGTGTAGTGAACTGGACCGATGTGATCGCCACCAGCGCCATGACCCAAGTATTGCTCGACGGCCTCGGCTACAACACCAAACAGACCAGCGCCTCCCAGCAAATAATCTTCGCCGGGATTCGCGACCAGCGCCTGGACTTGTTCCTCGGTTACTGGAACCCGCTGATGACGCAGACCATCACGCCGTTTGTCGAGGCCAAGCAGGTCGAAGTGCTTGAAGCGCCGAGCCTCAAGGATGCTCGCGCCACCCTCGCCGTGCCGACTTATCTCGCCGACAAAGGCCTGAAAACCTTCGCCGACATCGCCAAATTCGAAAAAGAACTGGGCGGCAAAATCTATGGCATCGAGCCAGGTTCGGGCGCCAACACCCAGATCAAGGCGATGATCGCCAAGAACCAGTTTGGCCTGGGCAAGTTCCAGCTGGTCGAGTCCAGCGAAGCCGGCATGCTTGCGGCGGTGGATCGCGCCGTGCGGCGCAAGGAGGCCGTGGTGTTCTTCGGCTGGGCGCCGCACCCGATGAATGTCAACGTGCAAATGACTTACCTCACCGGCAGCGAAGACGCTCTCGGCCCGAACGAAGGCATGGCCACCGTGTGGACGGTCACCGCGCCGAAATACGCCGAGCAATGCCCGAACATTGGTCGTTTGCTGAGCAACCTGACCTACACCGCCGAAGACGAGAGCCGGATGATGCAGCCGCTGCTCGATCACAAAGACGCTTTCGAATCGGCCAAGCAATGGCTCAAGGATCACCCGCAAGACAAGCAACGCTGGCTCGAAGGCGTGACCACCTTCGATGGCAAACCGGCGGCTGAAAACCTGAAACTGACCAGTAAATAGAACCGAAATGAACCACCGATTCGCAGCCCGATGCGGGCTGCGAACGGCATCGTCACGCCCTGAGCCACACCTAAAAATCACGCCTGAAGGAACCGCCTCATGAACCACGACGTCATCATCACCTGCGCACTCACCGGTGCTGGCGACACGACCGCCAGAAGCCCACACGTGCCGGTCACCCCGAAACAAATCGCCGCGGCCGCCGTGGAAGCCGCCAAGGCTGGCGCCACCGTGGTCCACTGCCACGTTCGCGACCCGCAAACCGGCAAGTTCAGCCGTGACGTGGCGCTGTATCGCGAAGTGATGGAGCGCATCCGCGAGGCTGACGTCGACATCATCGTCAACCTCACGGCCGGTATGGGGGGCGACCTGGAAATCGGCGCGGGCGAGAATCCGATGGAGTTTGGCCCGAACACCGACCTGGTCGGCCCGCTGACCCGTCTGGCCCACGTCGAAGAACTGCTGCCGGAGATCTGCACCCTGGATTGCGGCACCCTGAACTTCGGCGACGGCGACACCATTTACGTGTCTACCCCGGCGCAGCTACGTGCTGGCGCCAAACGCATTCAAGAGCTGGGCGTTAAGCCTGAGCTGGAAATCTTCGACACCGGCCACCTGTGGTTCGCCAAGCAGATGATCAAGGAAGGCTTGCTGGACAACCCGTTGTTCCAGTTGTGCCTGGGCATCCCGTGGGGCGCGCCGGCCGACACCACCACCATGAAAGCCATGGTCGACAACCTGCCGGCCGATGCGGTCTGGGCCGGGTTCGGCATCGGTCGCATGCAGATGCCAATGGCGGCGCAAGCGGTGCTGCTCGGCGGCAATGTGCGGGTCGGTCTGGAAGACAATTTGTGGCTGGACAAGGGTGTTTTGGCGACCAACGGCCAACTGGTCGAGCGCGCCTCGGAAATCCTCAGCCGCCTCGGCGCCCGCGTTCTGACGCCGGCCGAGGGCCGGGCAAAAATGGGCCTGACCAAACGCGGTTAACCAAACGTACACCTAACCCTGTGGGAGCGGGCTTGCCCTCTCCCACAGGGATCATCGAATTCTTCAGGACGTCGCCATGAGCTTTATCACTGAAATCAAAACCTTCGCCGCGCTAGGCAGCGGTGTCATCGGCAGCGGCTGGGTGTCCCGCGCCCTCGCCCACGGCCTCGACGTGGTGGCCTGGGACCCGGCGCCCGGTGCCGAAGCGACGCTGCGCAAACGCGTTGCCAATGCCTGGGGCGCGCTGGAAAAACAAGGCCTGGCACCCGGCGCGTCGCAGGATCGGCTGCGCTTTGTCGCCACCATCGAAGAATGCGTTCGCGACGCGGATTTCATTCAGGAAAGTGCTCCAGAACGACTGGACCTGAAACTGGAATTGCACAGCAAAATCAGCGCGGCGGCCAAGCCCGATGCCTTGATCGGCTCCAGTACCTCGGGGCTGTTGCCGAGCGAGTTCTACGAGGGTTCGACCCACCCGGAACGCTGCGTGGTCGGGCACCCGTTCAACCCGGTTTACCTGCTGCCATTGGTGGAAGTGGTCGGCGGCAAAAACACTGCGCCAGAAGCGGTGCAAGCGGCAATGAAAGTCTATGAATCCTTAGGCATGCGCCCGCTGCATGTGCGCAAGGAAGTACCCGGGTTTATCGCCGACCGGCTGCTCGAAGCGCTGTGGCGTGAGGCGCTGCATCTGGTCAACGATGGCGTGGCGACCACTGGCGAAATCGACGACGCGATTCGATTTGGCGCGGGCCTGCGCTGGTCGTTCATGGGCACCTTCCTGACTTACACCCTGGCGGGCGGCGACGCAGGCATGCGGCACTTCATGGCGCAATTCGGGCCGGCGTTGCAGCTGCCCTGGACGTATCTGCCGGCACCGGAGCTGACCGACAAATTGATCGATGACGTGGTGGACGGCACCAGCGAGCAATTGGGCAAGCACAGCATCTCGGCGCTGGAGCGCTATCGTGATGATTGCTTGCTGGCAGTGCTGGAGGCGGTGAAGACCACCAAAGAGAAGCATGGGATGGCGTTTTGCGAGTAACCCTTCCCACTGGTCGTTCCCACGCTCTGCGTGGGAACGATCATCCACCTGCTTGGAGCACCAATCATGCCCACCCTCACCACCTACCAAACCAAAATCATCCCCGACTGGGTCGACTACAACGGCCACCTGCGCGATGCCTTCTATCTGCTGATTTTCAGCTACGCCACCGACGCGCTGATGGATCGGCTGGGCATGGACAGCAGCAACCGCGAAGCCAGCGGTAACTCGCTGTTCACCCTCGAGCTGCACCTCAACTACCTGCACGAAGTGAAGCTCGATGCCGATGTCGAAGTGCACACCCAGATCATCGGCCATGACCGCAAGCGCCTGCACCTCTACCACAGCCTGCATCTGGTGGGCGGTGACAAAGAGCTGGCGGGCAATGAACAAATGCTGCTGCACGTCGACCTCGCCGGACCGCGATCCGCTCCGTTCGGCGAAGAAACCTTGAGCAAGCTGCAAGCCATTGTCGCCGAGCAAGCCGACCTGCCCGCCCCCGCCTTCATCGGCCGGGTAATCGCCTTACCGCCCGAAAAATAACAAGGAGCTCGCCATGAACACTGCCGCCGCTTTTGCCGATTTCCGCACCTACCCGTTGATCAGCGCGTTGACCGCCGCGCACACCCTGGCGGACCGAATTCAAGTGCAGTGGGCGGACGGTCGGGTCAGCCCTTTTCATCATCAATGGCTACGGGACAACTGCCCGTGCCCGCAGTGCGTCTACACGGTGACCCGCGAGCAAGTACTGGAAATCGTCGATGTCGCGGAGAATCTGATCCCCGACAGTGCGCGAATCGATGCCGATGGTTGCCTGTGTGTCGATTGGCAGGACGGCCACCGCAGCCGCTTCGACCCGGGATGGCTGCGAGCCCACGCCTATGACGACGAATCCCGCGCCGAACGCCGGGCCACCAAACCGAAAAGCAAGCTGTGGGGCGCCCAGCTGAAGTTGCCGGTGTTCGACTATCAGGCGTTGATGGACGACAACGATGCCTTGCTGCAATGGCTGCTGGCCGTGCGCGACATCGGCCTGACCCAGGTTCGCGGCGTACCGACGGAGCCGGGCTCGCTGAAGCTGATCGCACAGCGGATCTCCTTCATCCGCGAGAGCAATTTCGGTGTGCTGTTCAACGTGCAATCCAAGGCCGACGCCGACAGCAATGCCTACACCGCCTTCAACCTGCCGCTGCACAGCGACCTGCCGACCCGAGAGTTGCAACCGGGGCTGCAATTTCTGCATTGCCTGGTCAATGACGCCGACGGTGGCGAGAGTATTTTCGTCGACGGTTTTGCCATCGCTGAAGCCTTGCGTCGGGAAGATCCCGAGGCGTTTCAGGCCTTGTGTGAAATCCCCGTGGAGTTCCGCAACAAGGACCGCCACAGCGACTACCGCTGTCTGGCGCCAATCATCGCCCTGGATGCGTTCGGGCAAGTGTCGGAAATCCGCATGGCGAACTTTTTGCGGGGGCCGTTCGATGCTTCAGTCGAGCAAATGCCCAGGCTGTATCGCGCTTACCGTCGCTTCATTGCGATGACCCGCGAGGGGCGGTTCAGGCTGATGCAAAGGCTCAATCCCGGCGAGCTGTGGTGCTTTGATAACCGTCGCACCCTGCACGCCCGCAACGCTTTCGATCCCGCTACGGGTGCCCGGCATTTCCAGGGTTGTTATGTTGATCGGGATGAGTTGTTGTCGCGGATTTTGGTGTTGCAACGCTAGACCGCGATGGCGTCCGCACAGGCAACACAAAATCCACTGATTCACAGCCAAAAAAAACCCCGATCAAGCCGTGACAGGATCGGGGCAGAGGTGGGTACTGTTGAGGAGCCGTTGCGCGAGGGTGACCAAACCTTCGTGAAGCCAGCTGAGTCCAGTGTGCCCACTCCCATCGTTCGCAAGTTAGCCGAAAACGACCTGTTCATAGGTATAGCGGCCATTGCGACAAATCGTCCTTGCCGACATCCACAGCCCCTACCAGAATCGATCCACGACACCGTTCCCTGAAGAAGGATTGCGTCATGATGCACGCCGATTTGATTGACCAGGAAGACCTGTTGGGCCAGCTGAAATCGTTGGGTTTTCAAGTACCGAATGGCTCTACAGCCGAGCAGGCTTGCGAGTGTGCAGTGCGAGGCTTGAACGATGAGCGGGCGATGACGCTGCGGACCATGGTCAAGCAGATGTACACTAGCAGCGCGACCATCCTGCCGGCCGTGCGCCAGGCGATCGACAAACAATTGCTGCCCGCGTTGGCGGAGTATCAGCAAAGCCGTAGCGCCTGAGTACCGCCTCGCCATGATCGTTCCCACGCTCTGCGTGGGAATGCAGCCCGGGACGCTCCGCGTCCCTGCCGAAGCGGACGCAGAGCGTCCATTGAGGCATTCCCACGCAGAGCGTGGGAACGATCAGAGCATTAGAGCCTTACGCTGGCAAAAGTCGACTCATTGCGCGCCTGACTCAACGCCGACAGCGGTCCGGACAACGGCGACAGCACCAGCGCTTGCGGCAGCGGCATCATTGCCACTTGCTGTGTGGTGTTGGAACCCACGCGCTCGTCGCGTGGCGGAATGCCGAAGTATTCGCGGTAGCACTTGGAGAAGTGCGGCGTAGACACGAAACCACATACCGACGCCACTTCGATGATCGACATCGGCGTTTGCTTGAGCAGCTGCCGAGCGCGGATCAGGCGCAGTTTCAGGTAGTAACGCGACGGCGAGCAGTGCAGGTATTTCTGGAACAACCGCTCCAGCTGACGACGCGAAACAGCGACGTACACCGCCAGTTCGTCGAGGTCGATCGGCTCTTCGAGGTTGGCTTCCATCAGTGCCACGATTTCCTGCAACTTCGGCTGGTTGGTGCCGAGCATGTGCTTGAGCGGCACGCGCTGGTGATCCTGCTCGTTGCGGATACGCTCGTAGACGAACATTTCCGAGATCGCGGCCGACAGCTCACGGCCATGATCGCGGCTGATCAGGTGCAGCATCATGTCCAGCGGCGCGGTGCCGCCGGAGCTGGTGAAACGGTTGCGGTCGAGGGTGAACAGCCGGGTGCTCATGGCTACCCGCGGGAAAGCTTCCTGCATCGCCGCCAGGCATTCCCAGTGCACGCTGCAATCGAAACCGTCCAGCAGACCGGCGCACGCCAGGGCCCAGCTGCCGGTGCAGACCGCGCCGAGACGACGGGATTGACGCGCCTGGCTTTGCAGCCACGACACGTGCTCGCGGGTTACGGTGCGCTGAATGCCGATACCGCCGCAGACGATGATGGTGTCCATGGGAGGCGCTTTGTGCATGGAGGCGTCGGGGGTGATCTGCAGACCGTCACTGGCCCAGACCTGACCCCCATCGACGGTGAGTGTGCTCCAGCGATACAGCTCGCGGCCGGACAATTGGTTGGCCATGCGCAGAGGCTCTACTGCGGAGGCCAGAGAAATAAGCGTGAAATTGTCCAGCAGCAAAAAGCCGATGGATTGAGGCGCACGGTTCTGGGGTTGGGCCCCGGAGTTGAACGTCGTCATCGCGGTATCTCCTCACACAAAGCGGGTGATGGCCTCAGGCGGAGGCTCTTTTTATTGCCATCGTTCTCGCGCGGGAGACGGGCTTTGTAATGACAGAGCAATTGCCATGCCTAAATTGAATACGCGTTCAATAACTCCTGAAAACGACGTCGCGATGCGTCTAGATATGGCGCGCAGAGATAAGAGGTCATAAGTGCCATTAGAGGCCGCAAACCCGCTACCCCGTTGCGTGTGAGCAAATCGGTAGCACTTGTGGGAACAGGGCTGCGACGCTCCAGAGGAGAGTGTCACCGCAAGCACAGGTGACGGACGGTCAGGCTCGAATTGGATCCCTGACTGGGGAAGACAGGCTTGTCTGTTTACGACGCGCTAAAAGGTGGCGCGTTTTGAATCGGATGCTCACTTGGTGCGCAGTTTTGACTGGTCTGGCCCTATCGCGGGCAAGCCCGCGATAGGGTCAACCCGGTCTCAACACTCAACTGCACTGACAGCCAATCCACCACGCGATGTCTCTTTATATTTGTCATGCATGTCAGCGCCGGTATCACGCATGGTGCGGATCACCCGGTCCAGCGAGATAAAGTGCTGACCGTCGCCCCGCAGAGCCATCTGCGCCGCGTTAATCGCTTTCACCGCGGCAATCGCATTGCGCTCGATGCACGGCACTTGCACCAGTCCGCCCACGGGATCGCAGGTCAGGCCGAGGTTGTGTTCCAGGCCGATTTCCGCCGCGTTACACAGCTGCTCCGGCGTGGCCCCGAGAATCTCCGCCAACCCGGCCGCCGCCATGGCGCAGGCCGAACCGACTTCACCCTGGCAACCGACTTCAGCACCGGAGATCGAGGCGTTCTTCTTGCACAGAATCCCCACCGCCGCGGCACTGAGGAAGTAATCAACCACATTGGCGTCGGTCACCGCCTCGCTGAACTTCATGAAGTAGTGCAGTACCGCCGGAATGATCCCCGCCGCGCCGTTGGTCGGTGCCGTAACCATGCGCCCGCCGGCAGCGTTTTCCTCGTTGACCGCCAAGGCGAACAGGTTCACCCACTCCATGGCGCTCAAGGTCGAGCCAATCACGTTGGGCTTGTTCAGTTCTTGCAGGCTGCGGTGCAGTTTGGCAGCTCGACGACGCACATTCAGGCCGCCAGGCAGGATGCCTTCGTGCTTGAGGCCTTGCTCCACGCAATCTTGCATCGCGCGCCAGAGCTTCATCAGGCCGGCGCGAATTTCCTCTTCGCTGCGCCAGACTTTTTCGTTGGCCATCATCAGCTCTGCAACGCGCAGGTTGTGCTGCTTGCACAGACTGAGTAACTCGACGGCACTGGAGAAGTCGTAAGGCAGCACGGTGCGATCCAGATCCACCACGCCGCTGGAAGCCTGTGCTTCATCGACGACAAAACCGCCACCGATGGAATAGTAGGTGTCGCGATGCAGTTCACCGTGATCGCCTTCGGCAACCAGGGTCATGGCGTTGGGATGGAACGGCAGGTTCTCGTCGATCAGGCGCATGTCCCGGGCCCAGATGAACGGAACCGACAAGCGACCGTCGAGCAATAGCGTGTTGGTTTCACGCAGGGCTTCGATGCGGATGCCGATTTGCGACGGATCGATCGCGTCCGGCCACTCGCCCATCAGCCCCATGATCACCGCGTTGTCGCTGCCGTGACCGATGCCGGTGGCCGAAAGCGAGCCATAAAGCTGAACTTCGACGCGCTGCACCTGCTCCAAAAGTCCCTGTTCACGCAAACCTTGCACGAACAGCGCCGCGGCGCGCATAGGCCCCACGGTGTGCGAACTGGAAGGGCCGATGCCGATTTTGAACAGGTCGAAAACGCTGATAGCCATTACTGCTGAACTCCTGGATGTGCCTGCTCCAGGCGCAAAAGCGCCCAGTGACGGAGCTGCTACGCTCAAGCTGCAATCCGCCGAGATGGCCGCATCATCAGGCTTTTGTCATGTCGTTCAACGTCTCACACCGACGCACTCATGTCCGCTAGCGCCGCAGGCCGCTTACGCTGTGTTTTCGCCGTTTTTTTGCGGATCAGAAGGGCAAAACGGGCTGAAAAAAGCTGTAAACGACGTCACCGACACTGGATGCGACCATCCCTGTACTGGTTACGACGCACCCTGTAGGCGTCAGATTTTCACTGGTACATGATCGTATCGACTCGATTGCAAGGCGCCGTGGTAGAGCTGTCTCCAAAACGCCATCCAACCGCAACAGATAAGTGCGGTGGTCCAGTCGGAACACTGCCAAAAAAAACACCAAGGAGTCCCCCCTTATGAAAGGTTCCCCGTCGTTGTTGTTGGCCGCCATGCTGAGTCTGCCGTTTCTGGCTCAAGCCGCAGAACCGGCCCAATGCAGCACCGTAAACTTCTCCGATGTCGGCTGGACGGACATTACCGTCACCACCGCCACCACCAGCGTCGTTCTCGACGCCCTGGGCTACAAGACCAAGACCACAATGATTTCCGTGCCGGTGACCTACAAGTCCCTCGCCGACGGCAAGAACATGGACGTGTTCCTCGGCAACTGGATGCCGACCATGGAAAACGACATCAAGGCCTACCGCGATGCCGGCACCGTTGACACGGTGCGCGCTAATCTGGAAAACGCAAAATACACACTCGCGGTCCCCGAAGAGTTGTATAACAAAGGTCTGAAAGATTTCGCCGACATCGCCAAGTTCAAGAAAGAACTCGACGGCAAGATCTATGGCATTGAACCGGGTAACGACGGCAACCGCCTGATCCAGAGCATGATCGACAAGAACGCCTTTGGCCTGAAAGACGCCGGCTTCAAGGTGGTCGAGTCCAGCGAGGCAGGCATGCTCTCGCAAGTCGATCGCGCCCAGCGCCGCAACACCGCCGTGGTGTTCCTGGGCTGGGAACCGCACCCGATGAACACTCGATTCAAGATGAAGTACCTGACCGGCGGCGACGAATACTTCGGCCCGAACTTCGGCCAGGCGACCATCTATACGAACACCCGCAAGGGTTACGCGCAGGAATGCAGCAACGTGGGTCAGTTGCTGAAAAACCTGGTGTTTACCCTCGACATGGAAAGCACGCTGATGGGCAACGTCCTGGACGACAAAATGAAGCCTGACGCGGCCGCCAAGGCCTGGCTTAAAAAGAATCCACAGGTGCTCGATACCTGGCTCGCTGGCGTGACCACCATTGACGGTAAACCAGGCCTGGAGGCCGTGAAAGCCAAATTGGCGCAGCCTTGATTTAGGAAGCATCGCTTACGCCGGGCGAGTTCGCTCGCCCGGGCTGTTTATTTCCTTGCATGCGGACGTTCACTACCATGCTGATTGATCAGAAAATACCCTTAGGCCAGTACATCGCGGGCTTCGTTGAATGGTTGACGCAACACGGCGCCAACACCTTCGACGCAATCGCCGTGTCGCTGGAAACGATGATCCACGGCGTGACTTTTGCGCTGACCTGGTTCAACCCGCTGGCATTGATCGGCCTCATCGCGCTACTGGCACACTTCATCCAACGCAAATGGGGCCTGACCGTTTTCGTCATTGCCTCCTTTCTGCTGATCCTCAACCTGGGGTACTGGCAGGAAACCATGGAAACCCTCGCCCAGGTGTTGTTCGCCACCCTGGTGTGCGTGCTGATCGGCGTGCCATTGGGCATCGTCGCCGCGCACAAACCGATGTTCTACACAGTGATGCGGCCGGTGCTCGATCTGATGCAGACCGTGCCGACCTTCGTGTACCTCATTCCTACCCTGACCCTCTTCGGTCTGGGTGTGGTCCCGGGTCTGATCTCGACGGTAGTGTTCGCGATTGCCGCGCCTATCCGCCTGACCTACCTGGGTATTCGCGATGTTCCGCAGGAATTGATGGACGCCGGCAAAGCCTTCGGCTGCTCGCGCCGTCAACTGCTTTCACGGATTGAACTGCCCCACGCCATGCCAAGCATCGCGGCCGGTATCACCCAGTGCATCATGCTGTCGTTGTCGATGGTGGTGATTGCGGCACTGGTGGGCGCCGACGGCCTGGGCAAACCCGTGGTCAACGCACTGAACACTGCTGATATCGCACTGGGCTTCGAAGCAGGCCTGGCGATCGTACTGCTGGCGATCATGCTCGACCGTATCTGCAAACAACCCGACGCTAAAGTAGGGGGTGACGCATGAGCATTATTCGCTTCGAAGACGTGGACGTGATCTTCTCCAAAGACCCGCGCGAGGCGCTAAAACTTCTCGACCAGGGCATGACCCGTGATCAGATCCTGAAAAAGACCGGGCAAATCGTCGGTGTCGAAAAAGCCAGCCTGGATATCGAAAAAGGTGAAATCTGCGTGCTGATGGGCCTGTCCGGCTCCGGCAAATCCAGCCTGTTGCGCTGCATCAACGGCCTCAACACCGTCAGCCGTGGCAAGTTGTTCGTCGAGCACGAAGGCAAGCAGATCGACATCGCCTCCTGCACCCCGGCGGAACTGAAAATGATGCGCACCAAGCGCATCGCGATGGTGTTCCAGAAGTTCGCCCTGATGCCTTGGCTGACGGTGCGCGAAAACATCAGCTTCGGTCTGGAAATGCAGGGGCGCCCGGAGAAGGAACGGAAAAAACTGGTCGATGAAAAACTCGAACTGGTAGGCCTGACCCAATGGCGCAACAAGAAACCCGATGAGCTTTCCGGCGGTATGCAACAGCGTGTGGGCCTGGCCCGCGCACTGGCGATGGATGCCGACATTCTGCTGATGGACGAACCGTTCTCGGCCCTCGACCCGCTGATCCGTCAAGGCCTGCAAGACGAACTGCTGGAACTGCAACGCAAACTGAGCAAGACCATCGTCTTCGTGAGCCACGACCTCGATGAAGCCCTGAAGCTCGGCAGCCGTATCGCCATCATGAAAGACGGCCGGATCATCCAGTACAGCAAGCCTGAAGAAATCGTCCTGAACCCTGCGGACGATTACGTGCGCACCTTCGTCGCCCACACCAACCCGCTGAACGTATTGTGCGGTCGCAGCCTGATGCGCACGCTGGACAACTGCAAACGCATCAACGGTTCGGTGTGCCTGGATCCGGGTGGCGATTCGTGGCTGGATCTGGCCGAAGGCAACACCATCAAAGGCGCGCGCCAGAACGGCTCGAGCCTGGACTTGCAGAACTGGATACCGGGGCAAGCGGTTGAAGGTCTGGGGCGTCGGCCAACGCTGGTGGACTCCAACATCGGCATGCGCGATGCGCTGCAGATTCGTTACCAGACCGGCAATAAGCTGGTGCTGCATGACAACAACAAGGTTGTCGGGATTCTTGGTGACAGCGAGCTGTACCACGCGCTGCTCGGCAAGAACCTGGGGTAAGCAAGGCAGCAGACACAAAAACGCCGCGAGATGATCGCGGCGTTTTTGTTGATCGTTCCCACGCTCCGCGTGGGAATGCAGCCCGGGACGCTCCGCGTCCCAAAAGGCCGAACGCGGAGCGTCCGTTGAGGCATTCCCACGCAGAGCGTGGGAACGATCAGGCACAAAAAAGGGGCTCAACTTGAGCCCCTTGGCGTTCCCACGCAGAGCGCAGGAACGATCATATCGCTACTCAGCTATAAACCCGGCCAAGAAGCTGGCGATGGCTTTCAAACTGATCGAGCACGTCACGGGTGATCTGATCCTGAGTGAAACCCATCAGGTCGTAGTCCTGGCTGCCGTTGTGCAGGTACACCTCGGCGCGGTAGTAACGTGCGCGCGGTTCATCGGCGCTTTCAGCCGACACCGTGTCACTCGCCGCCGCCAGATAGCCGTCCAGGCTCACTTCGTAGACAAAAGGGTTGCCCTCTTCCATCTCGATCCGCACGCCCATGCAACGCTTGGCCTTGCCTAGCAACGTCTGCACATCCAGGCCCTGAGCCCGCAATTGCACAGCTGCATCTTCCAGCGCCGGGCTGACGCGCTTGTCCATGAAACGCTGAACGATCGACTGGTTCGGTTGCAGGTCCAGCTGAGTCAGACGCTCGCTGAAACCACGACGACCACGCGCCGCCAGTTCCGCTTGCTCCTGTTCGATTTGCACGTCCTGGCGCATGGCCTTGTGCAAGCCGAACATGAAGAACACCAGCACCACCGAGAACGGCAGCCCCGCCAGCACCACCATGGTTTGCATGGCTTCGAAGTTACCGGCAAACAGCAGACCGATAGTCACCAGGGTGATCACCACCGACCAGAAGATCCGCAGCCAGTGCGGCGCATCTTCGTCAACGTTGCCGCCCTTGCAGGAAAGGTTGGCCATCATCACCGCGCCGGAATCCGCCGGGGTCAGGAACAGCACGAAGCCGACAAAAATCGACACGCCGATCACGATCTTCGACGCCGGGTAATGCTCAAGCAACTGGTAGATCGCCATCGACGGCTGTTCCAGCGCCGTCTTCCCGAGCTCCACCGCTCCATGGTTCATCACCAGGTCCAGGGCCGAGTTGCCGAAGATCGACAGCCACGCCAGGGTGAAGCCCAGCGGAATCAGCAGCACGCCGGCCACCAGTTCACGCACCGTACGACCACGGGAAATACGCGCGATGAACATGCCTACGAATGGCGCCCAGGAAATCCACCAGGCCCAGTAGAACAGGGTCCACAGGCCCAACCAGCGGTCGGACTTCTCACTGTCGCCTTCATACACATAGAGGTCGAAGGTCTTCAGCACCACACCGTTCAGGTAATCACCGATGTTCTGCACAAAGCCGTTTAGCAGGTGCAGGGTCGGACCGAACAGCAGCACGAAAATCAGCAGACCGCTGAACAGCACGATGTTCAGGTTGGACAGACGGCGAATACCGTTTTCCACGCCGGACACAGCGGCGATGGTCGCCACGGTGCTCATCACAATGATCACGATCAGCAGGTTGGTGTTGCTGTGTTCCATGCCGAACAGGTTTTCCAGCCCCGACGACACTTGCAGCGAACCGATCCCCAGGTTCGTCACCAGCCCCAGCAGGGTCACGAACATGCCGAAGCCGTCCACCGCATGACCGGCCGCACCTTTGACCCAACGCTCGCCGACCAGCGGATACAGCGCTGAACGCAACGCCAGCGGCTGGTTATGACGGTAGGCAAAGTACGCCACGGCCAGGCCGACCAGTGCGTAGATCGCCCAGCCATGCAGGCCCCAATGCAGGAATGTCAGTTGTACCGCCTGACGGGCCGCAAGGTTGCTGCCGGCCACGCCTTCCGGCGGATTGAAGTAATGGTCCAGTGGTTCGGAAGCACCGAAGTACAGCAACGAGATGCCGATACCCGACGAGAACAGCATCCCCGCCCAGGCGCCGTAGCTGAAATCCGGGGTGTCGTCCTTGCTGCCCAGTTTGAGTTTGCCGTAAGACGAAAACGCCAGGCCAACCACAAAAACCAGATAAGCGGCGATCACCACCATGTAGTACCAGCCGAAGCTGCGGGACAACCAGGCCTGGGCAATGCCGAGCATTTTGCCGGCCTCTTGCGGGGCGATGATCAGAATGGCGGTCAACAGCAGGATCAGCGCGGTAGAGGTGTAGAACACCCAACCGTTGACCGTCACCTTCTCGGGTGGGGTCTTTATTAGAGAGGCAGAACTCATGGCACAGATGCTCCAGGCAGTGCGAGAGAAGAACACAAGGCAACGCGGTACCCGACCAATCGGTTAGTTGGCAGCCGACCGGCGGGTGATATAAAGACACCCCGAAAAAAGCCCGAAACCCTTGGAACGCCTGCGCGTATGGGTTTCGAGCGTTTTTGGATGTCGGTTTATCGCCATTTACACGTAGGAAAAATCTGTAAACAGCGACGATTTGTCGCAGATCTTATTCTTTGTTGATTGAACGTTCAATCAAAACAAAATAGACTGGCCCTCAATCCGGTAGCCGTATTTCGTCCACCGGAAGGCCTAAGGAGATGTGCAAGATGCCCAAGGTCGGTATGCAACCCATCCGCCGTCAGCAGTTGATCGATGCCACGATGCAGGCCGTCGATCAGGTCGGCATGGGGGACGCCAGCATTGCGCTGATCGCCCGTTTGGCCGGTGTCTCGAATGGCATCATCAGTCACTACTTTAAGGACAAGAACGGCCTGATCGCCGCCACGGCGCAGTACCTGATGAGTGTCCTCAGCGAGAACGTCACCGCGCGCCGTCAGGCGTTGGAGGACACCAGCCCACGGGCTCACCTCCAGGTGATTATCGAAGGCAACTTCGACGCCAGCCAGGTTAATGGCCCGGCAATGAAAACCTGGCTGGCCTTCTGGGCCACCAGCATGCACCACCCGTCATTGCACAGGTTGCAGCGGATCAACGATCACCGTCTGTATTCCAACCTGTGCTGCCAGTTCCGCCGTGTGTTGCCGCTTGATCAAGCGCGCAGCGCCGCCCGCGGCCTGGCAGCCCTCATTGACGGTTTGTGGTTGCGCGGCGCGCTGTCGGGAGATGCTTTCGACACCGAGCAGGCGCACCAGATCGCTTACGAATACATGGATTTCCAACTGGCCAAGCAGGTGAGTTAGAGCACACATAATCGCTCAACCCCTGAACCGCTACTGATCAGCGTCGCCAACGCTACACGGCACGCTCCAGTGGTTAACGCCAACCAACTTAATGCTCTTGCGAGGACTTTATGGCCCGTTTCGAACTGCAAAAACTCTACATCGATGGCGGCTACAGTGACGCCAGCAGCGACGCCACTTTCGAAGCCATCAACCCGGCTAACGGTGAAGTCCTCGCAACCGTACAGCGTGCGACCAAGGAAGACGTTGAGCGCGCGGTAGTCAGCGCCGAAAAGGGCCAGAAAATCTGGGCTGCGATGACGGCCATGGAGCGTTCGCGCATCCTGCGTCGTGCCGTCGACATCCTGCGCGAGCGCAACGATGAACTGGCCGCCCTGGAAACCCTGGACACCGGCAAGGCGTACTCCGAAACCCGTTACGTCGACATCGTCACCGGTGCTGACGTGCTGGAATACTACGCAGGCCTGGTGCCGGCCATCGAAGGCGAGCAGATCCCGCTGCGCACCACGTCTTTCGTTTACACCCGTCGCGAGCCATTGGGCGTCGTGGCTGGTATCGGCGCGTGGAACTACCCGATCCAGATCGCTTTGTGGAAGTCCGCACCGGCCCTGGCGGCCGGTAACGCGATGATCTTCAAGCCAAGCGAAGTCACCTCCCTGACCACCCTGAAACTGGCCGAGATCTACACCGAAGCTGGCGTTCCGGCTGGCGTGTTCAACGTTCTGACCGGCAGTGGCCGTGAAGTCGGCACCTGGCTGACCGAACACCCACGCATCGAAAAAATCTCCTTCACCGGCGGCACCGACACCGGCAAGAAGGTCATGGCCAGCGCTTCCGCCTCGTCGCTGAAAGACGTGACCATGGAACTGGGCGGCAAATCCCCGCTGATCATTTTCGACGACGCCGACCTGGATCGCGCCGCCGACACCGCGATGATGGCCAACTTCTACAGCTCCGGTCAGGTCTGCACCAACGGCACTCGCGTGTTCGTACCGAGCCACCTGAAAGCCGCGTTCGAAGCCAAGATCGTTGAGCGCGTTGCGCGCATTCGCGTCGGCAACCCGGAAGACGAAAACACCAACTTCGGCCCGCTGGTCAGCTTCGCCCACATGGAAAGCGTGCTGGGTTACATCGCCAAAGGTAAGGAAGAAGGCGCTCGCGTCCTGTGCGGCGGCGATCGTCTGACCGACGGCGAATTCGCCAAAGGCGCATTCGTGGCACCGACCGTGTTCACCGATTGCACCGACGAGATGACCATCGTTCGCGAAGAAATCTTCGGCCCGGTGATGAGCATCCTGACCTACGAAACCGAAGAAGAAGTGATCCGTCGTGCCAACGACACCGAGTTCGGTTTGGCGGCTGGCGTTGTCACCAAAGACCTGAACCGCGCTCACCGTGTGATCCATCAACTGGAAGCCGGTATCTGCTGGATCAACGCCTGGGGCGAGTCCGACGCCAAGATGCCGGTCGGCGGCTACAAGCAGTCGGGCGTGGGTCGTGAGAACGGCATCAGCTCGCTGAACAACTTCACACGCATCAAATCGGTACAGGTCGAACTGGGCGATTACGCCTCGGTTTTCTAAGGCGGTATTTGCTTCGCCTGCGAGATCGCTATCGCAGGCAAGCCCGCTCCCACAGGTTTGGCGTCGCTCGCCAAATCTGCGGTAACCCCGATCCCTGTGGGAGCGTGGCTTGCCCGCGATCGAGTGCGAAGCACTCGCCGACCTGACCAACTTCAAAGAGGGTGCATTCAATGTCCCAAGAATTCGATTACATCATCATCGGTGCCGGCTCGGCCGGTAACACCCTGGCGACCCGTCTGACTGAAGACGAAGGCGTCACCGTCCTGCTGCTCGAAGCGGGCGGCCCGGATTACCGTCTCGACTTCCGCACGCAAATGCCGGCCGCTTTGGCGTTCCCGCTGCAAGGCCGTCGCTATAACTGGGCGTACGAAACCGATCCAGAGCCACACATGGACGGTCGCCGGATGGAATGCGGTCGCGGCAAGGGCCTGGGTGGTTCTTCGCTGATCAACGGCATGTGCTACATCCGCGGCAACGCGATGGATTACGACAACTGGTCGAAGCTGCCAGGTCTGGAAGACTGGACCTACCTCGACTGCCTGCCGTACTTCCGCAAGGCGGAAACCCGCGACATCGGCCCGAACGACTACCACGGTGGCGACGGCCCGGTCAGCGTGACCACGCCGAAAGCCGGCAACAACCCGCTGTTCCACGCGATGGTTGAAGCAGGAGTGCAGGCCGGTTACCCACGGACCGAAGACCTGAATGGTTATCAGCAGGAAGGTTTCGGCCCGATGGACCGCACGGTGACGCCGAACGGCCGTCGCGCCAGCACCGCTCGCGGTTACCTGGATATCGCCAAGAAGCGCTCGACCCTGACCATCGTCACCCACGCCCTGACCGACAAGATTCTGTTCGAAGGCAAGCGTGCGGTCGGCGTGCGTTATCTGATCGGCGCCGCTGAAGAGCGCGTTGAAGCCCGCGCCCGCAAGGAAGTGCTGCTGTGCTCCGGCGCCATCGCTTCGCCACAGATTCTGCAACGCTCCGGTGTCGGCCCGGCCGAACTGCTGAAGAAGCTCGACATCCCGGTGGTCCACGACCTGCCGGGCGTGGGTGAAAACCTGCAGGATCACCTTGAGCTGTACCTGCAATACGCCTGCACCCAACCGGTCTCGCTGTACCCCTCGCTGCTGCTGCACAACCAGCCGGCCATTGGTGCCGAGTGGCTGTTCAACGGCACCGGCATCGGCGCCAGCAACCAGTTCGAGGCAGGTGGTTTCATCCGCACCCGTCCGGAATTCGATTGGCCGAACATTCAGTACCACTTCCTGCCGGTGGCGATTAACTACAACGGCAGCAACGGTGTGAAAGAGCACGGTTTCCAGGCGCACATGGGCTCCATGCGTTCGCCAAGCCGTGGTCGCATCCAGGCCAAGTCGAAGGATCCGCGCGAGTACCCGAGCATCCTGTTCAACTACATGGCCACCGAGCAGGACTGGCAGGAATTCCGCGACGGCATCCGCCTGACCCGTGAAATCATGCAACAGCCTGCGCTGGACGCCTTCCGTGGCCGCGAAATCAGCCCGGGCATCGACGTGCAAACCGATGAGCAGCTCGATAAGTTCATCCGCGAGCACGCCGAAACCGCGTTCCACCCATCCTGCTCGTGCAAGATGGGCACCGACGAGATGGCCGTGGTCGATGGCGAAGGTCGTGTGCACGGCATGCAAGCCCTGCGCGTGGTCGATGCCTCGATCATGCCGATCATCACCACCGGCAACCTGAACGCACCGACGATCATGATGGCCGAGAAAATCGCCGACAAGATCCGCGGTCGCAAGCCATTGCCGCGTAGCACGGCCAAATACTATGTGGCCGGTGATGCACCGGTGCGTGGCAAGCCGTTGCGGGATGTGAGCCTGACTGCTCAGTAAGTCGTAATACCGAGGCGCGACCTTCGCGGGCAAGCCTCGCTCCTACAGGGAACCGCATTCCCCCTGTAGGAGCGAGGCTTGCCCGCGAAGGGGCCCGACCAACCGACACATCTCGATCTGACACATCCTGGCAATCCCTTCCTACACCGCTCCGCCCTTGATCTACCCCCCGCCCAGGCCTAATCTAGCGCCACGCAAACGCTTCACCCCCTCGCAATACCGACACATCGCAACTCCATACCAAGGAGGTTCCCGAATGTTCGATTTCCACCCCCAGCTCAAGCAGCGCTTCGCTGCCTTGCGCACGGGCGCTGAATTCTTTTCGCTGCGTTATGTGCGCGAGTCCGGCCAGTACCTGTCGGTGCGCAAGAACGTCGCCGAACCGCCGAGCCTGAGCCGCGACGAAGGCGCGATGCTGACCGTTCGGGTCAACGGCGTTGAAGCCTATGCCGCCACCAACGACCTGTCCCAATCCGGCCTGCAAGCCGCGCTGGAGAAAGCCGAGCAACACGCCCGTAGACTCAAGCCTCACGCCCTGCTCGACCTGCGTGAGCAAGCCGTCTCCAGCGATCGCGCCGACTATTTCTCGCCCAACTTCGACCAGCCCTTCCCGTCCCTGAGCGATTGCTACCAACTGCTCGGCGCCGAATCCGCCGCCGTGCCCAAGGACGAGCGACTGGTGAACTGGCAGGCGAGCATCGGCATCACCAACGTCGAGCAAATCTACCTCAACAGCGCCGGCGCCGAACTGCGTCAGGCCCAGCGCTTCGTCTACCCGAGCGTGGACGTCACCGCCTACGACGGCAGCGACAGCCAGACTCGCAGTCTTGGCCGCGAGAACTTCGGCCAGCAGGGCGGCTTTGATGTGATCAGCCGTTGCGGCCTGATCGGTGCCGGCCCGAAAGTCGCCGACCAGGCGCTGCAATTGCTGCTGGCGCCGAACACTCCGCAAGGCCCGCGCGATTTGTTGCTGATGCCTGATCAGATGATGCTGCAAATCCACGAGTCCATCGGTCACCCGCTGGAGTTGGACCGCATCCTCGGCGATGAGCGCAATTACGCCGGCACCAGTTTCGTCAAGGCAGAAGATTTCGGCAGCCTGCAATACGGTTCCGAACTGCTCAACGTAACGTTCGACCCGGACATTCCCGAACAGCTCGCCAGCTACGGGCATGACGACGACGGCAGCGCTGCCAGCAAACAGTTTCTGATTAAAGAAGGTTTGCTGCTGCGCCCGCTCGGTGGTGCGCTGTCGCAATTTCGCGCCGGACTCGACGGCGTCGCCAACAGCCGCGCCTGCGGCTGGAACCGTCCGCCGATCGACCGCATGGCCAACCTCAACATCGAGCCCGGCGATCAGCCGCTGGAGCAACTGATCGGCAACATCGAGCACGGCATTTTGATGAGCACCAACCGTTCGTGGTCCATCGACGATGCGCGCAACAAGTTCCAGTTCGGCTGCGAATGGGGCCAGTTGATCGAAAACGGCGAGCTCAAGGGTGTGGTGAAGAACCCGAACTACCGGGCGATTTCCGCACAATTCTGGAAAAGCCTCAGCGCTGTCGGCGATGCCAACACCGTCAAAGTGCTAGGCACGCCGAACTGCGGCAAGGGCGAACCGAACCAGGTGATCCGCGTCGGCCATGCGTCGCCGGCCTGTGTGTTCAGCAACGTTGATGTGTTTGGGGGAGATGCCTGATGAGTACTGCCACGAGCACTTCAAATAGCCAGGCCGAGTCATTCAAGGAGCTGGTCAATTGGCTGCGCGACGCAATTGGTGGGCCGGAGCAATTCACCCTCAGCTACGCCGCCGAGTCGTCGGCTTTCGTGCGCTTCAACCATGCCAAAGTCCGTCAGGCCGGGCAGGTGCAGCAAGCGAGTGTCGGCTTCAAACTGATTAACGATGGCCGTCATGCCGATCTGAATATCACGCTGTCGGGCGACCCCGAAGGCGATCTTCAGCGTCTGGCCGAAGGCCTGCAACAGTTGCGCGAAACCCTGCCGCTGCTGCCGCAGGACCCGTACCTGCTGCTTAACCAGAACGACTGGCAGAGCAACAACGTGCAGGAGCATCCGTTACCAGACACCGAACAAGTGGTCGCTGAAATCACTCAAGCTGCCGAGGGTCTGGACCTGGTCGGTTTCTATGCCGCCGGGCCGATCAGTCGCGGTTTCGCCAGCTCTTCGGGCGCGTTCGGCTGGCATCAGGCCAACAGCTTCAACTTCGATTTCAGCCTGTTCCATGAAAACGGTCAGGCGGTGAAAGCCAGCTATGCCGGGCACGACTGGAACAGCGAAGGGTTTGCCAGGCGCTTTGCGCAAGCCCGCGAGCAGTTGGCATTTCTGGGTCGGCCATTGCGCACGTTGCCGCCCGGCGAATACCGCGCCTATCTGGCGCCGGCAGCGCTGGAAGAAATCATGGGCATGTTGAGCTGGGGCGGGTTTTCGGCCCAGGCGATTGCCAGCAAACAGAGCCCGTTGCAGAAGTTCTACGCCAGCGAAACCTGCTTCAGCCCCGACGTATGGTTGAGTGAGCAGGTCAGCGGCTCGTTGAGCCCGGCGTTTTCCGACGAAGGTTATCCTCGCGATGATCTGGGGTTGATCGCCAAAGGCATGGCCAATGCCCGACTGATCAATTCCCGCAGCGCCGCTGAATACGACCTCACTGCCAACGGCGCCAGCAGCCATGAATACCCGACGGCGCTGGTCATGCAAGGCGGCAATCTGGAACAGGCGGACATCCTCAAGCGCCTCGGCACCGGGCTCTACATCAGCAACCTGTGGTACCTGAACTACTCGGACCAACCGGCGGCGCGCCTGACCGGCATGACGCGGTTTGCGACCTTTTGGGTCGAGAACGGCGAGATTCAAGCGCCGGTCAGCACCATGCGTTTCGATGACAGCGTCTACAGCCTGCTGGGTTCGCAGCTCGAAGCGTTGACCGAGGAACGCGAACTGTTGTTGTCAGCCAGTACCTACAGTCAGCGGGCAACTGCTTCGGCGTTATTGCCGGGTGCGCTCGTCAGCCGACTTACGTTGACGCTCTGACACAGATCGTTCCCACGCTCTGCGTGGGAACGCCGCCCGGGACGCTCCGCGCCCCATTGCAGGCGTGACGCAGAGCGTCACAGGATGCATTCCCACGCGGAGCGTGGGAACGATCAACGGTTACCTGACCAACCCACAAGAGGTCCCATGCCCAACCGCCCACCTCTCGACGCTGTCACCGCCCGCTGGGTACCGTGGGTTGTGGCCATTGCCTTCTTCATGCAGTCCCTCGACGGGACGATCCTCAACACCGCCCTCCCCGCCATGGCCCGAGACCTGGCCGAAGACCCGTTGCGCATGCAAGGCGTAATCATTGCCTACATGCTCACCGTCGCCTTACTGATCCCCGCCTCCGGCTGGATCGCCGACCGTTTCGGCACCCGGAAAATCTTCTTTGGCGCGATCCTCCTGTTCAGCTTCGGCTCATTGCTCTGCGCCTTGTCCAACACCCTGAGCATGCTCATCGGCGCCCGGGTGATTCAGGGCCTCGGTGGCGCGCTGATGTTGCCGGTCGGTCGATTGGTGGTGCTGCGCGCGTATCCGCGCTCGGAGCTGGTGCGGATCATGGGGTTCATTACCATTCCCGGCCTGCTCGGCCCGCTGATCGGCCCGACCATGGGCGGCTGGATGGTGCAATACCTGACTTGGCACTGGATCTTCCTGATCAACCTGCCGGTGGGTGTCCTCGGTTGCTACGCGGTATGGAAATTCATTCCCGACCTGCGCGGCAGCGAGCGCACCCGCTTCGATAGCCTGGGCTTCTTGCTGTTCGGTGCGGCGATGGTGCTGATCACCATCGCCATGGAAGGCCTCGGCGAACTGCATCTGCCGCACTTGCGGGTGATGTTGCTGCTGTTTGGCGGCATGGCCTGTCTGGCGGCGTATTGGCTGCGGGCCGGGCACATCGACAATCCGCTGTTTGCACCGTCGTTGTTCAAAACCCGAACGTTTGCCGTGGGCATCCTCGGCAACCTGTTCGCTCGCCTCGGCAGCGGCGCGTTACCGTTCCTGGTGCCGTTGCTGCTGCAAGTGGCACTGGGTTATTCGCCATCACAGGCCGGGATGAGCATGCTGCCCCTGGCCGCGGCCGCGATGGTTGCCAAGTCGGTGGCGCGACCGTTGATCGAACGGTTCGGCTACCGCACCGTGCTGACCGGCAACACACTGGCGCTGGGGATCATGCTGGCAAGCATGGGCCTGGTCAGCGAGCAGACGCCGTATTGGCTGCTGCTGGCTCAGTTGGCGGTTCTGGGGGCGATCAACTCCTTGCAGTTCACCGCGATGAACACCGTCACGCTGATCGACCTCGACGACGCCAGCGCCAGCAGCGGCAACAGTTTGCTGTCGGTGGTCGCGCAATTGTCCCTGAGCCTCGGTGTAGCCTGCGCCGGCGCCCTGCTCGGCGGCTTCACGGCAGAGATCGGCAATGACGGCGTGAGCACGGTTCTGGGCGCGTTCCAGCTGACGTTTGTGACGGTGGGAATCATGGCGATGCTGGCGGCAACGATCTTCTCGCAGCTGTCCAGAACTGACGGACGGCGCGTCAGGCATCCGGAAGAGCACATAGAGCCTTAGGGCGAATGGCCATGGGACTGATACACTGCGCGACATTTTGTTTTGCAGGCCAGTCCCGTGACCACCATCGCCACCGCTTTTAATACTTTGCCGCTGTCCGCCGCCATGCTGGCTAACCTCGACTCCCTCGGTTATGCCCAGATGACGCCGATCCAGGCGCAAAGCTTGCCGGTGATCCTCAAGGGGATGGACCTGATCGCCCAGGCCAAGACCGGCAGCGGCAAAACCGCCGCCTTCGGTATCGGCCTGCTGAACCCGATCAATCCGCGCTTCTTCGGTTGCCAAGCGCTGGTCATTTGCCCGACTCGCGAGCTGGCTGACCAGGTTGCCAAGGAAATCCGTCGTCTGGCCCGTGCCGAAGACAACATCAAAGTGTTGACCCTGTGTGGCGGCGTGTCCTTCGGCCCGCAGATCGGCTCTCTGGAGCACGGCGCGCACATCATCGTCGGTACCCCGGGGCGTATCCAGCAGCACCTGCGCAAGGGTTCGCTGGTGCTTCATGGCCTGAACACGCTGATCCTCGACGAAGCCGACCGCATGCTCGACATGGGTTTCTACGATTCCATCGAAGAAATCATCGCCCAGACCCCGGAGCGCCGCCAGACCCTGCTGTTCTCCGCCACGTACCCGGTGGGCATCAAGCAACTGGCGTCGAAATTCATGCGCACCCCTCAGATCGTGAAGGCCGAGGCGTTCCACGACGATACGCAGATCGAGCAGCGCTTCTACGAAATCTCTCCGGAAGAGCGTATGGACGCGGTGGTCAAAGTCCTCGCGCATTTCCGTCCGGCATCCTGCGTGGCCTTCTGCTTCACCAAGCAGCAGGTTCAGGAAACCGTTGATCACCTGACCTCCAAAGGCATCTCCGCCGTCGGTCTGCAGGGTGATCTGGAACAGCGTGACCGAGATCAGGTATTGGCCATGTTCGCCAACCGCAGCACTTCGGTGCTGGTTGCCACCGACGTCGCCGCGCGCGGTCTGGACATCGATGCGCTGGACATGGTGATCAACGTCGAACTGGCCCGTGACTCGGAAATCCACATTCACCGTGTCGGGCGTACCGGCCGTGCGGGCGAGAAAGGCATTGCGATCAGCCTGGTCGCCCCGTCCGAAGCCCACCGCGCCCAGGCCATCGAGCAACTGCAGAAGTCGCCGTTGAGCTGGGATCAGCTGGACAACCTCAAATCCCAGGGTGGTGCACCGCTGCTGCCGGTGATGAGCACGTTGTGCATTGGTGCGGGCCGTAAAGACAAAGTACGTCCGGGTGACATTCTCGGTGCACTGACTGGCGATGCCGGCATCCCGGGCGCCCAGGTCGGCAAGATTGCGATTTTCGACTTCCAGGCCTATGTGGCCGTGGAACGCGGGATCGCCAAGCAAGCCTTGCAGCGCCTGAACGACGGTAAAATCAAAGGCCGTTCGTTGCGCGTGCGCATCCTCTGAACCTGATCGTTCCCACGCTCTGCGTGGGAATGCATCCCGTGACGCTCTGCGTCACATAACGGCGGACGCAGAGCGTCCATGGCGGCATTCCCACGCAGAGCGTGGGAACGATCATTGTGTGAGGACACCGTTTTGCGCTCTACCGAAGTCGTGATCATTGGCGCTGGCGCCGCAGGGTTGATGTGTGCGCTGACCGCCGCCGGGCGCGGGCGCAAAGTGATGTTGCTCGACCATGCGAACAAGGCCGGCAAGAAAATCCTGATGTCGGGCGGTGGCCGCTGCAACTTCACCAACATGTACACCGAACCGGGCAATTTCCTCTCGCAGAACGAACACTTCTGCAAATCCGCACTGGCGCGTTACACCCAGTGGGACTTCATCGGCATGGTCGCCAAACATGGCGTGCCGTACCACGAGAAGAAACTCGGTCAGCTGTTCTGCGATAACAAATCCAGCGACATCCTCCAAATGCTGCTCGACGAGTGCGATCAGGTCGGCGTCAGCCTGCACCTGGACACCTCGATCCAGCACATCGAAAAAATGGAAAGCGGCTATCTGCTGCAAACCACCCTCGACCAGATCACATGTGAATCCCTGGTGATCGCCACCGGCGGCCTGTCGATTCCGACCCTCGGCGCCACCGGTTTCGGTTATCAAGTGGCCAGGCAGTTCGGTCACGACCTGCTGCCAACCCGCGCCGGTCTCGTGCCGTTCACCATCACCGATCAGCTCAAGGAGCTTTGCACCGAACTGTCGGGCACGTCGGTGGATTGCCTGGTGAGCTGCAACGATCAGAGTTTCCGCGAGAACATCCTGTTCACCCACCGCGGCCTCAGCGGGCCGGCAATCTTGCAGATTTCGTCGTTCTGGGAATCCGGCGACACGGTGGAAATCAACCTGATGCCAGATCACGACGTGCCTAGCTGGCTGCAACAGCAGCAGGCCGAACGCCCGAATAGCGAGTTGAAAACTCTGCTCGGTGAAATCTTCACCAAGAAGATGGCCAATCTGCTGGCGGACAACTGGTTCGTCTCCAAACCGATGAAGCAGTACACCCACGCCGAACTGGCGGACATCGCCGAAAAACTGGCGAGCTGGAAAGTCGTGCCGGCCGGCACTGAAGGCTACCGCACTGCCGAAGTGACCCTCGGCGGCGTCGACACGCGCGAAGTGTCGTCCAAGACCATGGAATCGCTGAAAAGCCCCGGCCTGTATTTCATCGGCGAAGTGCTCGATGTCACCGGGCATCTGGGCGGCTTCAATTTCCAGTGGGCCTGGGCCTCAGGTTACGCCGCCGCGCAATTCGTCTGATCAACCGCGAAGGCGTCCCGACAGGCAACACAAAACGCAGCAGGAACAGATTTTGCTGTCAGATGTGATCGGCGCCATTGCGTCGACGTCATTAGTGGCTCAATTTAGCGTCATTGCCTCGGAAGGCCTTCGCACTTCATGTCATCGACCACATTTCGGCAGTCTCTGCGTCGCCTCTGGGCGCTGGATAAATTCAGTTATAGCGTGCGGGTATTCATCGCCCTGACCGGCAGCATGGCGCTGTGTTGGTACCTGGATGAGATGGGGCTGCTGATCCCGTTGTTCCTGGGGATCATCGCCAGCGCCCTGGCCGAAACCGACGACAGTTGGCAGGGTCGCCTCAACGCGCTCGCGGTGACGCTAGTGTGTTTTATGGTCGCCGCCCTCTCCGTCGAACTCCTCTTCCCCTACCCCATCCTCTTCATTATCGCCTTTGCACTGGCCAGCTTTTGCCTGACCATGCTCGGCGCGCTGGGCGAACGGTATGGCGCGATTGCTTCAGCAACACTGATTCTGTCGGTCTACACCATGATCGGCGTAGACCAGCGCGGTGGCGCGGTTACTGATTTCTGGCATGAACCGGTGCTGCTGGTGGCCGGTGCGGCCTGGTATGGCTTGCTCTCGGTGCTGTGGCAGGCGCTGTTTTCCAACCAGCCGGTGCAGCAAAGCCTGGCGCGGCTCTTCCGTGAACTGGGTTATTACCTGAAGCTGAAATCGTCGCTGTTCGAACCAATCCGGCAGCTGGACGTGGAAGCGCAGCGGCTGGAACTGGCGCAACAGAACGGTCGGGTGGTGGCGGCCCTGAACGCTGCCAAGGAAATCATTCTGCATCGGGTCGGCGACGGTCGGCCGGGCGTGAAAGTCAGCCGTTATCTGAAGCTGTACTTCCTCGCCCAGGACATCCACGAGCGCGCCAGTTCCTCACACTACCCCTACAACGCACTGGCCGAAGCGTTCTTCCACAGCGACGTGCTGTTCCGCTGTCAGCGCCTGCTGCGCCAGCAAGGCAAGGCTTGCCGCGCGCTGGCCGAGTCGATCCAGATGCGCCAGCCGTTCACCTATGACGCAAGCTTCGCCGAAGCCCTGAACGACCTGCACGCCTCCCTCGAACACTTGCGTATCCAAAGCAACCCGGCCTGGCGTGGGCTGCTGCGTTCGTTGCGCGCGCTGGCCGCCAACCTCGGCACCCTCGACCGTTTGCTCAGCGACGCCAGCAACCCCGATGCGCTGGCAGACGCCACCGACAGCAGCCTGCTCGACCGTTCGCCACGCAGCCTCAAGGATGTCTGGATACGCTTGCGCACGCAGCTGACGCCGACCTCATTGCTGTTCCGCCACGCCCTGCGCCTGCCCTTGGCATTGAGCATCGGCTACGGCATGGTGCATTTGATCCACCCGTCGCAAGGTTACTGGATCATCCTCACCACGCTGTTTGTCTGTCAGCCTAACTACGGCGCCACTCGCCGCAAACTCGGGCAACGGATCATCGGCACCGCCATCGGCCTGACTGTGGCCTGGGCGTTGTTCGATCTGTTCCCGAACCCGTTGATCCAGTCGAGCTTCGCCATCCTTGCCGGGGTGGTGTTCTTTACCAACCGCACCACTCGCTACACACTGGCGACTGCCGCGATCACGCTTCTGGTGCTGTTCTGCTTCAACCAGGTGGGTGATGGTTATGGGCTGCTTCTGCCGCGACTGTTCGATACGTTGCTCGGCAGTCTGATCGCCGGGCTGGCGGTATTCCTGTTCCTGCCGGACTGGCAGGGTCGACGCCTGAACAAAGTGCTGGCCAACACCCTCACCTGCAACAGCATTTACCTGCGCCAGATCATGCAGCAATACGCCGCCGGCAAAAGCGACGACCTGGCTTATCGCCTGGCCCGACGCAATGCGCACAACGCCGATGCCGCGCTGTCGACCACGCTGGCCAACATGCTGATGGAGCCGGGGCACTTCCGTAAGGAAGCGGATGTCGGGTTCCGCTTCCTGGTGCTGTCGCACACCTTGCTCAGCTATTTGTCGGGGCTGGGGGCACACCGCGAAACCCAACTACCGTCGGACGTACGCGAGCATTTGATCGATGGAGCCGGCGAGAGCCTGGCCACCAGCCTCGACGAAATCGCCCAAGGCCTGGCGAGCAAACAGCCGATTGCGATTCAGAGTGATGAGGAAGAAGCGCTGGCCAATGGGCTTGAGCAGATGCCGGATGAAATCGATGAAGGGCAGCGGTTGGTGCAGACGCAACTGGCGTTGATCTGCCGGCAGCTGGGGCCGTTGCGGACGTTGGCGGCGCATTTGATCAAGGGTACGAGCGAGGCTTGAGGTTTTGTGGGAGTGGGCTTGCTCGCGAAGAGGCCATCCGCTTCACCACAAAACCCGGATCAATCCCATTACATCCCATGCTGCTTGAGCAACTTCTCATAACTCCCATCAGCCTTCATCGCCGCAATCTCACGGTCGAAACCGGCAACGATCTGTTCATGCTGCGGGTTCTTCAGGCTCACCAGAATATGCAGACTGTTCTCGCTCAACGGCTTGGGCAAAAACTCCACGGCATTGCGTACCTTGGATGATTCCCGAGCGAGGTAATACCGGGCGACGAACTCGTCTTCCAGGGTCAGCTTGACCCGATCGGCCGCGACCATGCGCACCGCCATGGCAAAACTATGCACGGGGACCTTCTGTAGCGACACATCGTCGTCGAATGCTTGCGAATAGGCGTAACCGCGTACCACCGCTATCGGGTAAGTGTGCAGTTGTTGCAGGTTTTTGAATTCGATCGGCGTGTCTTTGCGCTTGAGAAAACGCACGCGGTTGAGCAGGTACTCGCCGGAAAACTGCCCCAGTTTCATGCGCTCGTCGGTGTACCAGGCGTTGACCAGCACGTCGTAACGCCCCTCGCCTACCCCAAACAAGGCTCGCGCCCACGGCACCTGTTCGAAATCACTGGCATAACCAGCCCGGGCCAGCGCAGTGCTGACGATGTCCGTGGCCAATCCACCATTGACCAGCGTGGCGTCGGTAAAGGGTGGCCATGCATCGGCTACCAGGCGCAGCTTTTGCGCTGCCGCACTCTGTGTCAGCAACAGCAATACAATCAAAGCAAACGCTCGATACAATCGCGGCATGCCAGAAAATCCTTAGCGGGCGGGCTGCCCGACGTGTTTTTCAGCCAAAACTCCAAGGCCCCTTTACCGGCGAAACCCAGGTCCTAACATTAGCTTATCGACGACATTGCACAGCGCTTCATCGCAGATTACACAAAGAAGACAATCTCGCGAGAAATGAATGATGGCATTTTGGACTTTGTCACAGATTTACCTGCCATAAAGACATCCCGCGTCAGGACGCCTAGTATCGGAGCAACGTTGTTCAAGGAATCTGAAAGATGACAATTGATTGGGTCTGCAAACACCACAGCGATCTGGGTAAAGAGCAGCTGTATGCCATTCTGCAGCTGCGCGCCGAGGTGTTCGTTGTCGAGCAGAAATGCGCTTATCAGGACATCGATGGCCAGGACCTGGAAGGTGACACCTGTCATTTGATGGGCTGGGACGGAGACCGTCTGGTGGCCTATCTGCGCTTGCTCGATCCGGAGCTACAGGGCGGTGACGTGGTGATTGGCCGGGTGGTCATTGCTCCCGCTGCACGCGGCACCGGGCTTGGGCATGAAATGATGAGCCAGGCGTTGAAACAGGCCGCCAAACGCTGGCCTGATGTACCGATCTACCTCTCGGCTCAGGCGCATTTGCAGGGGTACTACGGGCGGTACGGGTTTGTGGTGGTGGGTGAGGAATATCTGGAGGATGACATTCCGCATATCGGGATGCGTCGTCCGCAATGATCGTTCCCACGCTCTGCGTGGGAATGCCTCAATGGACACTCTGCGTCCGCTCTTGGGACGCGGAGCGTCCCGGGCTGCATTCCCACGCAGAACGTGGGAACGATCGGAGTCGGGAATTCAGGGATATTCCAACACCGCTTTAATCTGCCGCAGATTACGCTCGATCCACCCCCGATCAATCGCCCCCCACTCGCGAATCCGATAGNACGTGGGAACGATCGGAGTCGGGAATTCAGGGATATTCCAACACCGCTTTAATCTGCCGCAGATTACGCTCGATCCACCCCCGATCAATCGCCCCCCACTCGCGAATCCGATAGCGCCCCGCATGGTTGCGCGCGCCCTCTTCCTGCTCGAATTCACAAACGATATCCAGATCTGCCAATGCCGCGATGGTGTCCTGCGCCGTGCGCCGGGGCATGCCGGTGACTTCGGTCAACGCCGGGACGCTGCTGGCCAGCCCGCTATCGATCAGGTACGCCACGTATAACCGGCGGTAGAAGCTGCTTTTGGTCTTGCTCACGTCCATCCATGCTTCCTTCTTCTATTGCATATCCCGCCACGTCAGGTACACCCGTAAATCGAACTCCACCTGGTGATACCCCGGCAACATGTGTTCGCACAGTTTGTAGAACGCCTTGTTGTGATCCGACTCCTTGAAGTGCGCCAGCTCATGCACCACGATCATTTTCAGAAACTCGGAGGGCGCTTCCTTGAACAACGAGGCCACACGAATTTCTTTCTTGGCCTTGAGCTTGCCGCCCTGCACCCGGGAAATCGCAGTGTGCAAGCCAAGCGCGCGGTGGGTCAGGTCCAGACGGTTGTCGAATAACACCTTGTCGATCGCCGGGGCGTTACGCAGGTATTCCTGCTTGAGGTCCAAGGCATAGGTGTATAGCGCCTTGTCGCTCTGCACCCCGTGCTTTTCCGGATATCGCTGGCTCAGGTAGTCGCCCAGCCGACCTTCGGCGATCAACTGGCGCACCTGGTCCTGCAACGTAGCGGGATAGGCCTGGAGGTATTTCAACGCGGTCATTGGGGCGGCAACACGAGTCACGAAAAGGTCACCAGTGTAACGAATTCAACTCGTCAGCGCGCTCCAGTCGAACGGTTCAACAAAGTGAGGGGTGTCCTCGGCCATCAATGGCCGCGCCACCAGAAACCCCTGCACATACTGGCAACCGTTGGCTTGCAGCCATTCATATTGCGCCACCGTCTCCACCCCTTCAGCGATGACTAACAGACCAAACTGTTTGCACAAATCGATGACGCTGCGAGCCAGCGCCGCATCCCGTTCGGATCCCGGCAACCGGGCGATCAAATGCCGGTCGAGTTTGAGCGTGTCCAGCTCCAGGTCTCGCAAGTGCGCCAGCGAACAAGCCCCGGAGCCAAAATCGTCCAGCGCCACCCGCACCCCCAGATTGCGCAGCAAACGCAGTTGCTTGCGGGTTTCGTCGGGGTTAAGCATCAAGGCCTCTTCCGTGACCTCGACCTCCAGCTGCCGCGGCTTCAAACCATGGCGCTCCAGCACCTGGCGCAGCTCGGTGACCAGGTTGGGCAAACCGAACTGCGTGCTGCTCAAACTGACGCCCAGCACCAGGTCTTCGGCAAACAAGGTTTCCCAGGCTTTTCGCTGCTTGGCCCCACGATGGTAAATCCAGCTACCAAGGCGACTGATCAACCGCGCCTCTTCCAGCAATGGTAAAAACAGCCCCGGTGGTACATCGCCGACACTCGGATGCTGCCAGCGCAGCAACGCCTCGAACCCGCGAATCTGCCCGTCGGCAATGGCCACCTGAGGTTGATACACCAGGTTGAAATCGCGGTTCTCGATGGCCGTGCGCACGCTCTCTTCGAGCATCAGCCGCGAGCGCGCCCGACCATTCATTTCGTGATCGTAGAAGCGATATTGCTGACGCCCGGCACGCTTGGCTTCGTACATGGCGATGTCGGACGCGCGCATTAACCCGTCGAGATTAGCCCCGCAGTCGGGGTAAGTGGCAATGCCAATGCTGGCGCCCAAGGCGATGTCCATGCCTTCGATTTGCTGACAGATCGACACCCGCTCGATGAGCTTCTCGGCAATCTTTGCCGCTTGCTCGGGGAGCTCAAGATCCAGCAGCGCGGTGAACTCATCGCCACCCATCCGCGCCAGAATATCGAAGGGCCGCAGACACGCCTTCAACTGCTCGGACACCCAACGCAGCACCCGGTCGCCGGCATCGTGGCCGAGGGAATCATTGACCCGCTTGAAGCCGTCGAGGTCCAGGTACAACAGCACCCAGGTGCTGTCGGAGCGTTCGCCGCGCAACAGCAGGTTTTCAACGGTCTGGTAGAAACCCCGGCGATTGAGCAGCCCGGTCAGCGGATCGGTCACCGCCTGGAATTCCAGCTGCTGATGCAGATGGCGCACCACCGACATGTCCAGCACTGTCACCACCATGGCCTGTTGCTCGGCGGGCAAAGGCGCGCAGGACAACGCCACTGGCACTTGCTGACCAGGCGCGGTACGCAGCAATGCATCGTGCAGGCGCAGGGTTTCTCCGCGTTTGTAGCCGGTAAGCAATTCGGAGTCGGCCCAGATCGGGATGTGCGGTTTTTGCAGAAAATCCAGAAACTCTTTGCCTTGCAGCTCATGCACCGGGGCATTGAGCAGGCGGGACATCGCCGGGTTGGCAAAGCGAATCAGTCCGTCCTCGCCCACCACCAGAATGCCTTCGGCGGCGTTATCCAGCACCGAGGCATTGAAGGCCCGGGCGACTTCCAGGTCATGGCTCAACCGCTGCAAGTCACGGCGATTACGCTGATGCTCGAGCAGGGCCTGGACTTTGGGTTTGAGAATTTGCGGGTCGAACGGTTTGAACAGGTAATCCACCGCGCCACTGGCGTAGCCCTTGATTACGGCGTCCTGGGATTGTTCGTTGGCGGTAAGGAAAATGATCGGCGTGAGGCGGGTTCGCTGGCTGCCACGCATCAAGCGCGCCACTTCGAAACCGTCCATACCCGGCATCTGCACATCCAGCAGCACCAGGTCGACGTCGTGTTCGAGCAACAGGTTGAGCGCTTCAAAGCCGGAAGCCGCGGTGATGACCTGCCAGTCCTGGCGCTGCAACAACGCGCGCATGCTGATCAGGTTTTCGGGGTAATCATCAACAATTAAAAGGATTGAGTTGCCTTCAGCTGGCGTAGGTTGTGCGCATTCCATGCTGCATCTCTTGTTCGGGACCTCAGGCCGGCCTCTTGTGAAAACCGGACACATAGTGCGACTTCACTCTAGACCCGGATCCGCGAAAGCAGAAGCTGCCGGAGTGCCGTCACTTCAGTAAAGTTTCACGTAGCCGACTAACGGTCAGTCCTACAGCCCCCGTAAACCGGGAAAGGTGGCATTTCGACAGGATGTTGACGTCAACCATCTGCCAAACGGGCATTAACAAACAACCGTTCTACGCTTATAAAGACGGCCCGAAGGCGCGTGTTAGAGCTTCTGGCACGTGCGTACAGAAAAAGTGGAAGCTTGAATTATGATCGATCTCGCAACCTGGAACCTCAGCGTTCCTGTCGGCAGTCCGCCGTACACCGTTGAAACAACCAGACTGGTGGACGGCTTCAAGGATCAATACTTCCACTCCGACACCGGCACCTTGTTTTTCTGGTCCCCGGTAACCGGCACCCGCACTGAAAACGCAATCTACCCTCGCACCGAACTCCGCGAAACCTACAGCAACGGCACGCTGAAAAACTGGTACTACCCCGACGCGGACAACTCCCTGCGTGCGACCCTTACGGTCAGCAAGGTACCCAGCACGGGCAAGATCGTCATTGGCCAGATCCACGCCTTCCAAAGCCAGAAGCCAATGGTGAAACTCGAGTATCAATATAAAGACTACAGCGAAACCGGAAACATCGTCGCCAAAGTCCGCATGCACCCTGACGACACCGCCCGGGTCATCACCATCGCCACTGGCATAAAACTCGATCGGGAATTTTCCTACCTCATCCACCTCAGCCCCGGCGGTGCATTGGGCATCAGTGCGGCGGGCTACCAGTGGGACACCGACATCAGCGCGATGTGGCGTGATAAACCGCTGTACTTCAAGGCCGGTGTCTATGTACAGGACAACACCGGGTATACCACTGAAGGCGGGGAAGTGACGTTCAGCCATCTGGATATCGATCACGATACCTGATCCCTAAAAGATCGCGGCTTTGTGGCGAGGGGGCTTGCCCCCGTTGGGCTGCGAAGCAGTCCCTCTTTTTTGGGGGCCCGCCTCGCGCCCCAGCGGGAGCAAGCTCCCTCGCCACAAGTTCTTTATGTCCAACTCCATCTCTTCATTGACCGGCATCAGGCCACTTAAACGCCCACGTTTAAAGACACTCGGCGTTACTTCACAAGGCCTACAACGGCTTGCGTCACCGCCTACAGGTACGCCAGAATCCGCCGGCTTGTGCGCTTTGAAGCCCATCGGTAACTTGATTCGCATCACTGATTCGCAGTGATCGGGTTTAGTAGCCCGTGGTGTTTTTTCAGTTAAGTGCAAAGCTCTGTCCGTCAGATGTTCTTGTCTGAACGTGATGGTGGCTGTGTTCAGGGCGCTTCGGCGCGCCGGTTAATGCTGATAACTCCCCGGTCTACTAACCTGCGCACAGCTGCCACCCTAATGAGATGGTCAGCCCGGTACGGGAACTCCGGTAAATCTAAACTTACCGGGGTTCTCACTTACTTGCGGAGACCTCACATCGCAAGACCCTGCTGGGCATCGCTCAGGTGGTCATGCTCGGTGAACTGGCGGTGAACCAAGCGCTGGATCACGTCGAATTGAAGGAATAATCGCGGCCCGGTTGGAGCAAGGCGAGCAAACTTGCGCCCAATAAAAAACCCGCCTCTCCAGACTGTGTGAAAACCTAGCAATCTGCGCGGCGATTCAAG
>NZ_JAKWJK010000027.1:0-42269 GCF_031570575.1 Pseudomonas sp. JL3
GCCTTCAAAATAAAGACCATCAAGACAGTTGCTCCCACATTAGGTTTGTGTTGATCAACCACGTATCCTCTGCGCCCGCTTCATGCTCAATCAATGTCACGCGAGGACAGTTTGTCTAAAGGTATCGCTCTATCGGTCACAGCCTCGGTGCTGTTTGCCGTCATGTATTACTACACCTCGCTGCTCTCACCCTTGAGCGGCGTGGAGATTTTCGGTTGGCGGATGCTGCTGACCGCGCCGTGCATGACTGTGTTCATGGTGGTGTCCGGTGAATGGACGCGCGTGGTCGAGATTGTTCGGCGGCTGGCCGGCAAGCCGAAGCTGATTGTCGGGCTGATTGGCTCGGCAGTGCTGCTGGGCCTGCAACTCTGGTTGTTCATGTGGGCACCGCTCAACGGTTATAGCCTCGACGTGTCGCTGGGGTATTTCCTGTTGCCGCTGTCGATGGTCCTGACCGGGCGAATCGTCTATGGCGAGCGCCTTTCCTATCTGCAGAAAATAGCCGTGTTCTTCGCCAGCCTCGGCGTGCTCAACGAGCTGTATCAGGTCGGCGGTTTTTCCTGGGCGACGTTGCTGGTGGTGGTTGGCTATCCGATCTATTTCATCCTGCGCAAACGCCTGGCCACGGACAACCTCGGCGGGCTCTGGCTGGACATGGCGTTGATGCTGCCGGTGGCGTTCTGGTTCGTGCAGGGCGGTGAACAAGGCTTTGGCGTCTTCGACCAGTATCCGTGGCTGTCGCTGCTGATTCCGCTGCTCGGCGTGATCAGCGCCTCGGCGCTGGTGGTCTACATCATTGCCAGCCGGCTGCTGCCGTTCAGCCTGTTCGGGTTGTTGAGTTACGTCGAGCCGGTGCTGTTGCTCGGCGTTGCGTTACTGCTGGGGGAAAGCATCAAGGCCGGCGAATGGCTGACTTATATTCCGATCTGGTTGGCGGTGTTGGTGTTGGTGTTTGAAGGGTTCAAGCATTTGGTCCGGCAACGACGCCTGCCGATGTAATTGCATGATCCAAAAAAAGCCCGGCCAGCATTGCTGCTGACCGGGCTTTTTCACGCCTTGACCGGATTAATCGGTGGAGAGCACACCCCGACGAACCTGATCACGCTCGATGGATTCGAACAGCGCCTTGAAGTTGCCTTCGCCGAAACCATCGTCGCCTTTACGCTGGATGAACTCGAAGAATACCGGCCCCATCAGGGTTTCCGAGAAGATCTGCAACAGCAGACGCTTGTCGCCCGGCTCGGACGAACCGTCCAGCAAAATGCCCCGCGCTTGCAATTCGTTGACCGGCTCGCCGTGGTTCGGCAAACGGCCTTCGAGCATTTCGTAGTAGGTGTCTGGCGGCGGCGTCATGAAGCGCATGCCGATGCTTTTCAAATGATCCCAGGTCTTGATCAGGTCATCGCTGAGGAAGGCCACGTGCTGAATGCCCTCACCGTTGAACTGCATCAGGAACTCTTCGATCTGCCCGGCGCCCTTCGACGACTCTTCGTTCAGCGGGATACGGATCATGCCGTCCGGCGCGGTCATGGCCTTGGACGTCAGGCCGGTGTATTCGCCTTTGATATCGAAGTAGCGGATTTCACGGAAGTTGAACAGCTTCTCATAGAAGTTGGCCCAATAAGCCATGCGACCGCGATACACGTTGTGGGTCAGGTGATCAATGATCTTCAGGCCGGCCCCGACCGGGTTGCGGTCAACGCCTTCGATGAACACGAAGTCGATGTCGTAGATCGAACTGCCTTCGCCAAAACGGTCGATCAGGTACAGCGGCGCGCCGCCAATGCCTTTGATCGCCGGCAGGTGCAGTTCCATCGGACCGGTTTCGATATGGATCGGTTGGGCGCCGAGTTCCAAGGCACGCTTGTAGGCCTTTTGCGAATCCTTGACGCGGAACGCCATGCCGCACACCGATGGACCGTGCTCGGCCGCGAAATACGACGCCACGCTGTTGGGTTCATTGTTGAGGATCAGGTTGATCGCGCCCTGGCGATACAGGTGCACGTCTTTGGAACGGTGGGTCGCAACCTTGCTGAAGCCCATGATCTCGAAGATCGGCTCCAGGGTGTTAGGGGTCGGCGATGCGAATTCGATGAACTCAAAGCCCATCAGGCCCATTGGGTTTTCGTATAAATCTGCCATTTTGGCGCCTCATCATTTCTTATCAATTAACGGATCGTTAGTTGCTAGCAATGCTGAGACCGGCGGGTGGCGCGCAGGAGATGCCCCGTACGCTGCGGGCGAGGAAGTCACCGTAGATCAATTGAAACCCAAATATCTTCATTGTCGACCCAAGGCTCTTGTGGGCGAGGCTTCTGCTGCCAGAAGACGATTATTCTTATATGCGTAACCCGATTCTACACAGCGTAAATCAGTTTGTCCGCCTTCTTATAAAATCCCCCTTTTCGCAGCCTGTGCAAGCGGTTTGTTGCACAGAAAAATCCCGGCCAGGATCAGCCCGCCGCCCAGACACATCACCAGGGTCAATTGCTCGCCCAGCAACAACGCGCCAAAAAGAACGGCGGTCAGCGGGTTCAAGGCGATGAACACACCCGAACGCGTCGCACCAATTTTGCGGATACCGTCGTAATAACCAATATAGGCCAATGCCGAACCCAGCACGCCCAGGTACATCAGGCTCAACCATTGTCGCGTGCCCAGTTCGGCCAGCGCCGCGACACTCAGCTCGCCACGCACGGCACTGGTCACCCAGAGCATCAGCGTGCCCAATAGAATCGAGTACGTCACCGTCTGCACCGGGCCCAGCGTCTGATTCAGGCCTTTGGAGAACAGCGAATAAATGCCCCAGCCGAGCACGCAGCCGAAGATCAACAGATCACCGATCCAGGCATCAGTAGCACCGGCCAGCAATTGCGGATTGCGACTGACGATCACCAGACTGGCGCCGGCAATGCAGATCGCAATACCGGCCACTTTCGCCCCGCTCAGTCGCTCCTTGAACAACAGCCACGACGCCAGGCCGATCACGGCCGGGTTCAATGCCACGATCAACGACGCCCGTGATGCGTTGATGTAATACAGCCCGTAAAAGAAGCACAGGTTGTAGAAGAAGATCCCGAAAAACCCCAGCAGCGTCAGTTGCAGCCATTGCCGAGGGCTGGCGCGCACCAAAGGCACCCGCGCCAGCAACAGAAACAGCAGCAACGCCACGCTCGCCAGCAAGAACCGCAGGCTCGCGGCCAATAACGGACTGAGGCTGTCAGCCAGAAACCGCCCGGCGACAAACGTCCCGCCCCAGATCATGGTGACCGCTGCCAGTTTCAGATAAACCGGTACATCCGAGGAATTCGCCAAGGTCTGTTCACACGTAGTCATAAGTCTCCACCATCAGAAATCGGGCACAGGGCGTATCATTCGACTAATGACCGATCATCGTAAAATGAGTAAATACTCATGACCCTGACTCAACTCGAGATTTTCTCGCTGGTGGCCGAACTGCGCGGCTTCACGGCGGCGGCCAATCGTTTGGAGATTTCTCAATCTGCGGTCTCTCACGCGCTCAAGTCGCTGGAACAGGAATTGGGCGTCGAACTGCTGCATCGGCATCAGTCCCAGGTCGAGCTGAGCGACATCGGCCAACAGCTATTGCTGCGCGCTCGGGCGATGCTCGGGCTGGCGAACACGTTGCGCCAGGAGGCGGCCGATGCTCGCGGAATGAAACGCGGCACCTTGCGCATCGGCTCGTTCGGCCCGACCTCATCGATCAAACTGCTGCCGAGGATCCTGCAGCATTACCGCGCCGCCCACCCGGGTATCGAGGTTCACATCGACGAAGGTCCGGACCGTCAGGTGATCCAGTGGCTGGAAGAACGGCGTATCGATGTCGGCTTCGTGGTGTTGCCCCAGGAACGCTTCGACACTTTCAGGCTGATCGAGGACCAGATGGTCGCGCTGCTGCCTGCCGACCATGCGCTGGCTGGCCGTGACAGCTTGAGCCTGAGCGATTTGTGCCACGACCCGTTTGTGCTGACCGAAGCCGGCTCTTCGCAATTGGTGTCACGCCTATTCAATGCGGCTCGGTTGACGCCGAACATTCGCTATCGTTGCTCGCAGCTGCTCAGCACGCTGGACACCGTAGGCCGTGGCGATGCTCTGACCGTTGTTGCCGAAGGCTCATTGCCTGACGACAACGACAACCGCTACGTGAAAAAGACACTGTCGCCACCGGTCAGCCGCCAGGTCGGGCTGGCGGTGCTCGATCAGCGTCAGTCATCACCTGCAACATTGGCCTTTATCAAACTGGCTTCGAGCCTCAATTGAACGGCATAAGTGCTGCCGGCCAACTATCATGGCTCAACTCTTCTGGGAGGCGTGTCGCCCTGCCAGCCTTTGAGAGCCCTCTTTTATCGCGATGGATTTGCGAATGCCACTGAACGTTAAAAGTCGCCGCAAGCGTGGCACCCGGATCGTTGTGACTGTTTTGAGCGGATTGCTTCCGGTGTTGCTGGGGGTGGCCATTCTCTATCTGCAGGCTGAACGTACACTCAAGCAAAGTACCGAACTGACTGGCGAAGAAGCCGTTCGCCAATTCGAGCTGATGCTCGACAACACCGCGCAAGCCGCACAAGAGTTATTGCCGCTGGCCGGCCAGAATTGCAACGACGTCAAACTGGCCCTGCGTGAACAAGTCACCCGCCGGCCGTTCGTGCGCTCGACCAACCTTGTATGGAACACCAACCTCTATTGCAGTTCGTTGTTCGGTGAGTATCAGGAAAAGATCAATCACGGCGATTACACCCAAGGCAAGTTACGGCTCATGAACGGCAATCCGGTCACGCCCAATACCGCGTTGCTGGTGTATCGGCTGAGCGAAGGAAACCAGGGCGCATTGACCACGCTGGACGGTTATCACCTGAGTAACGTGCTGCACCTGATCGGGCGCAAAACATTATTGATGCTGCAAGTCGGCCCCCACTGGTTGTCAGCCGACGGCAAGGTCCATGACGACGCCCTGCCCATCTTGCCGGTGGCGCAAAATACGCTGACGTCCTCGCGTTATGCCTTTACCGTGGCCGCAGGTTTTCCCGAAGGAGAAACCTGGCGTTACATGCGCAGTGAGTACCCACCGCTGTTCAGTCTGTTGATGTTTTTCGGTGTGGTGTCCGGTTCGATCGGGCATGTCCTGCAGAAGCGCTCGACCTCGCCTAGTCGAGAAATGCAGCGGGCGCTGGAGGCAGCAGAGTTCATTCCTTACTTTCAGCCCGTGGTGCATGGCGACAATAAGCAGTGGTCCGGCGCCGAAGTATTGATGCGCTGGCAACATCCCAAGGAAGGCCTGGTGCGCCCTGATCTGTTCATCCCGTTTGCCGAACATTCCGGGTTGATCGTGCCGATGACTCGCTCCTTGATGCGACAGGCCGCCGCATTGCTGGCTCCCTTGTCGGCGTCGTTCGACGGGCCATTTCACATTGGCATCAACATCACCGCCAGTCACTGCCGGGATCTGGAACTGGTCGAGGACTGTCGTGAGTTCCTCAGCGCTTTCGCGCCGGGCAGCATCAACCTGGTGCTGGAGCTGACCGAACGCGAACTCATCGAGCCGACAGCCATCACCCTGCAATTGTTCAAGCAGCTTCACGGGTTGGGCGTGATGATCGCGATCGATGACTTCGGCACCGGCCATTCAAGCCTGGGTTATTTGCGTCAGTTCAATGTGGACTTCCTGAAAATCGACCAGAGTTTTATCGCGATGATCGGTGTCGACGCCCTCTCCCGGCACATTCTGGACAGCATCATCGAGCTCTCGGCCAAACTCGATCTGGGTATCGTCGCCGAAGGCGTGGAAACCGAGGAGCAAAGTGACTATCTGACCGCCCACGGCGTGAACTTCCTGCAAGGTTATCTGTTCGGCCGACCGATGCCCGGTGCAGATTTCATTAGTGCATTAAGTGATCATTAACTAACCACTTTAAGCACGAAGATCATGATGATACGCACCAAATTGAATCAAAAGACTACTCTCGTTACATGAAGAAAAAGTCAGGATTTACTCTTGGCCAATTAACTACTACAATTTTTCATACCTGTGCAGAACTGGCAGGTGAGCCATTATCACCGAGTCGCTTCAAGGCTCTTGGCTTATAGCTTTGTTTGCGGTTGGTATCAGCCAAACACACTATTGGAGTAAAGATATTGTCCAGACTCGCTGAATTCCGTGCAGCTGAAAAGGCCCTTCAAGAACAGCTCAAGCAGTTGGAATCGCTGAAGAACGATGCCGGGCTCAAAAAAGAAATCGAATTCGAAGAAAAGCTCCAGGGGCTGATGAAAACCTACGGCAAGAGCTTGCGCGACATCATCGCCATCCTCGATCCGAACCCGGCGAAATCCGGCCTGCAGCAGGCAACAGCGCCTAAAACCCGCCGCGCTCGCGTGGTCAAGGTTTATCAGAACCCGCACACCGGTGAACTGATTGAAACCAAGGGTGGCAACCACCGCGGCCTGAAAGCCTGGAAGGAACAATACGGTGCTGCCACCGTTGATTCCTGGCTGCGTGGCTAAGCACTCGCGATCATAAAAAAAGCCCTGCCAATGCAGGGCTTTTTCATGGATGGTGTCTAAATGCAACGATAGTCGCCGATCAACTCGTTATATACCGACCAACTTTATGCTTAATCCCTTTGGCTATCTAAAAAATGCCGAACACGCTGAAATCTACTGATACGCAAACCTTAAACTAAAGTTTCAAGCTGTTTCGAGCCGCCGCTATGTCGTCCTGACTTGCCTTATAAACCTCGGCCTGCCCTGCATAGGAAAGAACATAAGCCTTATCGGCGTCTACCGCAGCGACCAATGTTTGAGACAGCACATGTCGACCGTTCTGCGTAATCGTGCAAGTAGTTTCCAGTGCCGATAGTCGGCTCAAGGTAGTCGGGTGAATTTTAGTGCAAACGCTCTGATACCCACCCTGAAAAAAGTCCTTTTGCACCGACTTGCGCATTTCCAGTAGCACGCCTTCCAGATTCACCTGGTGACCACTTTCCACTTGAGTCATGGTCAACTCCATCACCATCACCGGTGTACCGTCCTGGTCGTTCTTTACCGCGCGTTGCCGGGAAACCTGGGGCTTGGCCTCGTCTTGCGGAACGGTCTCGACAGTCCATCCATTGGGCCAGGTCACGACCGGAGCTTCTGCATGAGCACGGGTAACAGCTGAAAGCAAACACATCAGGACGAACATCAATTGACAGGATCGGACCATTGTAATGAACACTCACGGATTGAGCCGCGAAGTCTGAGCTTCACCCGCCCGACAGGCAAGCCTGCGGTTTTGGTTTGGCGATGCCAGGGCCCTTGCGTATCATTGTGAGCATTCTTGGAATTTCCGGAGGGCCCATGAGCCTGCACGAACTCAATACATTTCCTGGTGTGACCGCCCAACCTGACACCGCCACTCAGAAGTTCGTCTTCAACCACACCATGCTGCGGGTCAAGGACATCACCCGGTCACTGGATTTCTACACCCGCGTCCTGGGTTTCTCGCTGGTGGAAAAACGCGATTTCCCGGAAGCCGAGTTCAGTCTGTATTTCCTGGCGCTGGTCGATAAAAACCAGATCCCGGCCGATGCCGCTGCCCGCACCGAGTGGATGAAATCGATCCCCGGCATTCTCGAACTGACCCACAACCACGGCACCGAGAACGACGCGGATTTCGCCTACCACAACGGCAACACCGACCCGCGCGGTTTCGGCCATATCTGCATTTCGGTGCCAGATATTCGCGCGGCGTGCGAACGCTTCGAAGCGCTGGGCTGCGATTTCCAGAAACGCCTGAACGACGGTCGCATGAAGAGCCTGGCGTTCATCAAGGACCCGGATGGTTACTGGGTCGAAATTATTCAGCCTGCACCGATGTAAACGAAATGATCGTTCCCACGCTCTGCGTGGTAATGCCTCCTGTGACGCTCTGCGTCACGCTTTTGGGACGCGGAGCGTCCCGGGCTGCATTCCCACGCAGAGCGTGGGAACGATCAGAGCAAGACACAAAAAACCCCATGATCGCTCATGGGGTTTTGTGTTTTCAGCGTCGGCGTTTATGCAGGCGCCGAGGTGCGGATCAAATGATCGAACGCACTCAGGGAAGCCTTGGCGCCCTCACCCACCGCAATCACGATCTGCTTGTACGGCACGGTAGTCACGTCACCGGCCGCGAACACGCCGGGCATCGACGTTTCACCGCGGGCATCGACGATGATCTCGCCGCGCGGCGACAACTCGATGGTGCCTTTGAGCCAATCGGTGTTAGGCAACAGACCGATCTGCACGAAGATTCCTTCCAGCTCGACCGTGCGCAACTCGTCCGACTGACGATCCTTGTAGCGCAGGCCGTTGACCTTCTGGCCGTCGCCAGTCACTTCAGTGGTTTGCGCACTGGTGATCACCGTAACGTTCGGCAGGCTGTGCAACTTGCGCTGCAACACCGCGTCGGCGCGCAGTTGTACGTCGAACTCCAGCAGGGTCACGTGGGACACGATACCGGCCAGGTCGATAGCCGCTTCGACGCCGGAGTTACCACCACCGATCACCGCCACACGCTTGCCTTTGAAAAGCGGACCATCGCAGTGCGGGCAGTAAGCCACGCCCTTGTTGCGGTATTGCTGCTCACCGGGAACGTTCATTTCACGCCACCGGGCGCCAGTCGCCAAAATCACGCTCTTGGCTTTCAAGGACGCACCGCTGGCGAAATGGATTTCGTGTAGTTCGCCATTTTTGCCCGGCACCAGCTTGTCGGCGCGCTGCAGGTTCATGATGTCCACGTCGTACTGCTTGACGTGCTCTTCCAGCGCCACGGCCAGTTTCGGCCCTTCGGTTTCCTGCACGGAGATAAAGTTCTCGATGGCCATGGTGTCGAGCACCTGCCCACCAAAACGTTCCGCCGCCACACCGGTACGAATGCCTTTACGACCAGCGTAGATCGCCGCCGAAGCACCGGCTGGGCCACCGCCGACAACCAGCACGTCAAAGGCTTCTTTGGCGCTGATTTTCTCGGCCTGGCGCTCGATGCCGCTGGTGTCGATCTTGGCGAGGATCTCTTCGAGGCCCATGCGGCCTTGGCCAAAGTTGACGCCATTCAGGTAAATGCTTGGCACGGCCATGATCTGGCGCTCATCGACTTCGGCCTGGAATAACGCGCCGTCGATGGCGACGTGGCGGATGTTCGGGTTCAGCACGGCCATCAGGTTCAGCGCCTGAACCACATCCGGGCAGTTCTGACAGGACAGCGAGAAGTAAGTCTCGAAGTTGAACTCGCCTTTGAGCGAGCGGATCTGTTCGATCACTTCGATACTGGCCTTAGAGGGGTGGCCACCGACTTGCAGCAGGGCCAGCACCAGCGAAGTGAATTCGTGGCCCATAGGGATACCGGCAAAACGCAGGCTGATATCGGCCCCTGGGCGATTGATCGAGAACGATGGTTTACGCGCATCGTCACCGTTGTCGAGCAAAGTAATCTGGGTGGAAAGACTGGCAACGTCTTTGAGTAGCGCGAGCATTTCCTGGGATTTCGCACCGTCGTCGAGGGAGGCAACGATCTCGATCGGCTGGGTGACCCGTTCCAGGTACGATTTCAACTGGGCTTTAAGATTGGCGTCCAACATACGGGCGATTTCCATGCTGTTTGGTGAAGAGACAAAAACATAAAAAAACGCCCGAGCGAATCTCGCCCGGGCGTTTTTATTGGGCGGTTGCAGCTTACTTAGGTGCGGAAACCCGCCGTGATGATGCGATCCACAGACTTAGATCTTGCCGACCAGGTCCAGGGACGGAGCCAGTGTGGCCTCGCCTTCTTTCCACTTGGCTGGGCAAACCTGGCCTGGGTGAGCAGCAACGTACTGAGCAGCCTTGATTTTGCGCAGCAGCTCGGAAGCGTCACGGCCTACACCGCCGTCGTTGAGTTCAACGATTTTGATCTGGCCTTCAGGGTTGATCACGAAGGTGCCACGGTCAGCCAGACCCGCTTCTTCGATCAGCACATCGAAGTTGCGGGAGATAGCGTGAGTCGGGTCGCCGATCATGGTGTACTGGATTTTGCCGATGGCTGGCGAAGTGTTGTGCCAGGCAGCGTGGGCAAAGTGGGTATCGGTGGAAACGCTGTAGATTTCGACGCCCAGTTTCTGGAACTCGGCGTAGTTGTCAGCCAGGTCTTCCAGTTCGGTCGGGCAAACGAAGGTGAAGTCAGCCGGGTAGAAGAAAACGACAGACCATTTGCCTTTCAGGTCAGCGTCCGACACTTTTACGAAGTCGCCATTTTTAAAGGCGTCAGCTTTGAACGGTTTAACTTGGCTGTTGATGATAGGCATCGATGACTCTCCGTCAGGGGTTAAGAAGTTGATGAAGTGAATCCTACCCACCCGATCGCCGGTTGGCTCATTGGCAAACCTGATGCTGCTGATTGGTTTTCGCTATTAGCCGAGCGTATTAATAGAAGAAAACGTGATCTAAGGCGCCAACGGTTTTTCAGCGATTCGGGTCATCCCGATAAACGGGCTGGCTTCAACATAGCGCATGGCGGACTTCATATCCTTCCAGCCCACGTAATTCATCAACGACTTCAAATCCCAACCGCTCTGATGAGCCCAGGTCGCAAAGCCACGCCGCAAGGAGTGGCTGGTGTAGTGCTCGGCCGGAATACCGGCGCGCTCCAATGCCTGGCGCAACAACGGGATCACGCTATTGGCATGCAGGCCCTCCTCGCTCAAATGGCCCCAGCGGTCGATACCCCGGAACACCGGCCCGCGGACCAACGCCGCTTCAGTGATCCATTGGATATAGGCCTGCACCGGACACAGGCGCTGCAAGGCCGGCGTCTGGTATGTCTGGCCGAGGTTCTCGCGGTCGCTCTTGCTGCGAGGCAGGTAGAGGGTGATGCCTGAGCCGGCGCTGGCCCGCACATGTTCAATCTGCACGCGGCACAACTCATCGCTACGGAAACCGCGCCAGAAGCCCAACAGGATCAACGCCGTGTCGCGCCGGGCCCGCAGCAGTCCCGGTTGATCGCCCTGCGCCTTGGCGGTTTGCGCTTCCTGCTCCAGCCAGGCCACCACTTGCTCCAGATGCTGAAGCTGCAACGGCTCGGCCTGTTTCTCCTGCGCCGGGTGCAGCGCGCGAATGCCCTTGAACACTTTGCGCACCACGGGCGCCTTGGTGGGATCGGCGAACCCCTGACTGTTGTGCCATTGCGCCAACGCGGACAAGCGCAATTTCAAGGTATTGATCGACAGCACACCTGCGTGGGCCACGAGATAGCGCGCCACGCTATCGCCGGTCGCCGGCAGGAACCCGCCCCAACTGACTTCAAAATGCTCGATGGCCGCGCGATAGCTGCGACGGGTGTTGTCGCGCGTGGCGGCTTGCAGATAGCGGTCCAGCTCAGTCATGGGCTCACTTCTCGAAAACGTACCGCTCTGGCGGGCGAAACCCGGATTACAGCTCATCACACGGGGTAATACCAGTATATCCCGCATGATGAATAACAGATTTTTAACTTTATCGGCATCATGGTACATTGCGTATATTAGTGGTATGTACCACAGTATCAAATCGTAGGAGAACACATGGCACGTGGCGGCGTAAACAAGGCACTGGTGCAAGCGGCACGCTCAGCGATCCTCGCCCGGGGCGAACACCCCAGCATCGACGCGGTACGGATCGAGATGGGCAATACCGGTTCGAAAACCACGATCCATCGCTATCTGAAAGAGCTCGACGACGGCGCTGAACCCGCGCAAGCACCTTGCGAGCCTATCGACGATGAGCTGACAAGCCTGGTGTCGCGCCTGGCACAACGCCTGAAAGAACAGGCGCAAGAACCCATCGACCAGGCACGCGCACAGTTCGAGCAACAACGAAAAGAGCTGGAAACCCAACTGCATGAGGCCCATGAGGCCAATACTGAATTGCAGCAGCAGTACGAAATTCAAAGCCTGGCACTGACCCAGGAATCGGCGGAACTGCAAGACACCCGCTCCATGCTGCAAACCGAGCAAACCCGCAACGCCGGACTGAATCAGGCACTGGCAGATTTCGAATTACGCCTGCAGGACAAGGACGAGCAGATCCGCTCACTGGAAGAAAAGCACCTGCACGCCCGCGAGGCACTGGAACACTACCGCAGCGCCGTCAAAGACCAACGCGAGCAGGAGCAGCGTCGCCACGAAGGCCAGGTGCAGCAGATTCAGATGGAGTTGCGCCAAGCGCAGCAAAGCGCACTGGTACGCCAGGATGAAATCACTCAATTGCATCGCGACAATGAGCGCTTACTGACGGAAAACCGCGGAACGCTGCGGGAGCTGAGCCTGTCGCAAGAGCAACTCAAGCACACCAACAGCCGACAGGATCAGCTGCTGGAACAGGTCAACCGTATCGACAGCGAACGCACCCTCCTCCAGGAACGCTTGCGCATTGCCATGCTGGAAAACCAGTCACTCAAGCAGAACATCGACGAACAGTCGCACATCAACAAAGCGCTGGAAGTTGAACTGATCAAGTTGCAGGCAAGCCTGGATGAAAGCACACGCCTGGCCGCTGTCGTTGCGACAGGACCAGACGCATCAGCGCCGCGTAAAGACGATTAACCCGCGACCGGCGTACGCATGGTGACGAACTCTTCGGCGGCCGTCGGATGCACGCCGATGGTTTCGTCGAAATCACGCTTGGTCGCGCCCGCCTTCAGGGCAATTGCCAATCCTTGCACGATCTCGCCGGCCTCCGGGCCGACCATATGGCAGCCCAAGACCTTGTCAGTCTTGGCGTCCACCACCAGTTTCATCAAGGTGCGTTCCTGGCACTCGGTCAGGGTCAGCTTCATCGGCCGGAAACGGCTTTCGAAGATCACCACATCGTGCCCGGCCTCTCGCGCCTCTTCTTCGGTCAGGCCGACAGTGCCAATGTTCGGCAGACTGAAGACGGCGGTCGGGATCATCTTGTAATCCACCGGGCGATATTGCTCGGGCTTGAACAAGCGCCGCGCCACGGCCATGCCTTCGGCCAGCGCGACCGGCGTGAGCTGTACCCGACCGATCACATCGCCCAGAGCCAGGATCGATGGCTCTGCGGTTTGATACTGCTCATCGACCTCGACAAAACCTTTCTTGTCGAGTTTGACGCCGGTGTTTTCCAGCCCCAGGTTATCGAGCATCGGACGCCGACCAGTGGCGTAGAACACGCAATCCGCCTCCAGCTTACGACCGTCCTTGAGCGTGGCAGTCAGGCTGCCATCGGCTTGCTTGTCGATGCGCTCGATGTCGGCATTGAATTGCAAGTCCATCCCGCGTTTGGTCAGCTCTTCCTGCAGATGTTTGCGCACCGCACCGTCGAAGCCACGCAGGAACAGATCACCGCGATACAGCAGCGTGGTCTCGGCACCCAGCCCGTGGAAAATCCCGGCAAACTCCACTGCAATGTAACCACCACCGACCACCAGAACGCGCTTTGGCAGCTCTTTAAGGAAGAACGCCTGGTTGGAACTGATCGCGTGCTCGTGTCCCGGNGTGGAAAATCCCGGCAAACTCCACTGCAATGTAACCACCACCGACCACCAGAACGCGCTTTGGCAGCTCTTTAAGGAAGAACGCCTGGTTGGAACTGATCGCGTGCTCGTGTCCCGGAATCTCCGGGATCTGCGGCCAGCCACCGGTGGCAATCAGGATGTTTTTGGCGGTGTAGCGTTTGCCATCGAATTCGACAGTATGCGGATCGACGATTTTCGCGTGACCTTCATGCAAGGTCACGCCGCTGTTGACCAGCAGATTGCGATAAATGCCGTTCAGGCGATTGATCTCGCGATCCTTGTTGGCGATCAGCGTCGCCCAGTCGAACTTCGCCTCACCCGGGGTCCAGCCAAAACCTTGCGACTGCTCGAAGTCTTCGGCGAAGTGCGCGCCGTAAACCAGCAGTTTTTTCGGCACGCAGCCGACGTTCACACACGTACCGCCCAGGTAACGGCTCTCGGCCACGGCGACTTTCGCGCCAAAACCGGCCGCAAACCGCGCAGCCCGTACACCGCCGGAACCGGCACCAATCACATAAAGGTCAAAATCGTAGGCCATTTCTATCTCCTCGGCAGGCCACCAGCATACCTGCGGGCGACCTTTGGGCAAGCGTTGCAAACTATTTGGGGCCGGAAAATGAAAAAGCCACCCGAAGGTGGCTTTTCAGTACAAGCAGCTCAGGCGCTATCAGTAAGCCTTGCCAGTCTTGTAGAAGTTCTCGAAGCAGAAGTTGGTTGCTTCGATGTAACCTTCAGCGCCGCCGCAGTCGAAACGCTTGCCTTTGAACTTGTAGGCAATCACGCAACCATTTTGCGCCTGCTTCATCAGGGCGTCGGTGATCTGGATCTCGCCGCCCTTGCCTGGCTCGGTTTGCTTGATCAGGTCGAAGATGTCCGGCGTCAGGATGTAACGGCCGATGATCGCCAGGTTCGACGGTGCATCTTCCGGTGCTGGTTTTTCAACCATGTTGCGCACGCGGTACAGGTCATCACCGATCAAGTCGCCAGCGATAACGCCGTACTTGTTGGTTTCCAGCGGGTCAACTTCCTGGATCGCGATGATCGAGCAACGGTACTGTTTGTACAGCTTGACCATTTGAGTCAGGACGCCGTCGCCGTCAAGGTTGACGCACAAGTCATCCGCCAGCACCACGGCGAACGGTTCGTCGCCGATCAGCGGGCGGCCGGTCAGAATCGCGTGACCCAAGCCTTTCATTTCGGTCTGGCGAGTGTAGGAGAACGAGCACTCGTCGAGCAGTTTACGGATACCGACCAGGTACTTTTCCTTGTCGGTGCCCTTGATCTGGTTTTCCAGCTCGTAGCTGATGTCGAAGTGGTCTTCCAGAGCGCGTTTGCCGCGACCGGTGACGATGGAGATTTCGGTCAACCCGGCATCCAGTGCTTCTTCGACGCCGTACTGGATCAGTGGCTTGTTTACCACCGGCAGCATTTCTTTGGGCATGGCTTTAGTCGCTGGCAGGAAGCGAGTACCGTAACCGGCTGCTGGGAACAAGCATTTCTTGATCATATAAGTCCTTGAAAGGGCTGTGTGTTCGAGTTTCGGCGCAGTCTAATCAGGCGGCGGGCACCTTACAATGCCCCGCACTGGCTAACCGATGCCATCATAGAGAAATATTCTGATGGATAGTTCCGCAGATACATTGCACAACCTCTTATAGATAGCAGAGATCGGCAGATCTGCATGACCATCGGCCGAAAGGCAATCTACCCCACCCTACACCATCGGCACCCGTTGAGGGCATTTGGCGCTATCATTGTGCGATTGAACCAGCCAACGAGGCAGATAGATGTCGGCAGCAAAAAGCGTTAACGGGTACCTGATCAATCAGGCAAAAGACGGTCAATGGTGGGTAGACAGCGTCGGCGGCGAGAATATTGCCGGGCCGTTCCCGACAGAAGCGCTGGCGATTGAAGTAGCATCAGTATTGCAAGATCAACCCGCAGCCCCCAAGCGGCGTGGCAAGGACAAGCCTTGAGCTGAACCTGACATGACGCAGCCCTGCCTTTGCGCAGGGCTTTTTTGTGATTATCTGCAACGAAGTGGCCATTCGCTACAACCTTTCGATGCGGCCGCGGTCACAGCATTTAGCCACCATCACTGACGACCCTCACGACATGAATAAATTTTTGCCACTGATTGCAGTCCTGGCCTTGAGCGGCTGCGCCACGTCCGAAACGACGTACCTGAAAAACGGCGAGCAAGGCCTGAGCATCGACTGCTCCGGGGAAGCCAACGCCTGGGCCAGTTGCTACGAAAAAGCCGATGCCTCGTGTGCCGGCACCGGCTATCGGATTGTCGGTACCGACGGCACACCTTCGCCCCAGGAAAGCGACAAGACCCTGGGCGTCGACGTCGGCAACTACAAAAACCGCAGCGTGGTGGTGGTCTGCAAGTAGCTACATATGAATTTCGGCGAATTTGATCCCAAGCCCGCGCACGGTCTCGATCAAATCGTCGAGGCGACTGAAGGACTCGACTTCATCGTTGTCATCCACCAGGAAAAAACTGCGCCCGGCGCTTTTCTTGAAAAACACGATCCATTCCCCCGGATTCGCCGGGTTCTGAATCACGTGGGTGGCAGAGATATGACCCTCTGCATGGCGCTCCCGCACCTGCTCTCGCTTCATGCTTGACTCCAGAAATGACAATGCCGTCAAAGCGCGACTTTGACGGCATCGATGCTGACTGGGGGTAGTTTATCAGCCTGATATGCACGCGGTGGCGGCATTACGCACATCCCATGGGCGCAAAGGCACATTGGAGATGCGTTCATGCAGCTTGATGCTGCTGCCGCCGGAGCGGTCTTCAATGTCAAACACCGCTGCCGGCCCCGACGAGAACTTCTGCGGCACGATAACCCGCACGCCTTCCTTCTGCGGCTCGACCTGCAGGGCTCCACGGCTTTCGGCCAGTTTCTCGACCAGGCACTGCGCGTACTCATGGGGTTTCTTGCCTGAAATCACACTCATGGTGGGCAGTGTCTCATTGATGTCCGAGACACTCGCACATCCACCCACTGCCAATGCCAACGGCACGACCAGAACACCCCACTTCATACAAAACCTCCGATAAAGACCCTCCGACAGCACAAATACTGTTTTTCTCCGAGGCTCATTGCTTTTATCGCTCATAGAATTCCGAATAACTGTTTTTAATTGTCAAAGCGGACCCCGACAGCCGGATAATAACCTGTTCGGGCTGATAAACTGCGCCAATCGCCCATGCTATCGTTTTGATTTTGTAGAAAAAGCCCTTCTGGAGGCGCCTCATGAAATTTATCCACCAGCGCGAGCACCTCAACGAAGACGACATCGTCGTCATCCAATGCTCCCAAATGTGCAACATCCGCTTGATGAACGACGCCAACTTTCGCAGCTTCAAGAATGGCGGCCGTCACACTTATCACGGTGGCGCATTCGACACCTTCCCGGCCCGGATCACTGCGCCGAGCACCGGTTTCTGGAACATCACCATCGACACGGTCAACCGCCGGCCGATCAGCGTGACCCGCAAGCCGACCCTGACGCACTCGATCAAGATCATCCGCCGCTCCAGCTCGAAGCTGAGCTGAACCCACACCAGAACAGGCAGGTATGACCGTGGCCCAGACGACCAAATACGTCATCAAATACAAACTAAACGGCGAGCGTCGGTTCGAATTCGCCCAGCTTGAAAACGGCACCGCAGAAGAAGCCAAGGCTGCACTGGACAAGCTGCATGGCCAGAGCGAAGACGTCATCAGCGAGATCAGCGTCAGCAAAGCGCTGTAACGCGATCTGGAGCGACAACATGGACGTCTGCTCCCCTCGCGAATTCGACCGCAAGCGCCGGAGTGCCCACTCTTGCAACGCGCAATAAACTGGCCGCCTCGACCTTTTGGTCAAGGAGTCAGAACCCTTGCTTACCGATCCCACTCACCATGATGCCCTCGACTGGGGCGCACTCGAGCAACAACTCGATCAGGATGGCTGCGCAGTCATCAGGTCGTTTTTAAGCCCTGAGACCTGCGATGAAATAAGCGCCCTGTACGACCGGCCCGAGCCCTTTCGCTCGAAGGTGATGATGGCTCGCCACGGTTTTGGCCGTGGTGAGTACAAGTACTTCAAGTACCCGCTGCCGGATCCGGTGGCCCGGTTGCGTAGCGCGCTCTACCCTCGACTGGTTCCCATCGCCAATCGCTGGTACGAATGCATGGACCTGCCGACCCGTTTCCCCGAATCCCATGAAGCGTTTCTGCAACGCTGCCATGCCGCCGGTCAGGAACGGCCGACACCTTTATTGCTGCAATACGGCCCGCAGGACTACAACTGCTTGCATCAGGACCTGTACGGCGAGCACGTGTTCCCGCTGCAAGTGGCGATTCTTCTGTCAGAACCGAACGAGGATTTCACCGGCGGTGAATTTGTGTTGACCGAACAACGCCCGCGAATGCAGTCGCGCCCGCAAGTGATTGACCTGAAGAAAGGTGATGCGTTGATTTTTGCCGTCAATCAGCGTCCGGTGAAAGGCATTCGCGGCTATTACCGAGTGACCATGCGTCACGGGGTGAGTCGCCTGCACAGCGGAAAACGGCATACCCTTGGAATCATCTTTCACGATGCGTTATGACCCTATGAGCCCGATCACCCTCGATTTGTTTGCCGATGCCGAACCCGAGCAACAGCCCAGGCGCGAGCAAATCGGCGAACAATCCTACGTGCTTAGAGGCTTTGCCCTGCCCTGGCTCGACCGATTGCTACCGGCGCTGGAGTCGGTTCTGGCTGCAGCCCCTTTTCGGCAGATGGTCACACCCGGCGGCTTTACCATGTCGGTGGCCTTGAGCAGTTGTGGCACCTGGGGCTGGACCACCGACCGCAGCGGCTACAAGTACACCCGCAACGATCCGCAGACCGGCCTGCCCTGGCCTGAAATGCCTGAGGTGTTTTTCGAGCTGGCGCAAGCGGCGGCGCGAGAGGCAGGGTTTACGGATTTCGTACCGGATTCCTGCCTGATCAACCGCTATATTCCCGGTGCCAGGATGTCATTGCATCAGGACAAGAATGAAGGTTCCTACGCAGCCCCTATCGTGTCGGTGTCCTTGGGATTGCCCGCGACGTTCCTGTTCGGTGGCTTCGAACGCAGCGCCAAAAGCCAGCGCGTGCCGCTGTTGCACGGCGATATCGTGGTCTGGGGCGGCGTGGACCGTTTGCGTTATCACGGCGTATTGCCGATCAAGGAGGGTTATCACCCTCAGTTGGGCGAACAACGGATCAACTTCACCTTTCGTACCGCGGGATGAAACCCGTTGAATTCGACCGCAAGACCCGGAGTGTGGCGTCTCTGGCGGCTGGTTAATCTGCATGAAACGGGTCAACGGACATGAAGCCATGACAACTCATTCGAAAAATATCGCCACCGAAAACGATCCTCGCTGGGCCGCCGTGGTCGCGCGCGATCCCCGCGCCGACGGGCAGTTTGTATATGCGGTGAAAACCACCGGCATTTACTGCCGCCCCAGCAGCCTGGCGCGTTTGCCGAAGCCACAGAATGTCGAGTTTTTCGACACCGCCGAGCAAGCTCAGGCGGCGGGTTATCGCCCCAGCAAACGAGCCGCGAAGGATCAAAGCGACGTCGCCGCACAGCACGCCACGACCGTGGCCGCCGCATGCCGTCACATCGAATCCGCCGAGACGTTGCCGGCGTTGAATGAATTGGCGGACGCTGCCGGCCTGAGCAGTTTCCACTTCCATCGTGTATTCAAGGCCATCACCGGCCTGACGCCCAAGGGCTACGCCACAGCCCATCGTTCACGCAAGGTTCGCGAGCGCCTGGCGGACGGCGGCACGGTCACCGACGCGCTGTATGACGCTGGATTCAACTCCAACAGTCGTTTCTATGAGGCAGCGGATCAAGTGCTGGGCATGAAGCCCGGCGACTACCGCGCGGCCGGGCAGAACAATGACATTCGTTTTGCCGTCGGCCAGTGCTCTTTGGGAGCGATTCTGGTGGCGCAAAGTGAGCGCGGCGTCTGCGCGATTCTATTGGGGGACGACCCGCATCAATTGGTCTGTGATCTGCAGGACAAGTTTCGCCGCGCCAACCTGATTGGTGCCGATCATGAGTTCGAGCAGTTGATCGCCAAAGTGGTGGGTTTTATCGAAGCCCCGGCGCTTGGCCTGGACTTGCCGCTGGACGTACGCGGCACGGCATTTCAGGAACGGGTGTGGCAAGCCCTGCGGGAGATTCCCGCCGGCAGCACCGCCAGTTATGCCGATATCGCTCAGCGTATCGGCGCACCGAAAGCCGTGCGCGCCGTGGCCCAGGCCTGTGGCGCGAACAGCCTGGCGGTGGCGATCCCTTGCCATCGCGTGGTGCGCAGCGACGGCAACCTGTCGGGCTATCGCTGGGGCGTAGAGCGCAAGCGTCAGTTGCTGGAACGCGAAAACGCGGCTGAATCCTGAATGCCGATATAAACCGCCACGGACTCCGGACCGGTGTAGACCTCGAAGTCCGTGGCGAACTTGCGGCGAACCTGCGGGTTGTCCTCGAAGTAAGCCCAGACCAGGCCCCACGTCTGAATGACGCTGTCGGGCATCGGCCCTTTGGCGCTGAACACCAGGTAATCGCCGCCCTCAACCTGAATCTGCGCAAAGCCCTCGGAGGGTGCGGCGACCGCCGCACCCGCGGTCACATCGAAGTGACCCGAAGCGTCGGACTCGTAGTTGGAATAGACGCCGTACATAAACGATTCCGGCTGTTTGTGGGCGATCTTGTCGAAAATGTCCTCGACGAAAAATCGTTCCCACATAGGCCCGATACGTGCGGTATCTGGCTGCTGTTCTGCTGCATTGAGGGTTCGCACCTGCAACCCCGAGACGCTAAAGGGCAGCACTTCACGCAGCTTTACATCCATTGTCGCTATTTCCTTGTTTCTACAGTTTGTCTGTTTGATGAGTGCCAAGACGATCAACGATTGACGTCGACCACTACCCGGCCGCGCAACTGGCCGGCGAGCAAACGCCGCGCGGCGTCGATGGCTTCGCTCAAGCCGATTTCATGACTGATCAGCGGCAGCAAGGCGAAGTCCAGATCCTTGGCCAGGCGATTCCAGGCCAGTATCCGCTTAGCTTTGGGTTGGGTCACGCTGTTGATGCCGGCCAGGGTCACACCGCGCAAAATGAACGGCGCGACAGAGGCCGGGAAGTCCATGCCTTGTGCCAGACCGCAGGCGGCGACGGTGCCGTTGGCCCGGGTGCTCGCGCAAGCGTTGGCCAGCGTGTGGCTGCCGACCGAATCGATCACCGCCGCCCAACGTTCCTTGGCCAGCGGTTTGCCCGGCTCCGACAACGTGGCGCGATCGATGATTTCGCTGGCGCCCAATTGTTTGAGATATTCGTGCTCAGAAGTGCGGCCGGTGGACGCCACCACGCGATAGCCGAGCTTGCTCAGCAGGGCGATGGCGAAACTGCCGACGCCACCGTTGGCGCCCGTCACCAGCACTTCGCCTTGATCGGGGTTCACGCCGTTGTGCTCCAGCGCCAGGATGCTCAGCATCGCCGTGTAACCGGCCGTGCCGATGGCCATTGCTTGCGCAGCGGTGAATGCTTTGGGCAGCGGGATCAGCCAGTCGCCATTCAGGCGGGCTTTCTGCGCCAACCCGCCCCAGTGTCCTTCGCCCACACCCCAGCCGTTGAGCAGGACCTGATCACCGGGCTTGTAGTCCGGATGACCGCTGCCTTCGACAGTGCCCGCCAGATCGATCCCCGGCACCATCGGGAATTTGCGCACCACCGGGCTGCTGCCGGTGATCGCCAGGCCATCCTTGAAGTTCAGCGTGCTGTACGCCACACGCACGGTCACATCGCCTTCAGGCAATTGATCGTCATTGATCTCTTGCAGGGTGGCCCGGTAACCGCTGTCGTCCTTGTCGATCAAAATGCCTTTGAACATCACTGCCTCCCGATGGAATCGCTCAGTTGTCGTGCTGTTGAAATAACACATGAAAACACATCGCCGTAGCCGACTTTAAGCCAATCCTCAAACTCGACTGGCCTTGTGTCAGTCATTACTGATACAAATTCCCTTCTACCGACGTCGGAGAACACTGCACATGAGTCAATGGCCAGACACCCGCATTCTTGACCTGTTCGGGATCGAGCTGCCGATCATTCAGGCCCCTCTGGCTGGCGCGACGACGTCGGCCATGGTGATTGCGGCAAGCAACGCTGGCGGCCTGGGCTCAATGCCTGCCGCGATGCTGAGCATCGAGCAATTGCGTGAGGAGCTGAAGACGATTCGCCAACACACCCAGCGCCCGTTCAACGTCAATTTTTTCTGCCATCAACCTCCACCGCCCGATGAGCAACGTGCCAGGGACTGGAAGAATCTGCTGGAGCCGTACTATCGGGAATTGGGGGTCGATTTCGACGCACCGACGCCGGTGTCCAATCGCGCACCGTTCGATAATGCGGCCTGCGAAGTGCTCGAAGAGTTTCGTCCTGAAGTGGTGAGTTTTCACTTCGGCCTGCCGGAAAAGTCGCTGCTGGATCAGGTAAAAGCGACCGGGGCGAAAATTCTCTCTTCGGCGACTACGGTCGAAGAAGCCGTCTGGCTGGAGCAGCATGGTTGCGACGCGATCATCGCCATGGGTTACGAGGCCGGTGGCCACCGGGGAATGTTCCTCAGTAATGACCTGAGCAGCCAGGTGGGGACCTTTGCCCTGGTGCCACAGATCGTCGATGCGGTGAACGTGCCCGTGATTGCGGCGGGCGGGATTGGAGATGCGCGGGGTGTCGCGGCGGCGTTTCTGCTGGGCGCTTCGGCGGTCCAGGTGGGTACGGCTTATTTGTTCACGCCGGAGGCCAAGGTCAGCGCGTCTCACCAGAAGGCGTTGCGCACGGCCAAGGAAAGCGAGACGGCGGTCACCAACATTTTCACCGGGCGCCCGGCACGCGGGATTCTTAATCGGGTAATGCGTGAGCTGGGGCCGATGTGTGACAAAGCGCCGGCCTTTCCCTTGGCGGGCGGTGCGTTGATGCCGTTGCGGACCAATGGGGAAGCGGATTTCAGCAACCTTTGGGCGGGGCAGGCGTTTACGCTGGGCGTTGAAATGACGTCGGCAGAGTTGACCCGACGGTTAGCTGAGGAAGGACTGGCGAAGTTGGTTCGTCAGTAGGACGCAGCCCTGTAACAGCAGGCTACGCCAGCTGCTATAGGGGGCGCATCATTCAACGGGGGGCATTCCCATTTGTTCCGTTTACAGGCAATTCGCTATATATTCCGCTATATAGCGTTTCACTCGCCTGCCACGGAGCCGTTTCATGACCATTCGTGCCTCACGTTTTGCCCCCACGTGCTTGTTCACTGTGTTCACTGTGTTCGCTTTCGGCTCCGCCCAGGCGGATGAAGTCCAGGTCGCCGTTGCCGCTAACTTCACCGCGCCAATCCATGCCATCGCGGCCGATTTCGAGAAAGATACCGGGCACAAACTGGTCACTTCCTTTGGTGCAACCGGCCAGTTCTACACCCAGATCAAGAACGGCGCGCCGTTCGAAGTGTTCCTCTCGGCAGACGACACCACCGCGCAAAAACTCGAGGCCGAAGGCGACACGGTCAAAGACTCGCGCTTCACCTACGCGATCGGCACCCTGGCGCTGTGGTCGGCCAAGGACGGTTACGTCGACGCCAAGGGCAAGGTGCTGAGCGACAATCAGTATCAGCATCTGTCCATCGCCAACCCGAAAGCCGCCCCGTATGGCCTGGCCGCCACTCAAGTGCTGGCCAGGCAGGGCCTGACTGACAAGGTCAAAGGCAAACTCGTCGAAGGCCAGAACATCACTCAAGCCTACCAATTCGTCTCTACCGGGAATGCAGAGTTGGGTTTCGTCGCCTTGTCGCAGATCTACAAAGACGGCAAAGTCACCAGCGGTTCGGCCTGGATCGTCCCGGCCGATCTGCATGACCCGATCAAACAAGACGCGGTAATACTCAACAAGGGCAAGGACAACCCGGCCGCCAAGGCGCTGGTTGACTACCTCAAAGGTCCGAAAGCCGCCGCTGTCATCAAATCCTACGGTTACCAACTCTAAATGACGCTATCGAGTGCCGATTATTCCGCCATCTGGCTGACTCTCAAACTGGCGTCCCTGACGACCGTGATCCTGTTGGTCATCGGCACTCCGATCGCGTTATGGCTGTCGCGCACGCAGTCCTGGCTGCGCGGCCCGATCGGGGCGATCGTCGCCCTGCCCCTGGTGCTGCCGCCCACGGTGATTGGCTTTTATTTGTTGCTGGCGCTCGGCCCGAACGGCTGGATCGGTCAGTTCACCCAATCGCTGGGCCTTGGCACCCTGACCTTCAGTTTTGCGGGGTTGGTGATCGGCTCGGTGCTGTATTCGATGCCGTTCGTGGTCCAGCCGCTGCAGAATGCCTTTTCTGCCATCGGCACTCGCCCACTGGAAGTGGCTGCAACCTTGCGCGCCAATCCTTGGGACACGTTCTTCAGCGTGATTGTGCCGCTGGCCCGCCCCGGTTTCATCACCGCGGCCATTCTCGGTTTTGCCCATACTGTCGGCGAGTTTGGTGTGGTGCTGATGATCGGCGGCAACATTCCCGACAAGACCCGTGTGGTCTCGGTGCAGATCTACGATCACGTCGAAGCCATGGAATACGCCCAGGCTCATTGGCTGGCCGGGGCAATGTTGGTGTTCTCCTTTGCAGTATTGCTGGCGCTCTACTCCAGCCGTAAAACCAAAGCGGTCTGGAGCTGATCGATGATTCACACGCGCTTGAAACTGAATTATTCGGGATTCGCCCTGGATGTGGACCTGCAACTGCCCGGCCGCGGAGTGACGGCGCTTTACGGCCATTCCGGCTCGGGCAAAACCACCTGCCTGCGTTGCATCGCCGGTCTGGAACAGGCCGAGCAGGGTTTTATTCAGGTCAACGATGAAGTCTGGCAGGACAGTGACAAGGGGATTTTCGTCCCGCCACATAAACGCGCCTTGGGTTACGTTTTCCAGGAAGCCAGCCTGTTCCCACATTTATCGGTGCGGGCCAATCTGGAGTTCGGCCTCAGGCGCATCCCTCGTCAACAGCGCCGGGTCGACATGGCCCATGCCACTGAGTTACTGGGGATCGGCCATTTGCTGGGCCGTGATCCGCAGAACCTTTCTGGCGGCGAACGCCAGCGGATCGGCATCGCTCGTGCCCTGCTCACCAGCCCGAAGCTTCTGCTGATGGACGAACCGCTGGCGGCGCTCGATACCCAGCGTAAAAACGAAATCCTGCCGTATCTGCAACGGCTGCACGATGAACTGGACATCCCCGTGCTGTACGTCAGTCATTCCCAGGATGAAGTCGCGCGGCTCGCCGACCACCTTGTCCTGCTCAGTAACGGCAAGGCTTTGGCCAGCGGCCCCATCGGTGAAACCCTGGCCCGGCTCGATCTGCCGCTGGCGCTGGGCGACACCGCCGGTGTGGTGATCGAGGGACACGTCAGTGCCTATGACGCCGACTATCAGTTGTTGACCTTGGAACTGCCCAACACGGACCTGAGCATTCGAGTCGCTCATTCACCAATGGCTGAAGGCCAGGCACTGCGCTGCAAGGTCCAGGCACGGGATGTCAGCCTCAGCCTGCAAGGCGTAGAGCACAGCAGCATCCTCAATCGCCTGCCGGTCACGGTGATCAGTGAAATCGGCGCCGATAACGCCGCTCACGTACTGATTCGCCTGAACGCGGCCGGCACACCGCTGTTGGCGCGGATTACCCGCTATTCCCGGGATCAATTGGGCGTGCACCCCGGACAGCAACTCTGGGCGCAGATCAAAGCGGTGGCGGTGCTGGCATAAAATCTGTCGGCACTCTCTAGGCATTCTCTAGGCACCCTGCCAGCGGTGCGCGGTCAATGGCATAACGACCCATGATTCGTCGCCCAGGATTGCCCGCCATGCCCGATACCGCGTTGCCCGATGTTCTGCCGTCCGACCTGCATTACGTCGATGACAGCCATCCCGGCATTACCCGCAAGCTCCTGCGTGGCAAGTTTTGCTACTTCGACCCGGCGGGTCAGCGCATTACCGATCCGGATGAAATCAAACGCATCAACGCACTCGCGGTGCCGCCCGCCTACATCGATGTATGGATTTGCCCTGACCCGCGCGGCCATCTGCAAGCCACCGGCCGCGACGCTCGCGGCCGCAAGCAATACCGTTATCACCCGCGCTGGCGGGAAGTGCGCGATGCCGACAAATACTCGCGCTTGCGGGACTTCGGCCTGGCCCTGCCGAAACTGCGCAAACAGCTTGAAACTCTGTTGGCGGCGCCCGGCTTCAGCCGCGACAAAGTCATGGCCACGGTGATTACCTTGCTCGATGCGACGCTGATCCGGGTCGGCAACACGCAATACGCCCGGGACAATCGCTCCTATGGCCTGACGACCCTGCGCAACCGTCATGTCGAGGTCAACGGCAGTGCGATTCTGTTCCAGTTTCGTGGCAAGAGCGGCATCGAGCACCAGATCACCGTCAAAGACCGGCGACTGGCGCGGATCATCAAGCGTTGCCTGGAGATCCCCGGGCAAAACCTCTTTCAGTATCTGGACGAAAACGGCGAGCGGCACACCATCAGTTCCTCCGACGTCAACGCCTACTTGCAGACGCTGACCGGCGCCGATTTCACCGCCAAGGACTACCGCACCTGGGCCGGCAGTGCGCTGGCGTTGGCGGTGCTGCGCGAGTTGCAGTGGGAATCGGAAGCCGACGCGAAGCGGCATGTGGTGGAAATGGTCAAGAACGTCGCCCGGCAGCTGGGCAATACCCCAGCGGTTTGCCGCAAGTGCTACATCCACCCGGCAGTCGTCGATGGTTTCATGCGGGGCGCCTTATCCGAACTGCCGCGATCGAGGGGGCGCAAAAGGCTCAGGGCCGAAGAAGTCGCGTTGGCAGTGCTTCTGGAGAAGCTTATCGAGACGGCCGAAACACCGTGAGATCTCTTTGAGTTGGACTAAACCGACGAACTGACCTGTCCGTTTTTTGCATGATCGCAAAGGGCTTCTATGCTTGATCTGAATACGAATAGCTTCGGTGACGCCATGGAAGACATTTTCGTTGTGAAACGGTGCAACAAGATCATCATTCATGGTCGCCGGGCCGGAGAACCCGATCACCCGCCACCCGACGCTGCCGTCTGGTATCGCATCACCGATACCCGCACTCGCGGTTTCATCGGTGACGGCTTCGATCTTGAAGAGGACGCCGCACGCGAATGTCGGCGGCTTAACGCGAGATCGCAGGTATCGTCCCCGCTGGCCTGAGCTGACCTCTTTTATTTCCGGGTCTATACTCAAAGGAGCTGAAGGATCAGCGACCCATCGGCAGAAAGCTCGCTCCCCGCGGGCTTTTTGTTGCCCTTTACCCGATTTCTTTGAACGGAGGTGTATGTCATGTCCGAGAAAGAGTCCATCACCACCCTGCTCACCCTGCTTGACTCCCGTCAGGCGCGCCTTGCCGCTGCGTGCAAGGAAATCGCCGATTGGGTTGATAATCAAGGGGGGCATCCGACAGCCCTCAGGATTCGCGATCGTCTGAACGACATCGAAAAAGACACGCCGCAGATTCGCAGCGCGCTGTCTTCACTCAAACCTGTCGAGCCGCCGCTGCCTCGTTTCAGATGAGTCGACCAAGGTACTCAAGCCAAGGACAGAGCCCGAGTCAGGACGCCTGATCGGTGACATCATCGTCACCAGGCTTATCCCTGTCTGCGCTACACACCAACCCGGTCAAGTTTGCCGGGCTTTTTTTGTTTGCGCCCTTGCTCATTTCACACCGTCTTCACAATTCCCCCTCTACAGTGCACCCACTCCTTTCAAGAAATCCCCTGGCCCGCCCGCATGCGGGCCTTTTTTTGCCTGCTATATAACGAACGAACGCCCTCGCCCATCTGTCGAACGATTACATATCAAGAAGGAGATACCTCATGGTCACTCACTTCAAAGTCGGCGGGCACCTGGCTTGCGGACACAAAGGCAGCAACCTGACTTCAAGCAGCATACTGACCCGCGTCAAATGCAGAAGCTGCCGCAACACCGATGCGTTCAAAGAAGCGCGCAAAGCCGAACGCAACGCTGCACGTCGGGCCGCACGCAAGGCCAAAGTCGTCCACACCGTCACTGACTGGCGCGCAGCCTGGACCCAGCGGCTGATAGAAATGCCCGGACTGCAAAGATTGCCGCGTGGTTTCACCGGCCAGCCATTCGTGTAGCTGACTCCCAGATCCCCGCATGGGGCGCTAAGGAGAGGAAATACCGATGAACAGACTTCTTCTGCTTCTGATCGTCTGCCTGTGCCCCATGTGGGTGATGGCCCAAGGGTGCGACGTCAAGACCCGATCCCAAAGCCCTTCAGTTCCCGTGATCGAAACACATTCCTGCTATGAGTACGAAGGCATGCCCGTGGACTCTATTGATTGGTCCTGCAGCAACGAGAGCAAGGAAATGCTGACCAGCACCAAGAAAAAAGTCGCACAGTGCGGCGATCGCTATCGGGCCACCTGCCTGGGCACATTGACTCCAGAGGCGCTGGCCAACCCTCAGTCCATCAGCAAAGACAAGAACAGCAAACCGCTGAACATTCCCGACAATGCCCAAGTCATCACGTATTACTACAGCATCGAGAACCTGCCGCAGGCCAAGATCGATTGCGAAACCGGTGGTGGGAAATGGACGGAGAAGTAGCAGTTTGATGTGGATCTGTAGCAGCTGCCGAAGGCTGCTACAACGCGGGTGTCGCGGATGAAATGCTTAACCGACTGGCACCGAGGGGGCAGAAACGACAAAGGCCTGCATGAGAAACCTCATGCAGGCCTTTGATAAATATGGTGCCCGAAGCCGGAATCGAACCGGCACGCCCTTACGAGCGGGGGATTTTAAGTCCCATGCGTCTACCAGTTTCGCCATTCGGGCGGTAGCGCGGTAAAGCGGTCTTAAAACTAACCAATAACGAGGCTGGCAGTTCTGACCCTTGTGCAACAGAGGGGGAAATATATACATCCCGCCCCGGTGAAGCAAGTTCGCAAAGATCCTTTTCAAGACTAAATCTTGCAGGGCTGCGAAAATAAAAAAGCTCCGTAGATCATGGATCTACGGAGCTCGTTTAAAGTGGAGGCCGAAGTCGGAATCGAACCGGCGTAGGTGGATTTGCAATCCACTGCATAACCATTTTGCTATTCGGCCTCAAACATCTGATGTCAGTAGCACAACATCAAACGTGTAAACTCGTATCTGGAAACAAGATTCTAATCTAGCTTCCAACCCTTTGAAATCTAAGGGGTTTTCGTGTTCCCTAAGCAGGAATGGACGCAATTCTGGACTGGTTCGAAAGGCATGTCAAGAACTCGAGGAAAAAAATTCGAGATGCGCGATCGCCAATAGCCGATCGCTTTCGAGCCTAACACTTCAGCGCCACAAAAAACGCTACCTGTCGCAAGATAAGTGTCGGCTTTTGTGCCCGAAAAGATCGCAGCCTTTCAATGACTGACCGCCACCACCCGTTGCAACCGCTGCCGATATTGACTGGGCGTCTCTTGCATTTCATGGCGGAAGTGTCGATTGAAATTCGACAGGTTGGCATACCCCACTTCAAAGCAGATATCCGCAACACTGAAGCTGCTTTGCGCCAGTAAACGGCAGGCACGCTGGACGCGCAGTTTGCGCGTCAGGTCGACGAAGGTGTGGCCAGTGGCGCGTTTGAAGAATTTGGAGAAGGCCGGTTCGTTCATGTCCAGGCGCTGGGCGATGACGGACATCCGCAGCTCATCCGCGAGATCGTTGAGGATGTAGTCGAAGACAATGCTCATGCGCTGGGCCGTCAATGCGTCGAGCATCGGCGCATATTGCAGGCTGGCAAGTGTCTGTTTTTCACTTTCGGGCGCCGATGCCAGCAACTGCAACAACGACAGGAACAGGCATAACCGCTGCAATCCTTGGCACTGGCCCATGTCTTCCAGCAGTCGGGCCGCTTTCTTGCGGGTAGCGCCATGAAACTGGATGCCTTGGGCCGCCTGGCGAAACAGGTTTTGCAATTCGCTGAGTTCAGGGATCTTGTCGCGCAGTTGCATCAACATCTGACCATCGAATTGCAACACGACGTCGCGCCCGGCAATCACCTCCCCTTTGCCCAGGTCACTGATCCAGTCGTGTGGCAGGCCGGGGCCGATCAGGGCGACATGGCCGGCTTCGAACAGACCGATGTAGTCACCGGCCAACAGTCGTCCGCTGCCTTCGCGGATCAGGTGGATCTCGAATTCCGGATGATGGTTCCAGCGAGCAAGGTCGAAGGGATAGTCATGCTCATACCAACGAAAGCTGTGCTGGGGCTCGTTCAGAATGACTTCAAGCGCTGGCGGCTTGTCTGCGGTTACGTGATGGTTCATCACCCTGGCGATTCCATTTTTGTTGGTTTTATCAAGGCTACCGCGAAGCCCGGGACGAGTCGAAGCTGATTCGAAACGCCAAGGCGCTGTTATCAGATTCACCCTAAACAGACGGCAAGCCTAGCGCGCTGTATGGCGACCACTGATACTTTTTTTCCATGCTCCTGCGTGGTTAAAAAAGTATCAGTGGCACGTATGCCGTTCATTTGTTCACCGCTTGGGTTGCTGTAATCCTGTGGTCATCCCGTTGCGGCGATGACCCGCACCGTGGATTACAACAACAATAAGAGCCTCTGCCGCCAAGGCGCAGAGCGGAGAACACGATGAAGATCATTCCAAGCGCGTTTTTTCTGTCCGCCGGCCTGTCCTCTGCCCTGCTCTGCCAGGCTGCCGAAACGGTGACCATCGCCACTGTGAACAACAGCGACATGATCCGCATGCAGCGGCTGTCCAAAACGTTCGAACAGTTGCACCCGGACGTGAAGCTCAACTGGGTGGTACTCGAAGAGAACGTGTTGCGTCAGCGCCTGACCACCGACATTGCCACCCAGGGCGGTCAATTCGACGTGCTCACCATCGGCACTTACGAAACACCACTGTGGGGCGCCAAGCATTGGCTGGAACCGATAAAAGACCTGCCCACCAGCTATGACCTCGCGGATATTTTCCCCTCGGTTCGTCAGGGACTGTCGGTCAACGACACCCTCTACGCCCTGCCGTTTTATGGCGAAAGCACCATCACCTATTTCCGTACCGACCTGTTCAAGGACGCCGGCCTGACCATGCCCGAGCACCCGACCTGGACGCAGCTTGGCGAGTTCGCCGGCAAGCTGCATCAGCCGGATAAAGAGCAGTATGGAATGTGCCTGCGCGGCAAGGCCGGTTGGGGTGAAAACATGGCCCTGCTGACGACCATGTCCAACGCTTTTGGTGCGCGCTGGTTCAACGAGCAGTGGCAGCCGCAACTCAACGAGCCGGAATGGACCGCCGCCGCCAACTTCTACGTCAACACCCTCAAGCAGTACGGCCCGCCGGGTGTTTCGAGCAATGGCTTCAACGAGACGCTGGCGCTGTTCAACAGCGGAAAATGCGCGATCTGGGTCGATGCCAGCGTCGCGGGCTCCTTCATCACCGACACCACTCAAAGCAAGGTGGCCAATAAGGTCGGCTTCGTCGCGGCGCCCACGCAAGTCACCGACAAAGGTTCGTCCTGGCTCTATGCCTGGTCGCTGGCCATCCCGGCGACGTCCAAACACAAGGAAGCCGCCAAAGCCTTTGTGACTTGGGCGACCTCCAAGGAATACATCCAACTGGTCGCCGAGAAGGATGGCATCACCAACGTACCGCCGGGCACCCGCATGTCCACCTACAGCGACGCTTATTTGCAGGCGGCACCCTTCGCCGGTGTCACGCTGAAAATGATGCAGAACGCCGACCCAGCGCACCCGTCAGTCCAACCCGTGCCCTACGTCGGTATCCAGTACGTGACCATTCCTGAGTTCCAGGCCATCGGCACGTCGGTCGGCAAGCTGCTGTCTGCGGCGCTCACCGGGCAGATGCCGGTGGAACAGGCTCTGGCATCGGCCCAGCAGGCCACCGAACGCGAGATGAAGCGCGCTGGTTATCCCAAGTAGTAACGGCAGGGGGGCTTCGCAGACTGACGACCGCATTTAACGCCCTCAACGGGGCGTCTCTATAGCTCTTACGAATGGATGGAAAAAATGAAACGTCTAGAAGGAAAAAGCACCCTTATCACCGGTTCTGCCAGAGGCATCGGGAGAACGTTCGCGCAAGCCTATATCCGTGAAGGTGCTACGGTTGCGATCGCAGACATCAACCTGGAACGGGCGCAAGCCAGCGCAACCGAGTTGGGGCCAAATGCCTATGCAGTCGAGATGGACGTGACCGACCAGCAATCGATCGACGGTGCCATCGCGGCGGTCATCGCCACCGCAGGCAAGCTCGATATCCTGATCAACAACGCGGCCCTGTTTGATCTCGCGCCGATTACGGAGATTTCTCGCGACAGCTACGAACGGCTGTTCTCGATCAATGTGTCCGGGACTCTGTTCACGCTACAGGCCGCAGCCAAACAGATGATCCGCCAGGGCCACGGCGGCAAAATCATCAACATGGCCAGTCAGGCCGGTCGACGCGGTGAAGCGCTTGTCGCGGTGTATTGCGCGACCAAAGCAGCAGTGATCAGCCTCACGCAATCGGCCGGTCTCAATCTCATTTCCCATAACATCAACGTGAACGCCATCGCGCCGGGCGTGGTGGATGGTGAGCATTGGGATGGTGTCGATGCACTGTTCGCCCAATATGAGAACCGGCCGCTCGGGGAAAAGAAAAGGCTGGCGGGTCAGGAAGTACCCTACGGACGCATGGGCACGGCAGATGATCTTGTCGGTATGGCGATCTTCCTGGCATCAAACGAGAGCGATTACATCGTGGCGCAGACTTATAACGTCGATGGCGGCAACTGGATGAGCTGACTGGCCCCGAGGAACAGGGCCAGCCAATGCCTCAAAGGCGAAACCGATCCACCGACTGCGAATCATCGGTGGTCGAGGCGGTCTGGTTGATGACCTTGCTGTTGCCTTCGGACATGCCGGCAATCATTTCCACCTGATGGACGATTTCATTGCTGGCCAGGCTCTGCTCACCGATCGTGCGGCTGATGTCATTGACCAGTTCAGTGGTGTTGAGCTGAACGCGGTATTGAACGTGCCGAGTTGGCGTTTTGATCTTGTGAGTCGGCAACGCAGAGTTCTCAGTGGCCGCGAATGTAGTGCTCCAGTTGCCGAATCAAATCGGCCTGCTCGACGATGGCTTCCTTGACCAGATCGCCAATCGACAACAGCCCGATCAGTTCGCCGCTCTCCAGCACGGGCAGATGGCGCAAATGACTGTCGGTCATGACCTCCATGCAACGCTCGATGCTCTGCAGGCTGTCGGCGGTCACCACCGGCGCGCTCATGATCTCACGCACCGGCGTGCCGACCGAAGAACGCCCCTGGAGCACGACCTTGCGCGCATAGTCGCGCTCACTGATGACGCCGACCACCTGCCCGCCTTCGATGACGGGCAACGCGCCGACGTTTTTCTCGGCCATCATTTTCAGGGCATCGAGGACCATCTGGTCCGGTGCGATGCTGTGCACCTGCTGGTTTTGCACGACTTTCAGTTTGAGCAACTGTGCGGCTGTCTTCATCAACGTTCTCCGATACGGTTCAGGGCCGCAATCAAGCCGCCGCGACTTCCACGACGCCGGCGTTCAGGCGCACCGGCCATACGCGCAGGCGCTGCTCCGGGTACTCCAGGCAACTGCCGTCTTCAAGACGAAAATGCTGTTTGTAGATTGGTGACGCCACCACCAGATCACCCTTGAGGCTGCCGATCAGTCCGCGGCCGATGACGTTCGCGCCGGATTGCGGATCATGGTTGTCGATGGCGTAAAGGGTGCGACCCTCGGCCTGCGGCAGGTAGAACAGCGCCACCTGCGCGCCGTCGAGCCAGACGACGACGCCGGAGTTGCTGACCAGATCCTGCTGACTGCACACCGCCTGCCAGGCGTGAACATTGGCGGCCGTGGCATGGGCGTTGACACGCTGGGTATTGGACTGACTCATCAGGCATTCTCCTCGGTGACAGGGATAAGGTTGAGTTCGGCGGCCATGATCGGCCGACGTTGACCGCGTTCCTGAACAAAATGAATGTCCGGGTCCGGGCGTTGATCGTTGACGAAGGTGCGGAAGCGCTTGAGTTTTTCCGGGTCCTTGAGGGCATTGGCCCATTCGCATTCGTAGCGGTTGACCACCAGTTGCATCTGCGATTCGAGTTCCGCGCCAAGCCCCAGGCTGTCGTTGATGATCACGTCCTTGAGGTAATCCAGGCCGCCCTCCAGGCTTTCGCGCCAGACCGAGGTGCGCTGCAATTTGTCGGCGGTGCGGATGTAGAACATCAGGAACCGGTCGATGTAACGGATCAGGGTTTCATCGTCCAGGTCGGTGGCGAACAGCTCGGCGTGGCGCGGGCGCATGCCGCCGTTACCGGCCACGTAGAGGTTCCAGCCGTTTTCGGTGGCAATCACACCCACGTCTTTGCTCTGCGCCTCGGCGCATTCACGGGTGCAGCCAGAAACAGCGAACTTGAGCTTGTGCGGCGAGCGCAGGCCTTTGTAGCGATCCTCGAGGGTCAGGGCCATTTTCACGCTGTCCTGTACGCCGTAACGGCACCAGGTGCTGCCCACGCAAGACTTCACTGTGCGGGTCGATTTGCCATAGGCGTGCCCGGTTTCGAAACCGGCCTCAATCAGCTCGGACCAGATGTCCGGCAACTGATGCAACTGCGCGCCGAACAAGTCGATCCGCTGGCCGCCGGTGATTTTGGTGTAGAGGTCGTATTTCTTCGCCACCACGCCAATCGCAATCAGCTTGTCGGCGGTGATCTCGCCCCCGGCGATGCGCGGCACTACCGAATAGGTACCGTTTTTCTGCATGTTGGCCATGAACGTGTCGTTGGTGTCCTGCAACGGCACCAGCGAGGCGTCCATGATCGGCTGGTTCCAGCACGAGGCGAGGATCGAGCCCACCGCCGGTTTGCACACGTCGCAACCGGTGTGGCCGCGACCGTGCTTGGCCAGCAGTTCTTCGAAAGTGATCACCCCTTCTACCCGCACCAGCGCATAAAGCTCCTGACGAGTGTAGGCAAAGTGTTCGCACAGGCTCTTGTCGACGCTGACGCCGCGAGCAATCAGTTCATGCTCGAACACTTGCTTGAGCAGCCCCGCGCAACCGCCGCAACCGGTGCAAGCCTTGGTCTGAGACTTGAGCAGGCCGAGGTCGGTGCAGCCACCGTCGATGGCCGAGCAGATCGAACCCTTGGTGACGTTATGGCACGAGCACACTGTCGCCGATTCAGGCAACGCGCCCGGGCCCAGGGTTGGCGCGCCGGTGGACGACGGCAGAATCAGGCTGGCCGGTTCCGACGGCAAGGCAATGCCGTTCTGCATGTATTGCAGCAGGGTGTCGTAATAGCTGTTGTCGCCGACCAGCACCGCGCCGAGCACGCGCTTGCTGTCAACATCCACCACCAGGCGGCGGTAGCTGGCCGTGGCTTCATCGATGAATTGATAGCTGCGCGCACCCGGCGTCTGGGCGTGAGCATCGCCGATGGAGCCGACATCGACGCCGAGCAGTTTGAGCTTGGTCGACATGTCGGCGCCCTGGAACGGCTCCGCCACTTGATTGCACAGCAGCGTCGCGACGCCACGGGCCATTTGATAGCCGGGGGCGACCAGACCGAAGAGGCTGCCATTCCAGGCGGCACACTCGCCGATGGCGTAGATGTTCGGATCGCTGGTCAGGCACTGATCGTCAATTACCACGCCGCCACGCGGCCCGATGTCCAGCGCACATTGGCGGGCCAGCGCGTCTTGCGCGCGGATGCCGGCGGAGAACACGATCAGGTCGGCTTCGAGAAATTCGTCATTGGCAAAATTCATCCGGTAGCGGTACTGCTCGCCGGCACTGATCGACTGCGTGCCCCGGGACAGGTGCACACTGACGCCGAGCCGTTCGATTTGCGCCTTCAATGCCAGGCCACCCTGCTCGTCCAGTTGCACCGGCATCAGGCGCGGGGCAAATTCCACCACATGCGCTTCCAGGCCCAGGCTTTTCAGGGCGTTGGCGGCTTCCAGACCGAGCAGGCCACCACCGACTACTACGCCACGCTGGGCATTGGCTGCCGCGGCACGAATCGCGTCGAGGTCCTCAAGGGTGCGATAGACCAGGCGCGAGTCGCCTTCTGCACCTTCAATAGGCGGAACGAAAGGATAAGAACCGGTGGCCAGAACCAGTTTGTCGTAAGCGATGCAACCTTGTGCGGTGATCACCTGGCGCCGGGCGCGGTCGATTTCCAGCACCGGCACGCCCAGATGCAGGGTGACGCCCGGCGTCTGGTACAGAGAGGCTTCGCCCAAGGCCAGCGACTCGGCATCGCGACCGCCGAAATACTCGGACAGATGCACCCGGTCGTAGGCACGCATCGGCTCTTCGCTGAAGACATGCAGGCGGTAATGGTCGAGGGCGCCGCGCTCGATGAGCTGCTCGACACAATGATGTCCGACCATGCCATTGCCGATCACGATCAGTGTTTGCAGTTTGTTCAACGCGGCAACATTGGAATTCATAGTAAGCACCCAGCCAAAGCCAATCACGGTTAAAAAAGCAAAAAAAAACGCCTGAAACCTTTCGGTTCCAGGCGTCTTTGCCTGTTCTTCGCGGTGTTCGACCTGGCGCCTTCGCCTGATCCACCGATGTTGCCCACGACCTGCTCGGCCGGTCGATCTTCGTTGATCGACGGGGCGGCCCACTGCGTGGACCTTGATCGATCTAATGCAGCGTTTGTGCCAGTTGCGCATCGAGCGTCCTGGAACGCCTTTTCAGTGAGGATTTATAGGGGCCTGACATGATTTCCCTGCGAATCACCGAGGCCCGGGACTATTCGGTTTTTGCCTTGGCATAGTGCAGGCCGACTGCAGTGAGCTTCATAAAAGTGCATACACCTTAATGAATAGATGTGCCAATTGCAGAACCTCATCAACTCGCTGAAGCTGTTCGATCAGTCGATCGAGGATGTCGCGGTGATCTGCGGTGCCCCGCGCCTGCAAGCGGTGTTCAAAGTGACCTTTCCGGCGATTCGTCCGGGCATGGTCGCCGGTGCTCTGTTCGCCTTCCTGGTTTCCTGGTTTCCTGGTTTCCTGGTTTCCTGGTTTCCTGGGATGAAGTGGTGCTGAGCGTGATGATGGCCAGCCCGGGCCTGCAAACCCTTCCGGTAAAAATGTGGACCACCCTGCGCCAGGACCTAATGCCTTCGCTCCTTGGCAACTCCAACTTTCTCAAGCACAAGGCCCAAGGCAACGCAGTGGCTATGTTTGAAGGCTGGTCGCTGTCGATTCGTCTGACCGCAGGGTTGCAAACCGATCAGGATGTATTGCTGATTGTGCGCCCGGAAAAAGCTCTGGCCCTGAATGTCGACCAGGCCCGTCAGGAACCACTGATGGCGGGCTGGAACGAAGTCGCAGCCACAGTCACTGAAGTACTTTTCCTTGGTGAAAGCTAGACTTGCAGCGTAGTGACCTTGGGCGGCACGTCCATGACAGTCAAGGCGCTATCCGCTGCGGGCATGCCGCTCAAGGTCAGTGATCCGGTGCGCGTGCGCTGGGCAACTGCGGATACTTGCGTTTATACCGAATGGGCTGAAAGCGATCTGAACAAGGCCGCTGGCGTGCATTGATGCGAAAGCCATCCGCCACCTCGACGTGCCGAGTGACTGTACCGACGGGCATCACCAACATCGGCATGCCGGTCGGGATAGCTCTCCCCGGGCGCTCCTATGACGATTCGACACTTATTGCGACTGGTGTCGGCGTCTGAAGCGATTGGGTCAAAGTGGTTGGTCCCGTCTCGTACCCTGCCGCTGTCCCTTGGACATTATTCGCCTATGGTCGACCGGCTGGAACCGATTCCCGCGAGAGGAAGGGTGCCGCGAAATGTTTGCGCAGCACCCGTGCGTTATCCAAGAGAAAAGTTTCCTGCACACTTTTTAATGTTGCGCAACTGACAACTCTGTCAGTTGTTCCGCCCAAAAATAACGATTACCGTCATGATTAGATGGCCTGAACCAAGGCCATCTAACTCGCAACAAACTCATATTGATTATCCAAGGGTCTCGCATCATGAAAAGCACCGACCATATCGAGCTCGGCATTGATAAAAATTTTAATTTTCTTCTACCTGCACAAAAAAATCCAGAGAACACATATTACAAAGCGACCTTTTCACCAAAACATCCATCCATCGGAGAAAAACATGAATCAACCAATTGCTACTACCAATCTTTAACTTCAAAAAACGTGAGTCTCATTGGGCAAAACTTATCCGGATCCGACCCGTGGATTCGGCAAATTGCAATTGTTATTCCCCGAACTTTCAAGGATGGCACACACTTTATACTCCCCGAGGAAAATGGTGAAATATTTGCGGCTATCGCTGCGGATGGGGAAGTATCCTACGCAACTGAGGGCGAAGTCACTTTCGAACGAGACAACTCTAACCAAACGATTACAGCAAGATTCCAATTCAAAGCAACACAAAATGGAGTTCTATATAACGTACAAAATGGAGAGCTTCGCCTAATAGCTACCGGCCCACTTTAAGCACCACTACCAGACAATATAAAAAAAGCACAACCTCAACACATTAAAGTTGCCAAGCGAGGCAAAAATCTGGATCCGCTGCGCTTGGCGCAGTCTTCCCTATCAAAGCCCCACATAACTATTCTTCACCTCAAAATGACAACGAAAATGTTATTTAAATACCACCAGCGATACAAACACAAGACTCGCCGAAAAGTCATCAGCAACACTGCGCAAATAACGAGTTATTGATAAAGAATAATCTATTTTTCTTTTACCGCAATCCTCCCGCTAGTGTGCTGTTTTAGAAATAGTTTGCCTGCCAATCCGTGAGACCATCGTCTTACAGGCTGGTTCTGGATCACATTAATACGCCTGAGTAGGTATGGGCTGTTGTGGTGAGTGAGTTACTGACGCAGGGTTGTGAGTGATCCTTTTTTGGGGCCGCTGCGCAGCCCAACGGGGGCAAGCTCACTCGCCACAGGTTCCTCGGTGCCATTCGGGCAAGTGTTGCCTTCAGCAGCACCGCGTATTGCATTTGCCACGGCCGAGGCCGCGACCTTTTGGCGCATACCGGCAGGCCATCGATTGAGCGCCACAGGGCAACAGTTTGTTAACATCCGTGCGCTTTTTTTCGTCTGATTGATCAGCCACTGTAGATTCCCGGTCGCTACACAGGATGCTTTTTTCCATGAGTACGTTGTATACCCGTCGCACGGTCCTGCAAGGCATGAGCCTGTTGAGCCTTGGCCTGCTCGCCGGCTGCGATGACAGCAGCAAGCTGTCGTTCAAGTACGGCAAGGACCTCAGCGACAAGATCATGGGGCGTACCTTCAAACTCAAGGACGCCCAGGGCGAGTACCGGATGCTGGGCAACTATCGGGGCCTGATGCCGATGATCTTCTTCGGCTTCACCCAATGTCCGGCGGTCTGCCCGACGACGCTGGCCCGTGCGGCACAGGCGAAAAAACTGATGGGCCGCGATGGCGAACGCCTGCAAGTGATCTTCATCACCCTGGACCCCGAGCGCGACACACCGGAAATGCTCGACAAATACGTCAAGGCCTTCGACCCGAGTTTCGAGGCGCTGCACGGTACGCTGGAAGAAACCGCCGCCACCGCCAAAGAGTTCGGTGTGTTCTTTGAAAAGATCCCGAGCGGTTCGACCTATACCCTCTCCCACACCGCGACCAGCTTCGTTTTCGACTCCCGAGGCAATTTGCGCCTGGGGCTGTCCGCGTCCCTTACCGCTCAAGAGTGTGCAGAAGACCTGCTCACCGTCATGGAGGTCTGCTGATGACTTCGATCTACGCACCACGTATTAAACAGCTGACCCTGGGCCTTTTCCTGATCGGCATGGCCTCGCAGGTGTCTGCTCAAACCCAGGTGAATGACGCCTGGGTTCGTGCGACGGTGGCCGGCCAGCATTCGACCGGCGCCTTCATGACCCTGCAGGCCGACAGCGACAGCAAACTGCTCAGCGTGCAGTCGCCGGTCGCGAACACCGTGCAAATTCACCAATCCAGCATGAAAGACGATGTGATGAGCATGAGCCAGGTCGAGTCCGTCGCGCTGCCGGCCGGCAAACCGGTGAGCTTTGATCCCCATGGCTATCACATCATGCTGATGGACCTGACGACTCAGGTTAAGGAAGGCGACAAAGTACCCCTGAACCTGACCGTGGAAAACGCCAAGGGCGAAAAGGAGACGATCAAGGTTGACGCCGAGACTCGGGCGCTCGGCATGCGGGATCACAGCAAGATGCATTGAAAGGCTCCATCCCGGCCTGTCTGATCGCCGGTGTTGCGGTGGTGTTCGGAGAACCATCAGCGACACTTCGTAAATAACGAATTATTGGTAAAGAATATTCGATTTTTCTTCGCTGCAATCTCCCCGCTAGCATGACTCTGTCGGCTCCAGAGCAAATCTAGACAGGGAGAACGACATGCAACCCTTGAACATCGGTGAACTCTGGATGTGGTTCGCCTTCATCGTCTTCGTTCTTGCCATGCTGGCCGTGGATCTGTTTGTCTTCGGCGGGCGCAAGGCGCATCGGGTATCGGTGCGCGAGGCGTCGTGCTGGGTGATTACCTGGTTCGCGCTGGCGCTGGCTTTCGCGGGATTACTCTGGTGGTATTTGAATGGTGAGTTTGGGCCCGAGATCGCCCAACGTAAAACCCTGGAATTCCTCACGGGCTATCTGATCGAGCAGTCGCTGTCGATCGACAACATGTTCATCTTCGTGATGATTTTCGGCTACTTCGCCGTGCCGCCAGAGTTGCAGCGCCGAGTGTTGCTGTACGGTGTGCTCGGGGCAATCGTGATGCGTGGGGCGATGATCTTCGCCGGCGTGTGGCTGGTGTCGCAGTTCGCATGGCTGCTGTATGTGTTCGGTGTGTTCCTGATCATCACCGGGATCAAGATGCTGGTATTCGCCCATCAGCAGCCTGACCTCGATAAGAACCCCTTATTGCGCTGGATACACAGCCATCTGCGCGTCACCAACGGGTTTCATGGCGAGCGTTTTTTTGTAATGCAAAACAGTCGGTACTGGGCGACGCCGATGTTTCTGGTGCTGGTGCTGATCGAGGCCAGCGACCTGATGTTTGCGGTCGACAGCATCCCGGCGATCTTCGCCATCACCACCGATCCGTTCATTGTGTTCACGTCGAACATCTTCGCGATCATGGGCCTGCGTGCCCTGTACTTCCTGCTGGCCAACATGGCTGACCGCTTCCACTTGCTCAAATACGGTTTGGCGATCGTGCTGGTGTTCATTGGCGCCAAGATGACGCTGATGCCGTGGCTTCACATGCCGGTTGAATGGTCGCTGGCCGTTGTTGGCGGGATCATTCTGACTTCGGTGCTGTTGAGTCTGATCTTGACCCGCAAGGAGGATCAGATGCGATCCCTGTAGCTGTCGAATGCGATCTTTTGTCGTACTTGCCCTCACCTGATAATCTGAGCCCCCTTGCCTGCATGTCTCTGATGGATCATCGGCGCGCAAAGACGCCGCGATGATCACTTCACCCCCCACTCAATCAAGACAACGGTGACTCTTTTGACCAGCAGCACCCCTGCATTTGCCCGCGATATCGACGGCAAAGCCATTTCTGCCCAGGTTCTCGACGAGGTCCGGGAAGAGGTTCTGGCCCTGGCCAGCCAGCAGATCTATCCCGCCCTGGCGGTCCTGTTGGTCGGCAACGACCCGGCCAGCCACGTTTATGTGCGCAATAAACTGCTGCGCGCCAAGGAAGTCGGCATCCGCTCGCTTGAATACCGTCTTCCGGAAACCGCCAGCCAGGCTCAGGTACTGGAACTGATTGCACAACTCAATGCCGATCCCGCGGTGAACGGCATCCTTGTGCAACTGCCCTTGCCGGATGCTATCGACGAGGCGGCAGTGATTCATGCCATCGACCCGATCAAGGACGTGGACGGATTTCATCGGGAAAACGTCGGCGGGCTGGTGCAAGGCTTCGAGGTTTTGACCCCGTGCACCCCCAGCGGCTGCATGCGCCTGCTGCGCGAGACCTGCGGTGATGACTTGAGCGGCTTGCACGCGGTGGTCATCGGTCGTTCGAACATTGTCGGTAAACCGATGGCGACCTTGCTGTTGCAGGCCAACTGTTCGGTCAGCGTGGTGCATTCGCGCAGCGTCGATGCACCGGCGTTGTGTCGGTTGGCGGATATCGTTGTCGCGGCGGTGGGACGGCCAGAATTGATCGATGCCAGTTGGCTGAAGCCCGGCGCGGTGGTGATCGATGTCGGCATCAACCGCATCGCCAGCGAGTCCGGCAACCGTCTGGTGGGCGATGTCGACTACGCCAGTGCCCGCACCGTCGCCCGTGCGATCACCCCGGTGCCCGGCGGCGTCGGGCCGATGACCATTGCCTATCTGCTGAAAAACACCCTGATCGCCAGCCAGTTGCAACGCGCGGCGCTGGCCCGCGGGCAGCAGTCTGTGGACGACCTCGCGTTGAACTGAGCATTGATCTGATCCCAAAATCAGGATTGGTGTACAACTTTTTGGGGGGCAGATCAACCTGGAGCGAGGCTTGCCCGCGAAGTTTTTGGCGTACTTGAGAACGCCTTCGCGGGCAAGCCTCGCTCCTATGTATGGACTCGCCCCT
>NZ_JAKWJK010000028.1:0-40209 GCF_031570575.1 Pseudomonas sp. JL3
ATGCGCACTTCTTACGTCATGCTGGACGGAAACTCTATATGCTTAAAACTATACAGCCAAGTAGAACAAGCAGTCGCCCCTAAGAAATGGCTGGAAAAAGACTATAACGAGTACGAATTCCAGCTTTACATAATAAATGTAGAAAATTTCAATGTAGAAAATTTCAATTTCAGCGGCCCCACTACTATAACCGTTACTCCAGATAGCTCAAAATACAAAGTCACACTTGAGTTTGGAAATTCATGTACAGCCAAATGCAATGCAAAAAACATTACCATAGCAAATATTAAGGCGTACCATAACTATGGTGCAGTGTAGCAAAAGAACATCCAAATCAGCTCACACCAAGAGAACTGCCTAAAAAATTAACAAAACTCACCTCAACGCTTCAAAGCAAAAATGTAAAGAAAGGGCATAAAGAAAGAAAGGGGACAGATTTATTTTCATGGCGTGAAAAATAAATCTGTCCCCTTTTGGCTACTGCCACTGCAAAAACCCACTTCAGGAAAGTTAGNGCAAAAATGTAAAGAAAGGGCATAAAGAAAGAAAGGGGACAGATTTATTTTCATGGCGTGAAAAATAAATCTGTCCCCTTTTGGCTACTGCCACTGCAAAAACCCACTTCAGGAAAGTTAGAAATCCTGAAGATTACTACCACTGGGACGACGTACCTATTTCCGATATAAAAACAAGGAAAGTTACGATGGCGAATCATGACCCAAGTGATCCTCACGGAGGCCATCCACACTTGCAGCTTCAGCCAACTTTAGGCAAAGCAATTCGTATTTACTGGCAAAATCCGTTCGCAGGCCAAAAATGAGCACTCAACAAATGATCCCGAGAAAGGTTTGGTATGGACTTGAAAGCAAATCATATCTTGAAATTGCACAAGAACTTCCAGAAAATGACGAGTCTCTGCGCAGATGGGTTGCCATCTACGCAGTTTATCAAATCGACTTTATCAATCGACGCGCAACACGCTTGTTTTATGACTTCTTAGAAAATGCAAGAAATTCAAATTATGTCGCCATCGAGTTCAGCATCCCACGACACATACTTGAAACAAGAGACAGTATTGACGATAGCGACATTACAATAATAAAATTTCAAAAGTTGGAAACCGAAGAAAACATCAATAACTTCCTACAGGAAAACAACATTAACCCAGACCTGTTTACGCCGCCTTGGACATGCGATTATCCATTAGATTAAGCCCTCCAAACTCTATAAAGGAGATTATCCATAATGAAAGTCGTTTGCAAAACAAACAATCTACACGACATCTTAGACCCATACACTTCAGCTAGATTAAAGCACTATATCTCTAGATCCGATGGTGAGATAGATCTTGAAATCGCTAGAGAATACACAGTCTACGGCGTTGAGTTCTGGGATAATTGCCCATGGTTCTACCTGTGTACTGAAGAGGACGACGAGTATCCAAAACCCTTTGCTGCTGAGTTTTTTGAGGTAATAGACGAGCACATTTCACAATACTGGAAATTGAGCTCGGTCCCGTCAGAAGATAGAGAAAATTCAACTTCACTAGTATTCGATGAATGGTCTAAAGACCCAAGCTTTTACGAACGATTAATTGATGGTGACCCAAATGCCGTTTTGTTGTTCTCCAAATATCGCGACCTCATGAACTCTGAGTAAAAATAAATAGTTATCAAAACCACTCTCCATTATTCCAATTCAGAAAAGCGAAATTTATTTCCTACAGACCAAAAAAGGAAGAGATTTATTTTCTATGCACATGAAAACTGAAAATAAATCAAACTGAAAAGATCTGTCCCGAATGGCAAGAGTCTGCAAAATATGTTGGTAATGATAGGCTGGAGCGACCCAGAAGATGATTAACAAAGATCTGGAATCATTAATTTTTGATTTTTTAAGCGCCGTGAAAACCTCACTGCAATTGCTTGAAGACAAATTCGGCTCGAGATCACTACACCAATTATTGCATGACAAAAAAATAGCTCAACGAGGAGAGATCTTTAAGGGTGTAAGCTATCAATTACATGGAAACGGATGCATGATCGAATACCCAGAACACTGTGTGGATTTCGATTTCGGGCCAAATGGAAGAACCGATGGATTCGACGCATGGCGCTTGTATAACTATGCATGCGAATTCCCAGAAAAATATGCAAAATACACAAACCTCGCCACAGTTGAATTAGAGCTAAACAAATACATTCAAGAAGATATGATAAAAAAAACAGACAACTCCACCTCAAACTTATATTTTTTACGCATCCCAAAAAAGGCCAATTAATCTCATATTTAGGTTTTCGCTCCTTCTACAAAGGGGGCAGTTTTGTTCAAGTCTTCGTAATTGGTAATCTGCCCTTCCCCCCTGAAACAGGGTTTGGTATCCAGATGAAACTAAAAAATATTTTCACAAGTAAAACGGAATATTTCAACATCGGACACGAAGAAACGCCCGGCAAGTTCTACTTGTGATCAAGCCCGGTAGTGATCGTGGAACCGCCTGTTGAGTTGAAGTTCGTTGCCTGACAAAAGCATCGGACATTTCCCACAAATCCCATCGCCCCCCATGAACTTGTACACCCTCTCCTCCCCAGATAACCTCCCCCAGCCGCTGCAACCTCAGCGACCGGTTTTGACAGACCGAACACGATCAGGCATGCAAATGCCGCTTTGCGGCTCCATTGTTTCAGGAGCTTCACGATGAAAAAGTTTCCACCCGATTCCCTCGACCCCTCCAACTCAGCCAAGCAACCCAACGCACCATAAGCGCCCGTCTCCGCGACCCAAAAAATCCCGACCCCATCAGTCACGTTTTCACCCTCCTCCCCAACCTCAACACCGAAACCCTGCTAAGCCACGCCTGCGAAACCCTCGCCTCGCTCAACGTGCTGACGACCGACTTTGCTTGTGAACTCGAAGGCTCGCACCGCAGCCTGGCGCTATCGATTCAGCAATTGGCCGTGCTGGGTGAATTGTTGGTAAATCGGGCGCTGGACAATCTCGATCCGCCCGGTGGGGCGTCCGATGCTCAGGAGGTGCAGCCATGACTCGATACATGCCGATTACCGGCATCGACTGCACGATCCCTTCCCTGTTGATCGATACCGAAGCGCCTGTCGACGTGTTGCACGACACGGCGGCGTATCGCATTCGCAGCGTCACTCAACTGTTGGAAACGCTGTCCCTGGGCGAGGTGCTTGGTGGTGATGCTGCGCTGCTGCAAGAGTTTGCGAAGGTGTTAGCAATCCAATTGCGTGATGGCTGCGATTTGCTGGATGTAGTCGGGCGGCGGTTGCGAGCGCAACTTTAAATCATCAATAAAAATGGGCGACTCAAGGTAGGGTCGCCCATTTTTATATCCGCAACTTTTAAATATCGCCTCCCAGACTTATTCACGCAGCACTTTGCAAGAGTTTGTTATAAACTGTCTTTAAACTTCTGATCAATCCAAAAAATCGACTCAACATCGTGAGCACAAAAAGCCCAAAAAACTGGCTCTTTGGTCAACTAACACCTCATCGCCTCACCTGAAAACAGCGAAAAACAAAACAATGGTTTTCAACCAACCTTCAAACTATACTTCCGTGCGCAGTATGGAGGCTGTGATTTATGTTCAAACTCAAACGGAAAACATGGATTTTTCTCTTGGTCTACACCGTAGGTGTCAGTGGCTATATCTACTACCTCTACGTCGAGACTCAAGGAGTCCTCACTGAAAACATCAATAACAAGTTGCTGCATGCCGCGTTGGGTGCTTCGGCCATCCTCGGCGACCGCTACCATGACAATCTGATCGACAAACAGTCCAAATCCGAAACGGAAGACTGGAATGCCATTCAGCGACTTTCCAGCTTCAACGATTCCATGGGTACTGCCTTTGTCTACAGCGTGGTCAAACGCTCGGGCGAGGCTTATCTGGTTAGCTCCAGCGCATCGAAAAAAGAAATTCAGGAGAAGAATTTCGTGCGCTTTTTCGATCCCTACCCGGATGCCAGTCAAGCTTTGCTCGACAGTTTTGAGCGTACCGAACCCACCTGGATCGACTATTCGGATCACTGGGGAGACTTTCGCGCCGTCTTCGTCCCAATGAAATCGCAGGACGGTACTGTTTATGTTACTGGTGCGGAGATTACGTTGGCGGACTACTACCACCAACTCAATCAGGACTCCCTGCACCATATCATCCTGGCCATTCTGGTATTTCTCGCCCTCAGCCTTTTACGCATGCGTGCTCATCTCCAGCAATTGAAAATAAACGAACAGGTATTGAATCAGGCAAAAAATGCCGCCGAGGACGCTGATCGTTCTAAAACCAGATTTTTGGCCACCATGAGTCATGAGATCCGCACACCGATGTACGGTGTCATCGGCGCGACCGAGTTGCTGGCGCGGTCCGCCCTGAGCCCCGAGCAAAGCCGTCTGCTAAAAACGATTAATACCAGCGGACGAACCCTGCTGTCTCTTATCGATAACATTCTCGACCTTGCAAAAATCGAAGCGGGCAAACTTGAGTTGAAACCTCGTGTTTTCGAAGTGAGAGCATTGGTTTTATCCAGTATTGAAATGATCCGGCAAAACATTCAGGACAAGCCAATAGCCCTTGAGGCCCACGTCTCACCGGACGTACCTTCCTTGGTCAAAACCGATACCGATTGCCTTCGCCAGATATTGCTCAACTTGTTGGGCAATGCGGTTAAATTCACCGAATCCGGAAAAGTATCGCTCATGGTCACGACGAGCGGTTACGGCCCTCAAGCCCGACTCGACTTCTCCATACGCGATACCGGCATAGGTATCCCCGCTGAACGGCAAAACAGCCTGTTCAAGCCCTTTACTCAGTTCAAAGGGCCGGCCAGTCAACGCTTTACCGGGAGTGGACTCGGTCTTTCAATCTGCAAAAATCTGGTCGAGGCGCAGCAGGGGACTTTATCCTTTACCAGTCAGCCTGGCGTCGGATCGACGTTCTCCTTCTCACTCCCCATGGAGCTTTTTTCAGTCTCGGAAATACCCATCGGGGACGATCATGCAGTGGTGGGTTTCGACTCATCTTTTGCCGAGGATTACCCGCTCGATATCCTGCTGGTGGAAAACCATCCCGTGAGTCAGAAAGTTGCCATGGCGATGCTACAGGAGTTGGGTTATACACCCGACCTTGCGTCAAACGGTCTGGAGGCGGTCAATAGGTGTATGCCTTCGACTCCAGATATCATTTTTATGGATATCAACATGCCTGTTATGGATGGGCTAGCGGCCATTCGTAAAATCCGCAAACTACCATTGGGCGAGACTTGCTACATCGTTGCTTTCACCGCGAGCGCTTTTTCGAGCGAGATAGAGCGTTTCAGGGTCGCGGGTGCCAATGACGTTTTAACCAAACCGGCGAACTTTATGGCCTTGACCCGAGTGCTTCAGCGTGCTGCCAACTACCGGCAGCAGCTCCAGGCCAGCACTCCGGTAGTGGATGCAATTTAAAGTTTGAATGGGCTCAGACCACAGTCGCAGCGTGACTCAACGGTTGGAAACGCTTTCCCTGGGCGAGGCGCTTGGCGATAACGCTGCGTTGTAGCAGGCATTTTGCGCGAGCGGCGGTTGCGGGCGCAGCTTTAAATCACCCAATAAAAATGGGCGACTTCAAGGTCGCCCATTTTTTATGTCCGAAACTATTAAACATTGCGTTCCAGAGGAGGTGTTCGCCCAGTGTAATGGCCTGGCAATCCATGCACCGGTAAAGAGCCCTGACACCGGGCGAACGGGAAGGATTTTAATAGAATTTGGCCGATATGTCCTCGGTACAAACATGAAATTTATGCACGTAATATTTCGTAAGTTTTTGCTAAAAAACCGGATACAAACTTCTCAAACTCACCAGTTCGACCATTAAAACTGATTGTTCTTATACAGTTATTTGCACAAGAACAATCAATATGTACAAATAATGATCAGCTTGGATGCTGGCTGGTGACTTTCAGCACATCGGTACAGGTCACCACATCGCTCTGTTCTACGTTCAGATCTTTCATTTTCGCCTGCATTGACGCTGCTCAGGGAGTGTCGCAGTTTCTTGTGCGGTGGATTCGCCGCTTTCCGTGCCCTTGCCGCTTTCCTTGCGCCGGGTCGGGTCGGTGGGGCGCAGGGCGTCGTTGTCGCGCTCGACTTCGCCCGGTGGCCGCGGTTCGTCGGGGTTTTCGGAGGGGGTGGTCGGTTTGGGGCTCATGGTATGTTCCTCAGGCTTCGGGATCGTCGACTTCGTGGGCGACATTCACGGCGGGCGAGTCTTTGTGTGATTGATCGGCCTTGGTTTTGAGGGTCTGCCATTGCTCGAGGTCGATGGCGCCCTGCCCCAGCAGATCGTCGGCGATGCGCAGTAATTCGCTGTAATGCGCATCGGGGGATTGCTGCCAGTAGGCTTTGTCGTCGAACAGCCGCTGCCAAGTGGCAAGGGTGGGCGGTTTGAGGTCGTCGCTCATGGCAGGCTCCCGTGAATGGGCTTCATTACGTAGGAAAACGGCGTGGCGCCGAGAGTTCCGGGTCAATAGCCGGTCATCTCCAGATACCCCTGCCCGCCATGACTGCCGCTGAGCCGCACCGGCCCTTCCCAATAGGGAATGCGCAAGTCCATCCAGGCCTTGGGATTGAGGGCGGCGATGGTGATATCGAGGTGTTTGGCGGGGATTTTGATCGACCAGCTCACGGGCATCGAACGCCCGGCCACGTTGGCGGTGTCTTGGGGTGTGAGGCTGATGTCGTCGGCATGCAGTAATTGCGTCTGCCCTTGGGCATCGATCCAGGTGCCGGTGAGGTATGGCGCGCCGTCCTTTTGCCGCATGCGGTAGAGCATGACCTGTTCGCCGCTGTCCAGGTGCAGGGAGAACCAGTCCCAACCGGTCTGGTTGGCGGTCAGGGGTTGGCTGCTCCACTCGCGGTCTAGCCAGGCCGGGCCGCTGACGGTGTAGGTTTTACCATCGATTTCCAACGTGCCGCTGGCCTGGAAAAACGGCTGGCTGTAGTAGTAGGACGCCTGGCCCTGTTCGGACTTCTGGCTGAAGCCTTTGTCGCCCTGAAGCACCAATGGCCGACTTGAGGTCAGTCGAAGCTGGTAGCTGAAAGCCTTGTCGCGAGCGCTGAGTTGCAGGTCCGCCAGCGGATCTTCATGGGGGGCCTGACTGCGGAAATACCAATCATCGATCCATGCGTTGAACGGCGCCAGGCTCACGCCGGCCTGGCCGACGCCGCCTCGGGCGTAGCGTTCGGCGGCATGGTGCACGGTGGCGGAAGTCACAGCAGCATGGCCCAGCCAGATGGTCTGATTGCTCCAGCCAGATTGTTCGGGCGTTGCTTTCAAGGCGCTGCGAAACAGCGTCCATTGCGCGCCGAATTCCTGGCCCTGATCGTCCTTGAGGTTAGCGGTGACGTACCACCATTCGATGCGAAAACCATCGTGCGGGCCGTGGTCCGCCGGAAAATTGAAGACTCGCCCGGGCACCACCGGGGTAAATGCCTCGACCTGATGACCGAGGCCGGCGAAGCCTTTTTCCGGCGCAGGCGTGTTGTCGCATCCGTTCAGCAGCGCGGCCAGTAACAACACGCCGAGCTTAATCTTCATGAGCAAACGTCCTCAGCAGATCCGCCGGTTGCGTGCGATACAGCGAGTACAACGGCCATGCTGAAGCGAGCAATGTCGCAAGCAACGCCAAGCCCATCAACTGCAACAGTTGCAGTGGAAACACCCGCAACGGCAAGCGCCAGCCGAAGGCCTGAACGTTGATCACCGTGTCCAGGCACCACGCCAACGCGATGCCCAAGGGCAATGCCAGCACCAGCGTCAGTACCGCCAGCAACCAGGTTTGCCCGAGGTTCAGCAGCATCAATTGGCGACGGGTCACGCCCAGCGCCCACAGTGGTGCGAGTTGCCCAAGGCGGCTTTGGCTCTGGGTCAGCAGGCTGATGAACAGCGCCACGCCCGCGACGCAAAGCGTCAGGCTGTTGAGCGCGGCAGTGGCGGCGAAGGTGCGTTCGAACACTTGCGTGGACCAGCCCTTGAGCCGGGCCTGATCGACGATGCGGCTGTCATCCAGGGCGAAGCGGGTTTGCAACGCAGTCAGGAACCCCGGGATGGACGCAGGGTCGATGCGCAGGTTGAAACGGTTGGGCGTCAATTGCGGCCAGCCGCGCAGCAGATGGTTGATGTTGACCAGAAGATGCCCCTTGGGATTGCCGTAGTCGGCGTAAATCCCGACGATCCGCGGCGACCATGGGCCATTGGGCGTGGGAATGGTCAGGTGATCACCAAGGCGTACTTTCAACCGCCGCGCCAGTTGTTCGCTGAGCATCAGCGCGTCGTCCTTGGCCAGTCGTTCCCAAGGGTTGTCGCCCAAGGCTTCCAGCAGGGGCCAGTGCTGACGATACGTCGGGTGATCGATCACGCCAAAGACGTCCGCCGGCCAGCCCTGCAACTGGATCGACACTTGCCAGTTCGGCAGCACCGCGGTGACTTGAGGTTGTTGTTTGAGCCAGGTGTGCAGTTCTCGAGCCTGGGCGGGACTTTGCGGATTGAGGTACAGCTCAGCGGTCAGGCGCTGTTCGAGCCAGTTGCTGAACGTCTGACGGAAACCGGCGGTCATGCTGCCGGCGCCGATGTTCGCCGCCAGCGCCAACAACAGCGCCATCAAGGCCAGGCTCAGGGCCGGCAGTTGCTGGCGGCAGTCGGCGAGAAACCATTGGCCGAGCACCGAACGACTTCGCCCAAGCACCCAGTCGAGCACGCTGTTCAACACCACCGGCAAGGCCAGTGCGGCACCGATCAACAACGCGGCCATCAGCACGAATCCGCTGCTCAGGCTGTCGCCGAAGATCAACGCCAATAAGGCGATCAGCGCAGCGAACGCCGCGACCCAACCCTGACGCCGCAACCAGCGCGCGTGGGCCTGATGCCAGGCTTGCGGATTGGCCAGTGCCAGCAACGGCAGACGCGCCGCCCGCAGCAAACTGTTGGCACCGGCCAGTAAGGCGCCGAACAGGCTCAGACCGATACCGCTGAACCACCACAGCACACTGAGGTTCAACTGCCCCGGGACTTCGGCGCCGTACAAACCGCGCAGGCTGGCGGCGACGTCCGGCAACAGCACGCCGGCCAGCAGGTAGCCGCTGACGACACCGGCGATTCCACCGATCAACGCCAGGCCACCCAGTTCGACGGCAAGGCAGGCAATCAACATCCGTGCGCTGACCCCACAGGCGCGCAGGGTTCTGAGCAAGCCTCGGCGTTGCTCCAGCGCCAGACCGATCGCCGCGTGGACGATGAACAGACCGACCACGAACGACAGAAAGCCCAAGGCATCGAGGTTCAGATGGAAGCTTTCGGTCAGGCGCGCGAGATTGTTTTCTTCGCCGCTGGTTTTGAGCTGGAGTTGGCTCTTGAGCTCATCAGGCAGGGGCGCGCTGAAATCCTTGGGCAGCAGCAGCCGCGACAGTTGATCGGGCAATTGCAGAATCTGTTGGGCGAAGCCGATGTCCACCAGCAACACACCAGGCGCCATGTCGGTCTGGGCACGCAGCGGCGGCAAGGTGACTCCGCTCTGGGCCACCGGGGTTTCACCTTCGCGCAAGCCCAACGCCTGCAAAGTCTGCGGTGAAATCCAGGTACTGCCCGGCGGGGTGAAAAACTCGACAACCTGCTCGATCGGCAACGACTGCCCGGCCACTGCGGAACCGGCCGGCAACGACACCGGTTCAATGCCCATCAACTGCAAGCGCTGGTCTTCATGGCCCTTGAGCGTCACCCGGCCTTGCAACACGGGCGATACCGGCCAACCCGCACGACGCAGGTCGACAAACACTTGCTGGGAAAACACCCCACCGCCGGGCGCACTGAGGCTGGCTTGCGGTTCGCCGCCGATCATCTGACTGGCCCGGGCGTAGCTTTCTCGCGCCTGGCTGTTCAGCGCTTGCACGCCCGTCAGCAGGCTGGTGGCGAGCCAGAGCCCGGTCAGCACACTGAAAAATTGCACCGGGTGCTGTCGCCAATGGCTGAGCAGCGCCCGCAGCGTCTCGCGAAAAACCCGCACCTCAGCGCTCGTCCGCGCCAGCCAGACGGCCGCCGTGCAGCACCACTTTGTCTGCCAGCCGCGCGGCGACCCGTGGGCTGTGAGTGACCATCAACAACGTCGTCGGGCTGTCGTCGAGCAGTTCCAGCAACAACTTCAACACCTCATCGCTGGTCGCTTCATCAAGGCTACCGGTGGGCTCGTCGGCCAGCAGCAGTTTGGGTTGCGATGCCAGGGCGCGACCCAGGGCAACCCGTTGCTGTTGCCCGCCGGACAACTGTTCTGGATAGCGCCGCAGTAAATCTCCCAACCCAAGACGTTGCACCAGATGCGCTTGCCAACGCGGATCGTGGCGGCCGGCCAGACGCGCCTGAAACGCCAGATTGTCCTCAACGCGCAAACTGCCGATCAGGTTGAACTGCTGGAACACCAGACCGATTTCGGTCCGCCGCCAGTTTGCCAATTGGCTTTCGTTCATCTGCTCCAGCCGATGCTCGCCACTGCGGATGCTGCCGCGATCGACCTTGTCCAGCCCGGCGATCAGGTGCAGCAAGGTGCTCTTGCCACTGCCCGACTCGCCCATTAGCGCCAGGCTGCTGCCGGGCTTCAACGTGAGGTCGACGCCTTGCAATACCGGCAGTGGGCCTTGGGGGGTGGCATAGCTTTTGAAGACGCCCTGGACGTGAAGCATGGGGGGAACTCTTTTGATGAGCGAGGGGCAAGGGTAGAGAGTACACCCGATAATCTTGGGTTGAATGGTCTGACGTCTTCGCGGGCAAGCCCGCTCCCACAGTGATCGAGGCGAACCCAAACTTTGCGTACGCCATCGCCCCCTGTGGGAGCGGGCTTGCCCGCGATGAGGTCAGATCAGCCCATCAAAATTTCACTGCCCCACCGCCACACTCGGCATCACCCGCGTTGGCGTCACAATGCGGTTCAGGTCAATATACTTCCACTCAGGCTTGGCCCCCAACCGCGCATTGAAACGATAGTTAAACGTGAAATCGTCCACCGTCGGCACACTCAACGGTTTGCCATACACCGCCTCAATCCCCGCCAAGTCATAACCCATCACCTGCAGCAACGTCGGGAAGATGTTGTAGTGACTGGAACGATCCTTGTTGGCCGGCAACTGCGCCTGCCAGTCCAGGGTCTTCAGATCGCTGCCCGAAATCACCACCAGGGGCACCAACCCCTCCTCCTCCACCGGGTCACCGCCGCAGTGAGTATTGAGCCCCGGGTTACCGCGTTCATGCAGGTCCTGCCCGTGATCCGAGGTATAGATCAGCAGCGCATTGCGCAAATCCGCCTGAGCGAAAACCCGGGCGAAGAACTCGCCGACATTCCACAGCACAGTATTTTTGTAAGCATTGCGGTACAGCAACCAATCATCCGGCTGACCGTTGAAACCATCGCGTTTGCCCGTGTCCGCCACTTCGACAAACCGTCCACGGGGCAATGTCGGGCGGTAAGCCATAAACGCGTCCGGGTACTTGTCGTGCACGGGAAAATGCGCGCCGACCTTGTTGATCACCACCAGCTCCGGCTTACCGTCGTTGAGCAGCTCGATCAGCTTGGCCGCCGCGGCCATGTCGCGTTCACGCACACTGGTGCGGTCGAATTGCACGAACTCGTCGATGTCCTTTTTCTCGGCAGCGTTCATCAGGTTCTGCATGTTGCCGGCGGTGCGCTGGGAGTCGATGTAGACGGTGCGCAGCCCGGCCTTTTTGGCGTACTGCCAGATCGACGGCAACGTGCTGTTGATCCGCATGTAATCAGCGCGAGTGCCACCGTAGCGCAAGGTGACATTGGTGTCGGCGCTGCAATTGGCGATGGATGCCGCGTAGCCGTAATTGAAAATGTCCACGCCCGGGCGCGGTTCCTTGAGATTGCTGTGCACACCGAACGGCGTGTTGATGTCCAGGTAGTTGCCGGAAATGCTCTCGTCGATGATCAGCACGATGTCGTGTTCCACCGGCTGATCGATGCGGGTCAGGCTCACCGGCTCACGCGGGCCGACAGTGTTGTGCAGCGCTTCATAGGTAAACAGATTCAAATAGGCCAACGGCGTGTACATGATCGGCAAGCCACGGGCGCCCTCACCGGCCCGCACAAACAGCACGGCGCTGAGCATCAGCACCCCGAGCACGGGCGCCGCCACCAACAGCGCCCCCGGCAATGGCAGCCGTCGACGCGGCTTGAGTCCGATACCGAACAGCAGCAACAAACCACTGGCCATCCCGCTGATGATTGCATCGCGGTACTGGTACGCCGCCTCTTGAATGAACCCACCGGAATACACCAGCGACACAAAACTGCTGTAGGTCATGTAACCGGCAGTCACCTGCGCATAGACGTCGAAGAACACCGCCGAGCCAAACATCGTCAACGCGAACAGGTGACGGATCAGCGTCTGGCGAATGTACGCGGTCATGAACAGCGCCACTGTCAGCACGACGAACATTGCGCCAAACAACAGCATCGGGAAACCGATGCCCAGCGCGTCAAGACGATCGAGGTAGTAGTCGTAATTCTTGAGCAGATACAGAACCAGCAGCAGTTCTTTGAGGTAACGGATCATGGTGTTTACAGCACCTCCACGGCCAATGGATTGTCGGCCATTTTCTGACACTAGCACCGGGCCCTCGAAGCGCAAGAAATGCCGGTTTTTTTCCTAAAGCGTCAAAAAAACGTTGCCTCAAATCTGACACACTCAAGCGTCTGTAACCCTTGTGTTTCAAGCCTTACGACCGTTTATCGTTTTCTTCAAACCCTCAGAAACCCCTCAAAACCGCGGCAAATCCAGCAGCGGCAAGCACTTGATGGCAAATAGCCCGTGAAATCGGGGTTTTCCCGGTCGCGTTACCCGTCATTTTGCTGACTCGCTTTCCCATGGCTGGGCTATACCCCTTTTGACAGTCTCATTTCAGTTACATCCACCGTCTTACGAGGCACGCCAATATGGACGTGAGCGTATTTGGTACGGGCTACGTCGGCCTGATACAAGCTGCGGCATTGGCCGATGTCGGACATCGTGTGCTGTGCGTTGATATTGACCCCAACAAGATCAAGCAACTGCAACAAGCCGTGCCCCCGATCAGCGAACCGGGACTGTCCAGCACACTGGAAGACAACATCAAGGCCGGTCGCTTGCTCTTCTCCACCCAGGCCAGTGACGCGGTCGAACACGCCGAGCTGATTTTTATCGCGGTGGGTACTCCCGCTGATGAAGACGGTTCCGCCGACCTCAGCCATGTGCTGAATGTTGCTCGGCAGATCGCCAGTTTCATGGAGTCCGACCGCACCCTGATCATCAAGTCCACCGTACCGGTGGGCACCGCGGACCAGGTGACTCACGCCGCCTACGAGGAACTGCAACGCCGTGGCAAAGAGGCGTTGAACGTGCGAGTGGTGTCCAACCCCGAGTTTCTCAAGGAAGGCAGCGCTCTGGCCGATTGCATGCGCCCGGACCGAATCATCGTCGGCACCAATGACGATGAAGCGCGCAACCAATTGAGCGAACTCTATGCGCCGTTCTGCCGCAACCGCGAAAAGCTCATGTTCATGGATAACCGCAGCGCCGAGCTGACCAAGTACGCGGCCAACGCAATGCTCGCCACCCGCATCAGTTTCATGAACGAACTGGCCAACCTCACCGAGTTGCTGGGGGCCGACATCGAGGCGGTGCGCAAAGGCATCGGCTCGGACCCACGCATCGGTTACCACTTCATCTACCCCGGCTGCGGCTTCGGCGGTTCGTGCTTTCCCAAAGACCTGCGAGCCCTGTTGCACACCGCCGAACACAACGGCATGCCAATGCGTCTGCTGCGTAGCGTCACCGATGTGAATGACAGCCAACGGCACATCCTCTTCAGCAAACTGCAGGCGCTATTTCCCGATGGCCTGGTCGGCAAGTCCATCGCGATTTGGGGCCTGGCCTTCAAGCCCAATACCGATGACATGCGCGAAGCCCCCAGCCGATATCTGATGGAAGCACTGTGGGCCGAAGGCGCGAGCGTGCAGGCTTACGACCCGGAAGCCATGTCTGAGTGCCGACGCATTTACGGTTACCGCAATGACCTGCACCTGTGCGCGACCCGCGACGACACTCTGGAAGACGCCGACGCGCTGGTGATTTGCACCGAGTGGAAGAATTTCCGTGTGGTCGATTTCGACCTGCTGGCGAGCAAACTGCGCGCGCGGGTGATCGTCGACGGGCGCAACCTCTACAACCCGGAACACGTGGCGGCGGCCGGCTTGCACTACAGCGGCATCGGGCTTCGGCACATCGCTCCCGAGGCGCCACGGCCATGAAAATACTCGTCACCGGAGCAGCCGGTTTCATCGGCGCCCATTGCGTATTGAGGCTGTTGCGCGACGGGCATCAGGTGTGCGGCCTGGACAATTTCAACGACTTCTACGACCCGCAGCTCAAGCACGACCGCGTGGATTGGGTGTGCAAGCAAGTCGGCGATTTCCCGCTCGCCAAAGTCGACGTGGCCGACGCCTCGGCCCTTGATGCCTTGTTTGTTCGTGAACAACCGGAGGTGGTGATTCACCTCGCGGCTCAGGCCGGGGTGCGTTACTCCCTGGAGAATCCCCGGGCCTACGTCGACAGCAATCTGAGCGGGTTTCTGAACATCCTCGAAAGCTGCCGTCACCACCCGGTCAAGCACTTGATCTATGCCTCATCCAGTTCGGTGTATGGCGCTAATCAACACACGCCTTACTCGGTCAAGGACGGCGTCGACCACCCGTTGTCGCTGTACGCCGCGACCAAAAAAGCCAATGAGCTGATGGCCCACAGCTACAGCCATCTGTTCGGCATTCCCTGCACCGGCTTGCGTTTTTTCACCGTGTACGGGCCTTGGGGCCGACCAGACATGTCGCCGATCCAGTTCGCCCGGGCGATTGCCGAAGGTCAGCCGCTGAAGCTGTTCAACTACGGCCAGCACCAACGTGATTTCACCTACATCGACGACATCATCGAAAGCATCGCCCGTCTGATCGAGCGCGCCCCCCAAGCAGCACCGGACTGGAACCGTGAACAACCGGACCCAGCCAGCAGCATGGCGCCGTGGCGCATTTACAACATTGGCGGGCAACAGCCAGTGGAGCTCAAGGACTACTTGGCGCTGCTGGAAAAACACCTCGGACAAAAAGCCCTCGTCGAGTTGCTGCCCTTGCAGCCGGGCGACGTGCTCAACACCTGCGCCGATGCCAGTGATCTGGCCCAGGCCACCGGTTTCCAGCCACGGATCGAGCTGGATGAAGGACTCGGACGATTCATCGCCTGGTTCCGCGACTACTACCCACTGCGCCATGCCCACTCGCCACTCGCGTCCGGGCTTCAGCGGAGGACTCTATGACTGGACATGAAAAAGGCGTGTTGCTCAATCACATGCAGCGTGACAAACGCCTGGACCCCGAACATCGAATGCGCCTGGATACGGCGATCCACATGCAGGGCCGCGGCTGGATGACCGGCCGTGACGGTGGTCGGCCCTGGACGCTGTCGCGAACCAACCGGGTGGTTGCATGCCTTGGCGCGCTGGTGATTCTGCTGCTGCTGTCCCCAGTGTTGCTGGGCCTGGCATTGGTGATCAAGTTCAGCAGTCCGGGGCCGGTGATGTTCGTGCAAAAGCGCACCGGCTACCGCGGCCGCATGTTTGGCATGTACAAGTTCCGCACCATGGTGACCAACGCCGAAGAGCTCAAGGAATCGTTGCGGCACCTGAACAAACACGGCGCCGATGCCATCGATTTCAAGATCGACAACGACCCACGGATTACCCCCATCGGCGGCTTTCTGCGGCGCAGCAGCCTCGATGAGTTGCCCAATCTGATCAATGTAGTCAGCGGCGACATGCGCTTGGTCGGTCCGCGACCGACCTCATTCAATGCCTATCGCTACAAAGACAGCCACCTTGCACGCCTGAGCATCTACCCCGGCATGACCGGCCTGTGGCAGATATCCGGGCGCAGCAATATCGACTTCGACCAGCGCGTTGAGTTGGACCTCAGCTATATCGCCGAGCAGAGCCTCTTGCTTGATCTGAAGATCCTGTTGAAAACCCCCTTCAAAGTATTCAGCGGCCACGGAGCGAGTTAAATGGACGGTTCATCGAATAAAAGCCTGACCATCGCCAGCCCGAGCGAGTCCAACCTGACTTCGACCGTGCTCGACCTGGATCTGCGGATCCTCTTTCTGACCGCTGCCAACACAGGCGCCGGCACCACCACCAGCGCCCTGGCGCTGGCCAGCCAACTGGCGTCAATGAGCAGCGGCCAAGTGTTGCTGGTGGACGCCAGCCAGTCGGAGGGCAACCTCACGCAACAGCTGGGGCTGACCAAAGAACGCGGCTTTCGCGACCTGCTGTTCAACGCCTCCCCACCATTGCTGCAGGACTGCCTGGTGAACGTCTCCAGCCTGCCCTTCCACATCATGCCGAACGGACGGCACATCCGCGGCGCCGAGCACCTGACGACCGAACAATTGGCCCCGTTGCTCAACCAACTGGGCGATCGCTATCGCTTCGTGGTGATCGACGGGGACGCGGTGTATTCGGCCGCCGACACGTTGGTCATCAGTACCCTGGTGGACGGCGTGATCATGGTGGTGCGCGCCGAAGACACTCGTTGGGAAGTGGCCCAGGCCGCGGCCCAGCGCCTGACCCAGGCCGGCGCAAAACTGGTGGGCAGCGTCTTCAACCGGCGCAAGTACTACATGCCCAAATGGCTCTACAAAAACCTGTAAGCAACCGCAGAAAGGATGACGCCATGAACGCCAAAATGCTTCTCCTGCTGTTGCTGCCGCTTGCAGGTTGCTCCAGCACCAGCGAAACCCAGCATATGCCGGTGCAGATCCTCACGGCCGAGCCGGCCAATGCCCAGGCCACAGACATGCCCAAGGTTGAACAGACCTTGCGGCCCAAGGATGTGCTGGATGTGATCTTCCACATCAGCACCAGTAGCTCGGGCGCTTACCGCATTCAGCCCGGTGACCAGGTCGCCCTGAACTTCACCGCGGCCAGCCAACTCAACGGCACTCAACTGGTGCTGCCCGACGGCACCATCGAACTGCCGGGGGCCAATACCGCGGTGAAAATCGGCGGGCTGACGGCCGTCGAAGCGCGGCAGGAGATCCAGCGTGCCTATGAGCGCAAATCCCTGTTTCAGCCCAATCGCAATCAGGTGACGGTGCTGGTCACCAGCCCGCTGAGCAACGAGCTGAACCTCAAGAGCAACCTGAGCCAGCCCGGTAGCGGTATGACCCGGGAGATCACCGTGGGCAACGACGGCTATGCGAGTTTCCCGGAAATAGGCTCCGTTCCGCTGCAAGGCATGACGGTCACCCAACTGGAAACGTTCCTCAATCAACGTTACGCGCAACTGCCGGGGCGGATGAGGGTCGACGTCATGCTCAAGTCCACGTCGGGCAACGAAATCTATGTGCTGGGTGAAGTCGCGCAACCGGGCTCCTACCCGATTCGCCGACCGGTCTCGGTACTCGAAGCGTTGACCCTGGCCCGTGGCACTAACGTCAAGGCGCGACTCGATTCGGTGGTGATCATGCGCCGCACCGGCAACCATGTGCAGGCCGTGCACTACGACGTTGAAAAAGCCTTGTCCGGTGACGCCTCGCAGATTGCTTACCTGCAACCGGACGACATGCTCTACGTGCCCAAGACCAAACTGGCCAGCGCCGGTGAGCTCGCACGGCAACTGGCGGACGTGGTGTTGTTCCAAGGGGTGGGCTTCGGTTTCGCCTACCGCGTCGACAACAAAGACAGCGACAACTAACGCTCAGGTGACCGACCATGAACCCAAAGGAAAACTACCTGCATGAGTTCTTCAGGATCTTCTTCGCCAACAAGCAGTTGGTGAAACGAGTCTTCCTGATCTTTGCAGTGATCGCCCTGATCTTGCCGCTGATGCTCAAACAGAGCTTCGACATTACCGCGCAAGTAATCGTGCAATCCAAAAAACTCTCCCAGGGAGACGCCACTACGTCCCTGACTCAGGGTGATGCCTCTTTCATTCCGCCGTCACTGGCGGACATGGAAACCGAGAGCAATATTCTGCGTTCGCCGGCCCTGATCCGTCAGACCATCAGCGACCTGCGGGACAAAGGCGAGTACGCGCCCAACCCCGGAATCTTCAGCAAACTGGTGACCGAACCGATCAAACGTTTTGTGACCACCCCCTTGCGTGAATACGTTGTCAACCCGGTGCGCGATGCATTCGGGCTTGAGACCGATCCGGTTCGGGACACCGCCCTGGATACCTACACCCAAGAGGCCGTCGATAACCTGAAAATCGAAACCTTGCCGGGTTCCAACGTGATCTCCATCGTCTACAGCTTTGGCGATCCCGCCCAGGGCACCCGGTTTGTCGCGGCGCTGTTGCAAAACTACCTGGCCAGCCGTCAGGAACTGCAATCGATCGACCTGCCGCAGAGCTTCTACGAAACCAAGAAGAAGCAATATCAGGTGCGTCTCGATGGCCTGGAAGGCACGCGGCTGGCGCTGCTCGAAGGCGTGGGTTCATCCGATCCCAAGGAAGAAATCACCTTCCGCCTCAATGCCATCAACACCGAGGAACAGGCCCTGAACCTGTATCAGGATCGCCTGCTGCAAAGCCAGCGCTGGCTCGACTACCTGAAAACCGCCCTGACGTCAGCCACCAATACGTCCCGGCTCAGCGAGTACACCTTCCCCTTCACCTTCACCACCACGGTGGACAACATTGCCTTCGAAGACCGGGAGATCAGACAGCTCGGTGAGCAACTGACCACTCAGGTCAGCCGCTACATGAACGACCTGGCGATCTTCAAGCCGGGCAGTGAACCAATGCTGTTGACCCGCGAGCAGATTTCCCGCACCCGTCAGCAGTTCCTGAAAATCGTCAGCAACCGGATTCAGGAGCGCACCAACGACCTGGCGATTGTCACCTCGGTGATCAAGCAGAAAACGGAGCGCATCGCCCAGTTCAAGGACCGCATCCATCAGTTGCAAGTGGCTCAAAGCAAGCTTGCGCAGATGGACACCGAGATCAATGCCTTGCACGCGGCGTTCTCCACCTATGCCCAGCGCTTTGCCGAAAGCAGCTCCGCCGGTTTGCTGGACAACGATATGTCCAACGCCCGGGTACTCAGCCCGCCATACGAACCGACCGAGGCGGCGTTTCCCAAACCGCTGCTGATCATTCCGTTCGGGATGCTGACCGGTCTGCTGTTGGCGATTGCCTTCGTCTACGTGCGTGAGTTCTTCGATCACCGCTTCAAACACCCAGCGCAAATCACCCATGAACTGGGCTTGCCGGTGCTGTTGGTGATTAACGAGCAAGACGTTATGCCGAACAACCCGCACAAAAACTGGACCGTGGATAGCTTCGTGCATTGGGTGCGCCATTGAACGGGCCGCTCAGCGCCAGCGCTCTGCCGATCATGCATTTGATCAGCAGCGGCGGCTTCTATGGGGCTGAGCGGATGCTGCTGGACCATTGCCTAGCGACGCCTGGGCGGCATCAAGTGCTGTTTCTCGATGCGCCGCCAGCGCTGATCGCGCGATTTCGCGAGGCCGGGATTGACTGCCGTAATTGCGCGGGACTGGGGGACCTGCTGCGTCATTTACGTCAGCGGCGGGCTGAGCAGCCTCTGATCAACACGCACAATTTCAAGGGCCTGCTATTTGGTTGGGTGAGTGCGACGTTGTTGAACTTGCCATTGGTGATTACCCAACACGGTTTCACCCCACGCAGTCGCAAGCAACGCCTCTACGGCTGGCTGAGTTTGCAACTGTGCCGCACGGCGTCGGTGCATCGGGTGGTTTGCGTGGCCGAAAGCATCGCCGTGCTACACCGCAAGGCCAGTGTCCGGACGGAGAAACTGCAAGTGATTCCCAATGGTCTGCCAACGGCTAGCGACCTGTTGCCCCACCCAGCCAAACACCTGCGTTGGCTGGCGGGCTATGTCGGTCGGCTGAGCAATGAAAAAGGCCCGGACCTGTTTCTCGATGCCCTGATTCCGCTCTGTCAGCAACACCCGCAACTGGACGCCGTGATGCTCGGCGACGGCCCGGAACAGGAAACCCTGCTGGCGCGGATTGCCGCTGCCGGCTTGCAAAAACGCATCACCTTGCCGGGTTATCAGATCGACATGAACCGGTGGTGGCAGCAACTCGATGCGCTGGTGATCAGTTCGCGTACCGAGGGCACACCGATGATTTTACTGGAGGCGATGCAGGCCGGAGTGCCGGTGGTGGCATTCAGCGTCGGTGGAATTCCCGATGTGCTGGAGGACCGGCACAACGGCCTGCTGGCCACACCCACCGACAGCGTTGCCCTCGCCCTGCAGATCGATACGCTGCTGAGTGAGCCGGCACTGGCTCGCCAACTGATCGACAACGCAAGACGTACGCAATTGGACCGTTACGACCTGAAGGCCTTGGCCGAACGCTGGTCGCAGCTTTATATCCGTACTGCACGGGAGGCACGCGCGTGATCTTTCCGCTCTCGATCGTCAGTCTGCTCGCCCTGGTCTGCCTCGGTTTGCTGGCCAGCCCTTATCCATATCTGGCACCAGGCGCGGTGCTTGGCCTGGTGGCTGTCGCGGTGCTGTACCGGAAACCCGCCTGGGGTTTATTGGGCATCGCGGCGCTGGTGCCCTTCGAAGGTTTCTTCAAGGGCAGTGCGCTGTCGGGCACCAAATTCATCGGTGCTTCGCTGGCGCTGATCGTGATGTTGCAACTGGCTATCCACCAGATTCCGTCCGAGCGCCTGCGCAGCAACATCTGGCGCTACCTGATCTGGTTCATGGTGTTGTACCTGTTGAGCATGATCAATACCGACAACCTGGACATGTCCCAGAGTCATCTGCGGGATCTGAGTGTCGGCCTGGTTCTGTTTGTGATCACCTTGCTGATCGGCCGTGAATTGAACCTCGATGTGTTCGCCCGGCTGGTGACCCTCAGTGTCACCGCGACCTGCGCACTGGCCATGTTCTCCACCAAGTATCAGGACCAGGGCCGCGCCGCCGGTTTGCTGGAAGACCCCAACTCGTTTGCCCTGCTGATCGCCTTCGCCGTGCCATTGGCTCTGCTGCTGGTGATCCGCAGCCCGAACCTGTTGCACCGATTGTTCTGGGGCGGTTGCTGCATTTTGCTGCTGGGCGGCATGACCAAGACCGATTCCCGTTCCGGGCTGGTGGTGCTGTTTCTCAGCTTGATGATCGGCGCCTGGCACTACCGCGCGCAGTTGCCACGCATCCGTCCGCGCCACTTGGGTTTTGCCATGCTTGGCCTTGCGATCGTGATCCCGCTGGCGATTTATTCAATGCCGGCCGGTTACATCGCGCGCATCCAGTCCTTGAGCATCTTGAAAGCCGGCGCCAAAAGCCAGGACGAATCCCTCGGCCGCCGCGCCTCGTACATCCTGGTCGGCAGCCAGATCATCCAGGAGCACCCGTTACTCGGTTCCGGCCCCGGCACCTTCCCGCTGCACTACGCCACCACCGGTTACGCCAAGGTGTTTTCCGCCAACCGCAAACCCGGCGACCTGTACCGCCGCGCTCACAACACTTACCTGGAAATCTTCAGCGAAGTGGGGATTCCCGCCGGGCTGTTGTTCGTCGGCATGCTGGGCCTTGGGATGTACAACCTGATCCGCGCCCGACACGCCTGGTTGCTGCGACGCAACTGGGAACAGGCCGACATGATCACGCACTTGGGCATCAGCTATCTGTCGCTGATGCTGTTTTTGATGTTCCTCAGCGCACCGAATCACAAATACCTGTGGATCATGCTCGCGCTGACTTGCGTGTTGCGCCTCAAGGCTGAAGAACGTCCGCCGACGGAAGCCAGAGCATGAACCGCATCAGCCTTGTCATCCCGATGTACAACGAAGCCCGACACATCGGGCGTACGTTGCTCGCCGCGAAAAAAGCCGCCGAGGCTGCCAGGCTGGAATGCGAGTTGATCGTGGTCGATAACGGCTCCGACGATCAGGGCCCGCACATCGCCCGCCAGTTCGGTGCGCAGGTGCTGGTGCTGCCCGGCCTGCTGATCGGCGCCCTGCGCAATCGCGGGGCGGCGGTGGCGACAGGTGAATGGCTGGGCTTCATCGATGCCGATATCGAGATGCCCGAGGACTGGCTGACGCGGCTATTGGAACTCGAGTCCGGCGGCCAGGCCGATGTCCTCGCCCTGGACTTGCACACCCCCGTCGAAGCGCCGTGGTTTGCCACGGCCTGGCAACGCCGCATGGCCCGCCCGACCACTCACACTTTGCACCCGGTGCAGTGGCTGCCCAGTGCCAACCTGTTGATGCGCCGCTGCTGGTTCGACAAGGTCGGCGGCTTCAACGAAACCCTGCGCACTGGCGAAGACAAGGCGTTCACCTTGCGCCTGAGTGAAGCCGGCGCGCGATTGCTCGCGGTCAACCAAAGCGTCGCCTTGCATTGGGGTTACGAAGGCAGTTGGCGTGAATGGATGGGCAAGGAGTTGTGGCGCCAGGGCAGTCACCTGCAACTATTGCGCACCCAAGGGATGAGCCTGCGCTTGCTGCGGTTCCCGGTTTTTTCGATTTGCATCTGGGGGCTGGATTTCATCGCGCTGTCTGCCCTGCTCAATGGTTTTCCCAAAGCGGCGTTATTCATCGTGTTCATCACCAGCCTGCCAGCGCTAACCCAGAGCCTGCGCCAAAGCCTGAAACACCATGACCTTCGCCTGATGCTGCAACTGTGGGGCCTGCACTGGGTGCGCCTGCACCTGGCCGGTGCCGCGCTCATTCTGAGTCTTTGTCATTGGAATGCCAGGAGGCCGGCCCGTGGCTGAATTCATTTTCTGGTTGTGCCTCCTGTTGCCGGTGTATGCCTGGCTTGGCTACCCGCTGCTGCTGACGCTGATCGCGCCATTGTTCCCCGCGCGGCGTCCTGCGCCAGCGCCACCGATGAACGTGAGCATCATCATCGCCGCACACAACGAGGCCCGGCATATCGAAGAGAAATTGCGCACCCTGCTGGCCCAGGATTATCAGGCGCACTCGCTGCAAATCATTTTGGCCAGCGACGGCTCCACCGACGACACCGTGGCCTGCGCCCACAAGGTCATCGACCCGCGCATCAGCGTGCTTGACCTCCCCCGTCAGGGCAAGGCAGCCACCTTGAATGCCGGCGTCGCCCTGAGCACCGGCGAGATTCTGGTGTTCACCGATGCCGATAACCAATGGTCGACCAACACCCTTGGCCAGTTGCTCGCGCCCCTGGCCGATCCAGAGGTCGGGGCCTGCGCCGGGCACATGCTGATCCCGGTACCGGGCAAAGGCCTGAGCCTGGGCGACAGCCTTTATCGGCACTACGAAGGCTGGCTGCGCAAGATGGAAAATCGCACCGGCTGCATGGTCTCCGCCGACGGCGCCCTGCTCGCCCTGCGCCGCGAGTTGTTCCAGCACGTGCCGGCAGAGGTCAACGATGACTTCTTTATCAGCACCTGCGCACCGGTGGCGTTCAAACGCATCGTCTATGTGCCCGAAGCAAAAGTGAGCGACCAGGGTGTCGACGAAATCGCCAAGCAATGGCGTCGTCGCCAGCGCGTCACCGTCGGCGGCCTGCAAAGCCTGGCCCGGCGCCGGGAGCTGCTGAACCCTTGGCGTCATGGCTTGTATGCGATTGCACTGATCAGCCACAAGCTGATTCGACGCCTGGCACCAATCCTGTTGCTGCCGTTGCTGCTGAGCAATGTCTGGCTGTGGAATGTACATGGCTTCTATCGCCTGAGCCTGATCGCGCAATTGCTCGGATACGCGGTGGCCATCGTCGGCCTGCTGGATGTGCAACACCGTTTGCCCAAACCCTTTCGCCTCGCCGCGTTTGTTCTGGTGACCCTTGCCGGGATGAGTATCGGTCTGTGGCAGTTCCTGCGCGGCCAGCGGTACGCGCAATGGAACCCCGAGCAAAATCGTTGAAAGGACCGCGCCATGGCGATCAAACAATTATTAAAACGCACCAGTGGCTGGCTTTATCTCAACTCGCCGGTAGGCCGTCACCAACTGCACGGTGCCGGGGTAATCCTGATGCTGCATCGGGTGCTGGCCAATGACCGCGCCGCCGACCTGCCCCATCGCAATGAACTGTGCGTCGGGCCGAAGGCATTCGAACATCTGCTCACTTGGTTGAAAAAAAACTTCGACTGCGTGCCACTGATGGAGATCTTGCAACCCGGCGCCATCAGAACCGGGCGGCCGAAAATCGCGCTGACCTTCGACGACGGCTGGCGCGACAACGCGTTGAATGCCTTCCCGCTGCTGAAAAAACATCAGGTGCCGGCAAGCATTTTTCTCTCCACTGATTACATTGGTAGCCGGCAACGCTTCTGGTGGGAAAGCCTGGGGGAAACCCTGTGGCGCAGCCACGGGGAAAAAGCCCGGGCGCATTTGATTGAATGCCTGCAACGGCTGGGGCTACCGCTGCCGGTGCTGCTCGATGATCTGGATGTGCAGCGCCGCAGCCTGGCGCTTTTGCATTTTCTGCAAACCTTGAAAACCCTGCCCCCGGGCGAACTGAGCCGGCTCACCGATCAATGCCCGGATGAGTCGTTGCCCCAGGCTCTGGACTGGCATCAGGTACGCGCGCTGGAAGCCAGCGGGTTGATCCGCTTCGGTCCCCATGGCGCCAGCCATTCGATCCTCACGGGCCTTGACGATCAACGTCTGGATGAGGAACTGAGCCGCAGCCGCAATGCCCTGCTGAACGGTTGCAACCGGCCGCTGCCGGTCTATTGCTACCCCAATGGCAACCATGATGAGCGGGTGCGCGAACACGTGGCGGACCACGACTTCCCGTTTGCCCTGGGCACCGTCGCCGGGATTTATCGTGGTATCAGCGATCCATTGGCCTTGCCGCGGATCGGCATCAGCCAGCGTACGGCGCGCAATCCGGAGTTGCTGTCCTGGCGCATCTACCGCGGAGCCCGGCCATGAGTCGCAGTCACTATCTCAAACACTTGGCCCTGAGCATGGGCACCAAACTGGCGATGATCGCCCTGCGGCTGCTGCGCAACGTATTGCTGGCGCGGATTCTGGGGCCCAGCGAGCGCGGTCTGTTTGCCTTGCTCAGTACCTTGCCCGATTTGATCAGCGCCGCCACCAGCGGCGGGTTGAATTCGGCGGTGGGGTATCAGGCGGCCAAGCAACGGCCCATGGGATTGTTGCTGAGCCAGGTGCTGGTGTTTGGTTGCCTGCTGGCGGGTTTACTGACGTTGCTGGTGGTGGCGCTGGTGCGCGAGTTCGGTGGCGAACTCGACATCACCACGCAACTGGGATTGCTCGCCTGGCTGTTGCTGCTGGCGGTGCCGCTGACCGTGCTCAAGAGCGGCCTGCTGACCCTGCACAATGCGTCGGGCGGTGTGGGGGCGTTCAATGCCTTGCGGCTGATGGAATCCCTGGCCCCCCTGCTGCTGTTTCTGGCCTTGTTCTGGATGTGGAAAGACGCTGCACTGGAAGCGGCGCTGATCAGTTGGCTGGCCGGCCTCAGCCTGGTGGTGCTGGCCGGTTGGTTCTGGCTCAGGCGTGCTCAGCCCTTGAAGTTGCAATGGGACCGCGCCAGCCAGAATGAACTGTGGCGTTACAGTGCTCGCAGCCACCCGGACCTGCTGTTCCAGCAAGTGATTCTGCGCTCCGATTTCCTGTTCATCGGCGCCCTGCTCGGCAGCACCGCGTTGGGGCATTACGCCATGGCCAGCGCCGCCGCCGAATTGCTGCTGATCGTCCCGGAAGCGGTGACCACGCCGCTGATGAAACGCCTGCTGCAACAGGACGAAGGCATGGATCGCCTGACACCGCTAGCACTGCGCCTGACCGCCACGGTGATGCTCGGTGCCTGTCTGACCATGGCAGTGATCGGTGAATGGCTGATCGTCACGTTGTTCGGCATTGCCTATCAGCCGGCCTACCCGGCGTTGCTGGCGCTGCTGCCGGGGCTGCTCGGTCTTTGCTATGCGAGCATCCTGCGCCTGGACTTGCTGGGCAAAAATCGCCCCGGCACGATTTCGCTGTTGATGGGCCTTGGCGCGTTGCTCAACCTGGCCCTGAACCTGTTGTTGATCCCTATCTACGGCATCGTCGGCGCGGCGACGGCATCGTCCATCGCCTACCTGGCGGTAACCCTCGCGCTGCTGGTGATGTATTGCCGGTTGAGCGGCGTACCCGTCTGGCAAACCCTGATCATCCTGCCCAGCGATGTGGCACCGATGCTTCAGATGCTGCAACGGAAATCGGCATGAAACGCCTCGTGCTGCTGTTGAGCCTGGGCCTCGGTTTGAGCGCCCAGGCGGCGCCCATGCGCTGGGCTGATATTCGCGACGGCAGCCTGTACCTGCAAACGGATCGCCCCGACACGCTGACTATTCGCTGGGTTCCGGCGTGGCAGGCCGATGCCAACGAAGAACGCCTGTACCTGCTCGACGGCAACGGCAACCTGAAGGGCGAACGCCTGATCACCGCCAGTGAAACCCGAGGCAAGCAGAGCTGGCCACTGGCGCCGAGTGCCGCCAGCTATCGACTGGAAATTCCGGGCTACAGTTTCCGCCGCTACACGATCGAACACGACGAGCACACCGTGGCGTTGTTCGCCCCGGCCAAGGTGCATTTCAGTGCCGAAACCCGCGGCGGCGATGAGCTGTATTTCAAGGTCGCGCCGGGGGAACACGCCGTACTGGCTGGCAAGTTCCACGGAGGGATCAACACCCTGCAAGCCCAGCGCGTGAGCGACAACAAACAGCTGTCGCTGGCGCTGAAACCCCATCGCGCCTATTGGCAGTTCGATCAGGTGGCATTGCCCGTCACTCAGGACGAACAGGTCTGGCGCCTGCGCCTGCAAGGCAGCGGCAAGGTCGCGTTCTGGCTCGATGGCACGGCGAATCTGTTTGCCCAGAAACCGCAGCAGCTCAAACCGCTGCGCGAGGACGATGGCCAGACCCGCTTGACCCTGCACAAAGAACTGCTCGGCCCAACGCCGAACCTGGGCATTTATTTACCCTACGTGCTGCCCCCTCAATCCAGTTTCGCAGCGCTCGACGCCCTCAAGCCTCAGGCGGGCACCTATTACAGTTTCGTTGACGTCACCGCGCAAAATCCGCATCACGAAGATGCGTTCCGCCAGCTCTATCAGAACCGCTTCGGCATCACGCAGGACCTCACGCTGTTGGCCGGCAGCAAGCGTCAGGCGGATTTGCGCGCCGACACTCAAAGCAATGCCGGTCTCGATGCCTGGCTCGCCGCCACTCGCGCCCTCGGTGGCACCGGCACGCACTACATCGCGTTCGCCGACGAACCGAACCTCAATTACCCGAGCTATGCCGACTACCAGGCGATCTTCAACAGCATGGCCCGGCAAGTGCGCAGCGATCCAGCCAACGCCAAGGCCGGTGTGCGCATCGCCATGCCCGCCACTTCACGCTTCATCAACGGCCCGTTCGCCGACAACGCCGCCGACAAGCGCGGCATCGATTGGGCACGGCGTCTGCTGGCCGAATCCGGTGAGCAGATCGACGCCCTCGCCTGGCACGAATGGATGATTCGCGACCTGCTGGCGACGCGGATCTACCGCGACAGCGTCCGCCGTGCCGCCGAGCTGGTGGGCCTTGATGCCAAGGGCCGGCCACGCAAGGCCTTGCTGCTGGATCAGACCAATCTGTCCAGCGGCTCAAGCCTGAGCCCCTACGATCAGGAAACCCATTTCGCCTCGCTGTGGTGGACCTCGGTGGTCATCAACTCGGCCCAGGACGGGTTGCTGGACATGCTCAACTGGTTCCAGGCCGCCGACGAACCGACCTACCCCAAAGGCATGGTGCGGGTGCTGGGCGGCGATCGTTTCGAACTCAAGCCGGTGGGCCTTGCTCAGCAATTCATCCAGCAGCACTGGCTGAAAAACGTCATGCGCCTGGACAACGACGCTTTCGAAGTCGATGTGCTGGCCATGGCCACCGAGCGCCAGCGCAGCCTGTTAGGGGTCAATAAAGGGGGGCGCTTGCAGCGTATCGATCTGGGCGGGGCGACGTGCCCGCTGGCCAAGGGAGCGCTGGTGTACTTCGGCGCCGACAACCGCAGTCGTAGCGCTCAGTTCAACTGTCACGACGGTCGCGTCAGCTTCGACCTGCCGGGCGAAACCCTGTTCGCCTTGAGCTGGAGCGCCTCATGAACGCCGTCAACTTGCATCACCACGACCGCGCCGCTCTCGACTGCGCGTTGCAGCACATGATCCGCGACCGGTCCCAGTCAGGAGGCAATGACATGAATGCCTTAGGGAAACTTCGCCAACACATCAAACGAAAAGGCCTGCGTGCAACGATCAGGGTCATATGGAGGCGCTACGTGTTTGCTCACTGGGCGCTGTTGTGGATGAAGCGTGACCTGGTCAGCCCGGTGCCGCCCCATCAGCTCAAGCCTTACAAACCGCTGCAGTTGAAGACCATCACTGTGCACAACACCGCAGCCTTTGCCCGTCATTTTGGCGACCGCGTCAACACCATGGAGGAACTGGCCGCCGAGGGTTACACCGGGCACATGTATCTGGACGGCAAAGGCGATGCGGTGGCCTTCATCTGGGGTAGCGCCCGGGAGTATCACGACCGGCATTTCTACGGCTGCACGTTCCCGGTAAACAAAGGCGAATTCTTCGAATTCGGCGGCGAACTGGCCCGTGCCTATTGGGGCACCACGCTCTCGGTGGATCTGCAACTGCGACTCTGGAAAGCCATGCAGGCCCAAGGTTGCAACACGGTCGTGGATGTCTGTGACGCCCACAATATACCGGCGCTGAAACTGCACATTCGCATGGGCTATCAAGAGCAAGGACGCATCCAGCACGTCTACCGATTATTCGGTCGCTGGCGCTTCTTTCGTGAGACCCGTTACCGCGACTCACGCCTGGATGCGCTACGTAAACCGTCCCGTTCACCTGTTCCTCAGTCGGTGGCGTGAAAAGATGATGGCTCGATTCGAATGGCGCACCTCGCTGTGTGCCCCGGACTTTCCGGCAGCTGCTTATGAGGGGTTGCGCAGGCGCGTGACGGACCATACGCCGTTCAACACCCTCGCCTGGCTGTGCGCATCGGAACAGGCACTGACTGCTGGGGAACACTTGCACGTTCTACTGGGCTGGCAAGGTGATGAGTTGGCCTTGTGCCTGCCGCTGGTGGCGTCCGTGGAGCGCTTTGGAAGGCTGCCATTTCGAGTCTTGCATCACCTCGGTTATCCCCTCACCGATCGCCTGGCCCTGCTCACCTGCCTCGATGCCGACAGCATGCGCAAGGCGCTGGTGATCATCCGCAGTCGCGTACCCCATGCGATGCTGCAACTCAACGAATTGTCCGAACCCATCGGCGAAGAAAGTGTGCTGACCGCCTGGATGACCCACAGCTCGAGCGGCGAGCGCCGCCTCAGTTGTCGGGTGCCGGTGCATTTGATCAGTGAGGCCGACCGCCAGGAAGTCTCCGGCGACCCGCGCTACAAACTGCGCCGGGCGCGTAAACGCATGTTGGCTTATGGTGCCCAGGTTCGGCGCGTAACCCCTGACGCGGCCACCATCGGGCCTTTATTGCAGGCCCTCAGCGAAGTCGAAGCGCAGAGCTGGAAAGGTATTGAAGGCGTGGGGATTTTCACCAATAAGCGTAGTCGGCAATGGATCGAGCGGGCCTTTACCGCCCTCGCCGAACAGGGACTGATGCGAGTAGTGCTGCTGGAACTGGACGGACGCTGCATCAGCTACCGGCTCGGGTTGCTGGAACAGGGCCGGTTGTACGACTACAACCTGGCGTTCCTGCCGCAATACGCCGATCTGGGCAGCGGTCGTGTGTTGCTCGAAGAGTGGATTCGCTGGGGCCTGGACGACAACTGGCACTGGATCGACGCATCGCGAGTCAGCCTGAAGAACTCCAGCCATCAACTCCAGGAGCGCATGACCGGACAACTGGAGCACTGGCGCTGGAGCTTCTACTCCTGGCGTCCCAGCGGTCTCGCCCTGGGGCTGACCATGCGACTCTGGCACCAGCTCAAGCCCTGGTTGAAACGGTGGCAGGCCTGGCGTGCAGCCGCGCTGGTTGTTCCTGCTTCCACTCCTACACCCGCGCCCGTCGACAAAGGCCCTGCACCCACCGAAAAAACCATGGAGGGCAAACATGCCTCGCCAAGTCATAGTCAACGCTGACGATTTCGGCCTCAGCTCGAGCGAAAACGCAGTGATCCTCGGCGCCTTCCAGGCCGGGGTCATCAGCTCCGCCACCGCCATGGCCAACATGCCGGCGTTCGAGGAGGCCTGCGCCCTGGCCCGGCAGCCGTTGCTCCAGGGGCGAATCGGGTTGCACTTCAACCTTACCTATGGCCGGCCGTTGAGCCCGTCGATTCTCACGCGTTCGACGTTCTGTGACAGCCAGGGCGTGTTCAATCTCAACCTGCCCCGCCACAGTCTCTGGCTCAACCGCCAGGATCGCGACGCAGTGCTGGAGGAACTCCAAGCTCAATGGCAACGCTGCCTGGACAACGGCCTGCGCCCCAGCCACATCGACTCCCATCAGCACGTGCACAACATCTGGCCCGTCGGCGAAGTCGTCGCGCGTTTCGCCGCCCGCCAAGGGGTGCCCGTGCGACTGGCGCGCCAGCTGGGAAATAACCTGAGTGTGCGCAAGCGGGTGTTCAAGACATTGCTCAATTATCGATTGAACCGCCTGGCCGGAGCGACCGCCGAGTACGTCTGCACCCCGGTGGACCTGCGCAACGTGGCGATGCCGACTGACGGCCTGTTGGAAATCGTCGTCCATCCGACCCCTATCGGGGCCGATTTTGGCGATATCTATTTAAACCCCGGAGAGTCTCTGGCTCACATGCTGGAGCTGCGTCTTCCGGGCATTCCGAGAGTGTCCTATGCCGTCGTGCCAAAGGCGTTCAAAGAGGAACCGCAGTACTCGACTGAGCTACAAACGTTGCAACCTTGATTTATCGCCATTGAAAAAAACGTTCCCCACCCAACCCTGGCTTCAGCCACGGAGGACTTCATGAGCGCCATCGCCAAGCTTCGCGAACGAATCAAACAAAAAGGCCTGCTTCACACGCTCCAGACGCTCTGGAACCGCTATGTGTACTTGCACCGAGAGCTGCTGTGGTTGGGTCGCGATCTGGTCACCCCGGTGGCGCCGCACAAACTACGGCCCTATACGGGCTTGCACTTGGAAACCATCACCCCGGAAAACGCCAAGGCGTTCACCAAGTATTACGGTAACCGCGTCAAGGCCATGGCCGAAATCGCCGCCGAGGGTCACACCGGGCACATGTACGTGGACGAGCAAGGTGATGCCATCGGATTCATTTGGGGCAGCAAGGGGGACTACTTTGACCGGCACTATTACGGCTGCTGGTTCCGGGTCAATCCCGGTGAATTTTTCGAATTCGGTGGAGAAATGATCCCTCAATACTTCGGTTCCAACCTGTCCGTGGACGCCCAGTTCAATCTCTGGAATGCGATGCGGGCAAAAGGCTACAACAAGATCGTGGACGTCTGCGACACCCGCAACATCCAGGCCATGAAAATGCACATCCGCATGGACTACCAGGAACAGGGACGCATCACCCACGTTTACGACCTGTTCGGCCGCTTTCGCTTCTTCCGCGAAACCTACTACACCGGCTCGCGGCTGACTGAGTTGCGCAAACCAACACAGCCGACGGCGACTGCGGCGCAGGCGTGATTTTGATTGGAGGTCGCGATTGTCGTTGTTTGATGGAGGACTGTGTCGCCGCCATCGCGGGCAAGCCCGCTCCCACAGGTATCTGCTTTGACCAAAGGATTTGTGAACGACAGCGACCACTGTGGGAGCGGGCTTGCCCGCGATGGCGTCAGTCAGTGCAACTCATTTCTCAGATCCGAAACTCAGCGCTTCACCGCCACCAACGTGTAACACAACGGCAACTGTGCCTTTTGCTGCTGATACCGATCGTAGAGTTCTTCGCGGTTGGAATGCGGATACTCCTTGAAGTGACTGATCTGCAACCCTGCCTCAATGGCACCGGTGAAGATGGCGCCCAGGGTATGAACGAACCAGTAAGACGCTGAGGCCGGCTGTTCGACTTTGCCTTCGTAGACGATCGGCTGGTTCTGGACGAAAGGTTCGCTGCGAAAATACGAGCTGTCCGGGCGATAGGGATCGGCTGACTCGGGGTCGAACATTTCCAGGAACGGGTGGGTTTCGTATACCACCAGACTACCGCCGGGCTTGAGGGTTTGCGCGGCATGGCGCAGGAATTCGGCGATGTCCGGCATCCAGTTCAATACGCCGATGGTAATCAGCGCTACATCGAAGCGCTGGTGAAGATCCGTCGGCAGGCGATGGATGTCAGCCTCGATGAATTCGGGCTCATGGGGCGAACGGAATGCCAGTTCCCGGGCCTGATCGAGAAAGGCCTGCGACTGGTCAATGCCCACGACACGGCGGGCCCCCAGGGCAAACAGCGAAAGACTTTCGCGTCCGTTGTTGCAGCCCAGTTGCACCACATCCTTGCCGTCGACGCCGACCTGTTGAAGCAACCCGGTGAGGGTGTCATCCAGGCAGGAAAAATCGCCATGGCTCACGGCACTCAAACAGGCCTGCCACTCAGGGGTGTCTTTGTGGTGCGGGGCGGAGTCATTCCAGGCATCGCGATTGCTGGCGATGGCTTTTTCTTTTGTCGGCATTTCCATTGCACGCTCCGGAATTCGGGCCTTTGATTGGCCGGCATGAGTCTGGATCAGCGTCAGGAAAATCGCCATTCGAGCTTTGTTGCGATCTTGTAATCACCGATAGTGCGACCCCTCTTCGCGTTGGTTCAACCGTTCACGCAAGAACTCGATCAGCGCCTGCACCGGTCGCGAACTCTGGCGATGCTGCGGGTAGACCGCCGACAAGGTCAGCGGCTCGGGGCGAAAATCATCCAGCACCGTCACCAGCCGGCCGTCCTTCAGGGCCGAACCGACGATGAAGGTCGGCAGGTAGGTGATCCCCATGCCGGCGATGGCCGCGTCCTTGAGCAACTCACCATTGTTGACCCGCATCCGCCCAGTGACATTGACGTTCAGCGGTTTGCCCCGCCCCTCGAAACGCCATTGCACCTGACGACCGTGGCCGTAAGGCAGGCAATCGTGGGTGTGCAAATCCTCGGGTTTATGCGGCGTGCCCCGCTCGGCCAGATACACCGGGCTGGCGCAATACACCCGCTCGATGGAGGCGAGGCGTCGGGCGATCAGTGTCGAGTCTTCCAGCACGCCGATGCGCAAGGCCAAATCGTAACCCTCACCGAGCAAGTCCACTGGCCGATCACTCAGGTCGACTTCCGCAGTGACGTCGCGATAACGCTGCAAAAATACCGGCAGCAAACAACCCAAATGTGCCACGGCAAACGACAGCGGCGCGCTCAGGCGAATGGTGCCGCGAGGTTCGGTGGTCTGGCCGGCGATGCCCTGCTCCATTTGTTCGACTTCGCTGAGCAGGCGCAAGGCCGATTCGTAATAACTCTGCCCCAGCGGCGTGACGTCCAGCCGTCGGGTGGAGCGATTGAGCAAGCGCACGCCGAGACGCTCTTCCAGTTGCATCAGGCGGCGGCTGACGAATTGCTTGGACAGCCCTAATTGATCGGCTGCCGCAGTGAAGCTGCCAGATTCCATGACCTGGCAAAAAAGACGCATGTCTTCGAACGGGTTCATTGTCACTCTCTGGTTGACAGTTATTCGCTTTATAGCCGCTTTTTCACTTTCCGGCACCTCATTAATCTGTGCTCACGGTGTTGCTGAGGCCTGAACCCCAACGCCACAGCAGCCCGATCCCAAGGCATATAAAAACTCAAACGATTTAAAAAGGAATTGCACATGAACTTCAAGAAAACCCTCGCCACTTCCGTCCTCGCCCTGTCCATCGGCAACGCATTCGCCGCCGGCAGCCCTGGTGTTGAACACAACACCCAGGCCTTCCTCGAGGCCCTCGCCGCCGGCGGTGGCAAACCGCTGGAGCAACTGAGCCCGAAAGACGCCCGCGCGGTGCTGACCGGTGCCCAGGCTTCGGTGAAGGTTGATCTGTCGGGTGTTGAAGTCAGCGACAAGGCGATCAAGGTCGACGGCCAGACCATCAACCTGAAAGTGGTGCGCCCGGCCAAGGTCAAGGGTCAGTTGCCAGTGTTCATGTTCTTCCATGGTGGCGGCTGGGTATTGGGCGACTTCCCGACTCACCAGCGCCTGATCCGTGACCTGGTAGTGGGCTCCGGCGCAGTCGCGGTATACGTCGACTACACGCCGTCGCCGGAAGCGCAATATCCGACTGCCATCAACCAGGCCTACACCGCGACGAAATGGGTGGCCGAGCATGGCAAAGAGATCGGTGTCGATGGCAAGCGACTGGCGGTGGCCGGCAACAGCGTCGGCGGCAACATGGCGGCGGTCGTGGCACTGATGGCCAAGGAGCAGAAAACCCCTGCCCTGCGCTTCCAGCTGTTGATGTGGCCGGTGACCAACGCACAGTTCGACGACGGCTCGTACCAGCAATTCGCCGAGGGGCACTTCCTCACCAAAGGGATGATGCAGTGGTTCTGGGACAACTACACCACCAACCCGGCCGAGCGTGCGCAGATTCATGCCTCGCCGCTCAACGCCAGCGCCGAACAACTCAAGGGCCTGCCTACCGCACTGGTGCAGACCGCCGAATTCGACGTGCTGCGTGACGAAGGCGAAGGCTACGCCCGCCACCTCGATGCGGCCGGTGTGCCGGTGACCTCGGTGCGCTACAACGGGATGATTCATGACTTTGGCCTGCTCAATCCGCTGAATCAGATTCCGGAAGTCAAAGCGGCGGTACGTCAGGCCGCGGCCGAGCTCAAGACGCATCTGAACTAAGCCCAACCGCTCGCCACACCCCAGGGTGTGGCGAGTTTTTTTGTGCCCGCTGGAGTGCAATCCATGAGCCTTTTCTCTGCCCACCTGTTGCCTTGGAGCGCCCTGCTGCTGGTGCTTGACGCCCTGCTCTGGCACCTCGTCCCGTTCAAGCATCGCGCGCCAAAGGTCGGTGTGCGGCTGGTGCTGTTTCTGGCGTTCAGCGCGCTGATTATCAACGCTGGCGTCAGCCCGTTGCAGGCACCGTTGGTTGCCGATGACCCGGTGGCGCAACTCGGTGCGACGGCGCTGGGGATTATCTGGTGGTTGTACGCCGCACGGGTGCTCACCGAAGTGTTCGGTCTGGTGCTGATGCGCCGCATCGGTCACAGCGGCCGTTTGTTGCAGGACGTGATCGGTGCGCTGGTGTTTCTGGCCTCCATCGTCGCGGCCGCCGGTTATGTACTGGATCTGCCGGTCAAGGGTCTGCTCGCGACTTCCGGCGTGTTCGCCATCGTCGTCGGTCTGGCGCTGCAGAGTACGTTGGCCGACGTGTTCTCCGGCATTGTGCTCAATACCACCAAGCCCTATCAGGTGGACGACTTTGTCGTTATCGATGGCGTCGAGGGTAAAGTGCTGGACATCAACTGGCGCGCCACGCACCTGTTGAGCAGCGCCGGCACGATGGCCGTGGTGCCGAACTCGGTGGCGGCCAAGGCCAAGATCGTCAACCTCAGTCGCCCGAACAACCTGCACGGGGTGTCGATCAGCATCAAGGTGGCGAATCACATCCGCCCACGTCGGGTGCTCGACGCCCTCGACCGCACGCTGCAAGGCAGCAGCAACCTGTTGCTGTCGCCCGCGCCAAAAGCGGTGCTCAAAGAGGCCGGCGAAGAGATGTCCGAATACGTGGCCAGCGGTTTCATCGCCGAGCTGGGCAAGAAAAGCGACGTGCGCAATCAACTGTTCGACCTCGCCCATCGCCATCTGGAAGCGGCCGGCATCTCGCGACACCCCGACGGCGTGATCGAACCCTCGACCCGCGCCCGCGCGTTGCTCGATGAAGTGAAAATTTTCCGCTCGCTGAGCCATGAGGAACGTGACCGCCTCGCCGAATCGATGGTCGCGCAACAATACGCCGCAGGCCAAGTGGTGCTGGATCTGGATGAAGTGCCGGACAGCCTGTTCGTGATCGCCACCGGCGTCGTCAGCGCCAGCGTGCCGGACGGCAATGGTTTCACCGAAGCCGGTCGCATGGGGCCGAGTGAAGTGATGGGGGAACAGAGCATCCTGGCTGATACGCCATCGCAAGCGACGTTCACCGCGCTGACGTCTTCGAGCATCTACCGTCTCGACAAGCACCTGACCCGTCAGTGCATGGAGCAGCGCAGCGAAGTGGGCCGGGCGTTGAACAAATTGCAGGCGGTTCGGCAGCAGAACAGTCAGCTGGCGTTGATGGCCAAAACGGCGCCGATCAGGAAAGGTGGTTTTTTGGGATGGTTGCAGAAGCGCTGATGCATCGCAGATTCAACCAGCACAAAAAATGCCCGCACATCGGCGGGCATTTTTCTTCTGCGCCTTACTTGGCAGTGAACTTGGTGTAACTGTTGATCAGGTTGCGGTAGTTCGGCAGACGCTGGGACAGCAGGTTGGCCAGGCCTTCCATGTCGTTGCGCCAATCGCCTTGCAGCTCGCAGGCCACGGAGAACCAGTTCAGCAGGTGTGCACCCGCCGCCGACATCCGCGCCCACGCTGCTTGTTGCACGGTGGTGTTGAAGGTGCCGGAAGCATCGGTCACCACAAACACCTCAAAGCCTTCGGCAATGGCCGACAGGGTCGGGAACGCCACGCAGACGTCGGTCACCACACCGGCGATGATCAGTTGCTTGCGGCCGGTAGCCTTGATTGCCTTGACGAAATCCTCGTTGTCCCAGGCATTGATCTGGCCCGGACGAGCAATGAACGGAGCGTCCGGAAACTGCTCTTTGAGCTCCGGCACGATCGGGCCGTTCGGGCCGCTGTCGAAACTGGTGGTAAGGATGGTCGGCAGGTTGAAGAACTTGGCGATGTCGCCCAAGGCCAGCACGTTGTTCTTGAATTCGTTGGGCGAGAAATCCTGTACCAGCGAGATCAGACCGGTCTGGTGATCGACCAGCAGCACAACGGCGTCATCTTTGTTCAGACGTTTGTAAGGAACGTTGCTCATGTGAAACTCCTCGGAGGATGGACGTTGCTCAGGGCGCCGACACACGAGGTCGGCGCTTTTTTAATCACTAGAAAGCAAAACACGAGCAGCCAAACGCGCCCCAGAATCCCTGGAAATCGCTGACCGGCGCATTCGACAAACGCGCCCGTTCATGGCTGTGGGAATGCACCGCGCACGGCCCGCTGCAATGGTGAACCTGCGCCTGCATCGGCGAAGCCGGACGCCAGTGACCCGGCACCTTGACCACCGGCGACCAGTCCGGCAGCACCGGCACGCTGGCCGGCCCCAGTTTTTCGAAATCTCCGGCGGCGTACACCACCTTGCCACCGACTACGGTCAGCACCGATTCGATCCACTTGATGGCTTCCTCCTCGACGCTGAAGAAGTCCGCGCTCAGAGCGGCGACGTCTGCCAGTTGACCAACCTTGATCTGGCCTTTCTTGCCTTGTTCCGACGAAAACCAGGCACTGCCATGGGTGAACAGTTCCAGCGCGGTCTGCCGGGGCAGGCCTTCGCTGTGCAGCGCCAGGCCACCGACGGTGCGACCGCTGACCATCCAGTACAACGAGGTCCATGGATTGTAGCTGGACACCCGCGTCGCATCGGTGCCGGCGCCGACCGGTACACCCTCGGCCAGCATGCGCTTGATCGGTGGCGTGTTTTCGGCGGCCTTGGTGCCATAACGCTCGGCGAAGTATTCACCCTGGAACGCCATGCGGTCCTGAATCGCAATACCACCGCCCAACGCTCTCACTCGCTCGATGTTTTGCGGGGTGATGGTTTCAGCGTGGTCGAAGAACCATGGCAGGCCGTTGAACGGAATGTCGCGGTTGACCTTCTCGAACACGTCGAGCATGCGGCTGATCGATTCGTTGTAAGTGGCGTGCAGACGGAACGGCCAGCGCTGTTCCACCAGATGGCGGACCACCGGTTCCAGCTCCTGCTCCATGGTCTGCGGAAGGTCCGGACGCGGTTCGAGGAAGTCCTCGAAATCCGCCGCCGAGAACACCAGCATCTCGCCGGCGCCGTTGTGCCGCAGGAAGTCGTCGCCCTGGTGCAACTTGACGCTGCCGGTCCAGTTCTGGAAATCGGTCAGTTCTTCCTTGGGTTTTTGGGTGAACAGGTTGTAGGCAATGCGCACGGTCAGTTGGTCATCTTTCGCCAACTGCTCGATCACCTGGTAATCGTCCGGGTAATTCTGGAAACCACCACCGGCATCGATCGCGCTGGTCAGGCCGAGGCGGTTGAGCTCACGCATGAACTGGCGGGTCGAGTTGACCTGATACTCCAGCGGCAACTTCGGCCCCTTGGCCAGGGTCGAGTACAGGATCATCGCATTCGGGCGGGCGACCAGCATGCCGGTCGGGTTGCCGTTGGCATCACGCACGATTTCGCCACCCGGCGGGTTCGGCGTGTCGCGGGTGTAGCCGACCACTTTCAGCGCGGCACGATTGAGCAGGGCACGATCGTAGAGGTGCAGGACGAATACCGGGGTGTCGGGCGCAGCCTTGTTCAGTTCTTCAAGGGTCGGCATGCGTTTTTCGGCAAACTGAAATTCGTTCCAGCCACCCACCACCCGTACCCATTGCGGTGTCGGTGTGCGGTCGGCTTGTTCCTTGAGCATGCGCAAGGCATCGGCCAAGGACGGCACGCCTTCCCAGCGCAGTTCGAGGTTGTAGTTCAAACCGCCACGAATCAGGTGCAAGTGCGAGTCGTTGAGGCCGGGGATGACGCAGCGGCCCTTGAGGTCGATCACCTGGGTGCCCGAGCCGCGCAGGGCCATCGCCTCTGCATCGTTGCCGACCGCGACAAAGCGCCCGTCCTTGATCGCCACGGCACTGGCGAGCGGTTTTTCCCGGTCTACGGTATGAAATTGGCCATTGAACAGAATCAGATCGGCGTTCATCGCAGTTCCTTCGTCATCAGTGAAATGAAGCAAAAAAGCGCCAGCTCAGCGCGGCGAATTTGCGTTGGATTCGAGGTGCTCCCGTGGCTGACTGGCCGTCAGCCACGGCGCAAACAAGCGAGTCGCGGCCGGCATGCACACGTACACCACCGACACCACGATGGTCAGGGTGATCAGGAACGTGGCGACCACGTAGTTGGAGAGAAAAGCGTTGAGTTTGAGCAGCGGCCCCCAGAGCAGCGGCACCAGCAAGGTGTGCGGCAGAATCACCAGCAACGTCACCACAGCCTGCTTCCAGCGCGGCGGTGGCGAGGCGGCATCGGCCAGCGGCGCGAACCAGAATTCGTTGACCGGGTTGACCTCGGTCTGGTCGCCGTCGGCCAGCATCGGCGCGGCTTCATCGATCAACGACTGACGTTGCGGCGAATCGAGCCAGCGCTGCATGGCCTCGGTGGAGCAAAAGCGCAGCACGCAGGTGAACATGTCCAGGCCAGCGTTCTTGCCGCGGATCACGTCCACGCCCAGATGTCCTTCCGTGCGCCCCGCTACGCTGACAATGTTGCGCAGCCAGGCTTCATAGGCCGCTTCGAAGCCGGCCTTGACCCGGTGCTTGACGATCAGCGTCACGATCTCATCGGACCCCGGCGCTTTTTGAGTATGGGCTTCAGGCATAACGGAGCACTCCGGGCAAATGGACATTGAGCGCCAGCCGTCCCGGCCCGGCGATGAACACAGAGGTGAAAAGGATCAACAGCAGCCAGCCGAACTGCCCTTCGGCCACGCTCCATTGCGGATGCACGACCAGCAGCGCCACCAGCAGCACAAATAGAATAGGCAAGCACGCCAGCCGCGCCAGGACACCGGCGACGATCAATAGCGGGCACAGGACTTCGGCGAAAATCGCCAGGCTCAGGGTGAGATGGGCGCCGAGGTGGAAAGGGTCTTCGATGCGTTGCAACTCGGCGCTGAAGTTCAGCAGCTTGGGCAAGCCGTGCACCCACAACAGAAACAGCCCGCCGCTGACCCGCAGAAATAGCAGCCCGACATCCCGCGCCTGTTCATCCCGTTGCGAAGCGTTCATGGCTCACCCTTGTTCAATCACTGGCCTGAATAGTGCCGCCAAGGGGTGGGGAAAAATTGAATGTACGTGCTCTCTTTGCGAGTCTCATGATTTCGATCG
>NZ_JAKWJK010000029.1:0-33656 GCF_031570575.1 Pseudomonas sp. JL3
CATAGACGCCTCGGCGTGGGCGAGTCCATTCAATTACAGGGGTCGTGGTGGCTGTTAAACCACGACTTCCAGTGCGGGCTGCTGGTTGCTGCCGAAGGTCAAATACTCAACCAGTTCCGCCAACGGCAACGGCTTGCTGATCAGATATCCCTGCACCTGATCGCAACCAAAGCCGCGCAACAAATCCAGTTGCTCCGGTGTTTCCACACCTTCGGCGACCACTTCGAGGTTGAGGTTGTGCGCCAAGTTGATCATCGCGTGGACCAGTTTGCGATTCTCTTCCCGTTCCTCCATGCCGCCGACAAAGCTCTTGTCGACCTTCAACAAGGCAATCGGCAGGCTGTTGAGGTGCACGAACGAAGAGAACCCGGTGCCGAAATCGTCCAGCGAGAAGCGCACGCCGAGGCGCCCGAGGGCGTCCATGGTCTGCTTGACCAGATCGCTGCGACGCATCACCGCGGTTTCGGTCAGTTCGAATTCCAGCCATTGAGCCTCGACGCCTCGCTCGGCAATCAGCCGGCTCAGGGTCGTCAGTAATTGGCTGTCCTGAAACTGCCGGAACGACAGGTTGATTGCCATGTGCAGCGCCGGCAGGCCTCGTTCGCGCAACGCTTGCATGTCCCGCAGGGCCCGGGAAATCACCCAGTAACCCAGCGGCACGATCAAGCCGCTTTGCTCGGCCAGCGGCACGAATTCACTGGGAGGCAGCAAACCGCGTTCGCCATGACGCCAGCGCACCAAGGCTTCGAGGCCGACGATCTGGCCGTCTTCAAGGTTCAGTCGTGGCTGGTAATGCAGCTCCAGCTCATCGCGACGCAAGGCCCGGCGCAGCTCGCTTTCAAGATCGGCGATGCTGCGGGCATTGCGATTGATCCGTTCGTTGAAGATGTGAAAGGTGCAGCCCTGAGTGCTCTTGGCTTGCTGCATGGCGATGTGCGCGTGCCACATCAACGGGTCGGCACCGGCCTGGGCTCGTGCGTGGGCAATGCCGAGGCTGGAACCGATCAACAGACTTTCGCCATCGATCCAATAGGGTTCGGACAGGGCTTCGGTAATACGTTCAGCCATCCATTCGGCGCGCTGAGGGGCGCGGCGGGTGTCGATCAGCAGGGCGAATTCATCGCTGCCCAGCCGCGCCAATTGATCGCTGGCCTCCAGCTGGCTTTTCAGCCGCGAGACCACTTGCAGGATCAACCGGTCGCCGGCCTGATGACCGAGCGCGTCGTTGGCGTGTCGAAAATTATCGAGATCGAGGTGACCGAGGGCCAGACCACGGCCGTCGTTTTCCGCCAGACGCGCCGCCAGCAAGGTCTGGAACCCCTGACGGTTGGCGATACCGGTCAACGGGTCCTGTTCAGCCAGGCGCTGCAAGGTGTTTTCCAGCACACCGCGCTCACGCACATGGCGCAGGCAGCGGCGCAACATGCCGGAATCCAGCAGATCGCGCACCAGCCAGTCGCTCACACCGTCGGGTGGCGCCAGCGGCTCGTGTTCGAGCAGCAACACGGTCGGCAGGTTGCAACGGCCGGGGGCTGGCTGGAGAGCGGGAATCGTCAATAACACCGCGCTGCGGTTGTCATCGAACAGGCTGCTGACCGACTCCCAGCTCGGCGCGCTGAGCAGCACCGCCGAACTCCCCATCGGAGCCAGACACTCGCGCAACAACGCTGCCCACGCTGGCTCTTCGGCCAACAGCAGCAAACGCAAGGGTTCGACAGGCGTAGACAAGCTAGCTCCCTAGACTCTGCAAAGATGTAGGCGGCGGGCATTATGCCGCGCGGATAACCGATGACCAAATGACATCGGTTATCAAACACGGGTTTTGCGTCTCGAATAGGAACATTAGACGCAAATTCACTACGCATCCTGCGTGAAAGTATCAAAACCGGCAAATAGAGATCGCGTGTTGCGTCACAAGTCGAAGAGAGCAGCACAATTCGCTGAGCCTGTTAAAATGCCGGCCCATTTCGCTAATGACTCCCTGATTTCGTATGTCCCGACTCAATCCCCGGCAGCAAGAAGCCGTGAGCTACGTCGGCGGCCCTCTTTTGGTGCTCGCCGGCGCAGGCTCCGGCAAGACCAGCGTGATCACCCGCAAAATTGCGCATCTGATCCAGAGCTGTGGCATCCGCGCCCAATACATTGTCGCCATGACCTTTACCAACAAGGCCGCGCGCGAGATGAAGGAACGGGTCGGCACACTGCTCAAGGGCGGCGAAGGCCGCGGCCTGACGGTCTGCACCTTCCACAACCTGGGCCTGAACATCATCCGCAAGGAACATGTGCGGCTGGGCTATAAACCGGGCTTCTCGATTTTCGACGAGACCGACGTCAAAGCCCTGATGACCGACATCATGCAGAAGGAATACTCGGGCGACGACGGCGTCGACGAGATCAAGAACATGATCGGCTCGTGGAAAAACGACCTCATCCTGCCACCCGAAGCCCTGGAAAACGCGCGCAACCCCAAGGAACAGACCGCCGCCATCGTCTACACCCACTACCAGCGCACGCTCAAGGCGTTCAACGCGGTGGACTTCGACGACCTGATCCTGTTGCCGGTAAAACTGTTCCAGGAACACGACGATATCCTGGAAAAATGGCAGAACAAGGTCCGCTACCTGTTGGTGGACGAATACCAGGACACCAACGCCAGCCAGTATTTGCTGGTGAAACTGCTGATCGGTAAACGCAACCAATTCACCGTGGTGGGCGACGACGACCAGTCGATCTACGCCTGGCGCGGCGCCCGTCCGGAAAACCTGATGCTGCTCAAGGACGATTACCCGTCCCTGAAAGTGGTCATGCTCGAGCAGAACTACCGCTCCACCAGCCGCATCCTGCGTTGCGCCAACGTCCTGATCGCCAACAATCCGCACGAGTTCGAAAAGCAACTGTGGAGTGAGATGGGCCACGGCGACGAAATCCGTGTGATCCGTTGCCGCAACGAAGACGCCGAAGCCGAGCGCGTGGCCGTGGAACTGCTGACCCTGCACCTGCGCACGGATCGGCCATACAGCGATTTTGCGATCCTGTATCGCGGCAACTATCAAGCCAAGCTGATCGAGCTGAAGCTGCAGCACCACCAGATTCCGTATCGCCTGTCCGGCGGCAACAGCTTTTTCGGACGTCAGGAAGTGAAAGACCTGATGGCCTACTTCCGATTGATCGTGAACCCGGACGACGATAACGCCTTCCTGCGGGTGATCAACGTCCCACGCCGGGAGATCGGTTCGACCACGCTGGAGAAGCTGGGCAACTACGCCACCGAGCGAAAAATCTCGATGTACGCCGCCACCGACGAAATCGGTTTGGGTGAGCATCTGGACACGCGCTTCACCGATCGACTGTCGCGCTTCAAGCGTTTCATGGACAAGGTCCGCGAGCAGTGCGCCGGCGAAGACCCGATCTCCGCCCTGCGCAGCATGGTCATGGACATCGACTACGAGAACTGGTTGCGCACCAACAGCTCCAGCGACAAGGCCGCCGATTACCGCATGGGTAACGTCTGGTTCCTGATCGAGGCGTTGAAGAACACCCTGGAGAAAGACGAAGAAGGCGAGATGACCGTCGAAGACGCCATCGGCAAACTCGTTCTGCGCGATATGCTGGAACGTCAGCAGGAAGAGGAAGACGGTGCCGAAGGCGTGCAGATGATGACCTTGCACGCCTCCAAGGGTCTGGAATTTCCCTACGTGTTCATCATGGGCATGGAGGAGGAAATTCTCCCGCACCGCTCCAGCATCGAAGCCGACACCATCGAAGAGGAACGTCGCCTGGCCTACGTCGGGATTACCCGAGCGCGTCAGACGTTGGCGTTCACCTTCGCCGCCAAGCGTAAGCAATACGGCGAGATCATCGACTGCGCGCCCAGCCGTTTCCTCGATGAATTGCCGCCGGACGACCTGGCCTGGGAAGGCAACGACGACACCCCGACCGAAGTCAAAGCGGTTCGCGGCAATACCGCATTGGCGGATATACGCGCGATGTTGAAGCGCTAGAATTGCCTACTTTCTAACCGAACACTTTTTACAAGCTAGGCGCCCAAGGCGCCAGTAGAGGAAAGCTTCATGGAAGCACTGCACAAGAAAATTCGCGAAGAAGGCATCGTGCTTTCCGACCAGGTCCTGAAAGTCGACGCCTTTCTGAACCACCAGATCGACCCTGCCCTGATGAAGCTGATCGGCGACGAATTCGCCACGCTATTCAAGGACTCGGGCATCACCAAGATCGTCACCATTGAAGCCTCGGGCATTGCCCCGGCAATCATGACCGGCCTGAACCTTGGCGTACCGGTGATTTTCGCCCGCAAGCATCAGTCCCTGACCCTGACTGAAAACCTGCTGTCGGCGACCGTTTACTCGTTCACCAAGCAGACCGAAAGCACGGTGGCGATCTCTCCGCGCCACCTCACCAGCAGCGACCGCGTGTTGATCATCGACGACTTCCTGGCCAACGGTAAGGCCTCGCAAGCGCTGATCTCGATCATCAAACAGGCCGGCGCGACCGTTGCAGGCTTGGGTATTGTGATCGAGAAGTCGTTTCAGGGCGGCCGTGCGGAACTGGATGCCCAAGGTTATCGCGTTGAATCGTTGGCTCGGGTGCAGTCGCTGAAGGATGGCGTTGTAACCTTCATCGACTGAAGCCACACCGCATTTTCCGTGGGAGCGAGCCTGCTCACTCCCACATTAAACCGCGTCCGCTCGGTCACTCGGTCAACTAGGTCAACTGTGGGAGGAGCTTGCTCCGGGCGGCGTTCCGACGATGAACGATAACGCGGCTATTCAGTGATTACTCAGACACTTCGGTTCAAGCCTTTGGCAGGTCCATTCTGTAACCCGCCCCAGGCGCTCCTTCATGCATCGCCGCTTGAATGTCCGCATACAAGGCGTTCGCCTCAGCGGTGGTGATTGATCGCGAACAATCGCGCAGCACCACGCGTAAAAGCACATTTTCCTGGCCCGGCAGCAGCCCAAGCCGCTCAATTGCCTGCGCGGGTAATTCCGAGAACTCCCACCGTCCCTGGACTTGCATCTCCTCGATCCAGTCAGAGCAGTCGCCGGCCGCCTGCAACATTCTTTCGGTCAGCACTTCCTCGCTCAGGCCCGGCGTTACCGCCAACGAAATGTCACGAGCAATCGACGGCAAACGAGATACCGCCGTCCATGGATTCAGATCATACATCTGCGCCTGCACTCGCACGTTCTGATCGCGCAGCAAGCGAATATCCGGAATGCCTTTTCGCAACATCGTCAGGCGATCCAGCCCCATCCCGAGCGCCAACCCTCCATGATGCAGCGGGTCTATGTTCAAGCGCTCCAACAAAGACCTCGCAATACGACCACACTCCAGCACCTCAACCGGAGCCCCATCATTCAAGACATTCACTTCGATTCCGCCTTCCGTGTAGTGATGCGGACTGTCACTGTAGACCCAACGTTTATCAGGAACGGCGGACTTAAGGATATCGCCGACCAAACGCAACAGATGTTCGTGCGTTGCCAGTTCCGGATCACCCAGCACCCAAATATCCATTTGATGCGGTTCAGCGCAATGCCAACGATCCCGACTATCACGACGGAAAGTAATACCTGGTGCTGCCAGCAATATCGTCTGCCCCGGCTGCCGCACCTGAGCCGCTCGCTGAAGCGCTGCCGGAATCTGGCTGGTGGTTTGTGTTCGCAACAGCGAGCACTCATCGACCCAACGGGTGTGTTCACTCCCAAGCGTAACCTCTGCCGGGTCATAACCGAGCAAACCGTAATTTTCTTCAGCAGACACAATCCTCGGCCCGGTTTGTATCTGCGCTTGGGGCCAACCTTTTTCAGAGAGTCCTTGGAGAATTTCATTTAGCAGCAGTCGGACGGCGTGGTCGGGATCGTTAGTTTCGGTTAGATCAACCAGTAACAGGGCCTGATGGACAGAAGTATCTGTCAGGTATTTCTTTGATGCGCGCACTATATAACCCTCAATCTACAGTTGAATATCGAGCCAGGAAAGCAAATCCATAAATAAACCTAACGACAAACGATCAACTACCACAACAAAAAAAATGGCAGACATCGGATTTTCAGAACAAGACTACAGATGCACCCCACGCAAATAACCGAATTAAACCTTCCGAAAACCTTGGCCGATAAATTTATTCTAAAAATCGCCCAACAAATCATTTAACACATTAGAAAATTCTGTATTAATCATTCCACTCCCAAGCAATTCAGGGAGAAAAACCAAAAAATGAAAAAGGATGATCAGATGAAAAATGAAAAAATCGTCAAAGAAAAGCTTAACCGGATCACTTCTGGTCCGGATAATTTTGGGTGGGCTCCGTTGGCTTGGGCTCACACAGAAGAGTAAATAATACCAATGTGCGGCAAGCATTTTTGCCGCACATTGGAAAAAAACAGGAGGATTTTATGTCACCACCGAATAGAATATCGACACTCTTCGGCCATGAGGAATTATCAATCATTGCGGACTCAGAGGACTTCCTCAGAGAATGTGCGCTTCTAGGGTTCAATACGGCCAATATTTCAAAGCTAGAGAAATTACCAAAAAACAGTGTTGTTTTTTCTTTTAGCAACGACGCTGCAAAAATGACGTTTGAGCTAGCAAAAAACACGGAGAGCAAGAAAAGCGTTTTCTGCGCAACTCAAGTGTTCGAGCCCACTGTAGCTGCGGCGCTTTATAGCCTGAAGCTTTTGCTGAGCTGCAATTTTGAACATGCCTTATGTACACAGCGATCCGTGTTAAACATGCTCAATTCAAATGAGTCATTTCTCCTGTCTGGTAACGACGCCGATGCGCAGGTCTCGGTTTCTCCGCACGCCCAGCCTTACGCACTACTTGCCGAAGACGTGTCTCACGATTTTGTTCAGTCCGTGGCAGAGTTTTTTGAAGTTCATTACGCACACATGAACCCACAGGAGCCCTGTCCGTTTTCTTTTACCGGCACATTAAAAATCGCGGGAATATTAACAGTACTTAGAAAACCTAATCCGATACTGCCAGAGGGTTTGAAAACCTCTCTTAGATGGCTGAGTGATCGAATTTCGGAAGAAGGTGCACTCTTATCAATAAAAGACAACACCATCACTTCACTAAAGGTAAAAAACGAGGAGCACATAAAGCTTCTGGATCTTGCGGCTGGTTCTCGTGGACTTCAACTGACGGAGTTCGCCATCGGGGTAAACGAGGCTATCGCATCAAATATTGATTACAAGATCAACTCACAAATGAATGAAGGCATCAGCGGGGTTCATTTAGCCATTGGTGATGGATCTTCCGGTTACCACATAGACTTCCTTAGCCCTTCCGTGAACGTAAACCCAATACACTAGTTAATTCAGTAGCAACCCGATAACGTTAAAAACATCTGTTCTATATCTCTGTCGCAACAACGCCTGCGCATGTGCGCCCCCCCTGCGTTGCTGAATACATCGCTATCGCGGGCAAGCCCACTCCTACTTTGGATGTTCGCCGGACACAAAATTTGTGTTCTCTGGAGATCCGAATAGGGGCGAGCCTGCTCGCGATGAACGATTACACGGTTTCCCGCTGGTTACTTGGACACCTTGACGTTATCCAGCATCCTATTCACTGCCAGTTCCGCCAACATGATGACTCTAAACACCTTTAAACAGGCACTTCGAGCTGACTCCTATATCGCGGGCAAGCCCGCTCCCACAGGTTTTTGTGGTGGCCGTTACTGCACAGTGGCCTTCAGGCCAGTGAGCAACAACCGCTGAAACAAATCCTCTTTCAAACCCTCCGGTTTCGTCAGCTGCATCCGCTCCAGATGCGCCGGAAACTCCGAAGCCGCTGGCGCATCCAGCGCCGCCTTGCCCAGCTCCAGAATCTCCGTGAGCTTGAACTTGCTCTTCAACCAGTTCAGCGCCCGCAATAAGTCCCGTTCCTCAGCGGTGAAATCACAGCCCAGCGGATATTCCGGAAACAGATTCGAATGCCGCGCCTGAATGGCCTGCAAACGCTGTGGGCTGTTGTCGGCGAAACGCGGATCGAGTCGGAAATGCTTCGGCAATTTGCCAACGCTCTGCGCCTGCTCGATCAGCCCCGACTGGAAACGTGAGTCGCTGATATTCAGCAACGCCTCGATCACTGCCGCATCGGTCTTACCGCGCAAATCGGCGATGCCGTACTCGGTGACGACGATGTCCCGCAGGTGCCGTGGGATCGTGCAGTGGCCGTATTCCCAGACGATGTTCGAACTGACTTCACCGCCCGACTCGCGCCAACTGCGCAGCAGCAGAATCGAACGCGCGCCTTCCAGCGCATGGCCCTGGACGACAAAGTTGTATTGCCCGCCGACGCCGCTCAGCACCCGCCCGTCTTCAAGTTGATCGGCCACGCCGGCGCCGAGCAGGGTCATGGTGAAGACAGTGTTGATGAAGCGCGCATCGAGGCGCTGCAAGCGTTTGAGTTCTTCCTGACCGTAGAGCTCGTTGATGTAACTGATGCGGGTCATGTTGAATTCGAGCCGTTTGCCTTGGGGCATCTCCCGCAGGCGTTCATAGAAACTGCGCGGCCCGAGGAAAAATCCGCCATGCACGCAGATCCCGTCGGTTTGTGCGGTCTCATCCAGCGTGCCGGCATTCGCCTGTTGCTGGGTCGGCACGTCCGGGTAAACCTTGCGCCGCACGATCCCGGCATCCGCCAACACCAGCAAGCCGTTGACGAACATTTCGCTGCAACCGTAAAGGCCCTTGGCGAACGGTTCGATGCCTCCTTCGCGCTCAATCAATTGTGCCCACTGGCTGAGATTCAGATCCGCCAGCAACGCCTTGTAACCGTCACTGTCAGCCTGCCGCGCCAGCAACGCTGCCGTCAGGGCATCGCCCATGGCGCCGATGCCAATCTGCAAGGTGCCGCCGTCGCGCACCAGCGTGCTGGCGTGCAGGCCGATGAAGTGATCCTGGAAACCCACCGGCATGTTCGGCGTGGAGAACAACGTGGTGTTGTCCTTCGCATCGATCAGCAGGTCGAAGGTATCGATGCCGACTTCCGCATCGCCAGGCATGTACGGCAAATCGTTGTGCACCTGACCCACCATCAGGATCGTCTCCCCCGCCGCCCGGCGTTTGGCGATCATCGGCAACAGGTCGAGGGTGATGTCCGGGTTGCAGCTCAGGCTCAGGCGATCGGGATGCTCGGCATGGCCGGCCACCAGTTGCGCCACCAGATTCAAACCAGCGGTATTGATGTCTCGCGCGGCGTGGCTGTAATTGCTGCTGACGTAATCCTGCTGGGCCGATGCGCTGTTAAGCAGGCTGCCTGGCTGCAGGAAGAATTGATGGACGTGAATGTTGGCCGGCAGGCTGTCGCGATGCAGGTCGGCGAGAAAATCCAGCTCCGGATAATCGCCGAACACCCGCTCGATGAAGGGTTCGAGGAAGCGCTTTTGCAAGCCATCGCCCAATGGCGGGCGTCCGAGGCACAGGGCGGTGTAAATCGTCAGTTGCCGCTCGGGCAGTTGCGCGATCCGTTGATACAGCGCGTTGACGAAGTGGTTGGGTTTGCCCAACCCCAGTGGCAATCCCATGTGAATGTGCGCCGGCAACCGCGCCAGAACGTCATCGACCGCCTTCTCGATAGAACACAACTGCACCATCTGCTACTCCCGCCCGTTCCATGAATTGGGGTTGGACTGAGCTTGCCGGGTCTTTGCTGCAAAGCATAGCCTCCGGGGAAAATCGCAGGCACAAAAAAGCCGCTCGAAAGCGGCTTTTCGCTGAAAATGAAGGCTTATTTCAGGCCAGACATTTTCTGGATGGCGCCCTTGAGATCGTCATCAGAGCAGTCGGCGCAGGTGCCTTTGGGTGGCATCGCGTTGATGCCGGAGATTGCTTTCGCCAGCAAGCCGTCAAGACCGCCTTCTTTCTCGGCGCGCTCGCCCCAGGCTGCAGCATCACCGATTTTCGGTGCGCCCAACAGGCCGGTGCCGTGGCAAGCGTTGCAATGTTTTGCAATCACTGAGTCAGGGGTTTTGGCATCACCACCACCCGCAGAAGCAGCGACTTCCATTCCCTTGCACTCTTTGCCCTGCACACAGACCTGGCCGACAGGTTCAAGACGTTTAGCAATATCGTCGTTGGTCGCTGCTTGTGCGCTGACTGCCCAAAGGGCCAATACGGTTGCTGGTACGGCCAGCATTTTCATAATTAGATTCACGCGTTCACCCTCAATGGTGGCTAGTCACGCCCACGGCCACGGTTCGCAGGCGGGCGCAAGTATAGCGGTAAGCCCGCCACACTGAAACAACCCCAAAGTCGAAGGGGTCTTGTCGTGGGATGGGAATACAGCATGGGCGTCTCCACAATCCGGGCAGGACGCCTCTTCTCTTAGAAATTCGCTGGGGTAGCTGCGCTGATTAGTCGCGCCGGGGCATCGAACGGATTACGGAAGCGATGCGGCTTGGTACTTTCAAAGTAGTAGCTATCGCCAGCTTCGAGCACAAATGTTTCGAGCCCGACCACAAGTTCCAGTCGCCCCTCCACCAGAATCCCGGTTTCCTCGCCCTCATGGGTGAGCATCTCGTCACCGGTGTCGGCGCCTGGCGGGTAGATTTCGTTGAGGAATGCGATAGCCCGGCTCGGGTGAGCCCGGCCGACCAGTTTCATGGTCACTGCCCCATCGGAAATATCGATCAGCTCGTGGGCTTTGTAGACGATCTGAGTCGGTTTTTCCTGCAGGATTTCTTCGGAAAAGAACTCGACCATGGACATGGGAATCCCGCCCAGTACCTTCCTCAGCGAACTGATCGAGGGGCTGACGCTGTTCTTCTCGATCATCGAAATGGTGCTGTTGGTAACACCCGCGCGTTTGGCGAGCTCACGCTGGGAAAGACCTTTGAGCTTACGGATCGATTGCAGTCGTTCACCGACGTCCAATGCTGGAGCCTCCAGGGATTCAGGTTGCAGGAATATTGAGCGTTATCATGGCGACAGCGTTCAGTATTTACAACACTTGGGCCTGAATCCTGTTTGGCGAAGCGACTTTCGGTCGGGCACGTGATTCGTCAGGCCCCGGAATAGAGCCGCGGCACTCGACGCAGGTTGCAGAAGATCTGGTAAGGAATCGTGCCCGCAGCCGTCGCAACGTCACTGGCGAGGATGTTTTTACCCCACAACTCAACGGGCGAACCAAGACCGGCTTGCGGCACGTCAGTCAGGTCGACGCAGAGCATGTCCATCGATACGCGACCAATCAACTGGCTGCGCTGCCCGGCGACCATCACGGGCGTACCGGTCGGTGCCTGACGCGGGTACCCGTCGGCATAACCCATCGCCACCACGCCCACGCGCATCGGCTTGGGTGTGATGAATTTTGCGCCGTAACCAATCGGCTCGCCGGCCGGCAGTTCACGCACGCAAATCACTTTCGATTCCAGGGTCATCACCGGTTGCAGGCGGGACGCCACGGCATTGGCCTCTTCGAAAGGCGTCGCGCCGTAGAGCATGATGCCCGGGCGCACCCAATCGCTGGGAATCTGCGGCCAACCGAGCACCGCCGGCGAATTACGCAGACTGATTTCGGCCGACAACCCCTGACGCGCCGCCTCGAACACCGCGACCTGCTCGGCGCTGGCCTGGCAGTGCAGCTCATCGGCGCGGGCGAAGTGACTCATCAGCACGATCTTCGCCACTTTGCCGCTGGCCAGCAGCCGTTGATAGGCCGCCTGGTAATCCGCCGGGTGCAGGCCAACCCGATGCATGCCCGAGTCGAGCTTGAGCCAGACCGTGATCGGTTTGCTCAGCGCGGCTTCTTCGATGGCTTCGAGTTGCCACAGCGAATGCACCACGCACCAGAAGTCATGCTCGACAATCAGCGACAGCTCATCGGCTTCGAAAAAACCTTCCAGCAGCAATACGGGTGCACGAATGCCGGCTGCACGCAGCTCCAACGCTTCTTCGATGCACGCCACGGCAAACCCGTCCGCCTCGGCTTCCAGCGCCTGGGCGCAACGTACCGCGCCATGGCCATAGGCATCGGCCTTGATCACCGCGAGGGCACGGGCACCAGTGACTTCACGGGCGATCCGGTAGTTGTGGCGCAGGGCTTGAAGGTCGATCAGGGCACGGGCTGGACGCATGGCGGCAGACTTCTAGTCGGTCATTTGAAAAAAAACCGGCGCTGGCTGACAGCGTGAACCGCCAACAGCACCGGGAGAGGGATCTTTCTGGCTGAGCGTTATGGCAGCGCGGCAACAACCGACAGCTCAACCAGGATTTGCGGTTCGCACAGCTTCGATTCAACGGTAGCGCGGGCCGGGGCGACGCCTTTTGGCAGCCACTGGTCCCACACCGAATTCATGCCTTCGAAGTGCGCATCGATATCTTTCAGGTAAATCGTCACCGACAGCAGACGGTTCTTGTCGGTCCCGGCCAGATCCAGTAAACGCTCGATGTTGGCGAGGGTTTCACGGGTCTGCTGTTCAATCCCGGCGCTCATGTCATCGCCGACCTGCCCTGCCAGATACACGGTACTGTTGTGGACAACGATCTGGCTCATGCGCTCATTGGTGAGCTGGCGCTGGATTGACATGTTTTGCGGACTCCTGAAGTTTGTTGCCATAACGGGAAATATCGAGGCCTTCGGCGCTGATCTGCGGCGTTTTCTTCGCCATCAGATCGGCCAGCAAACGACCGGAGCCACAGGCCATGGTCCAGCCGAGTGTGCCGTGGCCCGTATTCAAGAACAGGTTTTTGAACGGCGTCGCACCGACAATCGGGGTGCCGTCCGGGGTGGTCGGACGCAGGCCGGTCCAGAAACTCGCCTCGGCCAGATTGCCACCCTGAGGATAAAGGTCGTTGACGATCATCTCCAGGGTTTCACGCCGACGTGGATTCAATGACAGGTCAAAACCGGCAATTTCAGCCATGCCGCCGACGCGGATGCGGTTGTCGAAACGGGTGATCGCGACCTTGTAGGTCTCGTCGAGAATGGTCGACGTCGGGGCCATCGCCGGGTTGATGATCGGCACGGTCAGCGAGTAACCCTTGAGCGGATACACCGGAGCCCTGATGCCCAACGGCTTGAGCAGTTGCGGCGAGTAGCTGCCCAACGCCAGCACGTAGCGGTCGGCAGTTTCCAGCTTGCCGTCGATCCATACACCGTTGATGCGATCACCGGCGAAGTCGAGGCGCTGAATGTCCTGGCCAAAACGGAATTCCACACCGAGTTTCGTGGCCATTTCGGCCAGGCGGGTGGTGAAAATCTGGCAGTCGCCGGTCTGGTCATTCGGCAGGCGCAAGGCACCGGCGAGGATGTCGGTGACACTGGCCAGGGCCGGTTCGACCCGGGCAATGCCAGCGCGATCGAGCAGTTCGAACGGCACGCCGGACTCTTTCAGCACGGCGATGTCTTTGGCGGCGCCATCGAGCTGCGCCTGGGTGCGGAACAGTTGGGTTGTACCGAGGCTGCGGCCTTCGTAGGCAATGCCGGTTTCGGCGCGCAATTCGTCGAGGCAGTCACGGCTGTACTCAGACAGACGCACCATGCGCTCCTTGTTCACCGCATAACGGCTGGCGGTGCAGTTGCGCAGCATCTGCGCCATCCACAGGTATTGGTCGATGTCGGCGGTGGCCTTGATCGCCAATGGTGCGTGACGCTGCAACAGCCACTTGATGGCTTTGAGCGGCACGCCCGGCGCGGCCCACGGCGAGGCATAACCCGGCGAAACCTGCCCGGCGTTGGCGAAACTGGTTTCCATGGCCGGCGCTGGTTGACGGTCCACGACCGTCACTTCAAAGCCGGCCCGTGCCAGATAATAGGCACTGGCGGTACCGATGACGCCGCTACCCAAGACCAGAACGCGCATTTTCATATCCCTCATCGCGGCTTACCGCTGACGTTTATTGTGCAGACCGAAGATGTGGGCAGTTTAAAAAAGATTAGCCAGTGCTTTTCACTATATAAGTGCCTATATTTGGCGACAATTCTCGGCAAAAACCCTTTTCACGGAGGCGCATCCCCTATGCGGACCAACACTCAGACCAAACGTGAGCTGGACAAGATCGACCGCAACATCCTGCGGATCCTGCAAGCGGACGGGCGTATTTCCTTCACCGAACTGGGGGAAAAGGTCGGCCTCTCCACCACGCCCTGCACCGAGCGGGTACGGAGACTGGAGCGCGAAGGGATCATCATGGGCTACAACGCCCGCCTGAATCCGCAGCACCTCAAGGGTAGCCTGCTGGTGTTCGTCGAGATCAGCCTCGACTACAAATCCGGCGATACTTTCGAAGAGTTCCGACGCGCGGTGCTGAAACTGCCCCACGTACTGGAATGCCATTTGGTGTCAGGCGACTTCGATTACCTGGTGAAAGCACGGATTTCCGAGATGGCCTCGTACCGCAAACTGCTGGGCGACATCCTGCTCAAGCTGCCACATGTGCGCGAATCCAAGAGCTATATCGTGATGGAAGAAGTGAAAGAGAGCTTGAGTCTGCCGATTCCGGATTGAGGCTCACAATGATCGTTCCCACGCGCAGCAAAGGAATGCAGCCCGGGACGCTCTGCGTCCCAGAAGCCGAACGCGGAGCGTCCGTTGAGGCATTCCCACGCAGAGCGTGGGAACGATCATCCCTACACCAATACCTGTCGGGTACTGGCCATATATTCGTGAATCTGCTTCTCGACGCGCGGATGGATCAGCTCCACCGGTCGCCGCCCGTTGGGGCATGGCAGNCCTACACCAATACCTGTCGGGTACTGGCCATATATTCGTGAATCTGCTTCTCGACGCGCGGATGGATCAGCTCCACCGGTCGCCGCCCGTTGGGGCATGGCAGGGTCTTGGTGGTACCGAACAGCCGACAGATCAGTGGTCGTTCGTCATACACCGTGCAGCCGTGAGGGCCCAGATGGACGCAATTGAGTTCCTCCATCGCCGCGTCTTGCTCGGCGCGGGTCTTGCGCGGCAGGCGGGACATTTCTTCGGGCGAGGTGGTCACCGGCCCACAGCAGTCATGGCAGCCGGGCACACACTCGAAAGAGGGAATCTGCTGGCGCAGCGTACGAATTTTCTGACTGTTGCAACTCATCGAAGCGGTGACCGAATGCGGAATAGACTGGGATTCTGACTCAAAAGCCCCGATCCAGACAGCGCCAACCGACCGGTGTTGCCCGTGTCCGAAGCGGCGGCTTATGCTCCGTCAACTTTTTCAAACACACGAACTCAGGATGACGTACATGAACGCCCCCGTTCAGCAACCTGCCCCGAGCCATAAACACGCGGCCTCTTATTACGCCGCCAGCAGCCTGCCGCAGCCCGATCTTGCGGTGCTCACAGGCGAGCTGGTTGCGGAGGTGTGCGTGGTGGGTGGCGGGTTCTCCGGGCTGAACACTGCCCTCGAATTGGCCGAACGTGGATTCAGCGTAGTGCTGCTGGAAGCGCACAAGATCGGTTGGGGCGCCAGCGGACGTAATGGTGGGCAATTGATTCGCGGCGTCGGGCATGGCCTTGATCAGTTCGCCAACGTGATCGGTGCAGACGGTGTGCGTCAGATGAAACTGATGGGCCTGGAAGCGGTGGAAATCGTCCGACAGCGGATCGAGCGTTTCCAGATCCCTTGCGACCTGACTTGGGGCTACTGCGACCTCGCCAACAACGCTCACGACCTGGAAGGCTTCGCCGAAGACGCCACCGAGCTGCGCAGCCTCGGGTACCGTTACGAAACCCGTCTGCTGCAAGCCAATGAAATGCACAGCGTGGTGGGTTCCGATCGCTATGTCGGCGGCTTGATCGACATGGGCTCCGGGCATCTGCACCCCTTGAACCTGGCACTCGGCGAAGCGGCCGCCGCCCAACAATTGGGCGTGAAGCTGTTCGAACAATCGGCGGTGACCCGCATCGATTACGGCCCCGAGATCAAGGTCCACACCGCTCAGGGCTCGGTTCGCGCCAAGACGCTGGTGCTGGGTTGCAACGCCTACCTCAATGATCTCAATCCGCAACTCGGCGGCAAGGTGCTGCCCGCCGGCAGTTACATCATCGCCACGCAACCCTTGAGCGAAGAACAGGCCCACGCGCTGTTGCCGCAAAACATGGCGGTCTGCGATCAACGGGTGGCGCTGGATTACTACCGACTCTCGGCGGATCGACGTTTGCTGTTCGGCGGCGCCTGCCACTATTCAGGACGCGACCCGAAAGACATCGCCGCGTACATGCGACCGAAGATGCTGGCAGTGTTCCCGCAACTCGCCGGGGTGAAAATCGACTATCAATGGGGCGGGATGATCGGCATTGGCGCCAATCGCCTGCCGCAGATCGGCCGGCTCAAGGAGCAGCCGAATGTGTATTACGCTCAGGCCTATTCCGGCCATGGCGTAAACGCCACGCATCTGGCGGGCAAGTTGTTGGCCGAGGCCATCAGCGGTCAGCAGAGCGGTGGTTTCGATCTGTTTGACAAGGTGCCACACATTACTTTCCCGGGCGGCAAGCATTTGCGTTCGCCGTTATTGGCGTTGGGGATGTTGTGGCATCGGCTTAAAGAGTTGGTTTGAGGAAGATGATCGTTCCCTCGCTCCTGCGTGGGAATGCATCCAGTGACGCTCTGCATCACAACGGACGCGGAGCGTCCGGGGGCGGCATTCCCACGCAGAGCGTGGGAACGATCAACAATCAGTACTAGATCCGCCAGAAGGGTTTAAGCCCCTCCTCCCGTGCCTGAGCCCGACTCAAACCGATGTCTTTCAATTGTTCCGGCGTCAGCTCCAGCAACGCCTTGCGCGTGTGCAGACGATGCCAGAACAGGCCCCAGCGACCCAGGCCGGACGGTGCGTTGCGCATGACCGCCTCGCGTGCGCCGTTTTTTTGCCCTGCCGCCAGTTCCTGACTGTGTAACGTCAGCCGCACATCGCTCAAGCCGTTCATTTTCGTCGCTCCTGTTTACTTGGGTAGCCAGAGCTTTCATGATGCGCGGACGTCGAAAAACATTACAGATTCAACGATGGTGTATTAATTCCATACAGATTTTCCGTTTCAGCCTCTGAATCACATATTTTTGCCCCATCTGTATTGGTTAACCGAATTTTTCCACACCGAGACTGCGCCATGACCCTCTACGTCAATCTCGCCGAGTTGCTCGGCACGCGTATCGAACAAGGCTTCTATCGTCCCGGCGACCGGTTGCCCTCGGTGCGGGCGCTGAGTGTCGAACACGGGGTCAGCCTGAGCACAGTGCAGCAGGCCTATCGAGTGCTGGAAGACGTTGGTCTGGCGATGCCCAAACCCAAGTCCGGCTACTTCGTGCCCGTAAGTCGTGAACTGCCCGAGTTGCCAGTGGTTGGCCGGCCAGCCCAACGACCGGTGGATATTTCGCAGTGGGATCAAGTGCTGGAGCTGATCCGCGCCGTACCGCGCAAGGACGTAGTGCAACTGGGTCGCGGCATGCCGGACATCACCACGCCAACCATGAAGCCGCTGCTGCGCAACCTGGCGCGAATCAGCCGTCGGCAGGACATGCCCGGTCTGTATTACGACAACATCTACGGCACCCTTGAATTGCGCGAGCAAATCGCTCGCCTGATGCTCGATTCCGGTTGCCAGTTGAGTGCCAACGATCTGGTGATCACCACCGGTTGCCACGAAGCGCTGTCCACCAGTGTCCGCGCGATCTGCGAGCCGGGTGATATCGTCGCAGTGGATTCTCCGAGCTTTCACGGCGCCATGCAGACGCTCAAGGGCCTGGGCATGAAAGCCCTGGAAATCCCCACCGACCCGCTCACCGGCATCAGCCTCGATGCTTTGGAACTGGCGTTGGAGCAATGGCCGATCAAAGCCATACAGTTGACCCCCAACTGCAACAACCCGCTGGGCTACATCATGCCGGAGTCGCGCAAACGCGCGCTGTTGACGCTCGCACAGCGTTTCGACGTGGCGATTATCGAGGACGATGTGTATGGCGAACTGGCCTACACCTACCCTCGCCCCCGCACGATCAAATCCTTCGACGAAGACGGCCGCGTCCTGCTCTGCAGCTCTTTTTCCAAGACCCTGGCACCGGGCCTGCGTATTGGTTGGGTCGCACCGGGCCGTTATCTGGAACGGGTGCTGCACATGAAATACATCAGCACCGGCTCCACCGCGCCGCAACCGCAGATTGCGATTGCCGAATTTCTCAAGGCCGGGCACTTCGAACCGCACTTGCGGAAGATGCGCACGCAATACCAGCGCAATCGTGACGCGATGATCGACTGGGTGACCCGCTATTTTCCCGCCGGCACCCGGGCCAGCCGTCCGCAAGGCAGCTTCATGCTGTGGGTCGAACTGCCCGAGGGCTTCGACACCCTGAAACTCAATCGTGCGCTGCATGATCAAGGCGTCCAGATTGCGGTCGGCAGTATCTTTTCCGCCTCCGGCAAATACCGCAATTGCCTGCGGATGAACTACGCTGCCAAAACAACCCCGCAGATCGAAGAAGCCGTGCGCAAGGTCGGAGCGACAGCGATCAAACTACTGGCGGAAACCGACTGACCTTTCTTCGGGATGCGGCGTCCATATGCTAACCGCCACCATCCGGAATACGCTCCGTGAGAATCAGACAGCCCCTGCTTGCTCTTCTGTTACTCGCCTCGCTCCTTGGTGGCTGTACGACACTCAATGTCCCTCGCGAACCGAGCCAGGCCCTGCCGGCGGCCAATTCGGCGTTCGGCCGTTCAATCCAGGCACAGGCTGCCCCCCATAAGGGCCAATCGGGCTTTCGCTTGCTCTCCGATAGTGCCGAAGCCTTCACCGCCCGCGCCGAGCTGATTCGCAACGCTCAAAGCAGCCTCGACCTGCAGTACTACATCGTCCATGACGGCATCAGCACACGAATATTGGTGAGCGAGCTGCTCAAGGCCGCCGACCGCGGCGTGCGAGTACGGATTCTGCTTGATGACACCACCAGTGATGGCCTGGACCGGATCATCGCGACCCTTGCCGCCCACCCGAAGATTCAGATCCGCGTGTTCAACCCGCTGCACCTGGGCCGCAGCACCGTCGTTACGCGAACGATGGGCCGGTTCTTCAACCTGTCGCTGCAACACCGGCGCATGCACAACAAGCTGTGGGTGGCGGACAACAGCGCGGCGATCGTTGGCGGGCGTAACTTGGGGGATGAGTATTTCGATGCCGAGCCCAACCTGAATTTCACCGACATCGACATGCTCAGCGTCGGCCCGGTTGCAGAGCAGTTGGGACACAGCTTCGACCAATACTGGAACAGCGCCCTGAGCAAGCCGATCGAACAGTTTCTCTCGACCAAGCCGACAGCCAGGGATCTGAAAAATACCCGGACCCGACTGGACGAATCCTTGGAAGAAACGCGCAAACAGAATCACGCGCTTTATCGGCAGTTGATGGCCTACACCACTCACCCGCGCCTGGACGTCTGGCGCCGTGAGCTGATCTGGGCCTGGAACCAGGCGTTGTGGGACGCACCGAGCAAGGTGCTGTCCGACGGCGAACCTGACCCGCACTTGCTGCTGACCACCCAGTTGGAGCCCGAGCTCAATGGGGTCAGCCAAGAGTTAATCATGGTCTCGGCCTACCTCGTACCCGGCCAAACGGGGCTGGTTTACCTGACCGGTCGCGCCGATGCCGGCGTATCGATCAGTGTGCTGACCAACTCACTGGAAGCCACCGACGTACCGGCCACGCACGGTGGTTACGCGCCTTATCGCAAAGCCTTGCTGGATCATGGTGTACAGCTGTTCGAATTACGCCGCCAGCCCGGCGACAACGGTGATAGCGGCAGCGGACCGAGCCTGTTTCACAGCGGAAGCAACTCCTCCCATGGCTCCGACTCCAGCCTGCACAGCAAGGCGATGATTTTCGACCGACAGAAAGCCTTCATCGGCTCGTTCAATTTCGACCCGCGCTCGGTACTGTGGAACACCGAAGTCGGGGTATTGGTGGATAACCCGCAACTCGCCGGGCGAGTGCGCGAACTGGCACTGGAGGGTATGGCGCCTGCCCTCAGCTATCAGGTCCGACTGGAAAAGGGTCAGATCGTCTGGGTCACCGAAGATGACGGCAAGCAGCATACATTGACCAAAGAACCGGGAGGTTGGTGGCGACACTTCAATTCATGGCTCAGCAGCATGGTTGGCCTGGAGCGGATGTTGTAGATCCGCTCTGTGCAGCGCTCAGGCCGGTTCAGCAACCGTGCCAAACGCCCCTTGCCTCGACACCAGAATCACCAGCCCCAATGCGCCCGCAGCCATCAGCAACGGCAGGGCATGCCCGCTGATCCACTGGCTTCCGGCACCGGCCGCCAAGGGCCCGATCAGGCAACCAATTCCCCATAGCTGTGCGATATGGGCATTGGCCCGCACCAGCGCATCGTCGCGATAACGCTCGCCGATCAGGATCAGCGACAAGGTGAACAAACCGCCGGCACTGGCGCCAAACAACACCCACAGCGGCCAGATCAGTAGCGTGTCGATCAGCAATGGAATCGCCAGGCTCGACAGCAACAAGAGCATCGCACAGCCGGTGAATAACGTACGCCGCGACAAGCGATCAGCCAGGGCGCCAATCGGCAATTGCAGCAAGGCATCACCCACCACCACTGTACTGACCATCGCCAAGGCGATTTCCGTGGTGAAGCCCTGACGTAGGCAGTAGACCGGCAGCAAGGTCAGGATCATCGCTTCGAACGCAGCGAACAGCGACACCGCCCAGGCAATCGCCGGCAAGCCGCGGCAGAAGGTCAACAAGTCACCGAGGGTTACGCTGCAGGCTTCGCTGGTGGGTGCGCCACCGCGGCCCAGCAGCAGGAACGGTGACGTCATCAGCAAACCGACGCCGACCCAGAAGCCGTAATCGTGCTCGGTGCCCAACCCCCCCAACAGTAACGGCCCGGCCAGCTGACTCAGCGCATAGCTACTGCCATACAACGCCACCAGCCGACCACGCCATTGCTCGACCACCAGTTGGTTGATCCAGCTTTCACCGAGGATGAAGACGAGGGTCAGGATCACCCCGATCATCAACCGCAACACCAGCCAGACCGGGTAACTCGGCCACACGGCCAGCAAACCGATGGACACCGCCCCGGCCCACAGACACAAGCGCATCAGATTGGCTGTGCCCAGACGGGCCGCAAGGTGGCTGGAGATTTTCGCCCCCAGCAGTACGCCGATGGCCGGCATTGCCGCCATCACGCCGATCGCGAACGAGCCGTAACCCCAGCCTTCCAGACGCAGCGAGACCAACGGCATGCTGACACCCAAGGCCAGGCCGACACTCAAGACAGACGCCAAAACGGCGAAATAAGTCGCCCAACGCATGTTCCACGCTCCTGTGGATATTTTATGTGCAGCGCAAAACAGTGTGGGAGCGGGCTTGCCCGCGATGGCGTCTTAACATTCAACATCGAGGTTGGCTGTCAGATTGCTATCGCGGGCAAGCCCGCTCCCACAGAGGATCTGTGTCCTTCAGGAGCCCGATGTTCAATCGGGCTCCTTCACTGACTTACAACTTGATCCAGGTCGCCTTCAGTTCGGTGTACTTGTCGAACGCGTGCAGCGATTTGTCGCGACCGTTGCCGGATTGTTTGAAGCCACCGAACGGTGCGGTCATGTCGCCACCATCGTATTGATTGACCCACACGCTACCGGCACGCAAAGCCTTGGCGGTCAGGTGAGCCTTGGAGATGTCGGCGGTCCAGACTGCAGCGGCCAAGCCGTAAGGCGTATCGTTGGCGATCTGGATGGCTTCTTCAGCGCTGTCGAAGGTGATGACCGACAACACCGGACCGAAGATTTCTTCCTGAGCAATTTTCATCGCGTTGCTCACGCCATCGAAAATCGTCGGCTCAACGTAAGTGCCACCGGTTTCCTGAAGAATGCGCTTGCCGCCCACCACCAGTTTGGCGCCATCGGTGTGACCGGACTCAATGTAGGACAGCACAGTGTTCATCTGCTGGGTATCCACCAACGCACCGACATTGGTTGCCGGGTCCAGCGGGTTGCCCGGCTTCCAGGTTTTCAGGGCCTCGATCACCAGCGGCAGGAATTTGTCCTTGATCGAACGCTCGACCAGCAGGCGCGAACCGGCGGTGCAGACTTCGCCCTGGTTGAAGGCAATGGCGCCGGCAGCCGATTCAGCAGCAGCTTGCAGGTCCGGCGCATCGGCGAACACGATGTTCGGGCTCTTGCCGCCGGCTTCGAGCCAGACTCGCTTCATGTTCGATTCGCCGGAGTAGATCAGCAGTTGCTTGGCAATCTTGGTCGAACCGGTGAACACCAGGGTGTCGACGTCGTTGTGCAGGGCCAGGGCCTTGCCGACGGTGTGACCGTAACCCGGCAGCACGTTCAGCACACCTTTCGGGATGCCGGCTTCAACGGCCAGCGCTGCAATGCGAATGGCCGTCAGCGGCGACTTTTCGGAAGGCTTGAGGATCACCGAGTTACCGGTAGACAGCGCCGGACCGAGTTTCCAGCAGGCCATCATCAACGGGAAGTTCCACGGCACGATCGCACCGACCACGCCGACCGGCTCGCGAGTCACCAGACCCAGTTGATCGTGCGGCGTAGCAGCGACTTCGTCGTAGATCTTGTCGATGGCTTCACCGCTCCAGCTCAGGGCTTGCGCCGCGCCGGGAACGTCGATGTACAGGGAATCGCTGATTGGCTTGCCCATGTCGAGGGTTTCGAGCAGGGCCAGCTCTTCGGCGTGCTGCTTCAGCAGGCCGGCAAAACGAATCATGGTGGCTTTGCGTTTGGTCGGTGCCAGGCGCGACCAGGCGCCGGAATTGAAAGTGGCGCGGGCGTTGTCCACGGCACGCTGGGCGTCGGCGGCGTCACAGCTGGCAATCTTGCCCAGCAGACGGCCATCGACCGGGCTGATGCACTCGAAGGTCTCACCGGAGACAGCATCGGTGTATTCGCCATTGATATAAGCGCGGCCTTCGATCTTCAGATCGCGAGCCCGTTGTTCCCAGTCGGCACGAGTCAGGGTGGTCATTCGAGTGTCCTCCTCTTATTGAATACGAGTGCCCCGCGTTCTATGCGGGTGCTGTCAGGAATTCTGCCCGGCCAGCCTGCTTTTCGGCTCAAGGCAACCGTTACCCTAAACCAGCGGCCGGTGAAGTTTCAATATATTTGACACAAGGCTGGCAAACGGCCTTGCGATGTTCATTTTAATAAACATAGACTTTCAATTTTCCAGCGCAATCACGGGGGAATACCAGCATGAGCATTCAGGATATCGTCGATTTCAGCCAGGCCAACACCCAGCCCGATCGTTATCGGCCCGACCCGGCGAAAGTCCTCAAGGGCGACCCCGAGCAAGCGGTGTACAACCATTACAACAGCCCGTGTGGCCAGATGAGTGCAGGTGTTTGGGAAGGCGAAGTCGGCCAGTGGCTAGTGAACTACACCGAGCACGAATACTGCGAAATCGTTCAGGGGGTTTCAGTGCTGCGCGACGGCGATGGCAACGCCAAGACCCTGCGCGTGGGCGATCGCTTCGTGATTCCGGCCGGTTTCAAAGGCACCTGGGAAGTACTGGAGCCGTGCCGCAAGATTTACGTGGTGTTTGAACAGAAGGCCTGAAAACTTGCGCTGTTTGAACCGGCCCCATCGCGGGCAAGCCCGCTCCCACAGGGACCTGTGTCGACCACAAAACCTGTGGGAGCGGGCTTGCCCGCGATGACGCCCTGACAGACAACACAAAACCCACAGGCAACAAAAAAGGCCCGTATCTCGCGATACAGGCCTTTTTCGTAAGAGAGAAAAATCAATTACTTGATTTTGCCTTCTTTGTAGATCACGTGCTTGCGAACAACCGGATCAAATTTCTTGATCTCGATTTTGTCCGGAGTAGTGCGCTTGTTCTTGTCGGTAGTGTAGAAGTGACCAGTACCGGCGCTCGAAATCAAACGAATCAATTCACGCATGATTAGCTCCCTTAGATCTTGCCAGCTTTGCGGATTTCGGCCAGCACGACAGTGATGCCACGCTTGTCGATGATACGCATGCCTTTGGCAGATACGCGCAGACGCACGAAACGTTTCTCTTCTTCAACCCAGAAGCGGTGATGCTGCAGGTTCGGCAGGAAACGACGACGGGTTTTGTTGTTTGCGTGGGAAATGTTATTCCCAGTCACCGGACCCTTACCGGTAACTTGACAGACTCTCGACATGCCTCAGCCCTCTAAAACCACATGCCCAACCCGGCATGGGTTGGCCGCTTAATCTCTCAGTCATTTGGCGCCAGGCGCCGCGTTTCTTTAGAGGTCTTACCGGCTACACCTACAGTGAAGGAACCGGGCCCCTAGAAAAGAGCGCTGCTTTATACCAGAAAGACTAGAGAGCAACAACAACCGGTGTGCATTGAGTTGATAAAAACCCGGTTTTGCGGGCGCCGAGTGCCTTGGATAAAGGCTGTGCCCGAGAACGACCGCTCGTCGTAGAGAATCAGCTAACGGGCCAATTCAGGGTTTCCTCAACCGCCACTCACCGAAAACAATCGCCCATACTCCCCTTAAAACGAAAAAGGGGATAGTCATTTGCAAAAGAGCCCACTAGGGTAAGCCTTTTCCAGACTGCACTTGCAGATGGGCCTTCGATCTGTAAAGGAATCCGACCATGCGCCTCGCTGCCCTACCGCTGCTGCTCGCCCCGCTTCTACTGAGCCCCCTGGCCCATGCCGCTGCCCTGAGCGTCTGCACTGAAGCCAGCCCGGAGGGGTTCGACGTGGTGCAATACAATTCGCTCACCACCACCAACGCCTCGGCCGATGTGCTGATGGACCGCCTGGTGGACTTCGACACGGCCAGCGGCAAAGTGGTCGCCAGCCTGGCGGACAGCTGGGAAGTCACGCCCGACGGCCTGACCTACGTCTTCAAATTGCACCCGCAGGTGAAATTTCACCGCACTGAATACTTCAACCCGACGCGTGACCTGACCGCCGAAGACGTGAAGTTCAGCTTCGACCGCATGCTCGACCCGGCGAACCCATGGCACAAAGTCGCACAGAGCGGCTTCCCGCACGCCCAGTCGATGCAGTTACCGGCGCTGATCAAGAAGATCGACGCATTGGACCCGCTTACCATCCGCTTCACCCTCGATCACCCGGACTCGACTTTCCTGCCCACCCTGAGCATGGGTTTCGCCTCGATCTATTCGGCCGAGTACGCGGACAAACTGCTGAAGGCCGGCACCCCGGAAAAACTCAACAACCAGCCGATCGGCAGCGGCCCGTTCATCTTCACGCGCTTCCAGAAAGACGCCTCGATTCGCTACAAGGCCAACCCGGATTACTTCCGTGGCAAGCCATCGGTAGACCCGCTGATCTTCGCCATCACTCCGGACGCCAACGTGCGCTTGCAGAAATTGCGCCGCAACGAGTGCCAGATCGCCCTGTCGCCCAAACCGCTGGACGTACAGGCCGCGCTGAAAGAGCCGACCCTGAAAGTCGAAAAGACTGACGCCTTCATGACCGCCTTCGTTGGTATCAACAGCCAGCATCCGCCGCTGGATAAGCCTGAAGTACGCCAGGCGATCAATCTCGCGTTCGACAAGGCCAACTACGTCAAAGCCGTGTTCGAAGACACCGCCGAACCCGCCAACGGTCCGTATCCGCCCAACACCTGGAGCTACGCCAAAGGCTTGCCGGGCTACCCGCATGACGTCGAAAAGGCCCGTGCATTGATGGCCAAGGCCGGGCTCAAGAGTGGCTTCCAGACCACTATCTGGACCCGCCCTTCCGGCAGCCTGCTGAACCCCAATCCGAGCCTCAGCGCACAATTGCTTCAGTCTGATCTGGCGGAAATCGGCATTCAGGCCGAGATTCGCGTGATCGAGTGGGGCGAGCTGATTCGCCGCGCCAAGGCCGGCGAGCATGACCTGCTGTTCATGGGCTGGGCCGGCGACAACGGCGACCCGGACAACTTCCTCACGCCGCAGTTTTCCTGCGCGGGGCTCAAATCCGGCACCAACTTCGCCCGCTACTGCAACCCGGACCTGGATAAACTGATCAGCGCCGGCAAGACCACTGGCGAGCAAGGTGTACGCACCAAGCTCTACGAGCAGGCCCAGACGCAGATCCAGCAACAGGCGTTGTGGCTGCCGCTGGCTCACCCAACGGCCTTTGCGCTGACACGTAAGGATGTGCAGGGCTATCAGGTCAGTCCGTTCGGCCGACAGGACTACTCGAAGGTCAACCTCAAGTAATCAGCGCCGACACAAAACCTGTGGAAGCGGGCTTGCCCGCGATAGCGGACTTTCCGGCGACAACTATGTTGAATTTGCCGACGCCATCGCGGGCAAGCCCGCTCCCACAGGGACTTACTTAGCTCTGTATCCCTCGCTCACATCCACCCATACTCGGCCATGGACAGCGGATCGCCGTCACCGACAATGAAATGGTCGAGTACCCGCACATCGATCAGGTCCAGCGCCTCTTGCAGGCGCTTGGTCAGCACTCGATCGGCTTGACTGGGGTTGGTGTTACCCGACGGATGGTTGTGGCAGAGGATCAGTGCGGCAGCATTGTGGGCCAAGGCACGCTTGACCACCTGCCGTGGATGGACACTCGTGCTGTCGATCGAGCCACGAAACAACGCTTCAAAGGTCAGCACTTGATGTTTGGAATCCAAAAACAGACAGCCGAACACCTCGTGCGGCTCGTGTCGGAGCATCGACTTCAGATAATCACGAACCGCCTGCGGATTTTCCAGCGCCGTTTTTTGGCGAGCACGTTCGGCCAAATGCCGCCTGCCCATTTCCTGCGCCGCTTGCAACTGAGCGAATTTCGCTGGCCCGAGCCCCAACTGCCTGCTGAACGCTGCCTGATCGGCCTCGAGCAGTGAACGCAGGCTACCAAACTGATTCAGCAGATGTCGCGCCAGATCCACCGCGCTTTTGCCGGACACGCCGGTTCGTAAAAAAATCGCCAGCAGTTCGGCATCCGAAAGGCTCGCCGAGCCCAACTCCAGTAACCTCTCCCGCGGCCGCTCCGCCGCCGGCCAATCGCGAATACTCATAACACCTCCCTGGAATGTGGGCGCCGCTGTTCCGTAGCGGTCGCTGTGATATCGTAGCCCATCTTTTTTGCTGGCGAATTCATCCCTGGGGAGGGGGTATCGCCAAGCAGTCATCAACGAAATGAAAGGCAGACCTATGCAGCGGCTGTATCGGAAACGCATCGTTCTGGGCGTCGGCGGCGGCATTGCTGCCTACAAGAGCGCCGAGCTGGTTCGCCGCCTGATCGACCAGGGCGCCGAAGTGCGCGTAGTCATGACCCGTGGTGGCAGCGAATTCATTACCCCGCTGACCATGCAGGCGTTGTCCGGGCATCCGGTCCATCTCGATTTGCTGGACCCGGCGGCCGAAGCCGCGATGGGCCACATCGAGCTGGCCAAATGGGCCGACCTGGTGCTGATCGCTCCCGCCACCGCGGACCTGATCGCCCGTCTGGCCCAAGGCATTGCCGACGACCTGCTGACCACGCTGGTGCTGGCCACCGACGCAGTGGTCGCGGTCGCCCCGGCGATGAACCAGGCCATGTGGCGCGACCCGGCGACCCAGGCGAACCTGCAAACCCTCGAAAGCCGTGACCTCAAGGTCTTCGGCCCAGCCTCCGGCAGCCAGGCCTGCGGCGACGTCGGCATGGGCCGCATGCTCGAAGCCACCGACCTAGTCCAGTGCGCGGCAGATTGCTTCCAGCGCCAGGCGCTGACCGGTAAACACGTGCTGATCACCGCCGGCCCGACCCAGGAAAACATCGACCCGGTACGCTACATCACCAACCACAGCTCCGGGAAAATGGGCTTCGCCCTGGCCGAAGCTGCGGTAGAAGCCGGCGCCCGCGTGACCCTCATCACAGGTCCCGTGCACCTGCCGACCCCGGATCGTGTCACGCGCATCGATGTGGTCAGTGCCCGCGACATGCTCGCGGCCTGCGAAGCGGCGATCCCTTGCGACCTGTTCATCGCCTCTGCTGCGGTCGCGGACTACCGTCCGGAAGTCGTCGCCCCACAGAAACTCAAGAAAGACCCTACGAACGGCGACGGCTTGTTGCTACAGATGGTCCGCAACCCAGACATCCTGGCCACCATCGCCACCCGTCCCGACCGTCCGTTCAGTGTCGGCTTCGCCGCCGAAACCGAACACCTGCTCGATTACGCTGCCCGCAAGTTGAAAGACAAGAACCTCGATCTGATTGTCGCCAACGACGTCGCGAACCCGAGCATTGGCTTCAACAGCGAAGAAAACGCCTGCAGCGTGATTGACCGCGAGCTGCACGCCACGCTTTTCGCCCAGACCAGCAAGAGCAAAATCGCTCGCCAGCTGATCACTTTTATCGCCGATCGTCTGAACCAGGTTTAATTTACATGCACGCTTTGCAAGCCAAGATCCTCGACCCACGCATTGGTACCGAATTCCCGCTGCCACAGTACGCCACGCCTGGTTCCGCCGGCCTCGACCTGCGCGCCATGCTGGAAAAAGACACCGTCATCAAGCCGGGCGAAACCCTGCTGATTCCGACTGGCCTGTCGGTGTACATCGGCGATCCGGGCCTGGCGGCCTTGATTCTGCCGCGCTCCGGCCTGGGCCATAAACACGGCATCGTGCTGGGCAATCTGGTCGGTTTGATCGACTCCGATTACCAAGGCCCGCTGATGGTGTCGTGCTGGAACCGTGGCCAGACCGATTTCAACATGGTGGTAGGCGAACGCCTGGCCCAATTGGTGCTGGTACCGGTGGTTCAAGCGCATTTTGAAATGGTCGAAGAGTTCGTCGAAACCCAGCGCGGCACTGGCGGTTTCGGCCATTCGGGCAGCCACTGATCATCGGCATTCAGGCTGGGAGCCCTGCCCGACCTGACCTGCCCTCTGCATTTTAAGGATGAAAATTGCACAGTCGTCATCTGGAAGGTTTACCACTGAAAATCAAGGCATTGGCCGGCCAATTGCTCGCCGATGCTGATGGCATGGCCTTTTCACACCACGAACTCTCGGTGGAAAACACCGTCATACCCTTCAGTTTGAGCCTGCCGGCGAGTTTTTCGCCGACAGGACCAGCCACTTTCAAAATGGAGCATTCCTACAGATGAGCACCCAAGCCCAAGTCGCACCCAAGTTCCCCGACAGCATCTTCCGCGCCTACGACATTCGCGGCACCGTGCCGGAATTCTTGAACGCTGAAACCGCTTATTGGCTTGGTCGCGCCATCGGCTCCCAGAGCCTGGCCCAGAACGAACCCAACGTATCCGTCGGCCGCGACGGTCGCCTGTCCGGCCCGGAACTGGTCGAGCAACTGATCAAAGGCCTGGCCGACAGCGGTTGCCACGTCAGCGACGTCGGCCTGGTGCCAACCCCTGCGCTGTATTACGCCGCCAACGTACTGGCCGGCAAATCCGGCGTAATGCTCACTGGCAGCCACAACCCGTCGAACTACAACGGCTTCAAGATCGTCATTGCCGGCGACACGCTGGCCAACGAACAGATCCAGGCCCTGCACGAACGCCTCAAGACCAACAACCTGAGCAGCGGCAAGGGCAGCATCACCAAGGTCGAGATCCTCGACCGCTACAACACTGAAATCGTCCAGGACATCAAACTCGCCCGCCGCCTGAAAGTGGTGGTCGATTGCGGCAACGGCGCGGCCGGTGTGATCGCCCCGCAGCTGATCGAAGCCCTGAACTGCGAAGTCATCCCGCTGTTCTGCGAAGTCGATGGCAACTTCCCGAATCACCATCCGGACCCGGGCAAGCCTGAAAACCTGGTCGACCTGATCGCCAAGGTCAAGGAAACCAACGCCGACCTGGGGCTGGCTTTCGACGGCGACGGTGACCGTGTAGGTGTCGTCACCAACACCGGCAGCATCGTCTTCCCTGATCGCCTGTTGATGCTGTTCGCCCGCGACGTCGTGGCGCGCAACCCGAACGCGGAAATCATCTTCGACGTCAAATGCACCCGTCGCCTGATTCCGCTGATCAAGGAATACGGCGGTCGTCCACTGATGTGGAAAACAGGTCACTCGCTGATCAAAAAGAAAATGAAACAATCCGGCGCCCTGTTGGCCGGCGAAATGAGCGGGCACATCTTCTTCAAGGAACGCTGGTTCGGTTTCGACGACGGTATCTATGCCGCCGCGCGGCTGCTGGAGATCCTCAGCAAGGAAAAATCCACCGCGGAAGAGCTATTCGCGACCTTCCCGAACGATATTTCTACGCCAGAGATCAATATCCATGTGACCGAAGAGAGCAAATTCAGCATCATTGATGCACTGCACGATGCGCAATGGGGTGAAGGCGCCGACCTGACCACCATTGACGGCGTGCGTGTCGACTATGCCAAAGGCTGGGGCCTGGTTCGCGCCTCCAACACCACACCGGTGCTGGTGCTGCGCTTCGAGGCCGATGACGAGGCTGAATTGCAGCGCATCAAGGATGTGTTCCACGTCCAGCTGAAACGCGTTGCACCTGATCTCCAATTACCGTTTTGATCTTTTGAAGCACCCGGAGCCCTGAATGACCCTCGAACGCGAAGCCGCCGCCAACACCGCCAAGGTCCTGTCCGAAGCGCTGCCTTACATTCGCCGCTATGTCGGCAAGACGCTGGTGATCAAATACGGCGGCAACGCGATGGAAAGCGAGGAGCTGAAAACCGGCTTCGCCCGCGACATCGTGCTGATGAAAGCCGTGGGCATTAACCCGGTGGTAGTTCACGGTGGCGGCCCGCAAATCGGCGACCTGCTCAAGCGTCTGTCGATCGAGAGCCACTTCATCGATGGCATGCGCGTGACTGACGCGCAGACCATGGACGTGGTGGAAATGGTTCTCGGCGGCCAGGTCAACAAGGACATCGTCAACCTGATCAACCGTCATGGCGGCAGCGCCATCGGCCTGACCGGTAAAGACGCCGAGCTGATTCGCGCGAAAAAACTCACTGTTACCCGTCAGACGCCGGAAATGACCCAGCCGGAAATCATCGATATTGGCCATGTGGGCGAAGTGGTCGGCATCAACACCGACCTGCTGAACCTGCTGGTCAAAGGCGATTTCATTCCGGTGATCGCGCCAATCGGCGTCGGCGCCAACGGCGAGTCATACAACATCAACGCCGATCTGGTGGCCGGTAAAGTGGCCGAAGCGCTGAAGGCTGAAAAGCTGATGCTGCTAACCAATATCGCCGGCCTGATGGACAAGTCGGGCACGGTTCTGACCGGCCTGACGACTCAACAGGTCGACGACCTGATCGCCGACGGGACTATCTACGGCGGCATGCTGCCGAAGATTCGCTGCGCTCTGGAAGCGGTACAAGGCGGCGTGGGCAGCTCGTTGATCATCGATGGTCGGGTGCCGAACGCGATTCTGCTGGAAATCTTCACCGATACCGGTGTGGGCACTTTGATCAGCAATCGCAAGCGTCACTGATTCAAACCTTAAAAAGATCGCAGCCTTCGGCAGCTCCTGGAACGGCGGATTTTCGGATGTACGAAAACCCTGTAGGCGCTGACGAAGTCTGCGATCTTTTTTATGCGCGCAGGAAACGCCTGACCTGACTAAGCGAAACATCCGACATCGCGAAGGAAGCAATCTGCATAGGATCTCCCCGTACCCACAGGAGAATTACCCCATGCAAAAAGACTATGTCCCCTATGGCAGTGATGTTTCACCTGGCACCCATGCCTGCGTCGATTGCGGTCATGAGTACTCGAACCAGGCCAAGACCTCGATGCCGCCGTGCCCGCAAATCCGGAAAACCCCACACACCCGTCATGGCTGGAAAACTCTTACAGGTCAGGGCGATGCCGCTATTGATCCGTACCCAGAGAAAGCCAATAAACCCGTGGGGATCAAAAAGGCCGAGACACTCAGCACCAGCAAAAAATAATCCTGACGGACTGAGCCATGTAGATCTCGTTCACGATCGACGCCCAGACGTCATTAAGACTGCGCTGACAAAAAAGACCCCGCTCAGACTGGCTGAGCGGGGTCTTTTTTTGCTTTCGATCCCTGTGACAATCCACCTTGTGTGGCGAGGGAGCTTGCTCCCGCATGAGTGCGCAGCACTCACAGGGGTTATGGTCAGACGCCGAATTGGGCGCGGTAGGCTTCAACTGCCGGCAGGTGTTGCTTGAGCTGGGGATCGTCCGCCAGGAACTCGAGAACCTGGTTCAGCGAAACAATGCTGATCACCGGGATGCCGAAGTCACGCTCCACTTCCTGGATGGCCGACAATTCGCCGTTGCCACGCTCCTGACGATTCAGGGCGATCAATACGCCCGCGGCTTTGGCGCCGTCCTGGGAAGCGATGATCTGCATCACCTCGCGGATCGCCGTGCCTGCGGTAATCACGTCGTCGATGATCAGCACGTCGCCGGTCAATGGCGCGCCAACCAGGCTGCCGCCTTCGCCGTGGGCCTTGGCTTCCTTGCGGTTGAAGCACCATGGCAGATCTCGGCCATGATGTTCGGCCAGCGCCACGGCGGTAGTCGCCGCCAACGGGATGCCTTTGTAAGCCGGGCCGAACAGCACATCGAACGAAATACCGCTCTCGACGATGGCTGCCGCGTAGAAACGCCCCAGCTGCGCCAGGGCAGAACCGGAGTTGAAAAGGCCGGCATTGAAGAAGTAAGGACTGGTGCGCCCGGACTTCAGGGTGAACTCACCGAAGCGCAAAACGCCACGATCAATGGCAAAACGAATGAAGTCGCGCTGATACGCTTGCATGAAAAAAACCCCAAATACCACGGATTTAGCTAATTAGGTAGACGCCGTGTATCATACCCGCACGCGATTTTTGGGGCCACTTATGCGGATCATCAGTGTGAACGTCAATGGGATTCAGGCTGCAGTCGAGCGTGGTTTGCTCAGTTGGCTGCAAGCACAGAATGCCGACGTCATCTGCCTGCAGGACACCCGCGCCTCCGCCTTTGAACTGGACGATCCAGCCTTCCAACTGGATGGCTACTTCCTTTATGCCTGCGAAGCTGAAGTTCCCGCCCAAGGTGGCGTGGCTTTGTACTCGCGGTTGCAACCGAAGGCAGTCATCAGCGGTCTCGGCTTCGAGACGGCCGACCGCTACGGGCGTTACCTGCAAGCCGATTTCGACAAGGTCAGCATCGCGACCTTGCTGCTCCCTTCGGGGCAGAATGGCGATGAAGACTTGAACCAGAAGTTCAAGCTAATGGACGACTTCGCCCGTTATCTGGATAAACAGCGACGCAAACGTCGCGAGTACATTTATTGTGGCTCGCTGTACGTGGCGCAACAGAAGCTGGATATCAAGAACTGGCGCGACAGCCAGCAATCCCCGGGCTTCCTGGCACCTGAGCGTGCCTGGATGGACGAGATTGTCGGCAACATGGGTTATGTCGATGCCCTGCGCGAAGTCAGCCGTGAAGGCGACCAGTACAGCTGGTGGCCGGACAACGAACAGGCCGAGATGCTTAACCTGGGCTGGCGTTTCGACTACCAGTTGCTGACCCCAGGCCTGCGCCGCTTCGTACGCAGCGCACGCCTGCCACGTCAGCCACGGTTCTCGCAGCACGCCCCGCTGATCGTAGACTACGACTGGACGCTGACGATCTAGGTTTCGCTGACACGAAAACCTGCTGACCCGGTTGACGAAAATGCCCGTATCTTGCGATACGGGCATTAATGAGATGGTCACCCCCACACCCTGCGAGGGC
>NZ_JAKWJK010000003.1:0-624117 GCF_031570575.1 Pseudomonas sp. JL3
TCCAGAAACCCGGCGCAGTCACTGGCGATCACCTTGGCCGAGGCAAAGGACTCGCTGGCATTGGCCAGTAGCTCTTCGATGTCGATGCCCGGGGCGACGGTGTAAATCGTGCTCGGTTTGCGCGGGGTTTTGGGGTCGGACGGTTTGAAGTAGTGATCGAGGGCGCGTTCGGCGGCTTCGTTGAGTTTTTTGGGATCGAGGGGATCGTAGGGGGAAACGTCGTCGGTTTCTGGCGGGTTAGGTGTGGCTTTGAACATGGTGAATCTCCTTTGGAAAATAGCACCACCAGAACCTGTCGCTAAACAAGTATGGGTGGCGACTGTATGCAGGTTAGCGAACCGGTCAAAGGCACCCGGTAGACCCGAGGGTCTCCCGCATACAGCCACCATAACGTAATTGCAGACGTCAAAAGTCGGCAATAAAGTCTGGAGCACTGATGCACTTTGAATAGTCCGAGTCGCTAAACCCGATCGCTGATTGGCAGCGATGCGGAAACGATAAAGACCAGGCCCAAAGCGCACAAGCCGGCGGATTCTGGCGCAGTCGTAGGCAACGGCGCAAGGATCTGTAGCTTTCAGGAAGTAACGCTAAACACTATTAAACACAGCCCGCTCCCAGAGGGTTTGAGGAGTTCTGAATATCTGTAGTTACACCCTTAAACCACTGGAATATCCAGCGCCACCGACATGAACTGACTGATCCGCGACCTTAACCAGCGCTCCGCCGGATCGTTGTCGTGCACCCCACTCCACGCCATGGACAGTTGCGCCGCGTCGATGGGAAATGGCGGATCTTCGGCCCGTAACGCACAGCCTTCGACCAATGCGCACGCGGCATAGTCCGGGACAGTGGCGATCATTTCCGTGCCGGCGAGCAACGCGCGCAATCCACTGAACTGCGGAACGCCCAACACCACCCGGCGGGTGCGACCGACCTTGGCCAGATCCAGATCGATGTTGCCGCTCAGGTCACCGGAAAACGACACCATCGCATGGGGCCTTGCACAATAATCATCCAGGGTCAGCGGTTCGGGACGGTCATCGCCACGCAGGACTTTGCAGGGAATGTCGCGCAGTTTTTTGCGTTTGGCATTGGCCGGCAGGTCGGTGGTGTAGCTCACCCCCACCGAGATTTCTCCCGACGCCAGCAATGCCGGCATCAGCAGATAGTTGGCGCGGCGCACCACGACCACGATCCCCGGCGCCTCTTCCTGCAACTGGCGCAGCAACGGCGGAAACAGACCGAACTCGGCATCGTCCGACAACCCGATGCGGAACACGTCGCAGCTGGTGGCCGGGTCAAACTCCTTGGCGCGGCTGACCGCTCCCGAGATGGTGTCCATCGCCGGTTGCAGCTCCTTGAGAATCGCCAGCGCCCGTGCCGTCGGCTCCATGCCGCGACCGTTGCGCAGCAACAACGGATCGTCGAACAGATCACGCAGCCGCCCCAGCGCAGCGCTCACTGCCGGTTGGCCCATGAAGAGTTTTTCGGCGACCCGGGTCAGGTTCTTTTCGAACATCAAGGCTTCGAAAATCACCAGCAGGTTCATGTCGACGCGGCGCAGATCGTTACGGTTCATGGGCAGGGTTCCTTTGGTGTTCAGCCAGGCGCGAGTCTGTCGGACTTTACTCGATCATCGGCACTTTCGCCGCTCGTTTGTAAGGCCCGTACTCGATGGGTACCCACTGGAAATGCTTGTCCACTGAGCTGATATGGCCGACACCCGGAAACGGCAAATGCGCCGCCGTGACCCAGATCTTGCTGACCGCCGCATCGCTGAAAACCTTGGCGCGGCTCTTGATCGCTTGCTGACTGTCGACGTCGAAACGAATCGATACCTCGGGATGCTCGAACTGCACCGCCAGGTTATGCACCAGATCGCCCATGAACAAAATACTCTGGCCCTGGGAGTTGAACCGATACGTGGTACTGCCCGGTGTGTGCCCAGCCTCCAGCTCGGCATCGACAACGCCCGGCACTGGCGAGTGCCCGGTAGCAAAGGTCTTGAAGCGGCCCGCCGCGATATACGGCGCGGTGGAGTCCTGGGCGATCTTGAAGAACTCCCTGGCGCCGGCCGGTGCCTTGGCCATGGCCTGCGGGTCAAGCCAGTAATCGGCTTCGGCCTTGGCCGCGTAGACCGTTGCGTTGGCGAACACGGGCTTGCGCTGCCCATCCACCAACCCGCATACATGATCCAGATGCAAGTGGGTGAGCAGAATGGTATCGACCTGTTCTGGCTGATAACCGGCGGCTTTCATGTTCGCCGACAGCTGACCCGCCGTGGCGCCGATGCACTGCCCCGCCCCGGTGTCCACCAGAATCAGTTGTTTGCCGGTGTTCACCAAAAACGCGTTGAACGCGGTTTGCACTCCCGGTGTTTCAATCGAGCGGCGAGCCAGCAACGCGCGGATCTGGTTTTGGGTCAGCCCCTCGAGCAGTTTGGGCGACAGGTCGTTGTAGCCATCAAACAACGCCGTCACTTCGTAGTCACCCACCGCGAGCCGGTAATAACCGGGCACCTGAGTGTTCTCCTGAGCCGGTGCCTGGGCCAGGCTGGTGCCGGACATCAGCGCCAATGCCAAGCCGAGTCCGCCCAGCATGCAAACGCGCGAATGCTTCATGAGATCTCCCTTGATCGAGTCAGAAAATGCGGCCCTGCCCAGGCCGCCACACGTCGTCAATCTTGCATGACCGTGCATTGGCTCGAATTGCAGCGATGTGCTCAGTTGGCGCATTTTCAGCCTTCAGCCTGACTGCGGAATTAACAACGTTTAACTCGCAAGCCAAAGCCCTCGCGACCAAGAATGAGCCTTCTGCGCAGACTTGTTTTTTAGACAAGGGAACGTGCTGGCTAACCGCGCAGTGCACCCGCGCGCGCCCATCGACACGGACATTGGCCATGGCTCACTTTCAGCAAAACGCAATCAAAGCGTGTGCCATTGAAACGCAAAAAAAAACCACGGGCGGCCTTAGCCCCTGGCGTGAAACCCTGGTCAAGCAACTGATCCTCGACCACCTCGGCGACACCCTGGAAGTGACCGAACTGGCACGGGCCTGTGCCCTGTCGCGCAGCCATTTTTCCCGTGCGTTCAAGTGCAGTACCGGTGTTTCACCGCAGGACTGGATCCGACAGCAACGCATCGCCCGAGCCAAACAGTTGATCCGGAACACCGACCTGACCCTGACGCAAATCAGCCTGGAATGTGGCTTCTGCGACCAGGCACATTTCTCTCATATCTTTACCCGCAGCGAAGGCGTTACACCGTTTGCCTGGCGCTGCCGTGCCATGCGTACTCTTCCCTCTCTCGACAGCAAAAGATCGCGGCCTTCGCCAGCGCCTACGGGCATTCACATGACCCTGTAGGCGCCGGCGCAGTCCGCGATCTTTTGATGTTGATCAGCCCTTGATGAACGCCAGCAGATCTTCGTTGAGTTGATCCTTGTGGGTATCGGTCAAGCCGTGCGGGGCTCCCGGATAGACCTTCAATGTGGAGCCCTTGACCAGTTTCGCCGAAGCGATGCCCGCGGCTTCGATCGGCACCACCTGGTCGTCGTCGCCATGCACCACGAGGGTCGGCACGTCGAACTTCTTCAGGTCTTCGGTGAAGTCGGTTTCGGAGAATGCCTTGATGCAGTCATACGCATTCTTGTGGCCAGACATCATGCCCTGCAGCCAGAACCAGTCGATCATGCCCTGGGACGGCTTGGCGCCCGGGCGGTTGAAACCGAAGAACGGACCACTGGCCAGATCCTTGTACAGCTGCGAGCGATCGACCAGAGACGCCTGACGAATACCGTCGAACACGTCCATCGGCAGGCCACAGGGGTTGGCTTCGGTCTTGAGCATCTGCGGCGGCACCGAGGAAATCAGCCCGGCCTTGGCCACGCGACCGGTGCCGTGGCGACCGATGTAGCGCGCCACTTCGCCACCGCCGGTGGAGAAGCCGAACAGCACGGCGCTTTGCAGATCCAGATGCTCGATCAGTTGCGCCAGGTCATCGGCGTAGGTGTCCATGTCATTGCCGAACCATGGCTGGCTCGAGCGTCCGTGACCACGGCGGTCGTGGGCGATGACCCGGTAGCCTTGGGAGGCCAGGAAGATCATTTGCGATTCCCAACTGTCGGCGTTCAACGGCCAACCGTGGCTGAAGACGATCGGCTGGCCGGTGCCCCAGTCCTTGTAGTAAATCTCGGTGCCGTCTCGGGTGGTGAAGGTGCTCATCGTGATATTTCCTCATGCGTGGGGTTTTACGGCGGTTAATGAGAGGTGTGGGCCAGCCGTTCGGCCAGGCGCGCCACCCGCTCGCCCAGATGCGCGGCGGTGCGGCGGTCTTCGGGTGGCGGTGCAAAGTCAGGGGACTGCTCAACGTTCGACTGCGCCATGGCCCCCAACGAACTGCCGAGGCGATTCAGTTGCCCGTCGAACAGGCCCATGCTGCTGCGCGCCGGCAGCAGGTCGAGGCCGACCCAGATCATCGAATGCTGCGCAGCGAACACCGACATCTGCAGCAAGGTGTTGAGTTTGTCGCCGCACAGGCAACCGGAATTGGTGAACCCGGCCGCAAGTTTGTCGCGCCAGGGTTGGGCCAGGTAGAACGACGCGGTGGCTTCCATGAAACCCTTGAAGGCTGCCGAGGCGCTGCCCATGTAAGTGGGGGCGCCGAAGATGATTGCATCGGCACGGTGCAAGCGTTCCCAGTGATCGTCCACTTCCTCGACCGGAATCAGTCGACAGGTACTGCCCGGGTGCCGATCCACACCCTGGCCCACGGCTTCGGCCATGACCCGGGTGTGGCCGTAGCCGCTGTGATAGACCACCACCACGTTGCTCATTCCGGCTCCTCCAGAAGTGTTCATCCTTTTTGCGGCACGCTTTTTGTTGCTTGAAGGCCGATACCTTCGGCTAATTGAAGAAATGGATTTTTAAGCGTAGACCGGACACAGCACGAGTTAAACGTTGTTAATTTTCTACCGTGCACCCGACACCGCATTGCGCTGCCGAAAAAACCTGAGGAACATGCCGGATACCGCGTGATAGACGGATGCAAGCAGGAGTGACCCGTTGACCCTTTCTCCCGAACAGGCCCTCCATTTCGGCCCTTACCGGATCTACCCCGGACAACGCCTGGTGATGGAGGCCGACCAGCCCCTGCGCCTGGGCAGCCGAGCCATGGACATTCTGTTGATCCTGCTCGAACACGCCGGGCAGGTGGTGAGCAAGCAGCAACTGATCGCCCGGGTGTGGCCCAAAAGCGTGGTGGAAGACATCAATCTGCGGGTGCACATGGCGGCACTGCGCAAAGCCCTCGGCGACGGTCAGACAGGCCAGCGTTACATCGTTACCGTTGCCCAGCGCGGCTACAGTTTTGTCGCGCCGTTTTCCCTGGAGCCCATCGAACAGCGCCCCCAAAACACGCCCCCTGAATCGGGCAGTCATAACCTGCCAGTCCGCCGGACCCGCATGATCGGTCGCCAGGCGCTGGTCGACAGCCTGTTGGCGCAACTGTCGCGACAGCGTTTCATCACCCTCGTGGGCCCCGGCGGGATCGGCAAGACGACCGTGGCCCTGCGCGTCGCCGAGCAACTGATTGGCCACTACCGAGACGGCATTCGCCTGCTGGACCTGGCACCGATCAACGACCCTGTGATGATCACCACGCACTTGGCAACGCTGCTGGATTTGTCCTTGCACGATGCCGAGCCCATGAGCGGTCTCGCCACGTTCCTGCGCGAACGGCAGATGCTGCTGGTCATCGACAATTGCGAACACCTGATCGATGCCATTGCGTTGCTCAGCGAAAACATCCTGCGCGCGGCGCCCCAAGTGCACATTCTGGCCACCAGCCGCGAGAGCCTGCGGGCCGAAGGCGAATGCGTGCAACGCCTGGAATCGCTGGACTGTCCGCCGCCCATCGCCGTGCTCGACCGCACTCAGGCCCTGACGTTTTCGGCGCTGCAATTGTTTGTCGAGCGGGCGATGGCCAGCCACGACAGCTTCGAACTGAGCGAAGCCGAACTGCCGCTGGCGATTGAAATCTGCCGGCGCCTGGACGGCATACCGCTGGCGATCGAACTGGCGGCGGCGCAGGTTGGCAACCTGGGTTTGAGCGGCTTGCTGTCGCAACTGCAAGACAGCTTTCGCCTGCTCGCCCAAGGCTGCCCGACCACCATGGGCCGCCATCAGACCCTGCGCGCCACGCTGGACTGGAGCTTCGAACTGCTCAATGCCTGCGAGCAGACGTGCCTGCGCCGACTGGGGATATTCCGGGGCGCTTTTACCCTGGAATCGGCGGCTGCCGTGATTGTCGGCCAATACATCGAGCCCGATGTAGTGTTTGCCTCGATTACCCAATTGGTGGCCAAGTCATTGCTGAACGTGGAAGTCGGCGATGAAGAAGTGTTCTACCGTCTGCTCGACACCACGCGTGGCTATGCGCTGGAAAAACTCGACCAGGCCCAAGAGCTGGCGGACACCCGAGAGCGCCACGCCGAATGCTGCCTGGCCTTGATGCAGCAGGCGCAGAGTGATTGGGAACACACCCAGAGCGAGCGCTGGACCGAGCGTTACGCCCGCAGCCTGGACGACATTCGTGCAGTCCTGGATTGGGGCTTGAACGCTCAAGGGCCGCAGGCCTTGGCCATCCGTCTCGCCGCGACCTCGGCACCGCTCTGGCAAGAGCTGTCGCTGCTCAAGGAATACGGGGTGTACGTGCGCAAAGCCCTGGCGTTGCTCGAAGCGACGCACCAGCCCTGCCCGCGTTTGACCATGAACCTCAAGCTTGCCCTCGGCAGTTCCTGCTACCACACCCAGGGCAATAGCACCGAAGCCGTCGAAGCCTTCGTCAGCGCCAAACACCTGGCCGAACACTGCAACGATATGGCCGGTCAGCTCAAAGCGATTTCCGGGCACTTGGCGGTTGATCTTAGTTGCGGCCACTACCAACTGGCCCTGGAGCAGAGCCGACAATTCGAGCGATTGAGGCCACACGACGACGCGGTGACGGCCCTCAGCACCCAACGCTTGCGGGTCCTGGCCCTGCATTTTGCCGGGGATCAGGCTCTGGCGCGGGAGAATGTCGAACAGGTCATTCAATGCCTGGCCCAGAGCGGCCAACTCAACCGTTTCACCCATGGTTTTGGCGTGCAATACGACCAGAGCGTGGCGACCCTGACGATTCTGGCGCGCATTCTCTGGCTGCAAGGGCTCCCGGAAAAAGCCTGGCATACCGCACGACAGGCGCTCGACATCGCGATGCAAATCAATCATGGCACGTCCATCTGCTACACCCTGGCGCTGTCCGGTTGCCTGATCGCCCACTACAATGGCAACACGCCGGTCGCCCGCGAGCTCCTGACCTTGCTGCTTGAGCAGGCGAAGAAACACTCGGTGCTGCTGTTCTACACCTGGGCCAAACATTACGCGCAGGTTATCGGGGGGGCCGATTCGCCCTCGTCACCGCGAGCGGACACCGGGTTGATCAAGGAAATCATGGTCACGCTGGACAGCCGTTTTATCGATGACGCGTTGCTGGAACGGGCCGAAAACGGCGCGGCGGGTTGGAGCACGGCGGAGATTCTGCGGGCTCGGGCCGACACGTTGCTGGCACAGGATTGCCCGGACAATGTCAGCGCGGCCGAAGCGGTACTGCTCGAGGCTTTAGCCGTGGCAAAAACCCAGGGAGCGCTGGCGTGGGAATTGCGCAGCGCCACGTCACTGGCCCAGTTGTGGCAACGTCAGGGGCTGTTCCGTCAGGCCCATGAGTTGCTGGCGCCGATTTACCAGCGTTTCACCGAAGGTTTTGCCACACCGGACCTGACGAAAGTCCGCCGGTTACTCGACGAGTTGCAGCGACACATGCCCGTTTGAGGTCCAGCGAGCCCGTCTGATGTAGCGGCTATGACGCAGTTCAAAGGTGCGCAAGTGACCGCTGTGCTCGAGTTTGTCCAGGACGTAGGTGCGCGTGGTGTTGAGAAAGCGGTAACGGGTCACGCCGCTGCCCTGCTCCACTGACAACAGCGATTTGCTCGCCAGCCGCTCCACGATTTCGACCAGACAGGTGGGCCGCAGCACCGCGCAACTGATCACGCCAATAGCCGCGTCCAGGGTGAACGCCATGTTGAACACCGCCAGCCGCTGCAGCACGGTTTGCTCCAAAAGACTCAGCCGTTCATAGCTCCAGTCCAGCGCCGCCTTGAGATTCTGATGCCGTGGCACGGCGGTCCGTCGGCCTTGGCTCAACAGCTGGAAACAGTTGTCGAGTTGCGCCTGCATTCCCACCAGCGCCAGCGCATCGATCTGCGCCGCCGCCAGTTCAATGGCCAGGGGCAGTCCGTCGAGTCGCCGACAGATTTCGCGCGCTGCCTTGAGGTCCTGTTGGCGCAGGACAAACCCTTGCTGACGGGCTCGGGCGCGACTGACCAACAGTTGCACGGCCGAATAGCCCATGGCTTCGGCCACGCTGTACAGCGCCGAAGGCGGCGGTACCTTCAAGGCCGGTAAGCGCAGGACTGTTTCCCCGACGGCTCGCAACGGTTCGCGACTGGTGGCGAGAATGGAGAGCCGTGGCGCCGAGGCCAGCAGATCGTCCACCACTGCCCGACAACGCTCGAGCAGGTGTTCGCAGTTGTCGAGCACCACCAAGGCATGCCGTTGTGCCAGCGCCGCCGCGCCGACATCCAGTTCCAACGTGCGCGACAGATGAGCGAGAAGTTGCGACGGGGCATCGATGCTGGCCAGATCAACCATCCAGACACCGTCCCGATAGTGTTGCAACAGCAACTCGGCCACGCGTAACGCCACGGTGGTCTTGCCGATGCCGGCGGGGCCGACCAGAGTCATGAAGCGCCGAACCGGCAACTGCCGGACCACACTGCCGACGATCGAGTCGCGACCGGTCACCGGTGTGAGCCGCGCAGGCAGGTTGTGTAGAGGCTTGTGCACGGTTTCGACCAGCACCGGCGTGCCCGCCCGGTCGCGCTGCACCGGGGCGATGAAGCTATAACCGCGTTGGGGAATATTAAGGATGTACGGTTGCCCGTTCGGCCCATCGCCAAGCGCTCGACGCAGAGCGGCGATGTGCACGCGCAGGTTGATTTCCTCGACCACCGAGGTCGGCCAGACATGGGCAATCAGCGCCTCTTTGCTGACCACCGCACCGGCGTGCTCGACCAGTACCTGCAAAATCTCCAGGGCCCGCCCACCCATGCGCAACGGCCGTTCACCGTCCAGGATCAGTCGCTGACGCAGGTGAAACACATAAGGCCCGAACCGCAGCACCGAATCGCTGTTTATATCTCTGAGGCTGTTCATGCACGTTCACGCGCTGAAAACCTGGCCCGGCTCAAGGTACTGAAAAACCGTCGCCCCCGTCCATCCAGATTCCCGCACCTCCATGGCAAAGAGTTCACAGGTATCTTGGCAGGCATGGGTGACGGTACAACGGCCACGGGAGGAGCGTCACGGCCATCACGGTGCGCGTGACGGACAATCGCGCTAGCTGAACTGTTCGCGGTACTGGGTGGGGGTCAGGCCGAGCTTTTCACTGAACAGAAAACGCATGTGCCGCACGCTGCCAAAGCCACTTTTATAGGCCACGGTCTTGAGCGGCAGGTCGCTGGTTTCCAGCAGGTTCCGGGCGCGGTCGATGCGCGCGCTTTGCAGAAACTCCATCGGCGTCATGTTCACCTCCCGGGCGAAGACCCTGGCGAAGTGCCGTGCACTCATGTTCACCAGACTGGCCATGCGCTCGATACTGAACGCCTCATCGAGGCGTTCGAGCACATGGTTCTGCACCCGGGTGATCGGCGTTTCCTGGGAGGCCACCGCCGCCATCAACGGACTGAACTGCGCCTGCCCGCCCTGGCGCTTCATCACCACCAGCAGCACTTTGGCGACGTCCTGGGCGACTTTCTTGCCGTGGTCCTGGGCAACCACCGCCAGCGCCAGGTCAATGCCTGCGGTGACACCGCCGGAGGTGATGAGGTCTCGATCCTGTACGAAAATCTGATCGGTCTCCACGGTGGCTTTGGGAAAGCCTTTGATCAGCCGTTCGGTGTAATGCCAGTGAGTGGTCACGCGATAGCCGTCCAGCAACCCGGCATGCCCGAGCACGAAGGCACCGGTGCAGATCGAACCATACCGGTTTGCCCGGGTGACGGCGCCCTTGAGCCAGCCGAGCAGCGGCGGATGCCTTTCGTTGTAGGCCCCCGGCCCGCCCGGTACCAGCAACAAATCGTAGTGCTCGTTCGCCTGATCGATGTGCAGATCGGCCTGGACGCTGACGCCGTTGGAGGCCCGCAACGCGCCATGCTCGGTGCCGATGGTCGCCAGCTCGTAACGGTCGCTTGGTGCCAGATAACGATTGGCGATGGAAAACACCTCCATGGGACCGGCCATGTCGAGCAGAAGAAAGTCGGGGAACAACACCATTGCCACTGTTTTCATGGATTCAAGGTCACTAAAGGAGAACTGTTTAATACCATTGCGCCGAACACCAGATCCAAGTGGGAGCGAGCCCGGCATTATGGCCAACTGTAACAATAAGAATACATGAACCCCACCCCACCACTGTCAACCTGAAAGAGACAGTATTTCAATTTTCATCTACTTATTGCACTAGCCGGTAAACATTAACCTTCTCCTCACTCGGACGAATTCACGTCCTGACAGGAGATTCATCATGCTGACCCTTCGTAAAGCTTCGGATCGCGGCGCGGCCAATCACGGTTGGTTGAAGTCGTTCCATACCTTCTCCTTCGCCAATTACCGCAACCCGCGGGAGCAGGGTTTTTCCGACCTGCTGGTGATCAACGACGACCGCGTGGCGGCCGGCAAAGGCTTTGGCCAGCACCCGCACCGCGACATGGAGATTTTTTCCTATGTGCTCGAAGGTGCGCTGGAACACAAGGACACTTTGGGCACCGGTTCGGTGATCCGTCCCGGCGACGTGCAATTGATGAGCGCCGGCAGTGGCGTGGCGCACAGTGAATACAATCACTCCACAACACGCCCGGTGCACTTCCTGCAAATCTGGATCGTGCCGGACGTCAGCGGCGCCAAACCGCGCTACCAGCAAGAGCACTTCAGCCCGCAGAAAAAACGCGGACGCTTGCAACTGATCATCTCCCCTGACGGGGCCAACGGTTCGCTGAAAGTTCGACAGGATACGCGGGTGTACGCCGGCCTGATCGACGGCAAGGAAAGCGCCACGCTGGAACTGGCCCCCGATCGCTACGCCTACGTGCATGTGGCGCGCGGCAGTGTTGAACTCAATGGCATACAGTTACAGGAAGGCGATGGTGTGCGGGTTCGCGAAGAACAGGTTCTGAGCTTGAGCAACGGCGTGGATGCCGAGGTGCTGGTGTTTGATTTGCGGCCGCAAGAGTTGCCGGAAATGCCTTGAAACCCCATACCTTGTGGCGAGGGGGCAGCCCCCTCGCCACATTCCCGGAACAGACTCATGAAGCCTCAAACTACCGATAACCACGAGCCTGCACGTTGAACAACTGCGCATAACGCCCGCCCGCCGCGACCAGGCTGTCGTGATCGCCTCGCTCAAGGATCGACCCCTGATCCAGCACGATGATGTGGTCGGCATTGCGCACGCTGGAGAACCGGTGAGAAATCAGCAACGTCATGCGGCCTTCGGTGTGTTGACTGAAATGCTCGAACACCGCCGCTTCCGCCGCCGGGTCCAGGGCCGAGGTGGGCTCATCCAGAATCAAAATATCGGCGTCGCGGCGCATGTAGGCGCGAGACAAGGCGATCTTTTGCCATTGCCCACCGGACAGCTCCTGCCCACCGGCAAACCACCGGCCCAATTGCGTGGCGTAACCGCGATCCAGACGCTCTATAAAGGGCGCGGCCATGCCCTCGGCGGCCGCTAGCTGCCAACGCGCTTCATCGTGGAACGCCAGGGTATCGCCCACGCCGATGTTCTCGCCCACCGAGAATTGGTAGCGAATGTAGTCCTGAAAAATCACGCCGATGCGCCGTCTCAGCACCTCTTCGTCCCAAGACTGCAAATCGCTGCCGTCCAGCAAAATACGGCCCTGATCGGGACGATACAGCCGAGTCAGCAACTTGATCAGCGTGGTTTTGCCCGAACCGTTTTCCCCCACCAGCGCAACGCTGTGCCCGGGCATCAGGTGCAGATCGATGCCAAGCAAAGCGTCGCGGCTCGCCCCCGGATAACGGAAACCGACATTCTCAAAACGTAAACCATCGCCGGGCACCGCACCCATGGTAAGGCTTCCGTTATCGGCAATAACGGGCTCGGCCAAATACTCGTAGAGGCTCGACAGGTAAAGACCATCCTCGTAAAGGCCGCTGATTGCGCTCAAACTGCTGCTCACAGCGGCCTGCCCCTGCTTGAACAGCACCAGGTACATGGTCATTTGGCCGAGGGTGATATGGCCGTGAACGGTATCGACCACGACCCAGGCATAGGCCACATAGAACGCAGCGGTACCCAGCAATCCCAGCACAAAACCCCAGCCATCGCGACGCAGCGTCAGGCGCCGGTCTTCGGCGTACAGACGCGCAAACGTGTCCCGATAACGCTTCAACAGCAGCGGCGCGAAGCCGAACAGCTTCACCTCTTTGATGTAGCCCTCATGGGAGAGCAGCGTCTCGATGTAATTCTGCTGCCGACTCTCCGGCGCCCGGCGCGTGAACAGGCGAAAGGCATCCCCGGAGAAGTGCGCTTCGGCAAAGAACACCGGTAACGCCCCAACCACCAGCAGCACCAGTGCCCACGGCGAAAAATGCACCAGCAACACACCAAAGCTGATCAACACGATCAGGTTCTGGATCAGCCCCAGCGACTTCATCACCAGCGCCAACGGCCGGGTCGATGCCTCGCGCCGCACCCGTACCAGCTTGTCGTAGAACTCGGAATTCTCGAACTGCACCAACGATAACGTCTGGGCTTTCTCCAGAATCATCGTGTTGACCTTCTGCCCCAACTGCACCCGCAACAGCGATTGCTGAACCGACAATGCACGCTGTGTTCCGGATAGCAACGCAAGCACGCCTGCCTCAAACAGCACATACCGCACAACCGGCCATAACGGCGCACTGCCCTGCTGGGCGTGCAACTGCATGGCGGTGACAACGGCGTCGACAATCCGCTGCCCCAACCAGGCCGCCAGCGCCGGCAGCACACCGGCGATGAGGGTCGCCAGTACCAGCCCCAGAAACAGCCCACGGGATGTTCCCCAGACCAGCAACAAGGCACGTCTCGCCTGGTCGAGCAAAGAGGCGAAACGGGTCAGGACGGGCATAGGACGGTGGACTCGGTGGCAGATGTCAGAGGAGCGGCAGGTTCTACAGTACGTGGAATGAGCCATCCACTCTACGGGGACAGGACGCGATAAGGCCGGCCAGGCCAAAAGATAGAAGTCATGATGACCTTCGACGAAACTCCGGCTCGCGACCATGTTCCAACGGACTGCCATAACCTGATCATTCACACGCGTCTGCTGGTCGGGGACCAGGCAATCATGGGGTCGGACACCACACCTGATCGCCCCACCACTGGCATGAGCGGTTGTTCGGTTTCGTTGAATATCGACAGTGTGGCAGAGGCAGAGCGGGTGTTTGCTGCATTGGCGGAAGGCGGCGGTATTCAAATGCCGCTGGTGGCGACGTTCTGGGTGGAACGTTTCGGGATGCTGATCGATCGGTTTGGCGTGGCGTGGCGTGGATGGTTAATTGCGAAAAGGATCAGTGACCGGCTCCTCCCCGGTTAGTACATAAAATTTAATGGCTCTTTAATATCAACTTTTGGGATTTTTTTTCAATCGCCAAACAGAATAACCACACGCTCAAATTCCCCCTTGACATAAATATTACGAATATAATGCCAAATGACTCAATTAATATGGTCTCCCTTTCATTCGCCCTAAAAAGAGGCGAACGCGGTACTGATCGCCTCCCCAACGTGCACCGACATCACCCTAGAACACCGTGGAATATCCTTATAAATCAAATCCAATTTTCAAAAATGCGGACATCCGCACAGTTCATACGCAAGACTCCTCAGTTGTGCTTCGTTTTGCAGCCAGATGGGCAATTAGCCATCGCATCTGTGTTGCTCATAGAAAAGTCAACCTAAAGAGCCTAGTCCGACTGAAAGGGGTGTACCAACTAAGCCCGATATCACAAAAACAAATGGGCTTAAGCCTCGGCATTTGCCTATGTCATTGAATCAGCTAAAACTACTGAGCATGGAGTGACGTGTATTCACGACGGGAAATGTTATAAAAAGTCAGATAACGTCAGTATTTTGTGTATTAAGATTGCAACGCCAGCACATATGAGTAATTTACATGATGAGCACTGAGAGCAAAATCGAAAATAGCCAGAGGGGTATTCTCGCTATTGGGCGCACTTGGCGCTCGACAGAGAAACTTCGACAATTATTTGTACCTAATCTCACACATGTTTATACATTAGATTATCCAAACCCGCCAAGCCTGGATATCGAAACGCAAACACTCGATACCGTACTGATCGATATTGAAAGCCCCTCTATCCTTAATGACTGCCTGGCGCTGATCAAAAAGTTACGTACGAATCCGACAGAACTGGCCATTATCGTTGCAATCAACTATCGCTCTCCGCAAACCAAGATTGAATGTTACTTGGCCGGAGCCGATCACTGCATCAATGTACCGAACGATCAGGATGAAAAAGCCAGGTTACTCTCAGAGTTGTTCGAAACTCCTGAATGGCAGCCCAGCGTCAAATTGACCCTGGACCAAACATGCCTGCATTTATACAACGATGAATACAAACTGGATCTGGCCTATCAGGAAATGAAAGCCCTGGATGCGCTTATTAACGCAGAAGGTAATATCCTGCACCATGACTGCATGGCCGAATCCATGGGTTTGAATATAAAACTCTATGATTCACGCGTCTTGGAGAAATCCATAAGCCGGCTTCGAAATAAAATCAAAAAACACTTTGGCATTAATATCATTCACAGTGTTCGTGGTTATGGCTATCGACTGCTTCGAGGAGTCGTGTCAGTCAATCAAACAAACTTTCACTCTTAAAGGACTAGGTAATGGAGCCCAGCAGGCAAGCCATAATGCACGAAAACTTCGCATTGGTATTCTTCAGGCAATCGATTCTGAAACGAAACGATGAACTGTTCGGCAGCGAAATTTATGCCAAGGCGACCAAACAGGAAGCACCTCTGAACAAGGGGTATCAGCAGCTGCATTCCGATCATCCACTGGCGACTTATTACGAAGTCCTGACTCGGATCCAATTGAATGCCCTCTCACAGATTGAGGCCATGCCTTCCCATTCCGCCCCGGCGCCAAACAAGCTGTTCGTGACCATGAATCAATCTGCTTTATTGGATAAAGCGCTTATCAAGGAAATGAACGATGCTCAAGCGATACTCAAAAAGCATGAGCAACAGCTAATCCCCAGTATTAACAGCAATTCGCTCCTGTCGTTCAACCTGAAAGAAAAAAGAACCATTATCAATCACATCCACCTACTAAAAGACAATGGGATCGAGATCGCTTTCGATGGCTATGATTTAAGCGACGACAGCACCGAAAAACTGATCAGCCTGGCGCTGTTCGATTACATAAAAGTGGACCTGACCAAATCCAACTTCGACATCATGGTCGAAAACAGCCAGGACTTTTTCAACAGGTCTTATGACTGCCTGAGCGGCATGATCCATGACAGCAAGATCAAATTCGTGGCGGATCGGGTGGAGCACAAAGCACTACACACACTGGCTCGCAGCATGCCCTTCGACTTTTTTCAGGGGAGGTACTACTCGCCGACCGAGCTTATTTAAGTTTTGAAAAAAACTTCACCAGACTAGGAAGGAACCTTATTGTGAATACTCCGAATAACAGCTTTCTGATTTTCACCCGCGACCAACTGGCACGACAAGCAATCGAGTCGCTTCTCGCGCAACGCCTGTATTTATCCTTTGAAATCGAGTCAGGTAAACTCAGCAGCGAACGCATCCGAAAGAGTCGATTCACGCACATCCTGCTCGACCAGGCGGACATATCGCTGAGCGATGTCAGTTTCATCCGTAAAAATCAAAAAGATGCGGAAATCATCCTCATAACCCCAAACTCTGAACCTTCGGAACTCCATCACTTTTCGCACTTCGGTGTGGATGGCTTTCTCAAGAAACCAGTGGCCGACGAAGAGTTCATCTCGGCAGTCAGTCGGGTTAAAGAGTCTCAGGGCAATCCTGATATCTGGTGGTTTAATGCTGACGATCGAACATTGGTCAAAGAAGATATCACTATTCCATTGACCGGTACCGAATCGTTAATGCTCACCCAACTGGTCCTCAGCGATCGACGGGTACTCAGCAAAAATGATCTTATTCTACGCATTGATAAAGATCCGGACCAATATAGCGGACTTGAAATGTGCCTGAGCCGGCTGCAGAAAAAGTTCAAGACTGCTGCTAATGGCGAACGACTGGTCCGCTCGGTTAGAAACCGAGGCTACTGCCTGGCACAAAGAATAAGAGTCGCTTACTGAGCGAGGTCGCAAAAACAATAACAATAAATGCGATTTCCCACCTCAACTGATACACCCATCTCCATGACCTGCCTCCTTGCACTGCATACCCTGACTATCGCCATAAACGCTCCCTTGGCGCTCGCCTCCGTTTCATCCCTCTCCTGCCCGACAAACGTTTATCGAATGCTGCAATTATATAGACGATTGAGCGATATCCTCCTAACAAAAGAGCACGACCTTTTATAACAAGCCCCCCTGAAAGTATGTCCGTTATAATTCGTCAGACACACACAAAGATTTAGGTACTAGTATAAAAACCTGACACTGAGACAACCGTATCAGCTGACTTGAAAACAAAGCCAGGATGGCCAGCCATAAGCCCGCGTTATTCCCTTCTAATAATAACAATAACTTCTGACTGAACCTCGTTCGCTCAGCCCTTGTGCGTGGCTGCCTTTTATTAACCGTCGACTGATACACAATGTGGCGCAGGCCCGAGGGACACCGCGATGGTACATAATCGTATTAATCGAAACAGCATATCCAAAGGACTGACCTTCTGGGGGCAATGGATAATTGCCATCACGTCGGTCAACGCGCTGTTATTTGCTCTAGCGCTCTATCAGACAGGGGAAATAGAAGCCCATTATCGTGTGTTGGCGGTGCTTACTCTCCTGGGTTCGGTCCCCTCCTACTCCCTGCTGCTGGTTTATCACAAGCAGCATGGTTATCTCACCGGCCTGGGTCGACTGCTGCTGGGGTGGCTGCTGACGCTGACCGGACTGACCAGCATCGGCTTTATCAGCAAAACCAGCGAATTGTTCTCCCGGGAGATCATCCTGGTCTGGGCTGTAGCCGGTTATTGCGTACAGGCCTTGCTGTACCTGCCTTTGCACAGTTTTTCCAAGCATTACCATCGGCAATTGCACAGCCAAAACAACACGCTGATTATCGGCACTGACCAACTGGCGGTGAATCTGGCGGACAAACTGGCCAAAACCGAATATCCGCCGCTGGTCGGCCTGATCAGCTCAAAACCCAACGAGTTGTCTACCAACGTCAATGCCCACAGAATCGTGGGTCAGTTGCAGGAATTGCGCGAGCTGATCCGGGTGCACGATATCCGGCGGTTGTACATCGCACTGCCCTTGAGCGAAGCCAAACAGGTCGAAGCGCTGTACATCGACCTTCTCGACTCGAATGTCGATGTGGTCTGGGTTCCCGACCTGGGCAGCATGACGTTGCTCAATCATTCCGTCAGCGAACTGGATGGCCTGCCCGCCATCCACCTCAATGAAAGCCCGCTGACCAGTTACCCGACAGCGGCGCTGAGCAAAACAATGCTGGACCGAAGCCTCGCCGCCCTGGCGCTAATCGGCTTCAGTCCGCTGCTTCTGATAATCGCCGTCGCGGTGAAGATCTCCTCCCCAGGCCCGATTATCTTCAAACAGGAGCGCCATGGCTGGAACGGCAAGATCATCAAGGTCTGGAAGTTCCGCTCCATGCGCCTGCATGACGATCATCAGGTCCGCCAGGCCGGTCGTGAAGACCCGCGCATTACTCCGGTCGGCCGTTTCATACGACGCACCTCCATTGATGAGTTGCCGCAGTTCTTCAACGTGCTGCAAGGCCATATGGCGCTGGTCGGGCCGCGGCCCCATGCGATCGCCCATAACGACTACTACACCGGAAAGATTCAGGCTTACATGGCCCGCCATCGAATCAAACCGGGCATCACCGGGCTGGCCCAGATCAGCGGCTGCCGCGGCGAAACCGAGACACTCGACAAGATGCAAAAGCGGGTGGAGATTGACCTCAACTACATCAACAACTGGTCGTTGTGGCTCGACATCAAGATCCTGATCAAGACCCCCTTCACGCTGTTTTCCAAGGATATCTATTAACCGCTGCGATTCCCTCCCCGCCCATTCTACAGCTTGCGGCTAACAACGCTGCAGTCCGGGCAGTCAGATCTCTGACTGTCCGGAGCCCCTCCTTCTCATTTCATTCGCACTCTCTTTTGTAGCCGCTGCCAAAGGCTGCGTTCTCACATCGGACGCGCTTATCAGGAAAGTTCACACACCATTACAACCATCCCAATTTCAGCCAGGTCAGTCTTGAAAGGGATTTCACCGATCGCTTGAAAACCGAAATCCTGATAGAAGCGCCGGGCGTTTGAATTGATCTTGAGTACGTCAAGCCAGAGCAACCGTTCTCCGCGCTCTATCGCTCGATTGCAAATGAAACGCAGAAGCTGTTTCCCATACCCTCGTCCTGCTTCAGATTTGAGGAAGTAAATTTTTTGAAGCTCCGCGCCCATTGTGCCAGTCAGCGGCGCTGGCGTTGACCAGTTAACTTTGGAAAAACCTACGACCCTACCGCTTTCGTCTGAGGCTATAAGCCACAAATGGCTGGCGGATGATTCGAGTGACTGACTGAGCGTGCCGGGTGAGAAGTCTTGATTGAGGAAGCTCTGCATGCCGGCGAGAGACCAGATGGCCGAAAAATGCTCTCGATAGGTCTCACAGCCGACTTCACATAGAACATCGAGGTCGACTCTAGTTGCTTCACGAATGTTGATCATATACCTCCCCGGTTTATTCGCATGAAGAGATTGATGGAAACTCCCTTCGACTTGGTTATTGTCGATGAGCACAGCCCCATCGTCCGGTAGCGCTTCAGCGCTATTCAGTGTTTAAGGCTGTAATCCAGTAATTACATGGCCTGCTCGGCGAAGGTGAAGAGCCAGATGACGTTGATGCGGATCTACTTTTTCATGACATCCCCCAACTTGATGTCGAACATTTCGGGGCCAGATCAAAATATGCGGACATCATCGCGCTTAATGTTGTAGTTCGGAAGGTGTGTTGGCTGGGCGCTTACAAATAATCCGATAAACGTTATGGTTGACGAGCATAAGGAACCAACACACAAGAGTGGATACTTCGTCAACCTCATTGCCCCTTCGACATAGCAAACAGCAGGGTAGGCTCGTACACTGTATAACCCTTCGAATCTAACTTAGCGCACGAAGCAAACGCGCCTCAAGCCTCCCCTCTAAAGCCTAACAAGTCCACCAGGTTATTATTTGTCAGCCATCATAACGCGCGCCAACTCAAAATAAATGGTAAAGAACCTTGTTCGGACGCACTCCATCCGCAGCCCCTTAAGAGTATTGAAAATTATAAATCCTGACCACACACAAAACATAGAACACCATAAAGCCAAAACATCCCAACCGAAACAATCCCAGAAGGAGAAATAAAATGCTTATTGGAATTCACTACATGCGAGGATTAGCCGCATCAATGGTCGTGCTTTTTCACGCAATAAGCTTTATGGTTATTTACAAAAATTACAACTCCCCTTTCGCTCATTACATATTAGCGACAGGCGTGGACATTTTTTTTGTAATTAGCGGCTTCCTGATGGTAAAAACCACAGAAAAATACAAAGAAAGCAGGCTAGACTGGAAATCCTTCCTCTATAAAAGACTAGTACGAATAACCCCAATGTACTGGACCATTACAATATTAATCGCGCTTGCGATAATGTACAAACCATCGCTATCTGAAAAGACCATTGACCTTGATTTTTTAATCAAGAGCCTTTTGTTTCTTCCTACAAAAATCCCAAACAGCGATGTACAGTCCACCATCATTCCAGTCGGATGGACTTTAGTTTATGAAATGTTTTTCTATATTGTTTTCGCAGCCTTCACTGCCTTTAACTACCGCAAGGGGCTCGCTGCAATCATCCTTATGTTTTGCATGCTGTCACTTGCTCATAGCCAATTCGACAATTACTACTTAACGCTTTATACAAACCCTATCATATTAGAGTTTTGTCTAGGGATGATCATAGCCAAACTCTCCACCCCTTCTAGCAAACACGCCCTACTGCTGATGGGTTTTGGATTTCTGGCCTTAACAACCGGCGCATATCTTGATGGCCCACATTTCAACACTCGATTTTTAAGTGCAGGACTTGGTGCAGCCCTCATTATTTATGGGGCCAGCGGACTAAAGCTGAAGAAAACACTAGTCACACCCAAACTCTTAGGTGACAGCTCTTACACCACCTACTTAATACATATGTATGTGATCAAAGCTGGCGCAAAATTTCTACCCCCAAGCTTTGTCTCATGCCTGATACTGACAGCTTTCTCAATTGTGATCGGACACATAGTGTACTTATTAATTGAATCCCCTATACAAAAAACAATTTTTAACTTTAAAAACAAAAGCCGCCCAGAGTTACAAGTTAGAACCTAATCAGTAAATCTTGGCTGCGCAGTAATCAGTCCTACCCTATCGATAGACGCTCTAAAAATCGGCCATCTTTGTAGCTTCAGGACTAGCTGATGAGCTAAGTCAGATCCTCCGCTTCGATGCAATAGTATCTGGGAGGATCTGCCATAGCTTTTTACATCCGAAGGCTTAAGGTGTTTATCTTTAACCACCTGAGTTTGTGTAACCATTTCGATAGCAGCGCCCCCTGCCATAAAGTATCTAGTTGATCTCTTATTGGCGGTTTTGACGCCTCGATTAGTCGCCTGACTCGGTATAATCTAGGACATGATTCCATGCCCAAAGACCTTCCTGACACCCCTGTTTTGATCAAGCAACTGCTTGAGCAAATGCTGAGTGAGTGCGAGTCGGAAAGGTCAAGATCAGGAGGAAAACGCGCTGCTGCGTCAGCGCCATTTCGGGCGCAAGCCAGAGCAGACAGCCGATCCCGCGACCCCGCAAGCCGGGCTCCTAGGGGGTTCGCGTCGTTCACGGTATTTGTAGGAGCTGGCTTGTCAGCGAAGATGGCCTCACGTCATGCAGCGCCCGTGAAGCCGAATCCAGGCTCGGCTGCGGCTACAGGCATTTGACTGAATGAAGTGGCAAGAGAGGTGTTGCTTGAGAGGGATAGAGAGAGGATCTACGGTTGCAACATGCCGGCAGGACTGCTTGGTATTTCGCGCCTTTTCAGCGCACCCAGTACCTGGAAATCAATAACCCCATCAACACGCCGACAGTATTTGCCAGCATGTCGTAGGGCGAAGCCGTGCGCAGCGGCATCAACCCCTGCGCGGCCTCGATGAGTACGCCCGTGAGCAAACACCCCACGGCTATCCAGCGAAATTTCACATTGGGAAAGGCCAGACGGCAGCTGCATGCAAATACCAGAAAGCCGATCCAGTGATGGAGCTTGTCCTCTTCGACGAACAGCTCCGGGACCGGCTGAGAGCGCAGACCCGCGAACAGCAGAATCACGGTCACCGCGATAAAGATCAGACCCCGAAGCCAGAATGGCAACTCGACCAGCCCTTTGAGCCACATGATCATTCGATAATTTTCTCGAAGTTGTTGTAGAACAAGTCGCTGTCACGCCCATCGGTCATGGTTTGCAGCGAGTAGGTGCGACTCAGACGTGCACCGCCATCGCGGGTCAGCGGCGCCCAGACGATGTTGGCCCGACGCATGGTGGAGGTACTCATCAACTCGTCGAACGGGATGGAAACATAGATCCCTTTGTCGAAGCTGCCCTCACCATACTCCTCCTTCGACGCGCTGGTCAGAGTGACCCAGGCGCCAAACTTCACGCCGTTCTTGAACACCCGCGACAAGTCCACTGTGGTGCCCCAGTCCCGCGCCAGATAACGCCCGACACTGACCGCGGCAAGCATGTCATTGGGTAGTTCAGTATAGCTGGTGACATGGCCCGTCACGGTCTTGTAGCCACGCAGGCCAAAGCCCTGATCATAGTCCCGCTGACGCACGAAGTTCAGGTCTGCGCCCACCGACCAGCGTTTCCCCGTGGGTCGATACAGCACTTCGCTGCCGACGCCGGCGAACATGGATTCCAGATAGCCGCCGTAGACCATCCCGTACAAATCCCGATCCAGCTGCGCCGCATGGTTGAACTGGAAGGTCGGCATCGTCACATCGGAGGTGGTCATGTATTGGCGCAAATCAGTGCGCACTCGCGGCAGCCCGCTCGGCGCATCGTAGGTGAACTTGTCGAAGTTGTTCAGCAGGTTGGCACTGAGCAAACCGCTCCACCAGGTATTGCGGGTGAAACGGTACTCCGCGTCGGCATCGGCGGTGAACTGATAAAGCAGTCCGTCGGGACCGCCGATGTTCTGTTTGTAGCCCAGGCCAAAGCCGTAGCTGAACGGCTCCAGCGCCTGGGTGTAGAGCGTGGTTTCCCGGTGCGCTGTCGCCGGATTGATCTCGGCCGTACGGTGCAGATCCTTCAGCGGCTGGTCGTTGTTCACGACCGCGCGGAAGGTTTCCCGCGGTACGCTGGTTTCCTCGATGGACATGTCATAACGCTGGTTTACCAAGGTGAACCAGTCGATATCCTGATTGACGCTGTTATCGAGAATCCGACTGGCTCGCCCAACGGCCTTGGCCGAATAGAAATAGCGGGACTGCTCGCCATAGACCATCAGCTCCGAACCGCGTTGGGTGATGCGTTTCACTTTATAGCCGGCATTCTGCTGCAGCCGATCAGAAACATCAGCCCAGTTGACCTGGTCAGCCGGGGTTGTCGGCGCCTGCGCCGGCAATGGCTCAGCCGGAGGGTCATAGGTCTTGACCGGTGCCTTGCGGCTGACAAAGTTGGTGTGCAAGGTGATGCCGAACATCGCCGTATTGCCCCGCTCCCAGCCGGCACTCAGATCGATGCTGTCGGCCAGCTTGTAGACCACGCCAATGTTGATCGGCAGGTCTTGTTTGATCGAGTTGTCCAGCGGTTCATTCTTGTAATCGTTGCCCTCGTACTCGAGCTTCAGGCTCAGCGGCGCCCACGGCGTTTGATAGGCAACCCCGCCAAACAACGAAGGGTGGCCCCTGAAGTAAGCGTTGGTGTTCACGTCCCCTGCCCTGGCGACAGCCGCACTGCTCTCTGGCCGGTCGTTGAACTTGCTGCCGAAGACCGCCAGCGGGTTACTGAAATCCCCTCGATTACCCAGATAGCCCCAGGCAATGCCGAGGCTGAAATCCAGGTTTTCATAACGCTTGTTGGCGACAAAATATTCGCTGGAAAATAAGCCGGTACCGCCGATGTCCCGAGCGCCGATGGCGACTTGCGGCGCCCAGTGACTTTCTTCCCAAAGCCGTGCCTTGACGTCGATGGCTTTGTCTTTGAAGCTCTGATCGCCGCTAAAATCCTCGGGACCGTAAGCGCGGTTGGTGATCGCAGTGTAACGAAACGATCCCTCCAGCCAATCGAGCGGCTGCAAGGAAAAACTGTAGCGCGAGTAAGGATCGGTACGACTGGCGGTGGCGCTCAATTCCCCTGCGGGGGCCATGCGTGCGGTGGGCGTCTGTAACAGACCGACGCCACCGAAATCACTTTGGGTGTAACGCGGCTCACCATGAGCCAATCCACAAGGCAGGAGCAATGCAGCAGCAAAACGTAACTTGAACGGGCACTTCAAGGAGCCACCTCAGCCATGGGTTGGGTGGCGAGAAACTCGGCCAGTTGCTGATTGAGTTCGGGGGTTGGCGTCTCAAGGTCGTCACTCCTGATCGGAACCAGAATCCTGCTGCCGGGAGCAGCCACGACGCCCTCCTCACGATTCCATGCCGCCACGCCCACGCGCCGCACCTGACCATTGGGCTGGATCAGCCACAGATAATCGCGCTCGGCGCCGTCGAGAATGGCGCAATCGCGCGCATAGGCACTCACTTCCTGCAGAGCACGGTAAGGCACCTGACAGGGCTGCACGACTGCCCCGAGAATTTCCACGGTCGAGGGTCGCATCGGGTAAATCAGACGGTCGCCGTCATCCAGCCGAGCATTGCGGGCGAACCCCACTTCCACGGCGATCGGGTCCAGCACCGCGATCTGGCGGCCGGTAACCGGCAGTCGCTCGATCTGCTCATACAGGCGCGCACTCAAATTTGCTCGCGTGTGCTTGCCATCGAGCAAGGCGCCCCGTTGCACCAGTTTCAGATCGAACAGTACGCCGGCCTTCAGCCGGGTCTGCTGATCCTCCAATGAACGATGCAGCCAGGCCGCCCCCAGCCAATAACTCTCGGCGTTGGGTTGGGCGTTGTGAATGGCATCCAGCAAACGTGCCCCGGGTTTGACATCGAATTCGCCCGGGCTTCGCACATCACCGCTGACCGTGACGCCAGCGTGCCCCACGCTCGGGCCGATCAAGAGCAAGCCAAGCAATAGAAGGTTCGGACACTTCACCGGCCAGCTCCCCGATCAGGGCGCAACTGCACGATTTTGAGGAACAGCTGCGGCGTCAGATGCTGCTCGCTGCGCAGGATAAAACCGTCCTGGGGGTCGACCCAGTAGCGGTTAGTGGCGTGGAAATTCAGGGTGGGTGCATCCACCTGCTCGTCAATGCGCAGCAAGGCGTAATCCTTGTCCAGAATGCTGATGGTCTCGATGCCGTGCGGGCTGAAACGGCTGTTGACCGCGATACCGATATGGTTGCCGTCATAGATGTCGATCCAGCGCGTGCTGGTATAACCGTTGGGTAAATGCTGAAGGCCGCGTTTGAACGGCGACTCATCATCGAAGCGAGTGCCATCCAGGGAAACACCCAGCCCAACGGTGCGCACCACAAGACCGTCGCGCATCATCACTACTTGCTTGCCGGAAGCGATCCAGAACTCCAGATCGCCCCGCCGACGGGCCCTGGCCATCACCCCCTCGCTGGAGATGGTGGTGACCAGGATCTGCGGATAAGGCACGGCGTCGACCTGAGCGCGGGTCAAGTTGATGGAGGCAGGCCCCGCGATGGACTGTTCAAGAGTGTCCCAAGAGGCCTTCATCAACGGGTTACACCCGCACAGCAAGAGCGCCATCGTCAGACCGGCGCTGGTAGGCAAAATTTTCACGACGGGATAGAGCCTTATCTGTTGTTAGCTTCGCTGAGGTTATTAACAGAGCTGGCGCCGGTCCCGAGGACTGCGGCCGTAGGCAGAAGCTGGCTGATCAAACGGTTCCAGCGCGTCACGCCGGCCGGGCCGACATAGACGATGTCTTGCGGCTGCAAGTCGAAACGGGTGGCCAGCACCAGGGCCGAAGGGGATTCGGCATCGAGCTGGAACACTTTGGCCGGTTCGGTTTCCAAGTTATCCGCGCCGCGAATCACGTACACCGCGTTGCCATTGGAGGTGGTCTGGTTCAAGCCACCCACCGTGCCCAGAGCATCGGTCAGGTTGATCGATTTGCTCTTGAAGCTCAGCGCGCGAGGCTGGTTGACCTCACCCATGACATAGATTCGCTTTTGGTCGTTATAAGGCAAGTACAATCGGTCGCCACCCTTGAGGTAGACGCCCTGCAGCTGTGAGTCCTGGCGATTGAGCGTGTCCAGATCCAGCTTGTATTCGCGCCCGTCACGGGTCAACGTCAGGCCCGACAGGTCAGCATTCAACGGGTCCACCCCGGCCACGCCAATGGCCTCCACCACACTCAATGGGTTGGTGGTGATCGGTTGCTGACCGGCTTTGAGCACCGCACCGGAAATCACCACTGTCTGGCTGGCGAAACGCAAAACGCTGACGTCGACCTGAGGGCTTTCGACAAATTGCGACAAGCGCTCGGCGATAAAGGCTCGCAACTCTTCGATGGTTTTACCGGCGGCTGGAATATTACCGATGTAGGGATAAAACAGCGTGCCGTCCGGACGCACCAGACGACCGTTGGCATCGATTTGCTGTTGCGGCCCAGAAGGAGCTGTCAACTCGGGGTGATCCCAGACCGTGATAAACAACAGGTCATTGGCGCCCACGCGATAACCGCTAGGCACATAGGACGTCAATATCGAAGGGACCGATTCGCGAACTTGCGTGGCGGCGTCCATGGCAATCAATTTAGGCGTGATGGGAATAAGCTCCACCCGGCTACTTTCCCCAGAGCCGTCACTGACCATTTGACTGGTGTCCATGTGTTGACCAGGCGAAAACATACAGCCGTGCAAGCTGATGCTTGCCAGCATAACAACAGATAATCTACGGATCATAAATGGCACTACGCTAGTCGAGGGCAAATCTAAAACAAGATCACCCAGAGGAATCTGAGTGATCTTGAACAACACACTTCGCGGGGTATTAGTTGGTACCGGTCGTACCGCCAGTGCCGGTGGTGCCACCTGTGCCAGAGGTACCGCCATTGGAATTGCCACCGGAGTTTGAAGCAGCCGCCGCTACGCCAAGAACGGCCGCGCCGATCAGCACAGTTTCGGCGACCGTAACGTTCCCGACCAGCGGGGTATTCAAGGACAACGGCTCGCTCACTGCTTCGCTCGCCGGTGTATTGGTGGGCTCATCCGCTGCCAATGCCGCGGTACTCATGACAGCCAGCAAGCTGGCCGTAAGTAGCTTCTTCATATCAGACTCCTTCTCGACATCAAACTTTCATTAGATTTGATACTAAGGGACCGGGAATGGAACAGCAGAACGAATAAACCGGCCCATTGAACCAGCCAGTTCATACCATCGCCTCTGCTGAAGGATGTCATTTATAGGTATTACATGCCATATGCCAAACCTGGTCACCTCACGGGTAAAGCATTTACAGAAGACAGTGGAAATTGGAAATTGAGCGCATTTTCCAAGAGTTTTCCAGCGAGATCATGGTTTTTTCCTGAAAACACCAGATGCAACTCATTCCTATTTTTGCGCCAATTGTTATTATTAGTCAGGATTTTCACGGCATTTTGTCCGCGAAATTGCAGTGCGCCAAAAGCGTCATTGTTAAATAACATCAGGTCATAAATAGTTAATGTTAATTATAGACAATGACGAGTCAGTCATTCCCCGTTCAACACCGCGCGCAACCGTGGATTGCGTTGGTCTTTTTCCGAAAGTTGGGGCGACTCCAAAGGCCAGGCAATGTCCAGCTCCGGATCGTTCCAGAGCAACCCACCCTCGTCCTCGGGAAAATACAGGTCAGTGCATTTGTATTGAAAATCGGCGATATCGCTGAGCACGCAAAAGCCGTGGGCATAACCTGGCGGCACCCATAGCTGAAGATGGTTGTCGGCAGTCAACTTGACCCCCACATGTTCACCACATGTCGCGGATTCAGGATTGATGTCTACCACCACGTCGTACACTGCCCCTTGGGTGACTCGCACCAACTTGCCCTGGGGCCGAGTCCGCTGGAAGTGCAAACCACGCAACACGCCATACTGCGAGCGCGAGTGATTGTCCTGGACGAAAGGCAACTCGATGCCGGCATCGCGATAACGTTGCTGGTGATAGCTCTCAAGAAAGAACCCGCGGGCATCGCCGAAGATTTTAGGCTCGATGATCAGTACACCAGGCAGCCGGGTGTTGATGACATTCATTTCGCAGGCTCCGTTGTCAGCACCCGTGCCAGGTATTGACCGTAACCGGTTTTGTATAGCGCGGTGGCTTGTTGATCCAATTGCGCAGCCGACAACCAACCCTGGTGGTACGCCACCTCTTCCAGACAGGCCACTTTCAAGCCCTGCCGCGCTTCGATGGTTTGGACGAAGTGCCCGGCCTCCATCAATGAATCATGGGTCCCGGTGTCCAGCCAGGCAAAACCACGCCCGAGTACGCTGACATGCAGGTCCCCGCGCTCCAGGTAGGCGTTGTTCACGTCAGTGATTTCAAGCTCGCCGCGTATCGAAGGTTTCACTTGCTTTGCAATGCGCACCACATCTTTGTCGTAGAAATACAAGCCGGTGACGGCATAGTCGGACTTCGGATGTTTAGGCTTCTCTTCGATCGAGATCGCTTTGCCATTACTGTCGAACTCGACAACGCCAAAACGCTCTGGATCGCTGACTCGATAACCAAAGACGGTGGCACCGGTCTGTCGTTGTGACGCTTCGCGCAACAAGGCGCTGAAACCGTACCCATAGAAGATGTTATCGCCCAGAATCAGCGCCACATTACTGTCGCCAATAAAATCCTCGCCGATCAGAAAGGCTTGAGCCAGACCATCAGGAGAAGGTTGTTCGGCATAACTGAGTTCAATGCCGAAAGAAGAGCCATCACCCAGCAGGTTCTGGAAGTTGGGCAAGTCCTGCGGTGTGGAAATAATCAATATCTCGCGAATGCCCGCCAGCATTAATACTGATAGCGGATAATAAATCATCGGCTTGTCGTAGACCGGCAGCAGTTGTTTGGATACACCACGAGTAATGGGATGCAAGCGAGTGCCGGAGCCTCCCGCCAGAATGATGCCTTTCATATGAGGATTCCCTTAAAAGTTTAATAGAGGCAGGGTTTAAATGGTTCAACCGATATGGCCAAGACGCTCCGGGCGGTACTCACCGTTAAGGACTCGTTGCCACCAAACTTGATGATCCAGGTACCACTGAACCGTTTTGCGTAAACCGCTTTCAAAGGTTTCCTGTGGTCGCCAGCCGAGCTCACGCTCGATTTTGCTCGCATCGATGGCGTAACGACGATCATGCCCGGGACGATCGGTGACGAAGGTGATCAGGTCCTTGTAAGAGCCCACCTCTTGATCACGGGGACGCAGCTCATCGAGCAACTCGCAGATGGTTTCCACCACTTGCAGGTTGCGCTTCTCGTTGTGCCCGCCGATGTTGTAGGTTTCGCCAACGGTGCCGCGCGACACCACTTCGAACAGCGCTCGGGCATGGTCCTCGACAAACAGCCAGTCGCGGATCTGCGAGCCATCGCCATATACCGGCAGCGGCTTGCCGTGGATGGCATTGAGAATCACATGGGGAATCAGCTTCTCGGGGAAGTGGAAAGGCCCGTAGTTGTTCGAGCAGTTGGTGACCAGCACCGGCAGGCCATACGTGCGGTGCCAGGCGCGCACCAAATGGTCGGAGCCAGCCTTGGATGCCGAGTATGGCGAACTCGGCTCGTAGGGCGTGGTTTCGGTGAACAGGTCGTCGGTGCCTTCCAGGTCGCCATAGACTTCATCGGTGGAGATATGGTGGAAGCGAAAGCCCTGTTTCTGCTCCGCCGCCAGCCCTGACCAATAGCGACGGCTGGCTTCCAGCATGCTGTAGGTGCCGACGATGTTGGTCTGGATGAAGTCCGACGGGCTGTCGATGGAACGGTCTACATGAGACTCGGCCGCCAGGTGCATCACCGCATCGGGCTGGAAACGCGCGAACAGTTCGTGCAGCGCCTCGGTGTCGCAGATATCCACCTGCTGGAATTCATACCGGGGGCTGCCCGCCACCGACGCCAGGGACTCGGTATTGCCGGCGTAGGTGAGCTTGTCGATATTGAGTACGCTCACATCCGTGTTGTCGATCAGATGGCGAACGACGGCGGAGCCGATAAAACCGGCACCGCCGGTGACAATAATACGTTGGGTCACTTGCTGTACTCCCTGGGGTACCACTGGATCAGTAATTTTTCATATTGGGAAAGGATGTTTTCCCAAGTGAACTTTTCGTTGAAGCGACGGGTGCTTTCAGCCTTCATCGCCGCGATCAAATGGTTGTGATCGTCGCGCAGATACTTCTCGAACAACGTCGCACAGTCGTGCTCGTCGTCGAAGTACACCGCCGCATCACCGGCAACCCAACGGTTGAAATGGTTGTTATGGGCAATCACCGAGCAGCCAGCGCCCAATGCCTCTACCAGCGAAGGGTTGGTACCCCCTACTTGATGGCCATGGATGTAAAAGCGACTGAAAAACCGCAGGGCCCGGACCACCGCCGCCTCATAGATAGCGCCGGGGAAGATCACTTCCTCGCCGGCCGCGTCCATCACCCGCTTGTGGTACTCGTTCTTCTCTGGCGTGAAGTTACCCAGCACCACCAACTTATGGTTACGGCGCTTGCTGCTGAAAGCCTTGACGACCTGCAGAAAGGAGTTCTCCGGCTCCGGCCGGGCGATAACCACCGAAAAACCATGGGGCTCCAGGCCATAACCGGCCAGCGCGGCAGGGTCTGCCTCGTTCACCCGGTCCCCGCCATAGGGGATCATAGTGACCTTCGAATCCTTGACCCGGGTGACCAGGTGATCCTTGATTTTCGGATGGTCGGCTACCAGGTGGTTGCCGATCCAGCAACCCGCCCGCTCGTTCAGCCAGAACCAGGTTTTCGCCACGAGTCCCCACTTCTCCCGCCGCCATTCGATGCCATCCATATTGATGACATTGGTCTGGCCCTTGATCCTCTGCAGAATATTGAACGCCGCCGTGTTGTAGCCGAGGGTCAGAAACAATCCCTTCTGCCCCAGCGCATGGATGGTGGCCTTCCAGTCGAAAAACACCGTGCCCGCCACGCCGGTATTGGCGATCGGGATATGAATCCGATGAACACCCTTCCATTCACTGGTCGATATACCGCCGGAACCGTCTTCCTGGCAGTAGACAGTGACTTTCCAGCCCTGCTTAACCAGATAGAGGGCGAGCTTTTCGGCAAACGTTTCAAAACCGCCGTGTTTGGCGGGGATGCCGCGAATGCCGAGGATGTAGAGGTTCTTGGAAATCATACGCTCAGTTATTCCCTCTTAAGATTTTATTAATAAGTTGCAAGTACTCAGTACCGAACTTCTTGCTCGGTTCTATAACAGAGCCTTCGCCGTATTCGTTCCAACAGCAAATAACTATATTCCCAAGAGTTTTTTGTGGATTGTCCGTGACATATTTTTTTGCTGACTGCAACTGTTCTGAAAATTGCTGTGGTGTACTAGATGAATTATCGTGATCTGGTATTGAGCTTCCACCCCACGGACGCTTATCCCAACCTGAAGTCACAGGAATGAAGTAAGGAATATCACTATTATTAAGAACCCAATCCCATTTTTGCTGATACCCAACTGTTAGCTCTTTATAGTTCATGGATAAGCTTGTATTCTTGATTTCTCCGCTAGACAAATCCTGATAGTTATATGCCGATAATGCGTTATATCCAGAGCTTTCCAGATCCCTGGGGGAGTGACCTTTAGTAGGATTTACACTTCCAATAAAATAGACGCCTCCAAAACCGGCTTTTTCAGATGCATGGTTAGCGCGTTCCAATAGCATTGAGGTGCTATACCCAAAGCGACGAGCATCGGAGGCAAAGCGCTCTGGCGAAAATATGAAGACGGCAGGTTTTCCATCAACCTTCTTATAGTTGCGATGGGAGAAATAGTGTTTTATCCAGTAAGCCACTATTTCATCAAACTGATCCAGACTGGCCGGGGTCTTTGTATGGTTAGCCCACATAACCATAAATTCCAGTTTATCTTGAGGTAATGCCATGAACGCATTTATGGCATGCGTTCTAGTAACACCATAAGTATTATCCCAATACCAATCATAGAGCACATAGTCTATTCCGTAGTCACTCATCCACCGCACATGCTGTGCCGTGACTTTTCGGGAGCTTTCTTTATACCACCCGAGCAAAGGCTCTCTATCCGGGTAAGGTTTGATTTTCGCCCATGGATCTGTGTGTGGTTGGTTCCAGCCTGGGTAATAAAATACGCCAACGTCAATTTTATCTGCAGCATTAGAGAAAATAGAGAATGTAATACACAGTAGAAGGAATATAGTTCTCAAGGCATCTAGTCCTTATTAGTTCTACCCAGCACAGTTTTTGCAATATTCTCGGCGTATTGGGTTAAGGAAAATTTTGCTCGATATGTTTTTAGAGCATCGACTGACAACTCCCGATAATCGCAACTACTCGGAGATGGAAGATTTTTCAGTACTTGGGATAGCGCTGTGGAACTATTCGGCTCAAATACAAAACCATTCTTATCCTGGCATACAATTTCGACCAAACCACCGTGCCCTGCAGCTATGACGGGTAAACCCATAGAGAATGCTTCGATAGCCACCCTGCCAAATGGTTCAGGTTTAATAGATGGTACAACTACATAATCAGCCCACGTGTAATGCTCAGTCGGATCGGCGGAAAATGGAATTAAACTAACAATTCCATTTAATTCAGAACCTTTGACTCTCTGACACAACTCAGTCTCAAGATACTCATAGCCTTCGAATGCGCTTCCAACTATGCGCACATCTAAATTAGACAGGTGCTCTGGCGCAAGAGAACTTAACGAATCCAGAAAGAACGCCTGCCCTTTCCAAGTATTTATTCGACCAATTAATAGAATTTTTGTTTTCTGAGCTGCTTGAGAGACCATCGAAGGCGATGATATTTCTTCCACCCCGTTATAAATCACATCTCCTTTAAGGTTAAATGCATTTTTAGTCGCTTGAGAGTTAAAAATTAATTTTGCACCGGATAGTCTTAACAGTGCTTTGAAAATAAAAATTGATTTGCTTCCCGGAATCTCTCTCACATGACAAAAAAAAGTCTTTTTTGTTCCTCGATAAAGCGAGGCGGAGAGGAGTGCCGAAAACATTACGGTGGTATTGATATATACAATATCATGCATTTTGTACGACAGGTAGTAGTGCTTCACCGCAGATAACATTTCCCATAGATATCGCAAAGGACGGCGGAAACTTTTTTTTCGCAATACACCGAATGGATAGTAGGAGACTGTAGATCCACTTCTCTCCAAGAGTGGTGCTAGATCTCCAGGAGAAGGAACTATAGAGTGAGTAGCAACATGACGAGCCAATGCTTCGACAGCACTTAAAAAGCTTCTATCCGACCCATAAAGCTCTGAACCTTGGTGGAGACAAAGAATCTTGACAGTCATAATTATTTTGCCTTGGTCATGATTGATCGGATGGTGTTCAATAACAGAATGTAGCTAAGGTTTTTTGTTGTGATAATTTTCTTGGACACGAATGCAAGTACGTAAAGTGAAATTTTAATCCGATGAAATTTTACATCATCAAATACGTAAACCTTAGATAAAATCAGATTTGTCAGCCTTCTTTTCAAAGAACTGAAGTCTGATAAATTGTCGCGCAGCGCTGACTCATGTTCCAAAATTGTATTAAGGATAAAAATAACATCATATATTCTTGAATATGACAGGAAGAACTTGGTATCCACTCCGTAGAAACTTAACCTCTCGTCAAACCTTAGCTCTTCAACTATGCTTTTGGATAAAACAGTCCCACTCATCATTGCTACTAGGTTAGATGACTTTACAACCCCAATATCTACGTCAGATTCTTTGAGGGCGTGTCCTCGAACCCCAGAAACTCGCCCAGGAGAAATCAAGTCACCATTATGCTTTATAAGTGGGATAGCGACTTTTACATCTGACTCGAAAAATGGAAGCAAACTCAACAGATAGGAACTATCTATAACCGAATCATCATCCAGTATTATGTAGTAATCACACTCACAATTATCTTTAATGAGCTCATTGTAAACAATGGAAAGCTTTTTGTTTTCTCCGCTATGATAATAATTAACTCGCCCTAACATCCTTTCGATTGAGCTTAGATCAAACCCGCTCAGCGAATTATCCTGAATACAGAAAGTAGCATCAATTCCATAGTTGGAGAAATCCACATTACTCAATGATCGTAGAGTTTTGGAGTTTTCCGGCTCAGTAGAGTACAAAACCACTATGAAATTTATTCTAGTATTCATTGATGGCGCACCTCATAGGAAATTGGGTTTACCACCCTGAATGGGAGGTTATTCTTTAAATAATGTTCCTTACGCTCTGTGGACAAATGGTTATATGAAAGAAGGAACACAATTAAAAAATAGTACATAGAGCCAGATATGTGTTGAAAGCTGCACACAAACAAAAATAACGAAAACTGTAAAAGCGTGTAGATTCCAAAGCGTTTTTGCTCAAGACTAGGATTTTTCCGAGTAACGCTCATTCTAAATAATGTGTAATACAAAATTAATGAGAAAACTCCCAACTCCAAAATACTGTATATATAAAAAGAATCGAATGATCTAGGGTAACTACCTAAGCCCCCGCCTAACAATGTCAAGTCAGAAAAAAAAGTATTGTACTGAGCTATCCGTCCAAGTGAGGATGCGTCTTTAACTCCGACGTTAGAAGACAGAAAAACAAACAACCCCGTTACCAAAGAGACAGATGCACCAATAGCCACCGCCTGTTTAGCTTTCCCTGACTTCACTAACTTCAATGAGTATATAAATAGAAGTGCAATGCCTACCATCAAGAAACTGGTTCGCACTTGCGTTATATAGGAGAACACAATGTACGCAACAAGAAGCATACCATCCAAGAAAACCCGCCTGGACTTCTTAAAAACAAGAATATTACAAATTAAATGTATAGCTATAAACCCATATATGTACGCGGCTATCAGCGCAGAAACTAAAAAGCCAGCAGCTCTTAGATTGTCATCACGGACCATCTGATAAGCAAGTTGAGCTTCATTGTAATCACTATTCACCTCCATTTTTGAGTTAAGAAGAGATTGATATCTCCATATATTTTCGTAGTTTCCATTGAAGGCCATATATTCGTAGATGGAGTACACACCGTTAAATAACGTAAGAAGCACCACAGTCTTAAATACATGCTCGAACTTTACCCCTTTAATCCCCCCCGCCTCAATCAACACTATTGAAAAGATAATTGGGAGATGAGCACTTCGGAAGTCAATATAAATACTCTTTGGGTTGTATCCTTTGTTCAGGCCAATGATTGCAGCAACCGCAACGAGTAAAGCACATGCAAGTAGAGGCTTGATTGCCTGTACGCTCATGCGACCATGAAGAAATATCTTAAGTAGTGCGGATAATAGGAAAATCTCCGTACCTAGCTTAAAAACAATAACGTCTGCCCCGAAGGCCAGACCCAAGTAGTAATTAATGTAGTCATAGAAAAATATATAAGTAACATAAAACGACAGAAATAGTTTCTTGTTTGCTGTTTTCTCCGAATGAATTAGCGCGGAGGCAGCAAAAAACATTAGCAGAAAAAAAAATTCTGCAGCAATGCTCATGATGTCAGTTCCGATATAAATTCTGTCACTAGGTCTTTTTGTGGACGGGTGTGTTCCAATATAGACTGCTTTGTAATACCTGATACTTTATCAAAGGCTACAGAGATGTCCTTTGCGTTATATTGAGTAGTGAGACCTGGAGCCCCCCACGTTTTAATATACTCTTCTAGCTTTTTTATCTGTTTGTTGAAGGTTATATAGGGAACACCAAAACTCAACGATGTAATCGTACCGTGCAGGCTTGTTCCGATATACATTGAGGACTTCGAAATCAGCATCATTATTTCATAAACATCTATAACCGGCTCGATCAGAATAACTCTAGCCCCATGCTTTCCAATTAAGGCATTTCGTATAGTCTTCAACGGCAACAGGTCTTCATGACCTAACGCATGCCCGATTGGGCAAAGAACCAAATCAAAACTACTTTTCGACAAAACGGAATCTAAATTAGATATCACTTCGTCTAAATCGTCGGTCTTTTCACATCCCACTTGGAAAAATATATAGTCGTTCTGAATAGATTTATAATGACTGAATGAGTGTTTTCTCTGTTCCATTTCTTCAGACAACAATCTTTCCATGAGAATGGCTGAGTCAGGAACTAATTTTAGCGAAGGTAAATCTCCCTTTTCCGACAGTACGCTAAATGTTTTACGGTCTCTGACACCTATAGCTTTATGGTTCTGTATTTTCTTCTTCAGGAATCTGCGTTTAGTATCTGTCCACGACACAATTGCAGCACCACCGACACAGTTCAAAGAGATGTCAATATCCATATTCAACTCTGAAGAGCTAAATGAGAATGGCAAATCGCTTGCACCACCGCATAGGTGCTTCGCTATTTTTGACACGAGCATAGTTCTTCTATCAAACGCTCTAACTAACTTAGATTTGTAAACCTTATTAAACTTCGGGCTCAAATACGAGTAAAGGTCCGCCCAGCTAGTGCAGAGAGACTCACCACCAGCGATAATGACGTGATCACCGCTTTTGGTCTGTTGGTAAAAGTCCTTAATTGACCTGGTCGGCTTTCCACTATATTGGGATAGATCACTATCAATTAAGCCGTAGTAATTTACTATGGATCCGGACTCAGACTGCAGCGCTTTTTCCAGAATAAGCGGAAACAAAAGGTCTCCATAGTTGTATCTGTCAAATGGTCCTACGATTTGATATTGCTTCATGGGCATCCTATTGAGTCTGCTTATTTATGAAAATTTTAAATGCTATGCTCGCGAGGTAAAACAACAACACTGCGACAGCTACATTGATTGCATCAACCTGGTATATCCAATAAATTATTGCCAAATAAAGAATACTTGCGGACAACCCAATACAGTTGGATAACAATATGACTCTATCAAGATTTTTACAGTAGAGAATATACTGATAGCCTAAGTTTATTGCGTTTGCTAGCAAGGCTGCTAACACCAATATCAATAACAGCGGATTTTGCTGTATATGGAATAGCTGTGACTTACTAAAAAATGAAGCGACTACAAGAAATGACGGTATAGCCAAGCAAAAAAAAGCCCCCATGAGAAAGGATATAAGCAAGAGCTTTTTGGATACGAGTTTAAATTGCGCCTTGTCATCACCTTTATGAAGGGCTACCAGGACTGGATATATCCTGCTGGGCCCAAAGAACATATATAGAGCGCTCGCCGCCAAGCTTAGGCTCGTATAAAAAACATAGATCCCTAGCGTTTCCTTGTCGGATGTAGCGTTGATAATGACGCGATCTAAAACCTGCATTAGCCTAAGGCTTAGTGTTGCCATGAGAAAAATTAAAGCGGTTTTTATCGCGGACACTGACCAGTGATAATCAAGCTTGGGCGTAAAATACCAAGTATTAGTGTACTTTTTTGAAATATATATGTATGTAGCTATGGTGCTGACAGCTCCAAATGCTAACCACAGAGAAAATATATCCGTCAGTTCAACCCGGTATATTTCCAACTGAAACACAAGAACCGTTGCTATTACCCAAGATGCTGCGCGAAAAAAAAGACTTAAACTCGCAGCCAGTTGATCTCTTAGTGCGATTAGTGTCCTGTAGGACTCTTGGCCGAAGTGTTCAACCAATGTAATCCCCAAGAAAAAATAAATGTACTTGAATTGCATGGCATGCAGTTGACTCAACAGCAGGGTTATCACAACAAAGACTAATGATGTGAATAGATATAGCCCAAGCTGGTTATTAATCAGGACTCGCCATTTATTCGAATCCCCTCCTATCCCTTTTCTATTTACGTATGAGTGTGCCTCAAGCCCTATGAAATAAATTGAATAACTGGTCATAGCTGCAATCAGACCGTAGTCCCCAAGATCGGAAAGGCTTAATTTTCCGCCTAGATAAATTACGAAAACGAGCTTGCAGACAAGAGTTGTCACTCTGAGCGCTGCTGAGATCAGCTGTGTATTTAGTACTTTTTTTAATAACACCATCGTAACTTTTCGCTTTCTCTACGACAAATTAAAGTACGTTCACTTTTTTCTGAAAGGGCTTATATGATCTAGTCATTAGGCTGACCACCTATTCAGAACTATGTTTTAATTTCCTGAACCAGGTCAGACCAATGACTCTTGACGCGCATCGCACAGCTGATAGATGGTCTATTATTAAGAGTCGAGTCTTTTAAAAGCTATTGTCGCGACAATCAAAAGACTCTATGGTGTTATTTTGTTAGACAGCATTTAGATGAACGAAGGCAACTACTTCATCTGCCGATTGAGTAGTACTCGATCCCAAGATCTTGCATCTTTTTCGGATTAAACAAGTTCCTTCCATCAAATACTACGGGATTGCGAAGCTTCTGTATTATATTATCGAAATCCGGAGCTTTAAATGCTTGCCATTCCGTTATAATTATGAGGGCATCGCTATCTTTTAAAGTTTCCTCTTTGGTACCACAGAGACTCAGATTTTCATGATTCCCATAAATTCGCTGAGTTTCTTCCATAGCTTCCGGATCAAATGCACGCACGTGGGCTCCATGTTTCCAGAGTTCTTCGATTAGAACTCGACTTGGAGCTTCACGCATATCATCCGTATTTGGTTTGAAACTTAAACCCCAAAGCGCGAAAACTTTACCTTCTATTTTTCCGTCGTAATGTTTTAGGATTTTTCTCGATAGAACAGATTTTTGCTCGTGATTTCGTGATTCGACAGACTTTAGAACTTTCGCATCGAAGTCCAATTGCTCCGAAGCCTTAATAAGAGCCTTCACATCCTTTGGGAAACAGGAGCCGCCGTATCCGGACCCCGCATAAATGAAGTGGTAGCCTATTCGAGGGTCCGAACCGATACCTTTACGCACCATTTCAATGTCAGCTCCGAGCATCTCCGAGAGGTTGGAGATCTCATTCATAAAGCTGATTTTTGTTGCAAGCATGCAGTTGGCTGCATACTTCGTCAGCTCAGCGCTGCGAACGTCCATGACAATTATTTTTTCATGATTACGATTAAACGGCGCATATAGGTCACGTATGACTGCTTCGGTGTTGGCTTGCTCGGTCCCGACAATTATCCGATCCGGGCGCATGCAGTCAGATACTGCAGAACCTTCTTTTAAAAATTCTGGATTCGATGCAACATCAAATGAGAGATCAGTGCGGCCGCGTTGAGAAAGTACGCTCGCAACTCGATCCCTCACTTTATCGGCCGTCCCAACAGGAACAGTAGATTTGTTAATGATAATACAATTGCTTTCAATGTTACTTGCTATCGTTTCGGCAACGGCCAGTACATATTTCAGGTCCGCAGATCCGTCCTCATCAGGAGGTGTGCCTACCGCAATGAATTGAACCTCTCCATGTTTTACTGCAGCTATAGCATCGGTAGTGAATTTCAATCTTCCGGCGCCGTAGTTCTCTTTGACTAAGACTTCCAGTCCAGGCTCATAGATTGGAATAATCCCCTGCTCCAGGTTTCTTACTTTTTGCTCATCTACGTCCACACACACTACATCGTGACCAATCTCGGCTAGCACCGCCCCTTGAACAAGACCTACGTAGCCAATTCCGAATACAGTGACTTTCATGATGATTACCTGTGATACAAACGTTGGTTTTTGGCTCACGCCGTCCACTTGGAAACCTAAGAGATCCTAGGCTCCTTGATAGCCTTAAAGTTCGGCGGTCAGAATGGCCGATGAGGAAGGGGCGGCATAAGGCACGCTACCGCCCCAGGATTTTCCGTCATCTTCCCCAAGACGTAGTGTTTCCATGAAATATCGATTTGATCATGCTTAATAGCTAATGATCCGGCGCAGCAATAAACGATAAAAACTCAAGAACAATAGTAACGCCGTCAGACATCTGAACTTAGGACGTGACCTGTTCGATATTCATCAGTTTTTGTCGGAGGCATAGGCATAGTTGTAATAACCATAATCATTGTAGCCATATTTATTGGAGGCCTTTTTCTCCACGCCGTTAAAAATCGCACCTTTAATGGCAACGCCATTCTGGGAGAACCGGCGGACTGTCAATTCGATTTCTTTCGCCGGGTTCAGGCCATAGCGCGTCACAATCAGGTTAGTCCCAGACAAGCGCCCGACGATCGCCGCGTCTGTCACCGCCAATATCGGCGGCGTATCAAGAATCACCAGATCGTATTGCTTGCTTGCCTGCTCCAATAGCGCGCTGAAATTGGCGTGCATCAGTAATTCGGAAGGATTGGGCGGGATTTGGCCTCGACTGACAAAATCGAAGTTGTCAATTTCGGTCTTATGGATAGCAGTGGCTACATCGCAGCGTCGGGCCAGGATATCGGAGAGCCCATTGTCTGAAGAAACACCTAACACTTTGTGCAGATAGCCTTTGCGCATGTCGACGTCGATCAACAATACCCGCAACCCGGTTTGTGCTATCACCACCGCGAGGTTGACCGACACGAAGGTTTTACCCACCTGAGGGCTAGGCCCGGAAATCATCAGGCGGTTATTGCCGGCCTCATGCATGGCGAAGTGCAGACTGGTACGCAAACTGCGCAACGCCTCGACGGCCAGATCGGTGGGATGAGTGACGGCCAGCAATGTAGAACCTGCGCCGGAACGTCCCCGTCCGCGAGAGACTTTGTCTTCTTCACTTTTCTGCAGAATGCTGTAAGGAATCGATGCGTAGACCGGCAACCCAAGTTGCTCGATGGCTTCCGGACTTTCCAGCCCCCGGTTCAATGCCTTGCGTACCAGCACCAGGACCACCGCCAGGAAGCCGCCAAGAATCGTGGCGATCAATACAATCAAGATTTTTTTCGGTTTGACCGGTTTGAAAAAATTGACATCCGCGGTGTCGATCAGACGCACGTTACCGACCGTCCCCGCGCGCATCACATCCAGCTCCTGAGACTTGTTCAGCAGCTGGGTATAAATGGCCGTACCGACTTCTACATCCCGGGTAAGGCTCAGCAGCTCTTGCTGGGTGGAGGGAAGGCTCTCCACCTTGGACGCCAAACTTTTCTGCTTGCTGCTCAACTCACCAATCTGGGTCAACAATGCACGATAGGCGGGATGTTGGCGGGTGAACTTGCGGTCCATCTCGGCTTGCTGCAACTTCAACTCGGAGATGCTGGTATCAAGCCCGACAATCTGATCGAGAATGGCTTTGGTTTCGAGCGTGATGTCCACGGACTTACTGCGTGTCTGGTATTCATTCAAGGCATTCCCGGCTTTTTCCAGGTCCTTCTTGACCACCGGAAGTTGCTCTTTGAGAAACGCCAGGCTTTGCGCTGCCTCAGCTGAAGTGCGCTCTACGTTTTGCCGCACATAAATAGCGGCAATTTCATTGAGGGTTTTAATGGCCTGATTCGGATCTGTGCTTTCCAGCGCCAGGCCGATCATGCCCGACTCTTTTCCACGCTCGGTTACATCCAAATCCTCTTGGTAGTCGAGGATGCTGGTCAGGCGAGAATTGCGGATGATTCTGAAGCGGGTTCCAGGATTGGCGTGCATTTCTTCTATCTGAAACGCAACGCCATTTTGTTCGAAAAGTTGTCCAGCCTGGCTGGCTGCCAATACGTTGTCGTCTTCGTCCACCAAGGTGTAATGACCATTTTCACCCGCGGTCAGGGTCAACTTCTTGCCCAGTTGCGAGTCGGGCAGATCCAGTTTGAATATCTTCAGTGACTCCCCTCCCCAGGCGAAACTGTTCAACCCCAACATGGGGTCGGCTATTTCACCGGGATTTTTACTCTGGAATCGACGAGCCAGGAACTCACCGACCACCGGGAAGTACATCGGTTGTATGACAATATCAAGTTTCAGGTTATCGACCGTCTTGCCAATCACCGCACGAGACTTGATCAGCTCGATCTCGGTCGCCGAAGGCGACTCTTTTCCCAACATGCTGCTGACATCGGAGAAACCCAACAAATCGTTCTTTTTCGCTTCGACCTGCAACAGCGCATTCGCCTGGTATACCGGGGTCGCAAGCACCGCGTACGCGGCCCCAGCCACCATAAAGGCACCGGTAACCGCGGCAATCAGCCATTTATGGTCGATGAGTGTTCCAAACAAGCCGAGAAGATCAATCTCGTCATTGTCGTCGTCCCGCACGTTAACTACCGGTGCTTGCTGCATAAGTCGGATTCTTTGCCTGTATTACGATTCAAAAAGGAGTGGCCATCAGCGCGCCAGGCGCTGAGCCCATGCGAGTACGGCTTCTTCGATCAACGCATAAGCGTGCACAAATGCAGGTTTGCCTTGACGGTAGGGGTCGCTGATTTCGCGATCGTCTTGCCATTTGCCCAGTAGCAACACTTTGCCTCGCGCTTCAGGGGCAATGTTGAGTACCCCGCTGACATGCCGTCGCTCCATCACCAGAATCAAGTCCGCCTCGCTGACGGCTTGAGACGTGAGTTGAACGGCCTCATGCCCATCGGGCAGATGACCATGTTCCTTGAGTACGGCGTGTGCCGTCGGCTCGATGGGTTTGCCCGCCAAGGCAGCGAGGCCAGCCGAACTGACCTCGATATCGGAATGAACGAGTGCCCCGCGTAGCAGATACTCCGCGGTGGGACTGCGGCAAATATTGCCGACGCAGACAATCAAAACCCTTTTAAGCAAGATAACATTCCCCGTCTTGTCAACAGTGGCGGTGACATAGCACTTGCCGAACATAAGAGCTTTAAACTACGAATGAATCCGGGTATGTATAACCCCAGTAACTGCAGCTGGAACTTTCAAACCATCAGTGCGTATTTATTACCATGACGTTCGAACAGCCCCCAACTTTTTCTTCAGACAAAAAATAACATTTCACTCTTTGAGAGCCGAAAATAACAGTTCGAGAATTTATCCAGACAATTTCTAACAATTGCCGTTTTCCCACGACCGTTCAATCTAAATTACACCGAAATAGCGAGTGGCTAATATATAGCCGTTCCGTTAGTGCATTGCCAGGGCGTCAGACATTCGGTTAGAAGTTGGGTAAGAGATGCCTTGGGCAATAACTTTGTTTACAGCGAGTTGCGTCAGGAGCATGCAGTGGAACAACCAGGCATGCTCGCCGGCCAACCGACCACCCGATTTTCTCTGCCCCCGCCTTGCGCGAAACATGGCGTACAGGCCTTTCGCTGCCCATGCAGCGTTGCCAACATTTTTCTCGAGTGATCGAGCCATTTAGAGCCCGCACTCTTCAGCGTTACCGGTTCCGACAACCCGTCGAACCTTTCCTACTGCCATTAGCCATTCCACCTGTCTACTTTCAAGGACGCTTTCATGATTCGTAAATGCCTATTCCCCGCAGCCGGCTATGGGACCCGCTTTTTGCCCGCCACGAAGGCCATGCCGAAGGAGATGCTGCCGATCGTCAATAAGCCGCTGATCCAGTACGCCGTCGAGGAAGCGCGCGACGCCGGTCTGCAACATATGGCCATCGTCACCGGCCGGGGCAAGCGAGCGCTGGAGGATCATTTCGATGTCAGCTTCGAGCTCGAACACCAGATTCGCGGCACTGATAAGGAGCGATTCCTGGAAGGCACTCGTGAGCTGATCGATACCTGTACTTTTTCCTATACCCGCCAAGTAGAGATGAAGGGCCTGGGTCACGCCATTCTCAGCGGTCGTTCGTTGATCGGTGATGAGCCGTTCGCCGTGGTGCTGGCCGATGACCTGTGCCTGAACCTTGAGGGCGATGGCGTGCTGGCGCAAATGCTCAAGCTCTACGAGCAATTCCGCTGCTCGATCGTGGCGATCCAGGAAGTGCCGCGTGAGCAGACTCAAAAGTACGGAGTGATTGCCGGCGAACTGATTCGCGAGGGTATTTACCGGGTTAACAGCATGGTCGAAAAACCCCGCCCGGAAGACGCCCCGTCCAACCTGGCCATTATCGGCCGGTACATTCTGACCCCCGACATCTTCGACCTGATCGCTGACACCGAACCTGGCAAGGGCGGTGAAATCCAGATTACCGACGCGTTGATGAAACAGGCCCAGGACGGCTGCGTTCTGGCTTATCAATTCAAGGGCCGACGCTTCGATTGCGGCGGCGCCGAAGGTTACATCGAAGCTACCAATTTCTGCTTCGAGCACTTGCATCAAAACACCTTGTGACGGCGCTGAACCCTGACAATCGTGTGCGTTATCGAATTGATTTTTTGGTCTTTATTACCCTATGGACGAAGCCTCTATGAAGACATTGAGCGGTTTCAAGGCAGATGACAGTCGCCGCCCGTATGGCGCTGACCTTAAAAACAACCTCGCGTACCTCATCGTGCGCGCCTATGCGTCGGAGCTGATCTTTCCCCGCGTGCAGAAACCGCCGGTGCTGCTGGTAGAGCGCATCGGTGCCTTCCCCTCTTCCGGGGAAATCCGCCGTCAGGTCAAGGATGGTCCGGCGTTACTGGCGAGCATCAGGCAGCGCTACGCCGCCGACGCCCTCGACATCGACGAGAGCGATGGACTGAACCTGGTCTTTGCCGACTGGCGTCTCAGCTTGCGTCTTCTGAACGATGATGGCGTGACGTGCCTGACCGTGGAAAGTCGCGGCGACAGCTCGCTCATGCAGCACAAAACCGCCGAACTGCTGAAGCAGATCGACGCGCAGGAGGCATTTACATGAACGCGATTGCAGAGCACGCCGCCAAAGCCTGGTATCTGCTTCAGTGCAAGCCCAAACAGGATGAACGCGCCGAAGAGCATTTACAGCGCCAGGGCTACGCCTGTTTTCGCTCGACCTACCGGCGTGAGCGCGTTTTGCGCGGGCAGCGTCGAGTGATCAGCGAGTCGTTGTTTCCGGGATATCTGTTTATTCAACTGAGCCTTCAGGACAGTTGGGGCCCGCTGCGCTCGACCCGTGGCGTTTCGCGAGTTGTCGGGTTCGGCGGTCAGCCACTGCCGATCCGCGATGCGCTGATCGACGAGCTCCAGGAGCGAGACAGCCAGGCGATTGTGACAACATTGTTGAGGCACGGAGATACGGTGCGCATCACTGAAGGCCCGTTCTCCGATCTCGAGGCGGTGTTCCTGGCCATGGACGGCGAGGAACGAGTGCTGCTGATGATGAATTTCCTGCAGCGTGAACAGCAGATCAGCCTGCCATTGGCGGGCGTTAACAAGATTTAGATCCACCATCACGTCCACATAAAAACGCCGCTCAACAAGCGGCGTTTTTATGTGCGCAGAAAAACCTACGCCCCCTCTGGGAGATGATTCCAGTCGATCCAACCCAAAAACCATGTCGCCAGAATCAGCAAGCCGAACGCAATCCGGTACCAGGCAAACACTGCATAACTATGATTGGCGATGAACTTGAGCAAACCGCGCACGGCAATCATCGCAAAGAGGAACGCGGCTACAAACCCCAGGGCAAACACCGGCAAGTCGGCGGACTGGAACAGGTCGCGGTACTTGTAGCCCGAGTACACCGCGGCCCCCACCATCGTCGGCATCGCCAGGAAGAACGAAAACTCGGTAGCCGTCTTGCGTGACAGGCCAAACAGCAACCCGCCGATAATCGTCGATCCCGAGCGCGAAGTGCCGGGGATCATCGCCAGGCACTGTGCACAACCGACTTTCAAGGCATCGGTCCAGCGCATTTCGTCAACGTGATCGATAACCACCACATGCTCACGTTGTTCGGCCCACAACATGATGACTCCACCGATCACCAGCGCCACGGCTACGGTGATCGGGTTGAAAAGATACTCATGGATTTTGTCGGCGAACATCACACCCAGAACAACCGCGGGCAAGAAACCGATCAACAAATTCAGAGTGAAACGCTGCGCATTACGCTGGGTCGGCAAACCGGTAGTGATCTCCAGAATCTTGCGACGAAACTCCCAGACGACCGCCAGAATGGCCCCCAACTGAATGATGATATTGAACGCCATGGCTCGCTCACCGCCGAAGTCGAGCAAGTCCGCGGCAATAATCTGGTGTCCGGTACTGGAGATGGGCAAAAACTCTGTGAGCCCTTCAACCAACCCTAGAATCGATACCTGCGTGGTGGTCCAGAAGTCCATTAATCCCCCGTTAAACCCTCTCGGCTGAAAGGTCTGTTGATGATGCCGAGCATTTGTCCTGATCGCGATTAAACCTGTCGGACCAGCGGAGGATTAAAGCGCACTCTCTGCCTGGTTGAGCTAAACGTTATAAAACGTCCATGTCGGAACACCAGCGCCGGCCTCCTGCAAATGGCCTGCGCCTGCGAATGAAATTGTTTTGCAGGACTGCTACTTGTGGATCGCGAATCATGGACGCCACTCATCGTCGGATCGTTGACGTTTTGACTTTGGGCGCGCGCAATGTCCTACCCAAAAATGATCGCCCAAGAGAACATTCCACATGGCAAAGATCATAGTGCTCGCCGGTGACTTCCCGCAGGGCGACGGGGAATATCACCTTGGAACCATCACCCTCAAAACGTCCCTCAAACCCCGGCTTGGAACCAGCTTCCCGGTCTCGGAGTTTAAAGATCTGACCATTCAGAACACTGATTCCAACAAGAATATTAAGTCCGCCATAGGCCTGGGGCTCGCGGGTGCCATGTTGCTCGGTCCCGTCGGAGCCATCGCCGGCTATCTGCTTGCCGGCAAAAACACCGAGGTGACCTTTATGGCCACATTGAAGGACGGTGCAAAGCTGCTCGCGGCGACCGATAGTGACACCTACCGGGATATCTCGGCACGCGCCCTGAAAAAATCCCGAACCGGCCGCCGAGGGCCCCTTTCCAGCTCACTTAACAACGGATCCATTCATTGATCCGCTTGCCCGGCGACTGCGAGAATGTTGCAGGGCACCCGATACAGCACATGCTCCGTGGTACTGCCCACCCACTTCTCCAGCCCCTTGCGATGCGCATTGCCCATGACGATAACGTCGGCCCGGTGATGCGCAGCGAAGTCAGCCAGCGCTTTACCGGGCGGCCCTGCAACGAAGTGTTGCCGTTCGGTGGGCACGCCGTAGTGATCGGCCAATGTGATGAATGACTTGTGCAAAGACTTACGCACGTCGCTGTTGAAGCCGGGCATCGTCACTGCACCCGCGCCCGCATCGGATATATGCGTCTGCGATAGATCGTAGGCATACAGCAGATGCATTTCTGCATTGCACTGCATTGCCAATTCGTTCGCAGCCTGGATGATCAGGTCGTTGATTCCGGTGATCTGAGTCTCTGGATGCGACGGATCGACTGCCGCCACGATCACGCGCGGAAGTGGGCAACTGACTTCGCTGACCAGATGGACAGGCACCGGACATTCACGCAGCAGATGCCAATCCAGAGGCGTGATGAAAACGCGTTTGAGCGCCGACTCATGCTGCACGTCCTTGATGACCAGATCCGCCTGCGTTGTTGTCACGTGCTGCAGGATCTCTTGCAGTGCGTCGCGTGTGAAAAGCACCTCGGTGCTCAGGTTGATCCCGCGCCCACGGATCAGATCGGCTTCATCCTTGAGCCATTTTTCGTTCTCTTGCTGACAAGCCTCACGAAACCGCGCACTGGCGTGGATCAAACCCAGGATGTTGAAATCTTCGATGAACACCGTGATATGCAGCGCTGCGCCCGTGGCTTCGGCAAGGGCGACGGCCCGCTGCAGCGCCGGCGTGTGACGCATGGTGGGGCCGGCTATTAGAAAGAGTCGTTGATATTGGCTCATGTCACACCTCCAAACGTTCTGGGATATCTGCTAGCCCCCAGCCTCTCGTCTGTCGCGCCGCCAGCGATCTGCTATCGCCTCAATGACCTGGATCGACACAATCAATATACGCCTGGATTCAACTAACCAGCCAGGATGTGGATCATCGTACCCAACACGATGATCCACATCCTGGCGGCTAATTGATTGACGACGCGAAGTTACTTCTTCGCATATTTCGCGCCATGCGGATCGTTAAGCTTCACCTGCATCAGCTCCCACTCACGCTGAATGATCGAGTAAGGGATAAAGATGCTGACTCGCTCAGCCCCCTTTAACCCAGGGTGAAAACTCACATCATTAAGGGTGGTGGAGAAAAAGCCGACATTGATACCGACAATGCTGCCGTCATTACCGATGACGGGACCACCCGACATCCCCTTTATCATCGGGGCATCATGGATGGCATAGCGTTCACCGCTGCCTTCATCGCTATTGATGAAAGGCGCCGGGTACACTTTGCCTTGCCCGGTGACGGTCGTCATGTAGGGGCTCGCCCCCACGGCAGTGATGTGTTCACCCACACGCGGTGCGCGCCATGACGGGTAGCGACCGTCGGCCTTGTGCTGGATGAAAACAAGGTCGCAGCCAGTGCTGCAGCTGTATTCCACGTTACGGATGAGGGGGGTGTGGCGAGTGGTGACGGCGTAGTCTTCGTTCCATTGCACGGCCGAGGCCATGTACAGATAGGGCAAGGGAAAGCCCGAGAAGACGGAAAAGTATGAATCATTGGCAGGTCCCGACAAGTCGGGCTTTACCATACCGTTGCATCCTGCAATACCAGCTCCTATTAAAAAGTAGGTCATGATTTTAATCATGATTATCACCGACTTATAAGGAGGATTTGATTTTTTGTTGTGGCAAATCTTTAGTTGTCAGGTTCTTGCAGTTTTCCTCGCAGCCTGGTCTGGTGCGTTTATTTATGGCTGAGGTTTTAATAAATGCGTATGAATGAATTGTGCTAAGGCTAATTGCTTTTCGATCCATATAAGAAATTGCAAATATTTGACGCCTGAAAAATGGCAAACCACAAGTAAGAAAAATAGAAATGAAAGTTACATACTTCGAGTAAAGCCAGTGAAACAGCCGCCGCCAGCCAATTTAACTCGCTTCGGCATGCCTCGGTAACGCCACAGAAATCAATGCCGCGAAAATAACAAATGCGCTGGATATCCATAAACACGCCCCCAGCCCGAAAGCCTGATAAACCCAGCCCGAGAGCACGGTGCCGATCAGCCGTCCCATGGCGTTGGACATGTAGTAAAAACCCACGTCAAGCGACACGCCGTCTTCCTTGGCATAGGACACGATCAGGTAGCTGTGCAGCGAGGAGTTCACCGCGAACAGCGCACCAAAGACCATCAAGCCGCCTAACAGCACCACTTGTTGCGACAATCCGCTGTTCAGGCCCAGAGCGATTGCCGCGGGCAGGCCCGCCAAAGCAAGCGCCCACAAAAAGGCAGCGCGACCATCAGGAACATGCCCTCGTTTCTTGCCGGTGATTCGCGGGGCGAACGATTGCACGATGCCGTAGCCGATCACCCAGGCGGCGAGGAATCCACCGACCTTCCAGAAGTCCCAGCCAAAGACGCTGCTCAAGTACACCGGCAACGCCACGACAAACCAGACATCGCGAGCGCCGAACAGAAACATTCGGGCCGCTGACAGAATGTTGATGGCCCGGCTCTTGGACAGAATGTCGCGAAACCTGGGCTTGGCTTTCGCCTTGCCCAGATCCTTTTTCAACAGGATCAAGCTGCTGACCCAAATCAGCGCCAGCACACCCGCCATGGCCAGCAATGCCCCTTTGAACCCGATCAGGGCGAGCAATGCCCCGCCGAGAAAGAAACCGACACCCTTGAGTGCGTTCTTCGAACCGGTGAGGATGGCTATCCATTGGTAAAGCTTGCCCTGCTGTCCATCGGGCACCAGAAGCTTGATCGAGCTTTTGGCGCTCATCTTGTTCAGGTCTTTGGCAATCCCCGACAACGCCTGCGCGCCCATCACCCAAGGAATCGTCAGCCAGGCCACTGGCACTGTCAGCATCAACAGCGCCGCAACCTGCATTCCCAGCCCGATGTTCATGGTCCGGTTCAGGCCCAATCGGGCGCCGAGGTAGCCACCCACCAGGTTAGTGATCACACCAAAGAGTTCGTAGAACAGAAACAACGCCGCGATTTGCAGCGGGCTGTAGCCCAACGCGTGAAAGTGCAGCACCACCAACATGCGCAAAGCACCGTCGGTGAGGGTGAAGGCCCAGTAATTGCCCGTCACGAGCAGGTACTGCCGCACTTGAGGCGCGAGGGCTGACAACGCTTTCATCACCGCTCCTTAAACGGCCAGGCCGACCATTCTGGCCAGTTCGACGGTGCGGTTCGCGTAACCCCACTCATTGTCGTACCAGGCATAAATTTTGACCTGGGTGCCATTGATGACCATGGTCGACAGCGCATCGATGATCGATGAGCGCGGGTCGGTGCGGTAGTCGATGGACACCAGCGGACGCTCCTCGAAACCGAGGATGTCTTTCAGTTCGTTCTCGGACGCGTGCTTGAGGAACTGATTCACTTCTTCGACAGTGGTGACGCGCTCCACCTCAAAGACACAGTCGGTCAGCGAAGCGTTGGCCAACGGTACGCGCACGGCGTGGCCATTGAGACGCCCGCGCAGTTCCGGGAAGATTTCGGCAATGGCGGTGGCCGAGCCGGTGCTGGTCGGGATCAAACTCATGCCCGAAGCTCGCGCTCGGCGCAGATCCTTGTGCGGCTGATCGAGGATGCTTTGAGTGTTGGTCAGGTCGTGGATGGTGGTGATCGAACCGTGGCGAATGCCCAGTTTCTCGTGGATCACCTTCACCACCGGCGCCAGACAGTTGGTGGTGCACGACGCGGCGGTGACGATGCGATGCTCCGTCGGGTTGAACAGCTGATGGTTGACGCCCATGACGATGTTCAGCGCGCCCTGCTCCTTCACCGGAGCGCTGACCACCACACGTTTCACGCCTTGGTCGAGGTAAGCCTGAAGCACCGCGACGGTCTTCATTTTGCCGCTGGCTTCAATCACCAGATCGCAGCCCGACCAATCGGTGTCGGCAATCGCCTTGTTGGCGGTCACTTTGATTCGTTTGCCGTCGATGACAATGCTGTCACCTTCGGAGTCGGCCTGGTCATTCCAACGGCCATGCACCGAGTCGAAGTTCAGCAGATGCGCATGGGTTGCCGCGTCGCCCGCCGGATCGTTGATCTGCACGAACTCAAATTCTGGCCAGCGCCAGGCTGCGCGCAGAGCGAGGCGACCGATGCGGCCAAAACCATTGATGCCCACTTTGATAGTCATGTTTCCCCCTTCAAATGGAGCGCTGATTGACACGTTTCATGAGTTCTTGCGCCGATTCCTTGCGCTCGGAATAACGATTGACCAGATAGTCCTGACGGTCGCGCAGCAGCAAGGTGAATTTCACCAACTCTTCCATCACATCCACGACACGGTCGTAGAACGGCGAAGGTTTCATCCGGCCGTTATCGTCGAATTCCATATAAGCCTTTGGTACGGAGGATTGGTTGGGAATGGTGAACATGCGCATCCAGCGCCCCAGCACCCGCAGCTGATTAACTACATTGAATGACTGCGAGCCACCGCACACTTGCATCACGGCGAGGGTCTTGCCCTGGGTCGGGCGTACGGCGCCCATCGCGAGCGGCACCCAGTCGATCTGCGCCTTGAAGACCGCGCTCATCGAACCGTGACGTTCTGGTGAACACCAGACCTGCCCTTCCGACCACAACATCAATTCGCGCAGTTCCTGCACCCGCGGGTGATCGTCGCCAGCATCATCAGGCAGCGGCAAACCAGACGGATTGAAAACCCGCGTCTCGGCGCCGAAGTGCTGTAGCAACCGGGCGGCCTCCTCGACCAGCAAGCGACTGAAGGAGCGTTCACGGGTCGATCCGTACAACAGCAAAATGCGCGGCTTGTGGCTGGAGGTTTGTTCGATGCCGAGCTTGTCGGTCGACGGGAGATCAACCAGTTCGGTATCGAGTTGGGGCATGTGGTCATCGTGCATGGTCATTGTCCTGCGCAATAGTGCTCTGGAGTCCTCGAACCGGACAGCAGGCAGCTGCCCGTTCGGGACGGTCACCCATTTCTTCAAGGCGTTTGGCATCCGGGCTCAACCAGTGCCCGTTGGATTCGAGCACCACGGTCAGCACCTGATGCACCCAGCCCGGCAGATCCGGGTGCAGTCGGTAATAAACCCATTGGCCCTGCCGACGGTCCGAGAGCAATCCGCATGTGCGCAATTGCGCCAGGTGCCTGGAGACTTTGGGCTGGCTCTCATTCAACGCACAGGTCAGCTCGCAGACGCACAGCTCTCCCTCACGGGCGATGAGCAGCATCATGCGGGCCCGGTTGTCGTCAGCCAGGCATTTGAAAACAGTGGTCGGCGTCAGTTGGTCAGCCATTGGGTTTCTCAACGTTTGGTGTTCACGCAGTCGGATGAATACCGGCATATGCGTTTTTTCGAATATACGTTTTACCGCATGTATGGGTCAACGGCGAATGTGTCGGCCCTGTATGTGAATGATATTTATTTACTTACAAAAGATAATCGTTATCATTAGCGCAATAATTAAAAAAGGAGCTCATGGTGGCTTTACCGCGCATTTACCCCGCCTCTCTCTCACTGCTGGGGCTTTTTGCAGTACCTGATTTGCAAGCAGAAACCCAATCGGTATTGGCCCTGCCTGCAACCGCTGTGACCAGTGATTACAGCGAGCAGAACTACAAGCCGACCGACAGCCGCAGCGCACTGAAGATCGACGCCCCGCTACGGGATATCCCGCAAACGGTGAACGTGATCCCCCAGAGCGTGATCAAGGATCAGGGCGCGCAATCGATGGAAGACGTGCTGAAAAACGTTCCCGGCATCGGCCTTTCCAATGGCGATGGTCAGCGCGACCAGGTCACCATTCGCGGCTTCAGTGCCATCGGCGACATGTACGTCGACGGCGTTCGTGACGATGCGTTGTACTTCCGCGATCTGTCCAACGTCGAGCGCGTGGAAGTGATCAAGGGACCGGCAGCGGTGCTCTATGGCCGCGGCTCATCCGGTGGCCTGATCAACAGCATCAGCAAGAAACCCAACTTCACCCCCAAGCAGGAGGTGGGTGTCAGCTTCGACAGCGAGGGGAAAAAGCGCACGCAGTTCGATGCTGGCTGGGCCGATCAGCAGCAAAACGACAAGGCATTCCGGGTGACCGGTGCGCTGGAGAACAGCGACACCTTCCGCGATGATGGCTATATCGATCGCAAGGCCATTGCGCCTTCGGCCTACTTCAAACTCTCCGACGATCTTGAGCTGAACCTGGGGGCGACGTACCTCTACGACAAACGCTTGATCGACTTCGGCATTCCCGCGCGGGGCGATCGCCCGGTCGATGTCGATCGGGACAAGCGTTTCGGTTCCGCCGATCCGGATGACGATTACACCCGCAGCGAAGTGTTCTCGTTCACGGCTGGCGTCGACTACCGCATCAACGACGACTTCACCCTGAGCAACACCAGCCGCTACTACCACTACGATCTGGATCGCAACAACACACTCGCCGACTCCAGCCCGACCCGTTTCGTCACCGCGCCCAACGGCGAATTGCTGGTAAAACTCAATCGCGGCAATGTGCAGCGCAAGGAAGACGGCTGGTTCAACCAGACCGAACTGAAGCAACAGGCCAGGCTCGCGGGGATGAACCACAACCTGCTCTATGGCGTGGAACTGGGGCGTCAGGTCAAGGATCAATCCGTCTTCAGCCAATCCAACGTAGCGCGGGTCCCGGTGTACCGCGATGGCCTGGTCGATGTGCCGTTCCAGGCCAACCGACAAACCGCCAAGGGCACCACTACCCAGGACACGGCCGGTTTCTACGTCCAGGATCTGATTGAACTGACCCCGCACTGGAAAGCCTTGCTGGGTGTGCGCTATGACGTGTTCGACCAGGAATACTCGGATGACCTGACGGGTGCCTCAATGTCCCGAACCGACAACACCTGGAGCCCGCGTGCAGGCTTGGTCTATCAGCCTGATCAGGTTCAGTCCTACTACATTTCGGTGAGTCGTTCTTATCAACCCTCCTCCGAAGTCTTCGCCCTGAGCACTAGCAACCAGGACCTTGAGCCGGAGCAAACCACCAACTTCGAGATCGGTGGCAAGTGGGACCTGCTCGACAATCGCCTGGCGTTGACGGCGGCGCTGTTCCGTCTGGAACGCACCAACATGAAAACGACCGATCCGGCGAACCCGACCAAACTGGTTCTGTCGGGCGAGCAGCGCACCGACGGTCTTGAGTTGACCGCCAGCGGGCAGTTGAGTGACAAGTGGCAGGTCTATGCCGGCTATGCCTATCTGGACGCCGAGATCACCAAGTCCAACAGCCGGACCAACGGCGTCGCCAACGAAGGCCAGACACCGACCCTGACCCCGCGCCACAGTGCCAACCTGTGGCTGGTGCGCTCACTGACCAACACTTGGCGTGTGGGCATGGGGGCGAACTATGTCGATGACCGTTACACCGCCCTGGACAACCAGGTGGTCATGCCCGCTTACACCACCGTGGACGCGGCGTTGCTCTACAACTTGCCGAAATGGGACATGGCGCTACGCTTGCGCAACGTCTTCGACAAGGACTATTACGCCTCGGCCCATGGCTCGGTGGACCTGATCACCCCCGGAGCGCCACGCACTCTGGAGCTGAGCACCAACTACCGGTTCTGAGTGAAAACCTGAAATCAAACGCCCTGCATCCAGGGGCGTTTGTTTGCAGTGCGCTACATCGTGACAATGATTCAAAGCTCATTTAATCTTCAGCGCGCGAAGAGTGATTGAGAATCTCTCGCGTTGTCAGACAACAACAATATTTCGAGGAAACCCCATGCGCAAACTTCTGTTGCTCTCGCTTCTTGCCGCCTCCCCCCTGGCCATTGCCGGCCCTCAATGCACCACAACCGACAAAGCCCAATGGCAGGACCAGGCCAAATTTCAGGAAGAGCTCAAGAACAAGGGCTACAACATCAAGAAATTCAAAGTCACTGCCGGCAATTGCTACGAAATCTACGGCTGGGACAAAGACAAGCGCAAAGTCGAAATCTACTTTGACCCGGTCACCGGCAAAGTCGTGAAAGAAGAAATCGAATAGGACGAATGTGAAAGCAGAAACCCTGCGCCTCTGGGACCCTCTCGTACGCGTTTGTCATTGGTCCCTGGCGGTTGTCTTCATCAGCGACTACTTCCTCAATGAGGAAGGCGACGGCTGGCATCGCTGGCTCGGCTATTACGCCGTGGCTGTCGTACTGGTGCGTGTGGTGTGGGGGTTCATCGGCCCGCCATCGGCGCGTTGGTCAGACTTCTGGCCGACCCCGACGCGTGTCGCTCAGCATGGCCGGGCGCTGTTTTCCGGCCAGGGCTATCACCGAATGGGGCACTCGCCTATCGGAGCATTGGTGATGGTTCTCATGCTGCTGTTGATGACCGGCCTGGGTATCAGCGGTTTCCTGATGGAGGAAGTGGACTACTTCTGGGGCGAAGACTGGCTGCGTGATGTCCATGAGTTTATGGCCGATGCACTGCTCACATTGGTTTGCGTGCATCTCCTCGCAGCGCTGGTGGAGAGCGTACGCTTGCGTGAAAACCTGCCGCTGTCGATGATCACGGGCCACCGTCGTAAGCGCTAGCTCTCAAAGCTTCCTTGATACCGCACATTGCCCTCCCCCTCGCGGGAAAGGGCGAGTGCCAACCCTATGTGTGATGAATTTCCCGATCCTTGGTTTCCGGCAGGAAGAACGTGCCAAGAATGGCCGTCATCACGGCGATGACGATGGGGTACCACAGCCCGTAGTAGATATCCCCCGTGGCCGCGACCATGGCGAACGCCACCGTGGGCAGAAAGCCGCCGAACCAGCCATTGCCGATGTGGTACGGCAGCGACATCGAGGTGTAGCGGATGCGCGCCGGGAAGAGTTCCACCAGCCAGGCGGCGATCGGGCCGTAGACCATGGTGACGTAGATCACCAGGATGGTCAGGAGCAGCAACACCATCGGGTAATTGGTCTTGGCCGGGTCGGCCTTCTCGGGGTAACCGGCGTCCTTGAGGGCGGTGCCGAGGGTAGCGACGAAGGCATCGTTGCGGGCCTTGAAGTCAGCGGCCGGCATGCCGGTGCCCTCGAAGCTCTGAATCACTTTCTCGCCGATGCGGACTTGTGCGATGGCACCCGGTTCGGCCTTCACGTTCTCATAGGGTATGGCCTTCTTCGCCAGCACAGTCTTGGCAAGGTCGCAGGAACTGGTGAATTTGGCCTTACCCACCGGGTCGAACTGGAACGAGCACTTACTCGAATCAGCGATCACCGTGACCGGGTTCTTCTCCTGCGCGGCGAATACGTCGGGGTTACCGTATTGGGTCAAGGCATGGAAGATCGGGAAGTAGGTCAGCGCCGCAAGGATGCAGCCCGCCATGATGATGCCCTTGCGGCCGATGCGGTCGGACAGGCTGCCGAATATGATGAAAAACGGCGTACCGATCAGCAGCGAGCCGGCAATCAGATAGTTGGCAGTCTGCGGGTCGATCTTCAGCGTCTGCAGCAGGAAAAACAGCGCATAGAACTGTCCGGTGTACCAGACCACCGCCTGGCCGGCAGTGCCGCCGAGCAGGGCCATGATCACTATCTTGAGGTTTTCCCAGCGGGCGAAGGATTCGGTCAGCGGCGCCTTGGAGGACTTGCCTTCTTCCTTCATCTTCAAGAACACCGGTGACTCGCTGAGTTGCAAGCGGATGTACACCGAGATGATCAGCAGCAGGATCGACAGCAGGAACGGAATCCGCCAGCCCCAGGCCTCGAAGGCCTCATTGCCGAGAATGGTGCGGCAGGCGAGGATCACCAGCAGCGAAAGAAACAGGCCGAGGGTCGCGGTGGTCTGGATCCACGAGGTGAAGTAGCCGCGTTTGCCTTTCGGCGCATGTTCGGCCACATAGGTCGCCGCGCCACCGTACTCACCGCCCAGGGCCAGGCCTTGCAACAGGCGCAGGGTGATCAGGATGATCGGTGCCGCCACGCCGATGGTCGCATAGCCGGGCAGAAAGCCCACTATGGCGGTGGAGATACCCATGATGACAATGGTGATGAGGAACGTGTGCTTGCGCCCGATCATGTCGCCCAGTCGACCGAACACGATCGCGCCGAAGGGGCGTACGGCGAAGCCCGCGGCGAACGCGAGCAGCGCAAAGATGAAGGACGTTGTCTCATTGACGCCGGCGAAAAAATGCTTCGCTATGATCGCGGCGAGGGAGCCGTAAAGGTAGAAGTCGTACCACTCGAACACCGTGCCCAGGGACGAGGCGAAAATGACCTTGCGCTCCTCCCTGGTGATCCCGTGGTGGGGCGCGCTGCCCGTGGATGTGTTGTCGATTGCGGCCATGAGTGTTCTCCGTCTTGCTCTTGTTATAGGGCGGAGTACCTCGTTACCTTTTTACCGTACCCAGGCCCCAGGGCTGATGTCATCGGATCAAGGACTGCGCGAAGCATGGAAACAGGCTGGCGGCCTCGCATCGCTGCGAAGTTCCTTGAAGCATAATCGGCTTCGCGCAGATATCCACTCGGGGCATCCCGCTCGAATCCGGGCCGATGCGCTGTCGAATGACTATTCAGACCGGTGAGATCCCACGCGAAGCGTCTGGGTAGCGCCCCGCTGATACCTATTCTTCGGGGCGGCCATCGTCTGGAACTTCGCAGCGAAAGAATTTCGTATACCCTATCGCCATCTCACTCCAAACGACCGCCGCCGTGAACCTACCCAAACTCAACGCCCCCGACCTTGGCAATACGCCTTCGACTTCGGAAATCATCACCCGTCATCTGCGCGACGCCATCGTCGCCGGGCATTTCGCCGAAGACGAACCGATTCGCCAGGACGACATTGCCCGCCAGTTCAACGTCAGCAAGATTCCGGTGCGCGAGGCCCTCAAGCGGCTGGAGGCTGAAGGGCTGGTGATGTTCCAGCGCAATCGCGGGGCGATGGTCACGCGGGTGTCCGATGCCGAGCTGGCGCAGATGTTCGAAGTGCGGATGTTGCTGGAAGACAAAATACTGCGCCTGGCCATCCCCAACATGACCGAAGAAACCTTCGCCCGGGCCGAGCGTATCTGTCAGGAGTTCATTGGCGAGGACGACGTGGGTCGCTGGGCCGAGCTCAATTGGGAGCTGCACGCTTGCCTTTACGAGCCGGCGCAACGGCCGTTTCTGGTCAGCCTGATTCGTTCGGTCAATGACAAGCTGGAGCGCTACCTGCGCATGCAGATGAGCCTGTCGGCCGGCAAGGAACGGGCTGATCATGAGCACCGTGAAATCCTCGCGGCCTGTCGTGCCGGGGATGTGGATCTGGCGGTGAAGCTGCTGGACGAGCACATTGCCGGGGTCTGCAAAACCCTGTTCGAGCACCTGCCTCACGCGCACTGAAACCTTCAGAAGGCTGTGCTGATTTCGTCATCGGCACAGGATAAATCCATCAAGCCGACACCCCGCTGCACAGGCCACTCTTTCGTTCACTCATCTGAACGGACGTGGCCCCCCCATGAAACGCATCACCGTGATCGACTCCCACACCGGCGGCGAACCGACCCGTCTGGTGACCGCCGGCTTTCCTGACCTGGGCACCGGCAGCATGGCCGAACGCCGCAAGCTGCTCGCCGAACATCACGATCAATGGCGCGCCGCTTGTGTGCTGGAACCCCGTGGCAGCGACGTGCTGGTGGGCGCCCTGCTCTGCACACCGGTGGACCCGAGCGCCTGTGCCGGGGTGATTTTCTTCAACAACACCGGTTACCTGGGCATGTGCGGCCACGGCACCATCGGGCTGGTGGCGTCGTTGGCGCATCTGGGCAAGATCAGCCCCGGCGTGCACCGCATCGAGACGCCGGTGGGTACGGTGCAGGCGACCCTGCACGAAGACCATACGGTGAGCGTGCGCAATGTGCCGGCCTACCGTTACCGCAAGGCGCTGGTGTTGCAGGTACCGGGCATCGGCCAGGTGGTCGGCGATATCGCCTGGGGCGGCAACTGGTTTTTCCTGATCGCCGAGCATGGCCTGCGGGTGGCCGGCGACAACCTCGACGCGCTGACCGCTTATACCTACGCCGTGCAACAAGCACTGGAAACCCAGGGTATTCGTGGCGAAGACGGCGGGCTGATCGACCATGTCGAGCTATTCAGCGATGACGATCACGCCGACAGCCGCAACTTTGTCCTATGCCCCGGCAAAGCTTATGACCGCTCACCGTGCGGCACCGGCACCAGTGCCAAACTGGCCTGCCTGGCGGCAGACGACAAGTTGCAACCGGGGCAGCTCTGGCGACAGGCCAGTGTCATCGGCAGCGAGTTCGAAGGCTCGTACGAATGGCAGGGCGAGCGCATCGTGCCAACCATTCGTGGCCGCGCCTTTATCAGCGCCGAAGCCAGTTTGATCATTGAACAGGATGACCCGTTCGCCTGGGGCATTCGTCCATGAGCGAGGGCCTGGTGGCCGATGTGATCGTGATCGGCGCCGGCATCATCGGCGCCGCCTGCGCCCAGGCGCTGGCCCGTCGTGGCTTGCAGGTGCTGGTGCTGGACGCCGGCCTGCACGGTGCGACGGCGGCAGGCATGGGCCACCTGCTGGTGCTCGATGACAACCCGGCCGAATTGGCCCTGAGTCAATATTCCCTGCAACGCTGGCGCGAACTGGCGCCGGACCTGCCCGACGGCTGCGCTTACCGCAACAACGGCACACTGTGGCTGGCAGCCAACGCCGAGGAAATGGCGGTCGCCCACAGCAAATACCTGAACCTGAAAGCCCAGGGCGTGGCGTGTGAACTGGTCAGTGCCAGCGCCTTGCGTCAGCGTGAACCGGAACTGCGCGAGGATCTGGAAGGCGGCTTGCTGATCAATGGCGACGGCATTCTGTATGCGCCGGCGACGGCCCGCTGGATGCTCGACACTCCGAACATCCGTCAACACCGGGCGCGGGTCAGCGCGGTCGATGGTCACCGCGTTTGCCTCGATGACGGTCAGTGGTTGCGGGCCGAAGCGGTGGTGTTGGCCAACGGCATTCAGGCCAACGAACTGTGCCCGGAGTTGCCCATCGAGCCGAAAAAAGGCCATCTGCTGATTACCGACCGCTACCCCGGAACCGTCACCCACACCCTGGTGGAACTGGGTTACGTCACCAGCGCCCACAACGCCTCGGGGCCATCGACCGCCTGCAATATTCAGCCGCGCCCCACCGGGCAATTGTTCATCGGTGCCTCGCGCCAATTCGGCACCACCGACCCACAGGTCGAAGGCTGGATGCAAAAAAAAATGCTCAAGCGCGCCGCCGAATACATGCCGGGGCTGGCCCGACTCAACGGCATCCGCGCCTGGACCGGCTTTCGCGCCGCCAGCCCCGACGGCCTGCCGCTGGTGGGCCAGCACCCACAGCAGCAGGGCCTGTGGCTGGCGGTCGGGCACGAAGGGTTGGGCGTCACCACCGCCCCCGGCACGGCCGACTTGCTGGTGGCGCAACTGTTTAACGAAACCCCGCCATTGGCCGCTCAACCCTATCTGCCTCAGCGTTTCCTCGGAGAACCCGCCTATGCCTGAATTACTGCTGGACGGCCGCACCTTGAAGGTGGCCGAAGGTACCAGCGTCGCCGCGGCCTTGGCGTTGGGCAGTGACGCCTGCGCGCGCACGTCGGTCAGTGGTCAGCGCCGCGCACCGCTGTGCGGCATGGGCATCTGCCAGGAGTGCCGGGTGACCATCGACGGCCGGCGACGCCTCGCTTGCCAGACTTTGTGCCGAGACGGCATGCAGGTGCAGACATGCCCATGAACGAATACGCTGATCTGCTGATTATCGGAGCCGGCCCCGCTGGCATGGCCGCTGCTCTTGCTGCCGCACCCAGTGGCGCACGCATCGTCATGCTCGACGACAATCCGCTGCCGGGCGGGCAAATCTGGCGTGATGGTCCGCAAGCCAATGTGCCCGATCAGGCCCGTCGCCTGCGTGAACGTTTGCAGGCGTGCAGCAACATCCGCCGTCACGCCGCCACCCGGGTGATCGCCAATCCCGGTCCGAAACAACTGTTGGTCGAAAATGACGATGACGGCTGGCTGATCAGTTACGACAAACTGATTCTGTGCACCGGCGCCCGCGAATTGCTGCTGCCCTTCCCCGGCTGGACGTTGCCCGGCGTGACCGGGGCCGGTGGCTTACAAGCGCTGATCAAGGCGGGTCTGCCGGTGCAAGGTGAGCGCGTGGTGATCGCCGGCAGCGGCCCGCTGTTACTGGCGAGTGCCGCCACCACTAAAAAGCATGGCGCACAGATCCAACGCATCGCCGAGCAAGCCTCGCGCACCGCCGTCGCCGGTTTCGCCGCGCAACTGCCGCGCTGGCCTGGCAAATGGTTGCAATCGTTCGGCCTGTTCGACCGCCATTACCGCACCGCGACGCATGTGCTGGCCGCCCTTGGCACTGATCGGCTGGAAGGTGTGCGTCTGCAACAGCAGGGCAAAATCATCGAACTGGAATGTGATCGGCTGGCCTGTGGTTTTGGCTTGATCCCGAACATTCAATTGGGCCAGGCACTGGGTTACGCCATCGAAGGTCAGGCGTTGGCCGTGGATGCCTGGCAGGCCAGTCGCGTCGATCATTTTGCGGCGGGAGAATGCACCGGGTTTGGTGGCAGTGAATTGGCCTTGGTCGAAGGTGCCATTGCGGGCCACGCGGCGGTCGGTGACCTTGAAGCGGCACGCCAGTTGTGGCCGCGTCGGGCACGCTGGCAGGGTTTCGCCAAGGCACTGAATCAGGCCTTCGCCCTCGACCCACAACTCAAATCCCTGGCTCGCCCCGACACCCTGGTCTGCCGCTGCGAAGACGTGCCCTACGGCGCATTGACCGGGCACACCGACTGGCGCGAAGCCAAGCTGGCCAGTCGCTGTGGTATGGGCGCCTGTCAGGGCCGGGTGTGTGGTGGCGCGGTGCAGCACCTGTTTGGCTGGCAACCCTCGGCACCCCGCCCGCCCTTCAGCCCGGCACGAATCGAGACCTTGATGTGTCTGGACGACACCCCGCCAGCCTGAACCCCCCTCGGGGGTTTCAGCCACGCTGCCGAGCCTCTATGATCCCGGGGTCGCCCTCAGACCCCAGCGCCATGTACCCCTCGCTCAGCACCTTCAAACCCTGCGACCTGCCAACACTGCTTAACAGCTTGCAGCCGATTGCGCCGCTGCTCGATACCCTGGCGGACGTGGTGTTTTTCATCAAGGACCGCGAAGCCCGCTACGCCTTCGTCAACCAGACCCTGGCCCGGCGTTGCGGCTTCAAACATCGCGAGGATCTGCTGGGGCTCACCGCCGAGATGGTCTTCCCGGAACGCTTCGGCCCGCTGTACACCGAACAGGATCGGCGGGTGCTGTCCAGCGGCCGCGAACTGGCCGACCAACTGGAGCTGCACCTGTATTACGGCAACCAGCCGATCTGGTGCCTGACCCACAAACTCGCCTTGAAGGATGAACAGGGCCACATCGTGGGCCTGGCCGGGATCTCCCGCGACCTGCAATCGCCACAGTCCAATCACCCCGCGTTCCAGAAACTCGCCGCCGTGGACGCGCACATCCGCAGCCACTTCGCCCGCCCCATCAGCCTCGCCGAACTGACCGCCCTCGCCGGCTATTCCGTGGCGCAACTGGAGCGTCACTGCAAACGGGTCTTCCAGCTCACCCCACGGCAGATGATCAACAAGGCGCGCCTGGAAGAAGGTTCGCGGTTGTTGCTGCACAGCGACCTGCCGATCACCGAGATCGCCTTGCGCTGCGGTTATACCGACCACAGTGCGTTCAGCCGACAGTTTCGTGCGTTGACCGGTCTGTCACCGAGTCAGTATCGCGATACTCAGCGTTGATGATCGTTCCCACGCTCCGCGTGGGAATGCAGCCCGGGANAGGCCGTGTCAGTCGACGTCAATGTTGAATGACCCACCGCTTTCGCGAGCAAGCCCGCTCCCACATTTTTGGCCGGTGTCGTACACAGAATTTGCGGTCGACACAAAACCCTGTGGGAGCGGGCTTGCCCGCGATAAATCTCAAGCCGTACGCGGTTTACGCCCCGACACAAAATGGCTCACGTCATTGAACCCCGGCGTTGACGCATGCCCCGGTGTCACCAGCGAATCAATGAACGCCTCGTCTTCAGCCGTGATCTTCACCGTCTGCGCCTTGGTGTACGCATCCCACTGTGCCTCAGTCCGAGGCCCGACGATGGCCGAGGTCACAGCGCCATTGTTCAGTACCCAGGCAATCGCGAACTCGACGATGCCCACGCCACGGCCCTGAGTGTATTCCTGGATCTGCTGGGCAATGCGCAGCGACTCAACCCGCCATTCGGTTTCCAGGATGCGTTTGTCCTGACGACCAGCGCGGCTGTTGGCGTCTGGTGTCACGTCGGGCGCGTACTTGCCGCTGAGCACACCGCGCGCCAGCGGACTGTATGGCACCACACCTAGGCCATAGTTTTGCGCGGCGGTGATCTGCTCGGTTTCTGCCTGACGGTTGACGATGTTGTACAGCGGCTGGCTGATCACCGGCCTGTCGACGCCGAGTTTGTCGGCCACACGAATCACTTCAGCGATGCGCCAGCCACGGTAGTTCGACAGGCCCCAGTAGCGGATCTTGCCCTGGCGGATCAAATCGCCAATGGCCGACACCGTGACTTCCAGCGGCGTGTCGTGGTCTTCGCGGTGCAGGTAATAGATGTCCAGATAATCGGTGCCCAACCGCGTCAGGCTGGCATCGATGCCGTTGAACAGGTGCTTGCGGCTCAGGCCGCTGCGGTTCGGCACACCGTCCACCGGGCCGAAACCGACCTTGGTGGCCAGCACCCATTCGTGGCGGTTGCCGGCAATCGCTTCGCCGACGATCTCTTCGGAGCGGCCGTTGGTGTACACGTCCGCGGTATCGATGAAATTGATGCCCTGGTCCCAGGCCTTGTCGATGATTCGCAGGGAATCTTCGGTGCTGGTCTGTTCGCCGAACATCATGGTGCCCAATGTGAGGGTCGACACCTGTAAACCCGAATGACCCAGCGTGCGATAGCTCATGACGAAATCCTTTTACCGGTCAGAAAGGCCTAATCAAATACCAGAACCGTGGCCGGGAGCAATCGGAATTATCGACGCAGTGCCTCACAACGCTCCTGCAAGAACGCTTGCAACACCTTGACCCGCTCCGACACCTGAACCCGATGCGGGCACAGCAAATTGAATGGCACGCTTTCGCCTTGCCAGTCATCGAACAGCGCCACCAGCCGCCCGGCCTGCACATCGGCGGCGACGTCGAGCCAGGCCTTGTAGGCGATGCCATGCCCGGCCAGTGCCCAGCGGCGGGCGACTTCGCCGTCGTCGCTGAGGTAGTCGCCATGCACCTGAACCTCCATCACTTCATCGCCCCGACTGAAACGCCATTGGTTGTAGGGCCGGCCATCGCGCAGGTAGAGCAGGGCGCTGTGCTCACTCAGTTCCGCCGGGGTTAACGGCACGCCGCACCGGGCCAGATACTCGGGGCTGGCGCAAGCCACGCGGCGATGCTGCGGCAGAATCGGCAGCGCCACCAGCGTCGAATCGCTCGGTACCCCGAAGCGCAGAGCCACGTCAACCGTCTCGCGGAACAGATTGGCATGGCGATCGTTGAGCAGTAACTGAAATTGAATGTGCGGATGCTCGCGTTTGAAGTCGTCGAGCCACGGCAACAGCACATTGCGCCCGAAGTCCGACGGCGCCGCCAATTGCAGCACACCGCTCAAGCCTTGGGTTTGTTGCTTGAGCGCCTGCTCACCTTCAGCCAGCGCGGCCAGTGCCAGGCGCACGCTTTCCAGATAACGCCGACCTTCTTCGGTCAGGCGCATGCTTCGCGTGGAGCGGGCCAGCAAGCGGATGCCGAGGCGGGTTTCCAGGCGTTTGAGGGCGATGCTGGCCGCCGCCGGGGTCAGTTCCAGGGCGCGGGCGGCGGCGGAAATGCTGCCGGAATCGGCGCCGGTATGGATGAAACGCAACGCGCCGCGATGTTTGCCCGTACCGCCGCCGCATTGCCGGTGGGCCGGGTCGGCACTCCGCAAGATCTGGCGGCAGCATTTATTCTGGCCATGGAAAACGACTTTATCAGCGGCACCGTCATCGATGTCGACGGAGGAGGGTTGTTATGAGTTGGCACTTTGATCATCTGGCCTTCAACACCCCTGACGGGCAACTGTTGCAGGAGGCCTTCGGTTCGTTGTTGGGATTGGCGCCGGGACGCCGCCCGCCATTCCCGTTCCCCGGACGCTGGTTGTATCAGGATGCGCAGGCGCTGGTGCATGTGATCGAACAGCCGACGTTCGATGAGACGGTGTTGAGCCACATTGCCTTTCGCACCGATGAGGACGCCGCCGCGGTATTGCGGCGGGTCCGGGCTAGCGGTTTGCCGTATCAGGTGGCGCAGGTGCCGGAGGACGGGATCTGGCAGATTTTCGTGCAGATGCCGGGTGGGCTGGTGATTGAGCTGGATGCCAAGGCGGGGAGTCTGGAGGGTGTTTAACGGAGATGTTTAAAAGACATTTCCAGATACTCACTCAGGCTACATATTCTTGCGCCGCTGCCTACGACTGCGCCAGAATCCGCCGGCTAGTGCACCTTGAGCCTGGGCAGTATCGTTTTCCCTGTCGCTGAAAAACAGCGATGGGGTTTGGTAGCCCCGGGTGACGTAAGGTGCATAAGCATCATGATTTGCAGCGTTTGTTCGACTCTGCTTTATGGTGGTCATGCACAGGGCGCTTTCGGGCGCGCCGGTTTCCTTACGTCCCGGTCTACCAACCTGCGCATGGCCGCCACCCTCGTTTGGTAGCGAAAGTGATGGCCTTCTTTTAAATGACGTAAGAGGCTTAATCTATGTTCAAACCAACACCCAATCCACCGGCACCCGACGANCCTTCTAAAGCCGAACGCAGAGCGTCCGTTGAGGCATTCCCACGCAGAGCGTGGGAACGATCAACAGGCGATGTTTAAACGACACTTCCAGATACTCTCCCAGCCTACACATCCTTGCGCCGCTGCCTACGACTACGCCAGAATCCGCCGGCTAGTGCGCCTGTGGCCCGGGCTATATCGTTTACCTGTCGCTGAAAAAAACAGCGATCGGGTTTGGTAGCCCGCCGTCCACATGTCGCATAGCTTCACCTTATGCAGGTGCTTTCAGCATTTGTTTTTATGGTGGCCATGCGCAGGGTGCCCTCGGGCACGCCGGTTTTTCCATGTGGGCCGGTCTACCAACCTTCGTATGGCCACCACCTCTTCGTTTGGTAGCGAGAGTGATGGCTCCTCTAATCACATATGGAGTTCCATCTATGTTCAAACCAACACCCAATCCACCGGCACCCGACGACGTTTCCCCCTACGAATCCCTCGATTCCAAAAAACTCCACGAAGCCGCCGACCGCGCCCTCGACCACTACCTTAAACCGCCCATCCCCAAAGACACCGCGCGCAAACCCAGCACCATTTACCACGTCGGTGCGAAGGTCGATAACGAAACCCTGCTGGTCAACGCCTGCGAATCCCTGGCGTCAGCGAGCATGATGCTCAGTGAGTTCGCCGGGCTGATGGACATGCCACATCGCAATGTGATGTTGGGGATTCAATCGGTGGTCATGCTCGGTGAACTGGCCGTCAACAGAGTGCTGGATAACCTCGATCCGCAGGGCTAGCGAGGATTGATCGTTCCCACGCTCTGCGTGGGAATGCCTCAACGGACGCTCTGCGTTCGGCTCTGGAAGGGACGCGGAGCGTCCCGGGCTGCATTCCCACGCGGAGCGTGGGAACGATCAAANCCCAAGGTCGATAACGAAACCCTGCTGGTCAACGCCTGCGAATCCCTGGCGTCAGCCAGCATGATGCTCAGTGAGTTCGCCGGGTTGATGGACATGCCCCATCGCAACGTGATGTTGGGGATTCAATCGGTGGTCATGCTCGGGGAGTTGGCCGTCAACCGAGTGCTGGATAACCTCGATCCACAAGGCTAGCGAAGATGATCGTTCCCATGCTCTGCGTGGGAACGCCTCAAGGGACGCTCCGCGTTCCAGCTCGGGAAAGGGACGCGGAGCGTCCCGGGCTGCATTCCCACGCGGAGCGTGGGAACGATCGCCAGGTGGCGGTGTTCCTTAAAGGGGCGCCCCGCACAACCATTGCTCCCATCTGTAACACCCGCCATCGCGGCCCCTGCCCCTCACGGCGTCACTCTGACGCACCGCAACACCTCTACTCCAAGGCCTGCCAACAAATTCACGCCTCAGCCTGGAAACGGGCACGTTGATTGCTATATTTAATATCGTATACGAAATCCTCAATACAATATCCAACAGCACTTCACATCAACGAGGCCTCTATGAAAAACCCCGCATTTGCCGTAGCCCTCAGCGCTGTTCTCAGTACCTCCTTTATCGCCACCGCCCAGGCCGACAAGCTCGACGACATCATCGGTTCGGGCAAGCTGCGCTGCGCCGTGACCCTAGACTTCCCGCCCATGGGTTTCCGCGATGCCGGTAACAACCCGGCCGGTTTCGACGTGGACTACTGCCATGACCTGGCGAAAATCCTCGGGGTCGAGGCCGAAGTGGTCGAGACGCCGTTCCCGGACCGCATTCCGGCGCTGGTCTCCGGGCGGGCCGATGTGATCGTCGCCTCCACCTCCGACACCCTCGAACGGGCCAAGACCGTTGGCCTGACGGTGCCCTACTTTGCCTTCCAGATGGTGGTGCTGACCCGCGACGACACCGGCATCAACAGCTTCGATGACCTCAAGGGCAAACCCGTGGGCAACACCAGCGGCACCTACGAAGCCATCGCCCTGGAGAAAGATGTGAAGAGCTGGGGCACCGGCACCTTCCGCGCCTATCAGTCGCAGAACGACACCCTGCTAGCCGTCGCCCAGGGTCATATCGCCGCCACCGTGGTCACCAACACCGTGGCCGCCGCCACCCTCAAGTCGGGCAAATACAAAAACCTGAAAGTCGCCGGTAACGCGCCGTACGTGATCGACTACGTCTCCCTCGGCGCCAAGCGCAACGAGTATGGCCTGCTCAATTACCTCAACCTGTTCGTCAACCAGCAGGTGCGCACCGGTCGTTACAAGGAGCTGTTCGTCAAATGGGTCGGCACTGAAATTTCGCCGACCAACCTGACCGTGCCTCAGGTCTACTACTGAGGTGTCCGGCATGCCTAGGCCCACTTCTCTGACCGGTCGCAGCCTGGTCGCGGGCGCCGCCGAGGGCGCCCTGCTGTTCGCCGATATCGGGTTGAGTTTCTGGGGCGGGGTCGATCCGTATAGCGGTGAGATCATTGACCGTCACCACCCGCTCAGCGGCGAATACCTGGCCGGCCGCGTGCTGGCCATTCCCAGCGGTCGCGGCTCGTGCACCGGCAGTAGCGTGTTGATGGAACTGATCAGCAACGGTCACGCACCGGCCGCACTGGTGCTGGCCGAACCCGATGAGATCCTGACCCTGGGCGTGCTCGTGGCGCAGACCATTTTCGAGCGTTCCCTGCCGGTGCTGTGCATCGGCCGGGAGGCCTTCGCTGCCCTGCGCGGCAAGGCCTTCGTTCGGGTCGAGGACACAACGCTGAGCCTGTTCGAGCACCTGCCGGACGATGCCTGGCAGGCACTCGACAGCCCTTTGCCGAGCACCGATATCGCCACCGCGATCGAACTCACCGAACACGACCGGGCGCTACTCGACGGCCAACATGGCAAGGCTGCGCAAGTGGCCATGCAGATCGTCCTGCGCATGGCCGAACTGCAAGGTGCCCGCCGCCTGGTGGACGTCACCCAGGCGCACATCGACGGCTGCATCTACACCGGACCTGCGAGCCTGCGCTTTGCCGAACAACTGGTGCAATGGGGCGCCAACGTGCGGGTGCCCACCACCCTCAATTCGATTTCCGTGGACCAGCGCCGCTGGCGCGAATTGGGCATCGACCCGGCGCTCGGCGAACCGGCCAGTGCCTTGGGCGATGCTTATATGGCAATGGGCGCACAGCTGAGTTTCACCTGCGCGCCCTACCTGCTCGACACCGCACCGAAGGCTGGCGAGCAGATTGTCTGGGCCGAATCCAACGCAGTGGTCTACGCCAACAGCGTGCTCGGCGCACGCACCCTGAAGTATCCGGATTACCTGGACATCTGCATCGCCCTGACCGGTCGCGCGCCGTTGATCGGCTGCCATCTGGACGCGCAACGCAAGGCCCGACTGCAGATCGAGTTGCCCGCCTTGGGTGAACTGGACGACGCCTTCTACCCGCTGCTCGGTTACCACATCGGCGCGCTGGCGGGCAGCCGGATTCCACTGGTGCGCGGGTTGGAAAACCGCAAGCCGAGCCTGGACGATCTCAAAGCATTCGGCGCGGCGTTTGCCACCACCTCCGCCGCCCCGTTATTCCATATCGCCGGGATCACCCCGGAAGCTATCGACCCGGCGCAGGTGCTGGAGGGAGATGTAGCCCTACCCGTGGAAACAATCCGCCTGAAGGATCTATTGGTCAGTTGGCGCGAACTCAACAGTGCCCGCGACAGCCGGGTGGATGTGGTGTCGCTGGGCAACCCGCATTTCTCCCTCAGCGAGTTCGCCCACCTCGCACGGCTGTGCCTCGGTCGGCACAAACACCCTGACGTGGTCCTCGCCATTACCTGCGGCCGCGCCGTGCTGGAGCGGGCTCGCGAAGCCGGGCATATCGCCGTGATCGAAGCCTTCGGCGCGACCCTGGTCACCGATACCTGCTGGTGCATGCTCGGCGAACCGGTGATCCCGCCGGGTGCAAAAACCTTGATGACCAACTCCGGCAAATACGCCCATTACGCACCCGGTCTGGTGGGCCGCAAGGTGCATTTCGCCAGCCTGGCTGAATGTGTCGATACCGCTTGCAGTGCCACGGCCAGCGGTCGTCTGCCGGCCTGGCTGAACATTGCCACCCCTCAGGAGACGCTCGCGCATGTTTGATTACACCTTCCAATGGCGCGCCACCCTGCGCGCCCTGCCGGACATGCTCGCCGGTGCCTGGGTCACTTTCGAGACCGCCGCGCTGTCGATGATCTTCGGCGTGCTGATCGCCCTAGCCCTGACGGTGATGCGCGAAAGTAAAACCCCGCTGCTGCGCGGCATCGGCAACGGCTGGGTATCGATCGCGCGCAACACCCCGTCGCTGTTCCAGATCTACGTCCTCTACTTCGGCCTCGGCTCGCTGGGCTTGCACGTCAGCTCATGGTTCGCCCTGCTGGCCGGCATCACCTTCAACAATGCCGGGTATCTGGCGGAGAACTTTCGCGGCGGCCTCAAGGCCGTGCCGGACACCCAAGTGCGCGCCGCACGTTCGCTGGGCATGAGTGCCTTCCAGGCGTACCGCATGATCATCGTCCCGCAGCTGCTGCGGATCGTCTTCTACCCACTGACTAATCAAATGGTCTGGGCGGTACTGATGACGTCGCTGGGGGTGATCGTCGGACTGAACAATGACCTGACCGGGGTGACCCAGGACTACAACGTCAAAACGTTCCGCACCTTCGAATACTTCGCCATCGCCGCCGCGCTGTATTACCTGATTGCCAAGGCGATCGTCGCGTCAGCCCGGCTGATGGCCTGGCGGTTGTTCCGTTACTGAGGGCTTGATCATGTTTTCCACCAGTTTTTCCTGGAATGACCTGCTGTTCTTGCTCGACGGCGCCTGGGTCACCCTGCAACTGACGTTCTGGTCGATCATGCTCGGCTCCCTCGCCGGTTTGCTCTTCGGTCTGCTGCGGGCCTTGTTGCCACGGGCCAGTCTGCCCCTGGCCTGGGTGCTGGACGTGTTTCGCAGCGTGCCGTTACTGATCCAGTTCGTGCTGTTCAACTCGCTCAAAAGCATCGTCGGTTTGAACATCAGCGCCTTCAGCGTCGGCTGCATTGTGTTGGGGGTTTACGCCGCCGCGTACTTCACCGAGATCGTCCGCGCTGGCGTGTTGTCGGTGCCGTTCACCTTGCGCCGGGCCAGTCGCTCGCTGGGTCTGAGCTTCCTGCAGGACCTGCGCTGGATCGTCCTGCCGATGGCCACCCGGGTAGCTTTTCCGGGCTGGTTGAACCTGGTGCTCGGCGTGATGAAAGACACCGCGCTGGTGATGTGGATCGGTATCGTCGAACTGCTGCGCGCCTCGCAAACCATCGTCACCCGCATCCAGGAACCGTTGCTGGTGCTGTGCATCGCGGGCCTTATTTACTACGTCATGAGCCTGGTGGTCGCACGCCTGGGCGCTCGTCTGGAAAGAAGGTGGCAAGAAAATGATTGAGATCGACAACGTACATAAATCCTTCGGCGATCTGGCCGTGGTCAAGGGTGTCAGCCTGACGGTGAACAAGGGCGAGGTGGTGTCGATCATCGGCGGCTCGGGCTCCGGCAAATCGACCTTGCTGATGTGCATCAACGGCCTGGAACCGATCCAGAAAGGCAGCATCCGCGTCGACGGCGTCGAGGTGCATGACAGCGCCACCGACCTCAACCGCCTGCGGCAGAAAATCGGCATCGTGTTCCAGCAATGGAATGCCTTCCCGCACCTGACGGTGCTGGAAAACGTGATGCTCGCGCCGCGCAAAGTGCTGGGCAAAAGCAAGGCTGAAGCTGAAGAGCTGGCGGTGCAGCAACTGACCCACGTAGGCCTTGGCGACAAGCTCAAGACCTTCCCCGGCAAGTTGTCCGGAGGCCAGCAACAACGCATGGCCATCGCCCGCGCCCTGGCCATGTCGCCGGACTACATGCTGTTCGACGAAGCCACCTCGGCCCTCGACCCGCAACTGGTGGGCGAGGTGCTGGACACCATGCGCCTGCTCGCCGAAGACGGCATGACCATGGTGCTGGTGACCCACGAAATCCGCTTTGCCCGGGATGTGTCCGACCGCGTGGCGTTCTTCCGCAATGGCCTGGTGCACGAGATTGGCTCGCCGGATCAGGTGATTGGCAATCCGATGCATGCGGAAACGGCGGCGTTTCTCAAATCAGTGAAGTAACGACAGGCGATAAAAGGAGTCAGCCATGCGTTCATCGAAAGTCATTCATGTGGTCAGCTGCCATGCCGAAGGCGAAGTCGGCGACGTGATCGTCGGCGGTGTCGCCCCACCACCGGGCGCCACCGTGTGGGAACAGTCACGCTGGATTGCCAAGGATGAAACCCTGCGCAACTTCGTGCTCAACGAGCCTCGCGGCGGCGTGTTCCGCCACGTCAACCTGCTGGTGCCGGCCAAGGACCCTCGGGCGCAAATGGCCTGGATCATCATGGAACCGGCGGACACGCCACCGATGTCCGGCTCCAACTCGCTGTGCGTCGCCACCGTGCTGCTCGACAGCGGCATCCTGCCGATGACCGAACCGCAAACCCGGCTGGTGCTCGAAGCGCCCGGCGGCTTGATCGAGGCCGTGGCCGATTGCCGTGATGGCAAGGTCGAACGGGTAGAAATCAAGAACGTGCCCTCCTTCGCTGATCGCCTCGACGCCTGGATCGAAGTCGAAGGCCTCGGCTCGTTGCAGGTCGACACCGCGTACGGCGGCGACAGTTTTGTCATCGCCGACGCCAAACGCCTGGGCTTTGCCATCCGCCCTGACGAGGCGGCCGAGCTGGTCGAGGTCGGGTTGAAAATCACCCGCGCAACCAACGAACAACTGGGCTTCGTCCATCCGCTGAACCCTGAGTGGTCGCATATTTCCTTCTGCCAGATTGCAGCGCCCATCGTGGTTGAAAACGGCATTGCCACCGGGGCCAACGCAGTGGTGATCCAACCCGGCAAGATCGACCGCTCCCCCACCGGCACCGGCTGTTCGGCGCGCATGGCGGTGCTGCAGGCCAAGGGACTGATGCAGGTCGGCGAGCGCTTTATCGGTCGTTCGATCCTCGGTTCCGAATTCCACTGCCGCATCGATTCCCTGACCGAAGTGGCCGGCCGCCCGGCGATCTACCCGTGCATTTCCGGCCGGGCCTGGATCACCGGCACCCACCAATTGCTGCTCGACCCGAGCGACCCGTGGCCACAGGGCTATCGCCTGTCAGACACCTGGCCGGGTGCCTGAGATTCCCCCAGACCAACGGCTATAAAAATCCCGGATTGATTGAAAAAACCACTGGCCGAGCATCGGCATTTAAAATATCGTATACGAAATACAATAAACGAACCGGAGGCAACAATGAGCAAGCGCATTAACTGGAGTGGCGTCTTTCCCGCGGTGACCACTCAATTCAACGATGACTTCTCCATCAACCTGGAAAAAACCCACCAGGTGATTTCCAACGTGATCCGTGACGGCGTATCGGGCCTGGTGGTGTGTGGTTCGGTGGGGGAAAACACCTCATTGACCGCCGAAGAAAAAATCGCCGTGACCGAAGTCGCGGTCGACGCCTCCCGGGGTCGCGTGCCAGTGATCTGCGGTGTGGCCGAATTCACCAGCGTGCAAGCGGCCAAGGTTGCCAATGCCGTGCGCCGGGTCGGCGTCGATGGCGTGATGCTGATGCCGGCGCTGGTTTACGGCTCCAAGCCGTTCGAGACCGCCGAGCATTACCGCTACGTGGCGAAGAACGCCGACGTACCGCTGATGGTTTACAACAACCCGCCGATCTACAAAAACGACGTGACCCCGGACATCCTGATTTCCCTGGCCGACTGCGACAACGTGGTGTGCTTCAAGGATTCCTCCGGCGATACCCGTCGTTTCATCGACGTGCGCAATGAAGTCGGCGACCGTTTCGTGCTGTTCGCAGGTCTCGACGACGTGGTGCTGGAAAGCATCGCGGTGGGTGCCGAAGGCTGGGTCTCCGGCATGTCGAACGTGTTTCCGAAAGAAGGCGAAACCATCTTCCGCCTGGCCAAGGCCGGTCGCTTTGCCGAAGCCATGCCGATCTACGAATGGCTGATGCCGATCCTGCACCTCGATGCCCGTGCCGACCTGGTGCAGTGCATCAAGCTCTGCGAAGCCATCGCCGGTCGCGGCAGCGCGCTGACCCGTCCGCCACGCCTGGCACTGCCGGAAGCCGATCGGGTGTTCGTCGAGCAGATCATGGCCAAGGCCCTGGCTAACCGTCCCCAGTTGCCAGACGTCGGTCTCTGAGTGATTGCCGGGCCGGCCCTTGCGGCCCCGGCCCGGCTTGCCTGTCTTTGCGCCTCTACAGGAAACGCCAGCATGTCCAATCCTCACAGCACCTCCCGCGCAACCACCCCCTCGGGACTCAAACGCGTGGTGGCCGCCGCCATGGCCGGCACTGTCGCCGAGTGGTATGAATTCTTTCTCTATGGCACCGCTTCGGCATTGGTCTTCGGCCAGCTGTTCTTCCGCCAGACCGACAGCCCGATTGACGGCATCATCGCCGCCTTCGCCCTGTATGCCGTCGGCTTCCTCGCCCGTCCGCTGGGCGGGCTGGTGTTCGGTTATTACGGCGACAAGTTCGGCCGCAAGCGCCTGCTGCAACTGAGCCTGGTGGTGGTCGGCATCACCACGTTCCTGATGGGTTGCCTGCCCGGCTTCGACAGCATCGGCTATGCCGCGCCAGTGTTATTGGTGTTGCTGCGGCTGATCCAGGGCTTTGCCTTCGGTGGCGAATGGGGGGGCGCGATTCTGCTGGTGTCCGAACACTGCCCGGACAATCGACGAGGCTTCTGGGCCAGTTGGCCGCAGGCCGGGGTGCCGGCCGGCAACCTGGTGGCGACCGTCGCCCTGCTGCTGTTGTCGTCGAACCTGTCGGAGGAACAATTCCTCGCCTGGGGCTGGCGCGTGGCGTTCTGGTTCTCGGCGGTGGTGGTGCTGATCGGCTACTGGATTCGCACCAGCGTCGATGACGCACCGATTTTCAAGGAGGCCCAGGCCCGGCAAGCGCAGACCAAGCAGCAACAACTGGGCGTGGTCGAAGTGCTGCGTCATCACTGGCGCGCGGTGCTGGTGGGGATCGGCGCGCGGTTTGCCGAGAACATCCTCTATTACACCGTGGTCACCTTTTCGATCACCTACCTGAAACTGGTGGTGCACAAGGACACCTCGGAAATTCTGCTGCTGATGTTCGGCGCACACCTGGTGCACTTCTTCCTGATTCCGTTGATGGGGTATCTGTCGGATATCGTCGGGCGCAAACCGATCTACCTGACCGGCGCGGTACTCACCGCGTTCTGGGGCTTTGTCGGTTTCCCGATGATGGACACCGGCAACAACTGGCTGATCATGGCGGCGATCATTCTGGGTCTGGCCATCGAGTCGATGACCTATGCGCCCTACTCGGCGCTGATGGCCGAAATGTTCCCGACTCACGTGCGCTACACCGCCCTTTCGCTGTGCTACCAGGTAGCGCCGATTTTCGCCGGTTCCCTGGCACCGCTGATCGCCATCACGCTGCTCAACAAATATCAAAGCTCGACACCCATCGCCTGGTACCTGGTGGGCGCCGCGCTGATCTCCATCGTTGCAGTCGGCCTGACCCGGGAAACCCGCGGCAAGTCGTTGCACCTGGTGGATGCCGAATCCGCTGCGCGCATTGCTGCGCTGGATAACGCCGTGCCGGCCGCTGCGCGCCGGGGTGATTCGCTGGCTTGAGCCCCCCCTATTCGACAGGAGTTTTTTTCCATGCCCAAGATCATCGGCCACAACTACATCGGCGGTGCCCGCAGCGCCGCTGGCAACATCGCGATGCACAGCCATGACGCCAGCACCGGCGAAGCACTGCCCTACTCGTTCATGCAAGCCACCGCTGAGGAAGTGGACGCCGCCGCCCAAGCTGCGGCCGCCGCTTACCCGGCCTTCCGCAACTTGCCGGCGACGCGCCGTGCAGAATTTCTCGAGGCCATCGCCGCGCAACTGGATGCGCTGGATGACGAATTCGTCAACCGGGTCACCCGCGAAACCGCCCTGCAGACCGGACGCATTCAGGGCGAACGCAGCCGTACCAGTGGCCAGATGCGCCTCTTCGCTCAGGTTCTACGCCGGGGTGATTTCTATGGTGCGCGCATCGACCGCGCGTTGCCCGAACGTCAGCCATTGCCACGGGTCGACCTGCGCCAATACCGGATCGGCGTCGGGCCGGTGGCCGTGTTCGGCGCCAGTAACTTCCCGCTGGCCTTTTCCACCGCTGGCGGTGATACCGCTGCCGCCCTGGCCGCCGGTTGCCCGGTGGTGTTCAAGGCCCACAGTGGACACATGGCGACCGCCGAATGCGTGGCCGATGCAATCATCCGCGCCGCCGAGCAAACCGACATGCCCAAAGGTGTGTTCAACATGATTTACGGTGCAGGCGTCGGTGAAGCGCTGGTCAAGCATCCGGCGATCCAGGCTGTCGGTTTCACCGGCTCGCTGAAAGGCGGTCGCGCCCTCTGTGACATGGCTGCTGCACGGCCACAACCGATACCGGTGTTCGCTGAAATGAGCAGCATCAATCCGGTGCTGGTATTGCCTGAAGCCTTGCAAGTACGCGGCGAGAAAATCGCCGATGAACTGGTGGCGTCGGTAGTCCAGGGTTGCGGTCAGTTCTGTACCAATCCGGGGTTGGTTCTCGGTATCCGCTCACCACAGTTCAGCGCGTTCACCGCGCGGCTCAGTGCCTTGATGGCCGAACAGGTGGCGCAAACCATGCTCAACGCCGGCACCCTCGCCAGCTACGAAAAAGGCGTACAGGCGTTAGTCGACCATCCAGGGATAAGCCATCTGGCAGGCCAGGACCAGCACGGCAATCAAGCCCGGCCGCAACTGTTCAAGGCCGACGTCAGCCTGCTGCTCAAGGGCGATCCGCTATTGCAGGAAGAAGTGTTCGGCCCGACCACCCTCGTCGTCGAAGTGGCCGATAAAGCCGAGTTACAACAAGCGCTGAACAGTTTGCACGGTCAACTCACCGCCACGTTGATTGGCGAAGAGCAGGACCTGAAGGAACACGCCGATCTGCTGGTGCTGCTGGAACAAAAGGTCGGCCGGGTGCTGTTCAATGGCTACCCCACCGGCGTTGAAGTGTGCGATGCCATGGTGCATGGCGGGCCCTATCCGGCGACCTCCGACGCCCGTGGCACGTCGGTCGGCAGCCTGGCCATCGAGCGTTTCCTGCGCCCGGTGTGCTACCAGAACTGCCCGGACGATTTGTTGCCCGACGCCCTGAAAAACGCCAACCCGCTGGGCATTACGCGACTGGTGGATGGCAACAGCCACCGCGAACCGGTTTAACCACACGACCTCCTGTGGGAGCGTGGCTTGCCCGCGAATGGGGTCCGACACTCACCATTGATGTCGACTGACACAATGCCTTCGCGGGCAAGCCACGCTCCCACAGGATTTTCATCACATTCAGGCCAGCAGCGCTTTCAGGTCGTTGTACAGCGCCTCGGGAATCTGCACGCCCTCCATCACACTGCGTGCCCGCGCCGCATAACGCCGTTGCGACGGCAAGCGCGCGCCCTGCCCTTCAATCCCCTGAAACACCCCTTCGGCCCGGGCCAAATGTTCCTCAGTGGCCGCCCCCAGAAAACGCCGCGGGTCCAGCGCGATGATCAACTCGCCGTGGTACGGCGACGACTTGCTACCCGCGTCGTAGGCCAGCGACTCGGCACTGGTCAAATCACCGATCAAAGGCCCGGCGATCAACTCCACCATCGCCGCCAGCGCCGAGCCCTTGTGCCCTCCGAACGTCAGCATCGCGCCGCCGTCGAGCACCACGCTGGCATCGGTGCTCGGCCGCCCCTCGGCGTCCACGCCCCAGCCCTCGGGAATCGCCTTGCCGGCACGCCGATGCAACTCGATATCGCCACGGGCAATCGCACTGGTGGCGAAGTCGAACACAAACGGATCCTGCCCCACGCGTGGCCAGCCAAAGGCTATAGGATTGGTGCCGAACACCGGCTCACGTCCCCCGGCCGGCGCCACCCAGGCATGGCTCGGATTACACGCCAGCGCCACCAGCCCGGCGGCGGTCAACTGCTCGATCTCCACCCACAGCGCCGAGAAATGCACACAATGATTGATCGCCAACGCCGCAATCCCGTTGGCCCGGGTTTTCTCCTCCAGTAACGGCAGACCCGCCTGGAACGCCAACTGCGAAAAACCTCCACCGGCATCCACCCGCACAATCGACGGCGCCTGGTCGATCACTCGCGGCTCGGCATCGGCCGACACCTTGCCGGCTCGCAGGGAATTCACGCAGCCCAGAATCCGGTACAAACCGTGGGAGGCACAGCCATCGCGCTCGCCGGCAATCACCGTCGCCGCCACCGCTTGCGCATGGGCCAGGTTAAAACCGTTGTGCAACAGGATCGATTCGGCCAGCTCACGGGCTTCGATCAGGGTCAGTCGGATCATGCTCATCTCCTTGGACAGACCGGTCAGGGTGGTCTATCCGCGGAGCTGTGGCTTGATGGGTTTGGTCACGGAGGGTGACGAAATGGGCACAGCCTTCAGAGGCCGGACCCTTGGCGGGGTCCCCCTGCTGGTTGTGTAAAAATCATTGAGTACCCGCTTCTGAGGAAATCACCCGAGCCAATAAAACTTGCAGGGGATGGAGCACTGTCGCGCCTTCCTGACGCTTGACCTGGCTGCGGCAAGAATAGCCATCGGCGACGACTCGCCCCGATTGGTTGAACTTTTGAATGAGCGGCTTCCAGGATTGCCCATAGATCGTGTCCGACGTTTTGGCGTTTCGCGCCTCATGTCCGTAGGTACCCGACATCCCGCAGCAGCCGCTTGCGGGTACCTGAAGCGTCAGACCCATACGTTCGAAGATCTTCTGCCATTGGCCGATGCTGCCTGGTTCATTGGTTTTTTCCGTGCAGTGCGGCAGGAAGTGATAAGGCTCGCCCTCCTTCGCCACCTCACCCTCGGGCAGCGCATTGATCAGCCACTCCTGCGCAAGCATCACGAGAGGAGCCTGGCCGTCTTTCAATGTCTTGGCGTACTCCTGTCGATAGACCAGAGTCATCGCGGGATCGAGCCCCACCAGTGGAATCTGGTACTGCTGAAGACTCAGCAAAGACTGCCCATTGAAGCTGGCAGCCTTCTCAAAGGCCTTGAGGAAGCCCTGCACCTGAAGTGGTTTGCCGTTCGGCGCGTACGGCGCCAGGTAGACCTTGTAACCGAGCCTTGAGATCAGCTCCACCCAGTCAACGAGCAACGGAGTTTCGAAAAAGCGAGTAAAGGCGTCCTGAACGAGAATGACGCTTTTGCCACGCTGCTCATCTGAAAGGGCAGCCAGGCGCTGAGGTGTCGCCACTTCCACGTTCCAACGTCGGCAAGCCGCTGCAAAATCCACCAGGCTGAGTAGCGGGCTATCGACCATCCCGGCGGCTCGTTCGAGCAGCCAGCGAACCGGTCGAGCACTCATCACGACGTTGTAGAGGCGCGGCATCCTGGCGATGTAAGGCACCGTGTATTCCAACGAGCCGATCAGGTAGTCCTTGAGCGGGCGCAAATACCGGCTGTGATAAAGCTCAAGAAAGCGCGATCGGAACTCCGGCACATTCACTTTGACCGGACATTGGCCGGCGCATGATTTACAGGCCAGGCAACCGGTCATCGCTTCGTAGACTTCATGGGAAAAGTCTGGCTGCCCCAGCTTTTGTGCAAGGCTGTTAACGGCCCGGCGGGCAACGCTCTGCGACCCGGCGGACAAACGAACGCGATCGCTTGCCTCCAGCACATCAACACCCTGCTCGCCCTGCAACCTCAGCCATTCACGTATCAGTGAAGCTCGGCCTTTGGGAGAGTGGATACGATTACGCGTCGCCTTCCAGGAGGGGCACATGGCGTCATCAGGATCGAAGTTGTAGCACGCGCCATTGCCATTGCAGTGCACAGCGGTGTCATAGCTTTGCCAGACACGCTCATCAATTGTCCGGTCCAGGTCGCCGCGCAATGTCACTTCGTCGACGCGTGTCAGTCGAGCGCCAGGCACGGTTTTCGGCGTTGCGATCTTGCCTGGATTGAGTTGATTGTGTGGATCGAAGGCGGCCTTGAGTGCTTGCAGCGCAGGGTACAAATCACCGAAGTAATCCGGCACATACTGCGACCGCAAGCCCTTGCCGTGCTCGCCCCACAACAAACCGCCATGTTTTTGCGTCAAGGCCGCGACTGCATCGGAGATCGGGCGGATCAGGGCCGCCTGGGCAGGGTCTTTCATGTCGAGGATCGGGCGCACATGCAGCACACCGGCGTCGACGTGGCCGAACATGCCGTACTGCAGGTCATGGCTATCCAGCAGTGCGCGAAACTCCTGGATGAAGTCAGCGAGGTTTTCCGGCGGAACGGCGGTGTCTTCGACAAATGGCTGCGGCCTGGCCTCGCCTTTGACGTTGCCCAGCAACCCGACCGCTCGCTTGCGCATCGCATAAACACGCTTGAGCGCATCGGCGCCGATCGCCAGCGTGTGGCCCAACCGCACGACCGAAGTATCGCGCTGCAGGTGCAGGACAAATTCGTGAACGCTTTGCTGCACGACCTCTTCTTCATCACCGCTGAATTCAATCAGGTTGATCCCGAGGGTCGGTGTGTCAGGGTTTTCAGGGAAATACTCTGCGACGCCGTGCCAGACAATATCGTTCATCGCCAGCATCAGCACTTTGGAGTCCACGGTCTCGATCGACAGAGGCTTCATGGCCATCAACGCCTTGGCATCGCGCAAGGCATCCATGAATCCGGCGTAACGCACGTTAACCAGGATCGAATATTTGGGGATGGGCAGGACGTTCAGTTTTGCCTCAACGATGAACCCAAGCGAGCCTTCAGAGCCGCAAAGCACGCTGTTCAGATTGAAGCGTCCATCTGATTCGCGCAGATGCGCCAGGTCATACCCGGTCAGGCAGCGATTGAGTTTGGGGAAGGTGGTTTCGATCAGATCAGCGTGGGTATCGGCGATCTCCACTGCGCACTTGTAGACCGCACCCACCCGATCCTTGCGTCCGGTCAGGGCGGGCAAATGCTCGGGGTCGACCGCTGAGCTGGTGAGACGATGACCGCCAAGCAACACCGTCGAAAGCTCGAGAACATGATCGCGAGTCTTGCCATAGGTGCAGCTGCCCTGACCACTCGCATCGGTGTTGATCATGCCGCCGATGGTCGCGCGATTCGACGTCGAGAGTTCAGGGGCAAAGAACAAGCCGTAAGGTTTGAGTGCGGCATTCAGCTGATCCTTGACCACACCGCTCTGTACTCTGACCCAGCGCTCCTCAACATTGATGTCGAGAATCTTGTTCAAATGGCGGGACAGGTCGACCACCACGCCCTCGGTGAGCGATTGCCCATTGGTGCCGGTGCCTCCACCCCGGGGCGTGAGCACCACCGCACTGTGTTCTGGATGACTGACCAGCCGCGACAAAATCTCCACGTCTCGCACATCCAGAGGAAACACCGCCGCTTGCGGCAGACGCTGGTAAATGGAGTTGTCGGTGGCCAGTACCGTTCGGTCGCCATAGTCGCGGGCAATCTCTCCTTGAAACCCCGCCCCCTGGAGCGCGTTCAGAAGCGCGTCATAGGTCGTTTTCTGGGAATCAGGAGGCGATAACCGGGCAATCATGATGGAGTTCCTACGGGCTAAAAAGCTAATCTATGCATTCACATTACGTATGCTCAGTACAAGGCGCCCCGAGCATGTGCATATGGTTTTTGTGATTCTTGCGTCTATGCACGCTTGGAACAAACGTAATTCCTGCTGGTTTTGCATGAGCTTTATGAATGAACCCTAGAAGACTGACCCCCTCGATGTCGCTGTTGGTTGCCTTTGAGGCCGCCGCGCGCCATTGCAGCTTCACCAAAGCCGCAGAAGAACTGGCATTGACCCAGAGTGCGGTCAGCCGGCAGGTACAAACCCTGGAGGCGCAACTTGAAATCCAGCTCTTCAGGCGTGAAGGCCGAAAGATTGAACTGACGGCTGCCGGGGCACTTTATCAACACGAGTTGACGGCAGCGTTGGGACGCATTCGAAGCGCAACATTGCAGACCATTTCGTACAAGAACGACGGTGGCCCCTTGAACCTGGCGGTACTGCCGACACTGGGTTCGAAATGGCTGCTGCCACGGATGCATGAGTTCTATGCAAAACATCCCGCAATATTGGTTCACATACACTCGAGGATCATCCGCGAGGACATTCAATCTTCAACCCAAGACATGAACGCAATCATCTGCGCGGGCTCCGGGGAGTGGCCGGGCTACATTTCGCATAAGTTGCTCACGGAAAAACTGGTGGTGGTTGCCAGCCCCGCCGCACTGCCCGAGTACCGTTCGATGTCACCGGCGAACGTTGCCGAGCATGCCCTGTTGAACGTCGTATCCAGGCCAAGCGCCTGGTCTGACTGGTTTGATCGCCATAACATCGATCACACCAACATGAGATCCGGCCCGAGCTTCGAGTTCACCGCCCACCTCATTCAAGCGGTGTCGGCGGGCATCGGGATTGGCTTGGTTCCGGAAATTCTGGTACAGGACGAACTCAAGAGCGGCGACCTCGTTGCATTGTTCGAGCCGATGGACAGCGGCCGCAGCTACTACCTGGTCTACGCGACCCGCTACCAGCACCTACCCTCCCTGAATGCCTTCAGCACCTGGCTTCTATCGCTTCCGTTTCCAGACAAATGAGCCGGGGCCCTGCCGCGCTGGGCCAAAAACCGACGTAACACCAGCGCCAAGCGATGAGGCATCTCGCGCTTCCTGCATCATGACGCTCTCAGTCAACTCTGGCCGTTATGCTCAAGCATCACCAACGGCCGGGAATTAAAGTCGAAGTGCCAAGGGAAGCTACCCCGGCTCACAATTCCAAGAATAGAGCCACTTCGATGAGCCTGAAAAAATCCCTGCCAGCCTGCCTGGCACTCAGCTTCGCATCGTTTGCCGCACTCGCAGCAGATGGCCCTCCACCACCGTCGGTGAATGAGCCCAGCGGTATCAACCTGGGCGGCACCAGTTTCTACGACGGTTTCGCGGGGCCGCCCGGTCTATTCCATCTGACCTATCTGAAATTCAGCACCGCGCGCAGCATCAGGGACAATGCAGGCAAGGATAATGGCGCCTTCGACAACCTGGTTGGAACTAGGCAAGCGGTAACCAGACGCACACTTCGAAACCATCCTGTCGACCTGTTGCAGGGGAAACCAATTTCATTCTCGCGTTGACCCCCTGCACGATGGTTTTAGTAATCGCCAACCCCAGCCCTGAACCACTGATTTCACTGTGACCGCGCACAAAGCGCTCTGTCAGATGCTGCAATACCGACTGCGGCACCGCCGGGCCACTATTGACCACCCGCAGTTGTGCCTGTTCGGTGAGGCTGACTTCGATCGGTTGATCCGTTGCGCCGTACTTCAGCGCATTCTCGATCAGGTTGCGCAACAAGATGCCAAAGGCGTCCGGGTCGATGTTCGAGTACACGCTGGCCTGGCTTGGCAGATGCAACTCAATGCGCTGGTCGCTGCGTTGGTTCCACTCGTCAACCCCATGGGCCAGTAATGGAATCAAGTCCTGAGGCGTTTCGGATAACAGCCCGCCGCCCTCGGCCTTGGCCAACTGCATGAGCTTTTCCGAAAGCCGCGCCAACTCGCGCAAGGCGTTTTCGATCTTTGCCGCACGCACTCGCAACGGACCTTCGGGCGCCTCATGGCGTAACCGCTGGACCTGCGCCAGGGTCGCGGCCAGTGGCGTGCGCAGTTCATGGGCGCTGTTGGCGGTAAAGCTGCGCTCGGCTTCAAGGGCCTTGCGCAAGCGCTCCAGCAGATGGTTGACCGCCTCGGCCAACGGATCGATTTCTGCCGGCAGGCGCGCTACCTTGATCGGCGACAAGTCACCCACGCCACGCGCCTCGACCGCACGACGATACGCCAACACACTGCGCAGGCTGATCCGCACGAACAACCAGGTGCCCAACAGGCTGACGGGAATCAGCGCCAACAGCGGCAACAACAAGGCAAACAAGGCTTCCCACGCGGCTTCACGGCGATGCTCCAGCGGCTCGGCGATCTCGATGAACAGCGTCTCGCGCAACGCACTGGCGCCGTACAAGCGGTATTTTTCAGAGGTGGTAAACCCCTCAGTCGGCTGTTGATTGAAGATCTTCGGGTTGGCGTCGTGGGACTGCATCAGGATCTTGCCGTTTGCATCGCGCACCAGGTACGTCAAGTATTCCTTGTGCATTTTCAACGTCGCAACGTGCTGAGCCTCACGGGGTTCCTCCCTGTTGCTGATTTCCAGCACGGCCAGCGGCAGGATCCGTTGCGCGGTCTCTTCCAGCGCGCTGTCGAACGCCTCGTTCAACTCATGTTGCACCACCAGCCAGGCGCCGACGGTCGCGCCCAGCCACAGCAAGGTCATGCCCAAGGTCAGCCCCAGGCCGAGGCGTTTTTGCAGGCTCGAAGAAGGCTTCATGCGGCCATCAACCGGTAGCCCATGCCGCGCACGGTTTCAATCAGCTCGCGTCCGAGTTTTTTACGCAGCCGGCTGATATAGACCTCAATGGTATTGCTCTCGATTTCGGCACCGAAGGCATAAAGCCGTTCTTCCAGCTGCGACTTGGACAACAACGCGCTGGGGCGCTGCAAGAACGCTTCGAACAGCGCCCATTCGCGGGCCGTCAGGTCCACGGGGGTGCCGGCACGCTGCACGGTGCGGGCGCTCATGTCGACCTGCAAATCACCGAGTCTGATCTGCGGGTTGGGGTTGCCGCTGTAACGTCGGGCCACCGCGGCGACACGGGCCGAGAGCTCGAACAGGTCGAACGGTTTGACCAGGTAATCGTCGGCCCCGGCATTGAGGCCGGCAATGCGATCGGAAATCTGATCCTGGGCCGTCAGGATAATCACCGGGGTCACATCCCCCGCCGAGCGCTGCTGACGCAAAAAATCCAGCCCGCGACCGTCCGGCAGCATCAAGTCCAGCAGGATCAGGTCGTAAGGCGTGGTGCGCACGCTGTTGCGCGCATGGTCCAAGCGCTGCACCCAATCGACGGCGTGGCCGTCATCGGCGATCTGTTCGCGCACCGCTTCCCCCAAGCCTGGGGCGTCCTCGACCAATAAAACCCGCATCGGGCACCTCCTGTGGTGGTTGTCGTGCCGCACCTTAATCGCCTTACCTGACGTGAATCTGAAGATTCAGCTGGTTGTCAGGAATGCACCTTAGGGTATGCCACAGACGCCGACCTCGGCAGGAGACAGATCATGAAATCAGGTTCTATTGCCCATGCCGCCCTGTTGAGCCTGCTGCTCAGCGGTTACGCCCTGGCGGACGACGACTGCAGCGACCCGGTGAGCGACTGGCAACCGCGCGACACCTTGCGTCAGCAAGTCGAGCGGCAATACGGCTGGAGCGTGCAACGCATCAAGGTCGACGACGGTTGTTACGAGCTCAAGGGGTTGGACCGCAAAGGCAACGCCATCGAAGCCAGCTACTCACCGGCCTCGCTGCGCCTGCGCACCCTCGAGATCCATTTCCGCGACGATGGCGATGCCAGGGATTACCTCGGTAGCCCGCTCACCGAATGACGCCTCACCTGTCGATGAGTTTTTCCTGCGTTTCAGGTTGCTGTCAGCAAGCAGGTCCAGGCTCTCGACCTAACGATCAAAAGGACACCCTCATGAAAAAAATCATCGCAGCCACCTGCCTCGCTGGCGCCATTGCCCTGCCGGGGTTGGCCCAGGCCCGTGAAGTGACCCTGACCACCCAGCTCAAGGACTACAGCGGCAATGATGCCTACCTGGCGATCTACGTCACCGACGCCAATGGCCAATACCAGAAAACCCTGTGGGTGGCCGGCAAGAAGGCCAAGTACTACAAGCACCTGGGCGACTGGGCCCGTGGCAGCGGGATGAACCCCAGCGAGTTTGACGGGGTCAGCGGCGCCAGTGTCGGCAGTGGGCGCACACTCAAAGTCAGCGTCGAACTGGCAGACACCCTGATCGATGCCGGGTATCAGATCCGCATCGACAGCGCCGTCGAGGACAAACGTGACGCCCGCGCCGATGTCAGCGTGCCGCTCACGTCCAAGGGTGCGGGACAGCCGGCGACCGGCAGCACCTATGTCGAGTCCTTTACTTACGATCTGTAGCACCTGCCCTTTCTGGAGGCTGAACATGCTTCGCCAGTCCCATTCCCTGCCCGGCCTGATCGCGGCCCTGTTGGTCATGCTGTTGGCCATCAGTGGTGCGATCCTGTCGGTCGACCCGGCGCTGGAACGTTTGCACAGCACCGCCACCGCGGCCGGGCAACTCAACGTCGGCCAACTGGCCGGACGTGTGGCCAATCACTTCCCGGGCGTTGAGCAGATCCAGCGCACAGCGTCCGGGACAGTCATCGTCTACTACAACCAGAACGGTCAGGCCGGGGTTGAAACGGTCGATCCACTGACCGGTGAAGGCCTGGCACCCTATGCACCCTCCGCGTTCACGCGTTGGGTGAAAGAGCTGCACCGCTCGATGTTCCTCGGCTCGCCAGGCCATGGAGTGTCGGGTGTCGGCGCGCTGTTCATGCTGATGTTGTCGGTGTCTGGCGCGCTATTGCTCGCCCGGCGCCTGGGTGGCTGGCGCAACCTGCTGCGGCCACTGCGGGGCACCTTCAGCCAGCGCTGGCATGCTGAAGTCGGGCGACTGGCCTTGCTCGGGCTGCTGCTGTCGGCATTGAGCGGGCTCTACATGTCCGCCACCACCTTCGGTTTTATCGCCGACGGCAGTCAGAGTGAACCCGCCTTCCCCGCCCACGTCAGTACCGGCCCGGCCTTGCCGGTGGCGAGCCTGCAAGCCTTGCAGGCCACCGACCTGAATGACCTGCGCGAATTGGTCTACCCCAGTCCCGGTAACCCGAAGGATGTGTTTTCCCTGCACACGGCCCAGGGCGACGGCTACGTGGACCAGGCCAGCGGTGCCCTGCTGTCCTACCAGGCCCACGACTCGATGCATAATCTTTACGAACTGATTTATCAGATGCACACCGGCGAGGGCCTGTGGTGGCTGGGCCTGCCGCTAGGGCTCTGCGCTCTCTGCGTACCGTTGATGAGCGTGACCGGCATCCTGTTGTGGTGGCGCCGCCGCAAGGCTGGCACGAAGATCCGCCACAACAGCCCTGCCCACTCTGCCGACAGCGTGATTCTGGTGGGCAGTGAAAATAACAGCACTTGGGGCTTTGCCAACACCTTGCACGACGCCTTGCTCCTGGCCGGACACCGGGTGCATAGCGCGCCCATGAATCAATACGCCAACGACTACAGTAACGCCCAGCGGGTGCTCATCCTGACCGCGACCCACGGTGACGGCGACGCGCCGGCCTCGGCTTCGCAGTTCCTGGCGCGGCTGGTCAAAACCGGCCTCAAGTCCGGCCAGTCCTTTGCCGTGCTGGGCTTCGGTGACCGGCAGTTCTCGCAGTTCTGTCAGTTCGCCCATCAAGTGCAGGAGGCCATGTTGCAGGCCGGTGGCTCGCCGTTACTGGACCTGGAAACCGTCAACCGCCAGTCCTCTCAGGAGTTTTCGCGCTGGGGCCACGTGCTGGGCGAAGTGCTCCAGCATGACCTGACACTGGTCCATGCCCCGCAGCGGCCACAGACCCATCCATTGCAGCTGACCGAGCGCATTGTCTATGGCGAACAGGTGAACGCACCGACCCACGTCTTGCGCTTCAAGGCGCCCGGCGAGCTACCGGACTTCCTGGCCGGTGACCTGGTCGGGATTGTGCCCCCGGGCAGCCCGATCCCGCGTTTCTACTCGCTGGCCAGCGGTTCGCAGGACGGCGTGCTGGAAATCTGTGTACGCAAACACAACGGTGGCGTGTGCTCGGAATTCCTTCATGGCCTGGACATCGGCGCGCCCATCGACGCGTTTATCCAGCCGAACCCGCAATTTCGTCCGGCGTCGGGCACACACCCGGTGATCCTGATCGGTGCCGGTACCGGCATCGGTCCTCTGGCCGGTTTCATCCGCAACAACACGGCCCGCCACCCGATGCATTTGTATTGGGGTGGGCGCAACCCGGCCTCGGATTTCCTCTATGAACCGCAGCTCAACCAGTACCTGGCCGACCGACGCCTGACGGCATTGCGCGCCGCCTTTTCTCAGGTTCAGGACCGCTGCTACGTGCAAGACCGGCTGATCGACGATGCCCAGGCCCTGCGTCGATTGATTGAAAAAAGTGCCCAGGTGCTGGTGTGTGGCAGCCGCGAGATGGCCAAAGGCGTGATGCAAGCCCTCGATGAAGTATTGGCACCTCTTAACCTGACGGTGCTAACCCTCAAGGCACAAGGACGCTACCGTGAAGACGTCTATTGAGTTGCAGCGCTACAGCCTGAGCGGCGAAACCATGGGCACCCGCTACACCGCCCTGTTCTATGCCGGGGCCGGGATCGATACCGACGAAATTGGCCAGCGCCTGGCGTGCGCCGTGGCCCGGGTGGACCAGCAAATGTCCGCCTGGAAACCCGACTCGGACCTCAACCGCCTCAACGCCGCCCCCGAGCAGCAATGGATTTCCATGCCCCAGGAACTGGCGACGGTGCTGTCTGCGGCACTGCGTATCAGTCAGCAATCCGGTGGCGCCTTTGACATCGCGGTGGGGGATCTGGTTGATGCCTGGGGGTTCGGCCCCGGAGAACAGATAGTCACAGAGCAGGCGCTCGCCACGATACCGCCGCGCACCCGGCTGTCAGCCAACGCCGCATTGGTGGTTGACCCGTTACGTCATCAGGTGCGCAAACGTGCGCCGCTGCACCTTGATTTGAATGGCATCGCCAAAGGATTCGGCGTTGATGAACTGGCCCGTTGCCTGGAGGGTTTGGGCATCACCCGCTATCTGGTCGGCATCGATGGCGAGATGCGCGCCCGGGGCGTCAAACCTGACGGCCAGTGCTGGGCCGTGGCCCTGGAAAAGCCCAACCGGGGCGTGCGTGAAGTCATGGGCGTGATGGAACTCAGCGATGCCGCAATCGCCACCTCCGGGGACTATCGACACTGGGTCGATGTGGCCGGTCAGTCCTATGCTCATACCATGAACCCGGCCACCGGCGCGCCGCTGTGCAACCCGCTCGCCGCCGTCACCGTGGTGGCGGCCTCGTGCATGCTCGCCGATGCCTGGGCCACGGCGCTCATGGTCTTGGGCGAAACCGAGGGCCCACGCCTGGCGCAGGAACGCGGGATGGACGCGTTGTTCGTGCTGCGCGAGGGTGCACAGTTCAAAGAAATATCCATTGTCGGCGGCCAGTTGCAGGCGCAGATTGAAACCCGCTGACGCCGATTGCCGGCCCGCTCGGAATCGGTCCGACGTGAACCGCTTAATGGCAGGGAGTCCCGTTAAACAATGAAATTCATGCACAGACACACCGAGGCACACCGAGGCGATCGTATCGGCTGGCTGCGCGCCGCCGTCCTGGGCGCCAACGACGGGATTGTCTCTACCGCCAGCCTGTTGATGGGCGTCGCGGCCGCCAATGCCAGCCACGCCACATTGCTGGTCACCGGAATGGCGGGCCTGATGGCCGGAGCCATGTCCATGGCCGCTGGCGAGTACATCTCCGTACATTCCCAGGCCGATACTGAGCGGGCCGATCTGTCCCGCGAACGGGCAGAACTGTCGAGCGACCCGAAAGCCGAGCACATCGAGCTCGCCAACATCTACATGCATCGCGGCGTATCACCCGAACTGGCCCATCAAGTGGCCGATCAGTTGATGGCCCATGACGCACTGGGCTCTCACGCCCGGGACGAGTTGGGCATCAGCGCCACCCTCACCGCCAAACCCTTGCAGGCCGCCCTCGCCTCCGCCGCCAGTTTCGTGGTGGGTGCCGCATTGCCTCTGGCGGTGACGTTTGTCGCGCCGGAGCACAGCGTGGTGCCCTGGATATCGGGCATGTCTTTGGTGTTTCTCGGGACACTAGGCGCCATCGCCGCCAAGGCCGGCGGAGCCAAGGTCATCACCGGGGCCTGGCGGGTGACATTCTGGGGTGCGCTGGCCATGTGCGTCACGGCACTGGTGGGATCGCTGTTTGGAGCGGTGGTTTAGTGAAGCGTACGCTCTGGAAACGCAAAAGGGGCTCGCAGATTGTGGTTCTCACCGATCAGCGCCACCTTGTTCAGCCTTTCCAGAAAGTACGCTCGACCTATGATCCCACCCAGAGCCAGTCGTTTTGTAGGGGTAAAAACGATCAAAAACAAAAAAATTGTCGCGATATAAAATTTCGCAAACCCGTGATTTGCTGGGCGCCCCTGAATCGGACTCCCCTGACTCCATTTACTTTGCGCTGGGCAGCGCCGTGCTGCGGTCTAGCGAATTACGTAAAGTTTTTCTGCGTGCAACTGATCTACGTCAAGCCCGCTCAGCGCACAGCAAATACCTTGAAACCTAACCTTTAATGATAAAACTCCGGAGGTCGCCATGGACCTCGTACTTAAGTTAATCAATGGTGGAGCTGGCAGTCTGGCTTCCTACTTGGCGGCCCACGTCCTGCTTTGCCTGTTGCCCGCGTTTTTCATTGCCGGGGCCATGGCAGCACTTATTCCTAAAGCCAGCATCACTCACTGGCTAGGTCGACACGCACCTGTCTACGTTTCCTACCCTGCGGCGGCACTGGCAGGGTCACTGATTGCCGTATGCTCATGCACAATTGTTCCTTTGTTCGCGGGCGTTTATCGCAAAGGAGCAGGTATCGGCCCGGCGATCACCTTTCTGTTTTTTGCTCCTGCAGGAAACATCATGGCGCTTGCCTATACCGGCAGCATTCTGGGAGCGGAGTTTGCAATCGCCCGTTTGATTCTCTGCCTGATCTTCGGCATCGGTATTGGCTTGCTGATGGCTATCCTATTCTGGAAAGACGACCAGACCCACGACGCACAGGCGGATGCCCTGTTCGCAGAGAAGGCCAGCGTTTCCGGGCCTGCACTGGGGGTATTACTATCTTTGGTGGCCCTGCTGATTGCGGGCACCTTGAGACTGTGGCCCCTGACCGCAGATCTGATCAGTTTCAAAGTCCCGCTTTTCTGGGCCCAGGCGTGGCAGGACACCTTGTTTGACTGGGTTCCATACGACGCCAGCAAAGGAGAGGAAGGCGTGAGCTTTCAAGGGGCTGTACTCATCGCCCTGCTCCTGATGATTGCCGCCACGGCCAAGCGTGGTCTGGACAACATCACCGAAGGTGCCAATCGCTGGACATGGGTTGTGCTGGGGCTGACCGCTAGTACCTTGCTGATCGCTTCGACGCGACTGACGCCAGAACCAGGCACATTAACCTTCACCTTCACGGGTCGTGTATTCGGTGTCGCATTGACCATACTGTCTGTTTGGTACTTTGCCCGAAAACTGCCAACCGAAGACTGGCAAGGTTGGCTTTGGGAGGCCTGGCGCTTCGTCAAGCAGATATTTGTTGTGCTGGTGGTGGGTGTATTCATCGTTGGCATGGTTCGCCAGGTTATTCAACCCGAGTGGATTGAAAGCCTTGCAGGCAGCAACACAGTGCCCGCCAATGCCATAGCAGTAGGGTTCGGCGTGTTCATGTACTTCCCAACCTTGGTAGAAGTGCCCGTCGCCCGCATGTTTCTTGATCTAGGTATGCATCCTGGCCCGCTCTTGGCCTACCTGATGGCGGACCCTGAACTTAGCTTGCAGAGCATGCTAATGGTGGCGGCTGTGTTTGGTCGCAAGAAGACCGCAGCTTACGTTGGGTTAGTCGCTTCGTTCAGCATCGTGGCAGGCCTGCTCTACGGTGCCTGGGTCGATGGCACCGGCTGGCTTAGCCTTGGTGCAGGAATGGCGGCCTCACTGGCCATAACTGCTGCAATTTACCAGTTGATCCGTTTTCAACGTAAACAAACAGTAAGCTGACTTTCATACCAAGGAGCTTCCAATGCTGAACATCAAAATCCTCGGTTCAGGGTGCGCCAACTGCAAGAAACTGGAGGCCGTAGCCCGTCAAGCCACGCAGAATCTAAATATCCAGGCCGAATTCGAAAAGATCACCGACATGGGCGAGATGGTGACTTATGACATCCTCGCCACGCCGGCTCTAGTGATCAATGAGAAGGTTGTAAGCAGCGGGAAGATTCCAACTGTTGCGGATATTCAGGGCTGGATTTCGACTGCGTAATGATATTCTCAAAGCCAAAACAGCAAGGTGCTTGCCGCACTAGCACAGCAGTACCCTAACCGAATAATGATTAACCTAATTGATCGAAGTTGCTGTTATAAAAATCATAACAATGAGGCTGGCAGATGAAAATCACTCTATTTGCATTAGTCTGTATTTTATCCGGTGCATTTACGGCATCCATTTTTGCAGCAGACGCCCAAAAGATATTCTCCCAAGGCGGGTCTAATCCAGGAGCCCTCGCCTGTTCAACCTGTCATGGTGCGGATGGTTCAGGCATGCCTTCGGCGGGTTTTCCAAGGCTTGCAGGCCTACCTGCTGATTACCTAATGAAGCAAATCTCTGATTTCCGCTCAGGCTCGAGAGGCAATCCAATCATGCAGCCAATCGCTCAGGCATTGAGCGAAGACGAGTCAAAAGCCCTGGCAGTGATGCTCACCAAGATGCCAAACCCGGCAGTAAAACCAGTGAATCGCGCGCATGTAGCGAAAGGTCCAGGGGAAATCCTGGCCTTGAGAGGCGCATGGGATCGAAATATTCCCGAGTGCGTGGCGTGCCATGGTCCAAGTGGCATCGGTGTCGGTGCCACCTTTCCGCCGCTCTCCGGTCAGTCGGCTCAGTACCTCAAATCACAACTGAATGCCTGGCGGCAGAAAACTCGAAAAAATGATCAGGACGATCTCATGGGCCACATTGCGCGCTCACTCACCGATACCGAGGTCGAGGCTGTTTCCCAATATTTTGCTGAGCTCAGTAAATAGAGGCCTTGCCATGAAATCCATCCTCGCTGCATTTATTACTCTCAACATTATTTCGATGGCTTGTGCTACTGAAATTGTAGAATCAACCGCACCACCCAAAAGCCCGAATCCAACTCAGAATAAGGCTCCCACATTTCTCCCTCCCGCGGAGGAGACGTTACCTGACAATGCTTTTGGCCGATTAGTCCAACAAGGCCACGCGATCTTTGTAGATACGAAAGCCAATGCATCCGAGTTCGTAGGAAACGGATTAAATTGCACCAACTGCCATTTAGAACAGGGAAGAAAAGCTGACTCTGCTCCTCTTTGGGGGGCTTACACAATGTACCCGGCTTATCGAAAAAAGAACGACAAGGTCAATACCTACGCTGAGCGCTTACAAGGGTGTTTTCAGTTCAGCATGAACGGAAAACCGCCTCCAGCGGACAGCCAAGTCATCGCTGCTCTAACCGCATACTCATACTGGCTCGCAACGGGTGCACCCACAGGACAAGAACTGCCCGGACGTTCTTATCCCGAGATTCCTGAACCTGCCGGAGGTTTCGATCTCGCCAAGGGAAAGGCTATCTACGCCAAGCAGTGTTCTGTATGCCACGGAGCTGAAGGTGAAGGCCAGAAAGCAGGAAGCGACTATGTGTTTCCACCACTTTGGGGTAAAGATTCATTCAACTGGGGTGCGGGAATGCATCGAATCAATACCGCTGCCGGCTTCATAAAATCGAATATGCCGTTAGGTAAGGGGGAAACGCTCTCCTCCGATGAGGCGTGGCACGTTGCAGCCTATATGAACAGCCACGAACGACCAAAAGATCCAAGGATGATTGCCGGCTCTGTCGAACAGACCAGATTAAAATTTCATGAGAATGATGGGGTCAATCTCTACGGGCAAAAGGTGAACGGAGTGATAGTCGGCCAAGGTACTGAATGAGTCAGTTCAGACGATACCAAGCTATCACTGACTGCGCGAGTGCCGTCATGTTATAGCTTGGTAATGCTGCGTCATCTCCTGTCGTCAGTCCTCAATGTAGAAACTTTACCCAGCCAGCCACTGCAAGTGACGCAAAACAGGTCCAGCCTGAGAAAAGCCAACGCCACACGAGCATCCGCGGGACAAAACCCACACCTCTCACAAAAGCCACACTCATGGCTGCGAACAATGCGGCAGCCAGAACATGGTCAGGCTTCCCGTCAGGAGCGGCCATCATGGGAGGATAGAGCGTACAAGCGAGCATGATCGCTATAGCGATAACCAGACTCAGCAAATGAATTTGTGAGATCGGTTGAGGGTTAGCGACACGCGGCATCATGACAGTGTCTCGTCGTTGTCGCTCAAGGCTCGACCAACTTCGTTCTCGCCCCACATCGCATTTAAAATAGCCAGTAGCAATGCAAAACCGACCCCCAGCATCCAGGCGAAATACCACATGTTCGTTACTCCTTTGCTGGTACTAATAGGCGGAATGTTCGTTGGCTTTGATATGCGCGATGGTTACCTTGCCCCGCATAACGCGATAAGCCCAAGAGGTATAAAGCACAATCAGTGGCATGAAGATCAACGTGGCCCAGAACATGATGGCCAGGCTTAAGTGACTGGCGACGCTGTCCCACACGGTAAGACTTGCCGCAGGCATCGTTGATGACGGCATGACGAACGGAAACATCGATACGCCTGCCGTGCTGATAACACCGATGACCGCGAGCGATGACGCGATAAACGCTGAAAGTGTACGTCGAGCTATCAACAACAGGGCAGCACCTGCTGCACCACTCAATCCCAGTGCGGGCAGCAGCCACAGCAAAGGATAATGGCCATAGTTGGCCATCCAGGCTCCAGCTTCGCGTACCACGGATTTGCTGAGAATGTCAGGCAGTCCTGCTGTATCAACCACCGACGTGATGCGATAGCCATCAATCCATTGCAGCCAGATGCCGGCAACTATAAATGTACACACCAGCACGACCGCTGCGCCCACCCCGCCTTTGATTGCCCTTGCCTGGATAACACCTTCAGTGCGATGTGCCAGATAAGCACCACCTTGCAGAGTGATCATTGCGCTGCTCACAACGCCGGTTAGTAACGCGAAGGGATTGAGCAGTTGCCAGAAACTGCCGGTATACCTCGACACCAGAAAATCGTTGAAGTGGAAAGGTACACCTTGCAGCAGGTTGCCAAACGCAATCCCGAACACCAGAGGCGGCACTGCCCCCCCCACAAAGAGTCCCCAATCCCAAGTGCTGCGCCAGGTGGAGTTGTGGATCTTGCTGCGATAATCAAAACCCACGGGGCGGAAGAACAACGCCCAGAGGACCAGGATCATCGCCCAATAGAAACCGCTAAACGCTGTGGCATACACCACAGGCCATGCCGCGAACAATGCGCCCCCCGCAGTGATGAACCAAACCTGATTTCCATCCCAATGCGGACCGACGGTATTGATCACGACGCGACGCTCCATGTCATTGCGGCCAACAAAGGGCAGCAGCGTGCCAACCCCCATATCGTGACCGTCCATAATGGCGAAGCCGATCAGCAGTACACCGACCAGCGCCCACCAGATAATTTTCAGGGTGAAGTAATCAAGCATGGAGGAGTTCCTTCAAGTGGGCATCGTGAACATAACGGCCGGTACCGAGGCTGCCTGGACCCTGACGGGCAAACTTGACCATCAGGAACATTTCAACCACCAGCAGCACGGTGTAGAAAACGATGAATCCCGCCAGCGAGCCATAGAGGTTGTTGACGCTAAGCGTGGAGACGCTCATGTGGGTCGGCAACACGCCGTAAATGGTCCAGGGCTGACGGCCGTATTCAGCGACGAACCAGCCCAGCTCGCAGGCAATCCATGGCGCAGGCAGCATGCAGAGCGCCCAACGCAGTAACCAGCGGCGTCGTGTGCAGGTCGACTTCAAGGTGCTCCAGAAGGCAAGCCCGAAGAGCATAAGCATGGCAAAACCAAGGCCTACCATAATCCGGAACGCCCAGAACATAGGTGTCACGCGCGGTACGGTATCGTTTACGGCCTTTTCGATAATGGCCGGCGTGACCTGGTTGACGTCCTCGACATACTTCTTGAGCAGCAGGCCAAAGCCCAGATCGGCTTTGTATTCTTCGAATGTCTTGAGCGCTGCTGAATCGGTGCGATTGGCCCTGACGGCTTCAAGAGCATTGACGGCGGTAATGCCTCGGAGAATTCGAGCGCGGTTCTTTTCTTTAATCTCATGAATGCCTGGAATTTGCTTGCTGACTGATCGTGTGCCAATCAGGCCCATCAGCCATGGCACCTCAACTTCCCAGTTATTTTTGGACTCGGCTTCATTAATACTGGCCACCAACGTCAGGCCTGCCGGTGCAGGCTTCGTTTCCCACATGGCCTCCATGGCTGCCATTTTGGTTTGCTGTGCTTCACCCACCGTGTAACCAGACTCATCACCCAATACAATCACACTCAGCACCGATGCCAGGCCAAAGGCTGCCGCCACCCGGAAACTACGTTTGGCAAACTCGACATCACGATTCTTGAGCAAATACCAACTGGAAATCGACAACACAAACATCGAGCCGGTGACGTAACCGGCTGAGACGGTGTGTACAAACTTGGCCTGCGCCACTGGATTGAAAACCACCGCCCAAAAATCAACCATCTCCATACGCATGGTGATGTAACTGAACTCTGAACCCACCGGGTTCTGCATCCATCCATTGGCGATCAAAATCCACAATGCTGAAAGGTTTGTACCAATCGCCATCAGCAGCGTGACCAGCAAGTGGTGCTCTTTCTTCAGACGATCCCAACCAAAGAAAAACAGGCCGATCATGGTCGATTCAAGAAAGAACGCCATCATGCCTTCGATTGCCAGTGGCGCACCGAAGATGTCGCCGACGTAGTGTGAGTAATACGCCCAGTTGGTACCGAACTGAAATTCCAGGGTAATGCCCGTCGTCACTCCCAGGGCGAAGTTGATGCCGAAGAGCTTGCCCCAGAAGCGCGTCATGTCTTTCCAGATGACATTGCCCGTCATCACATAGACACTTTCCATGATGACCAGCAGCCACACCATGCCAACCGTGAGCGGTACGAAAAGAAAGTGGTAAAGCGCAGTGGCTGCAAACTGCAGCCGAGACAAATCCACCAGGTGTTCTGAAATCACTTGCTTGCCCCTTGAGTCGAGGTGGGTACACCGAAACGGTTGCCGAGGGTGTTCGAGTCGACACTGACATGCGAATCCCGGATGAACAGCCACCACAGCACTGTCAGCACCAGTAGTTTGATCACTACTGCTGTGAGCAGATGGCGTCGAAGTTGTTTGTCGGAAATGGTCATGACTATGCAGTTAGCACACGGCATGCCAAGGGCGAGCAGTTTTATTTTCTCGTTTTGAAACAGTCACTTAATCACCAAACCGGTGATGCGCGGGATGCGTCGATAGGCGAGTGCGCTGCCAATCTGCCAGGGCTGGCAGTCATTGGCAGTCGTGCGACTTGAGTACTTACTACTAGGCCAGACCTTGTTCTTTCAATCGTCGGTACAAAGTCCGTTCGCTAATACCCAAGTGCTTGGCCAGCTCACTGCGGGTACCTTTGAAAGTCGCCAGTTCCTGTGCTAGCGAGCTAACGTCGAAAGCAGTTGAAGTAGCGGCCTGAGCAGACGCCACCACGGATGCCTGGGGCAAATGTATGGAGCGGATCACACCATCGTCAGCGAACAGACTGGCTCTTTCCAGAACATTGCGTAATTCACGGATATTGCCCGGCCAGGAAAACCGCTGCAATTGTGTCAGGGCATCGGCATCTATCGTCAGTCGGCGCTTGCCTGAACCGGCACGTTGTAGAAATGAATTCACAAGCAACCCAATGTCTTCGACTCGGTCGCGCAAGGGGGGTAACTGAATGGGAAAGGCGCTGATGCGGTAGTACAGGTCCTGCCTGAACTCACCATTCTCCATCATTTTTTCCAATGGTTTGTGGGTCGCAGCAATTAACCTGAAGTTAGCGTGAAGGGTCTCGACACTCCCGACACGGCGATAAGTGCCCGATTCGATCAGGCGCAACAGTTTCACCTGCATGGCCAACGGAACATCGCCAATTTCATCGAGAAACAACGTGCCGCCCTGGGCCGTTTCAACCAAGCCAGGCTTACGCGTGGTGGCTCCGGTGAATGCTCCTTTTTCATGGCCGAACAGTTCGCTCTCAAATAACGTTTCGGTCAATCCAGAGCAATCAACGACGACAAAGGGTCCAGTGGCCCGTTCGCTGGTTTCATGTACGGCGCGGGCGAACAGCTCTTTGCCCGTACCGGACTCGCCTAGCAGCAGCACCGGTAGCATTGATGGCGCCACCCGCTGCAGCTCCGAGAGGGCCCGGTTAAAGGCTGGTGAACGGCCCACCAACCCTTCGTTGCTGGGTCGCGCTGATGCACTGCGAACCAGGGTGAGACGCTCCACATAGGCAGTAATAACGCCGTGATCGTCTAGAATCGGGCGCAATTCGACGTCGACATGCTCAGGACCGCGAGGCGTGTGGTGAATGTGTAAAACACGATCCGGTCCGCGCATTTCCTGCGCCTTTTTCATCGGGCAGTTCTCACCCGCCTGATCACAAGGGACATCGTAATGGTGTGAGATTTGATAACACTTATGGCCGATAAAGGGCTTGTCAGCGCTGCCAAACTGCCGCTGATAGGCAGTGTTGGCAGCCAGAATGTTGTAGTTCGGATCGAGCACGATCATCGGCTGGGGTTCGTACTCGAGAAACGAAACAAGTGACTGCACTTGATCCGGGTGCGGGAGCGAGTGGGCTGGGGTGGGCAGGATAGTCTTCATCGTGGCTCCTGAGAATCCATCCATCCTGTAATGGCACTGCCACCTCTGTCAACACGGACTGCCAATGGCAGTAAATCCAGGTAGATGTAGAAAACATCAAACTACATTTAGAACAATAAACCTAATAAAAACATATAGATAAGATCATATTTATGTACAACTCCGGCCTGGCAGACTTATTGCTATGTCAGTCCTTAGTGTGAGCGGCTTGGCAAAAGCCCCCTAAGGAGACAGGTCATGAGCGTAAAACTTCAAGTCGAAGGGTTCTTCGATTCTGCTACCAATACCGTCAGCTATCTTGTGCTGGATGAGGCCACCCACCACTGCGCTTTAATCGACAGCGTACTTGATTACGACCCTAAATCCGGCCACACCGCCACAACGTCTGCCGACAAGTTGATTGCGAGGGTGAATGAACTCAATGCGAGGGTCGACTGGATTCTCGAGACTCACGTCCATGCAGACCACCTCACGGCAGCGCCCTACCTGAAGGAAAAGCTCGGTGGAAAAATAGGCATCGGCAGCCACATTTCCACGGTGCAGGAGGTGTTCGGCACGCTGTTCAATACAGGTCGCGATATGGCCCACGATGGAAGCCAGTTCGATCACTTGTTCGTCAATGACGAGCCGTTTGCCATTGGCTCGCTGAAATGCCACGCGCTCCATACACCGGGCCATACACCCGCCTGTATGACTTATGTGATCAGCGATGGGACCGAAACGGCTGCATTCGTCGGCGATACCTTGTTTATGCCGGACTACGGTACTGCACGCTGTGACTTTCCCGGTGGCAATGCGCGTACGTTGTTCCAGTCAATCAACAAGGTGCTGAGTCTGCCGGCCAATACCTTGCTGTACATGTGCCACGACTACCAGCCTGGTGGCCGCGAGGTGCAGTTCGTCAGTACCGTTGCAGACCAACGCGCGCACAACGTTCATGTGCGTAATGGCATCAGCGAGGAGGAGTTCGTGGCGATGCGCACAAAGCGTGATGCATCGATGGAAATGCCGACGCTGATCCTGCCTTCGGTTCAGGTCAACATGCGAGCCGGGCACTTGCCTGAGCCTGAAGCGAACGGGACGCGCTACCTGAAAATCCCGCTCAACGTCGCCTGACGTTGCCTCCCCCGAACAACCTATAAGAAAAATACCCATAACGGAGACCCTTATGGACATTCGCCACCTTGCGCCTGGACTGTCGGTATCAGAACAGATCTTTTCCAACCAATTGGCTGAACTAAAAGAAGCCGGTTTTCGCACCATCGTTTGTAACCGTCCCGATGGCGAAGGCAGTGATCAACCCTTGTTTGCCGAAATCAAACGAGCCGCCGAAGCGCTTGGCATCGAGGCGCACTACCTTCCCGCGGAGTCAGGCAAAGTCACCGACGAGCAAGGTATTGCCTTCGGCAAGCTCCTTGAAACGCTGCCAAAACCAGTGTTGGCCTATTGCCGTTCCGGCATGCGCTCGACAACGATGTGGGCACTGTCACAAGCGGGCCAACAATCCCTGCCACACATTGTCGAGACGGCCAAAAAAGCCGGGTTCGATATGAAAGGCGTCATTCGCCGGATTGCGAATCAGGGGCGCACGCCGGTCGAAGTGGCCGAGGCGCAGCATACCGTGGTCATCATCGGGGGCGGTGCGGCAGGTATCGCGACTGCATCCAGTTTGCTGGCACGAGAACCTGGACTCGACATTGCCATCATCGACCCGGCAGATGTGCACTACTACCAGCCTGGCTGGACACTTGTCGGCTGTGGCGTCTTCGATGCGCCCCAAACTGCCCGCACGATGGGTACGACCATCCCCCGCGGCGTGCACTGGATCAAGTCGGCAGTCGCCGCTTTCGAACCCGAGAGAAATGCCGTCATTCTTGATGGATGCAGAGTCGTCAAATACGAGCAACTGATCGTGTGCCCTGGCCTGAAGCTCAATTGGCATGCAATCGAGGGTTTGTCGGACACCCTGGGCCGCCACGGCGTGACTTCAAACTACCTGTATCACCTTGCCCCCTATACGTGGGAACTGGTGCAGCAACTGCGTGGTGGCCGAGCCATTTTCACGCAACCGCCCATGCCGATCAAATGTGCCGGGGCGCCGCAAAAAGCAATGTACTTATCTGCCGATCATTGGAAACGTACCGGTGTATTGGACAAAGTCGAGATCGAGTTTTGCAGCGCCGGCGCGGTGTTATTCGGAGTTCCCGACTATGTACCAGCACTGATGGAATACATCACGGCTTATGGTATCGACCTGAATTTCGGCCACACACTCACCAGCGTGAATGGACCCGCAGGGACTGCAACTTTCAACTGCGTCAATCCGGATGGCAGCGCCCATCTTGTTACGCGCGACTTCGATCTCCTTCATGTGGTGCCACCGCAGATTGCACCGGATTTCGTTCGCGTCAGCCCTCTCGCTGACGCGGCTGGCTGGATTGATGTCGACCCTGCCACGTTGCGCCATAAAACCTGGGTCAATATTCACGCGCTGGGAGACGCCACCAACTCCAGCAACGCCAAAACCGCGGCCGCAGCACGCAAGCAAGCGCCTGTTGTTGCCCATAATGTGTTGGCTGCAATGGGTAAAGCGAAAGGCAGCGCCCATTACGACGGTTACGGCTCCTGCCCGCTGACGGTTGAACGCGGCAAGATCGTACTGGCTGAGTTCACCTATGGCGGCAAGGTCGCCCCCAGCTTTCCATCCTGGCTGATCGACGGTACCCGGCCATCGAGGCTGGCATGGCTGCTCAAGGAGCGAATTCTTCCACCGCTGTATTGGAAGGGAATGCTCAAGGGCCGTGAGTGGATGGCGAAACCTGAGCTGGCCGACCTATGAAATCAGACTTGAAGGCAAGGAGACTGGGATGATCGTGGTCTTACTGCTCGGCTTTACTGTAGGAGTCATTCTAGCGCTGACCGGCGCCGGCGGAGGAATACTGGCTGTTCCCTTACTGGTGTTTGGAGTGGGCCTGAGCATGGCTGAAGCAGGGCCAATTGGATTATTGGCTGTCGGTTTAGCCGCGACCCTTGGTGCCGCAATGGGACTCAAAAACGGCACCGTCCGCTATAAAGCTGCGCTTCTAATTGCAGGAGCAGGGATCGTCTGTTCCCCACTTGGCCTTTGGCTGGCGCAGCGCACGCCTAACCGTCCGTTGACGATCATGTTTGCCTTCGTGCTGATGTACGTTGCGTTCCGGGTATTTCAACGATCGCTCCCTCCTGCCACGGCGTCGAAGCCCCCCGTCGCATCCAAACCACCGCCTTGTCTATTGGATGTGAACCGAGGAAAGCTTAACTGGACTGGTCCGTGTGCATGGGCACTCACCGTCTCTGGCATTGTCGCGGGCGGGCTTTCCGGCTTGCTCGGCGTAGGCGGCGGCTTTGTGATGGTGCCGGCGCTCCAGCGATACACCAATTTGACAGCGCAGTCGGTGCTTGCAACGTCTCTTGCCGTTATTGCGCTGGTTTCCATTTCCGGCGTTGCTGCAAGCTCCGCAGCCGGGCATTTGCAGTGGGCAGTCGCCATTCCGTTTTCCATTGGAGCATTGGTCGGAATGGCCGGCGGGCGCCTGATCGCGGCACGGCTAGCGGGTCCACACTTACAAAAAGGCTTCGCCGCAGTTTCTATGGTGGTGGCGGTGGCCTTGCTGGTGAAAGCTATTTAGTCATGTACATCAGCCATCCACTTCAAGGACTACCCAAGCCTCGCCTATAGCCCGTGACTTGCGCCCGACCTCTCCTGCCAGTGATTTCGCTCAAATTAGTGCTACAAACACTTACAATTATTATATATTATTACTTAGCCAACTGAATGATTAGTGATCAATCGCATGCACGAATTAGATATCCAGCAGCTTCGCGCCAATGCCGATGCTGCCAGCCAATTCCTTAAGGCCCTGGCCAATCCGGATCGCTTGATCCTCCTGTGCCAGTTATCCCAGGGTGAGCGCAATGTCAGCGATCTGGAGTCACTGCTGGGGATACAGCAACCGACCCTTTCTCAACAGCTGGCGGTACTGCGCCGCGAAGGAATGGTCGAAACCCGCCGTGACGGAAAGCAGGTGTTCTATCGCATCAGCAGCCCCGCAGCACTGGCGGTCATCCAGACGCTGTATCAACAGTTTTGCGCAGGAGAATCCTCATGAATGTCGACTGGCTCAACTTCACTCCCTGGTCATCCCTTGCCGGTGGCGCTTTGATTGGCCTGGCGGCCAGTCTATTCGTCGTTGCCAACGGGCGTATCGCAGGCATCAGCGGCCTGATCGGCAGTCTTTTACAGCGTGGGAGCGAGGGGGTGAGTGAGAAAGCACTTTTTCTCCTGGGCCTGCTCATCGCGCCGCTTCTATGGGGCTTGTTCGCCACGCTGCCACAGATTGAGTTCAAAAGTGGCTGGTTCGGACTGATCGTCGCCGGTGTATTGGTGGGCATCGGCACACGATACGGATCAGGTTGCACCAGTGGACATGGGGTGTGCGGCATATCGCGCCTATCGCCGCGCTCGATGGTCGCCACTGTGTGTTTCATGTTCAGTGGTTTCGCCACGGTGTTTGTCTTGCGTCATCTGCTGGAGGGTTGAACATGACCAAACTGACCGCATTCATTGCTGGCCTGCTGTTCGGCTTAGGCCTGCTTCTGGCGGGCATGGCCAACCCCAGCAAAGTACTCGCTTTCCTGGATCTAACCGGTGCCTGGGACCCTTCCTTGGCGTTGGTGATGGTCGGGGCAATTGGCGTGGCCATTGGCCCGCTAACCTGGGCGCGACAACAATCCAGTTCGCTGCTGGGAAGGCCAATGCAGCTACCGATCAAGCGTGAATTGGACCCGCGCTTGATTGGCGGGAGCCTGTTGTTCGGCATCGGCTGGGGAACAGCGGGCATCTGTCCGGGCCCCGCAGTGGCAATTTTGCTGACAGGGCACTGGCAAGTGATCGTGTTCATGTTGGCCATGCTGGCCGGCATGTTGTTGTTTACTGCGCTGGAGACCCGGCGCAGTCATTGATCGGGAGATCGCCATGAAAGCGAACATTGGAACCATTGACCGTAGCCTGCGCATTGTCGCCGGTCTGCTTCTCATTGGCCTCAGTCTGTCCGGAGTGATCGGCGTGTGGGGGTGGATAGGTTTAGTGCCGCTGGCCACTGGCATTTTCCGTTTCTGCCCCCTCTATACATTGCTAGGCATCAAAACCTGTAACCGTTGCTGAGCGACCACCGTCGCACACTTGCGGGTGCCTGAAGGTGCCCGTGGTGGTTTAGGTACGCAGCGCTGATCACGGTTCCTTACCAAAGCCCATTGGTAGATCAGCACTCCACTTCATATATCGAAAAGAGAATTCCATCATGAAACCACATGTAGAAGCTTTTTTTGACTCCGCTACGTACACCTACAGCTATGTTGTCAGCGACCCGACTACAGGGCACTGCGCCATTATCGACTCAGTGCTCGATTACGATCCCGCATCAGGTCGCACGTCTTGCAAAAGCGCGGAACGTCTAATTGCCTACGTGCGGGAGCAAGCCCTTACGGTGGAGTGGTTACTGGAAACCCATGTACATGCCGATCATCTTTCCGCAGCGCAGTATCTAAAGCGCCAGTTGGGTGGCCAACTTGCCATCGGCGATCAGATCACGGTGGTGCAGAAAACTTTTGGTAAGTTGTTCAACGTAGGCAGCGATTTTGCTACTGATGGTCGTCAATTCGACCGGCTGCTTAAAGACGGTGAGCGCTTTTTGGTCGGAAAAATCGAAGCGCATGCCATCCACACACCGGGACACACGCCGGCCTGCATGACCTATCTAATCGGTGATGCTGGTTTTGTCGGCGATACGCTGTTCATGCCTGATTACGGCACTGCCCGATGCGATTTTCCCGGTGGCGATGCGCGAAATCTCTTCCAGTCCATTCAAAAGTTGTTCGAGCTGCCCGACGATACCCGTTTGTTTATGTGCCACGACTACAAGGCCCCGGGTCGAGATGACTACCGCAATGAAACCACCATTGCTGAGCAAAGAGCCCATAACGTTCATGTGCATGAAGGCACTAGCGAAGCAGATTTCGTTGCTATGCGCCAAGCGCGGGACGCTACATTGGGCATGCCGACACTTATCCTGCCATCCGTGCAAGTGAACATGCGAGCAGGTAATTTGCCTCCAGCTGAAGGCAATGGCACTTGTTACCTGAAAATCCCTCTTAATGTGCTCTGAGTGGCTGACGTTAATTGACTCGTCTACCAATGTCATCGCAGCCTGAGAAATACGGCACCCTGGTGCCGATGCTCCCGGTGGTGATGTCCACCGACCGCATGCTGCAACAAACCTTCAACGGTGGGCAGATTCAGTCTAAAGAACTGGACGCTTCACCTTTACTCTCGGCCAACTGGAGCATGTCAAAGGTCGCGGTTCAAGCAACCAGATGGGGATGTCCATTCCCGGGGCGAACAATCCGCAGGCCGGTGAGTTCGTCAACAAGTTCTACTATGGCGGCGTGGACTACAAGCCAACCAAAGACCTGACGTTGCAGTACTACTACGGCAATCTGCAGGACTTCTACAAACAAAACTTTCTGGGCCTCAAATACGACTGGCAAATTGGCCCCGGCACTTTGCGTACCGACCTGCGTCACTTCGACAACCGCTCCGATGGCGCCAACGGCCATGACCCGGATTTCTACACCTTCGGCTACTACGGTGACGGCGTCACCAAAGGCAAAGTCGACAGTCGCCTGAGCAGCGCGCAATTTACCTACCTGCTGAATGGCCATACATTCGCCGCGGGACTGCAACAAGTCAGCGGCGACAGCGACGCGGTCTGGCTGAACCAGGGTGACGGCTCCACCGCTTATTTCATGACGGAGTCGATGATCGGCAAGTTCCAGCGCGCCGGGGAAACCACTTGGCAGGTTCGCTACGGTTATGATTTCGCGCGGGTCGGACCTGGGTATGTACGAAAGCGGCTCGAAAATCCGTACCCCCACAGGCGACAAAGGCGAGTGGGAACGCAACCTGACGGTGAGCTATGTCATTCAGCAAGGACCGCTCAAAGACCTGAGCATTGCCCTGCGCCACGCCCAACTGCGCACCGAAGTGTCCACGCAACGGGACAGCTATGAGCATCGAGTGATCATCAGCTACCCGCTGAACATTCTGTAAAAAGCCTCTGGCGATACAGGTCACACAGTTTTAGATGACAGAGAAAAGACTGATATAAAGCTTCTGAGGACGCTCTTACCGCTGGATCGAGCAGCTTCAGCGTTGTCGAAGTCGTCGGTCCAACTCACTTATCAAGCTGGGGCCAAAGCCCTGCTGAGGACAAATACCGACCTCGGTATCAGCTGAGGATTCCACCCAGAGCCAGCCGTTTTGTGGGGGTAAAAACGACAAGAAATAAAAAGGGGTCGCGAGATACAATCTCGCAACCCCTTGAATTATATGGTCGGGACGGAGTGATTCGAACACTCGACCCCTAGCACCCCATGCTTGCAGGGGCGCTAAAAAGCTATAAAAACAGTCCTTTGGAACGGCGCCCACTGCAATCGATGCCGTACCGTGACTAACCGTGTTTTACGTTTCCCCGCAAAAGTCCCTACAGGCTTTCGACAAGAAAGCCCCTGCATTCCGGCGTCCTGCCAACCGAACACAATCACACCTCCCTACACCACCACGGATGTACTCGCCGGGCTGTAATGCCAAGGCGGTATAGCCCAGGTCATCGACAGTCATTGACCGGCCGGAAATCTAAATACTGTAAAGATTGTTGAACGCGACTTCTGCTCGGGGCATTCTTCGCGACGCAAATTTACATGGACAGTAACTTTTGATGTGCTCTTCACCTATGGATGTGCCTATCCCCTGCGCCTGCACGCTCGAGACCTCGCTTCATCCCAGCGGCCTGAAAACCTCATTACAGCTTTATGGACTGGTTCGCGTCGTCGGATTTAGCGACACACCTGCGAGCACACCGGTTGAAATTCTTTGCGCGGCGTCCGGCGAAGGCAAGGCGATTCGGGCCTTCGTTTCAAGGCTGGACGCTGAGTTGGTTGCCAGGTCAATGCCTGGCACGGGATATCGTGTCGTACCGCTGGCACAATTCGACCCCACTGAATTTATCCAGCAGCACCAGGGTTGGCTGACCGTCCATATCACCTGTGGTTTTACCTCACAGCGCGGCACGTTGCGACTTGCAAATGGCGACTTGCCAAGCTTGGGCTGGTTTACCCATGCCCAGACAGGCCCCTGGAGCCCGGGGCGCTTCATCCACTGGGGCGAAGAAGTCGCCGAGATATTGCTCAGTGCCTACCGCAGCGTTGGCATGCCCAATTACAACGCCTGGCTCAACCAACTTGATGGCTTTTCCACTCAGGCCATGGACAACTGCGTCGAAATTGCTTGGCAGACGCTGTTGGCCTGCCGTCCCAAGCGCGAAAACCACCGAGCACTGTTCGACCCTATGGATGAGTGCTGGCGCTTTTCCGACTCGCCCATCGACCCCTATTACCCCATTTGAAACCTTGAAAAGGAACTTCCCATGAGTGGCAAACCTGCTGCCCGAGTAACAGATCCCACCAATTGCCCGCTTCCAGGGCATGGTACGAATCCGATTGCCAGCGGCTCCCCCAATGTGAACTTCGATGGCCTTGCCGCCGCTCGTATGACCGATAAATCTGCATGTGGTAGCCCGATCACCGGCGCCGTTAGCGCTACGGTTCTGATCAATGGGCTAAATGCCGCTACTCAAGGCAGTACCGGTGGCCACGGCAACGTGGTTATGGCTGGATCCGGCACGGTCATTATTGGCGATACCTTCGTACCAGCCCCCTTCAGCGGCCTGCTGCCGATGCCAGTGCATTTCAGCGACAAGCTCAAATTGGTCGACGAAGCCACCGGCGAACCGATGCCTAATCACGGCTACGCCATCCAGCGCGCCAACGGCAGTGTGGAACATGGTATCAGCGATGCGATGGGGTATACCCATGTGGTGAGCTCGCACTTGCCTGAAAGCATCAAACTGTTCTTGGAGGACTGAGGGAATGGCAGCAGAACAGGTTGTTCTCCCAAGTGGCAAAACAGCGAGTCTAGCGACCACGCACACGTTGACGGCGGCAAATGATCCGGCGGTCAAGTCGGTGCCTGTCGCAGAGAAGAAGGCGATTGTATTTTTTATTGGCGGGGCTGCAGACCAAGAGAAATACTATTTTCAGGGTGCCTTTCATAACATCGACGACGCCAGAAACATTCTCGACAAAAGAATCAGCGCCATTAAACCGCTGTCGAAAAAATATACAAGCTGGGCAAAAAGCTATAACGATGCGAAAGGATCCAGTGATATTCAAACTAACTTCATTGCCAACATACCCAGTAAATCATGCCCGATTTACATAGTTGGGCACAGCCTTGGTGGGTGGAATGGAGCACACCTATCTAGAATCTTGTCAGAGGCCGGCTACTCCGTTAAGTTTTTGGTCACGCTAGACCCCGTAGGACAAGGGTTTTGGGTATGGGTGGGTTCGGACATTTACAAGTCTGAACCCTCACCTATTGCGGAAACCTGGATCAATATTCGGGCAAATTCCAGCCAGCCAGACTCCTCCGATGGCGTAGCAAAATTTGGAGAGCACTGGATAATAACCGATGGCCCGACCATGAACAAAACAATGGACATTCATCACGCCTCGGCAGGCTGGATGTTCATAGAACCCGTTCAAGGAACAAAGTCCGCTTGCGACCTGATATTTGACTCCATCAATGGTATTTTTGGCCAATGACCCTACATCGCAGTTTCATTTACGCATCGATACTCCTATGCACTGCTTGCGCAAAAACAGCTAGTATCCCGCCAGCCGACCTGACGCTGTCGTCTTTTGGGCTTGGACCAAATAATCTTTACACAATCATTTTCACGTCAAACATCGACCTACTGAACGCCTTCAACACCTACGAGAACGCCAACCAGTTAACGCCGATGTTGACCTGTTCTCTAGATAATGACTTGGACTTCTCGGTGGATCACTCCATCAACGTAAAAGCAGAGGGACGAGTGACATCGAAGAACGAAAGCAAAACCAACTATACTTTTCTAGCAGATCTTGTTTTTTATCATACTAATCTGGATGGAACTCAACTCGATCAAAATAGCTATGACGTAATCAAGCCACTAATTGCAGCTCAAAAATCAATTCCTTGCAAGGTCCGCATAACGGCATATGGATACAAAGCCTATTACACCAACACCTTACTCATCCCATCTGCACTCATGATGGATCAGATGAGCAAATAAGTTCCCCCACCATTACGCTGCGCAAGCATCGACATCTGACGATGCTCAACGCAGTTTAACGAGTTCCCATACAATTCCCTACAGGCTTTCGACAAGAAAGGACCTGCGCCAAGACGCCCTACCGCCCGAACAAAATCAAACCTCCCGGCAATACCAAGACTGCGCATACAGAACACCATCGACCTCCTCCAGACCACTCAGCGTGAAGCCGAGCGTTGCCATGCTGGTCAGGCGGGCATCAAGAAGCGACCGAAGTGGTGGCTCATCACCCGGCCAAGCACCATGCCGCAGAGATGCGGTGCTTGACGTTCTTTTGAGGATGTCAGACGGCGCGCTGGAGAAAATGATATCGCCCTTAACTGGCTCCGCACTGGCGATATCCCTTTTTGATCTGGCGACGCCGCACTCTCTCATGGGTACGATTAGGAACTGCATTGCTTAACCATACTGGACAAAAACACAGTATCCGGGCGATATGCTGATTGCTCAATTGGTCGCTGACGATCGGTAACGTTTCGCCTTGATGCAGTAGAGACTGTTCTACGCTGAAAGCACGGTCAGGAGAACCTGACCATGGGTGGATGACGTGCGCAATCAGGAGCAGAAGCTAATCTCCCCTTTGAACGATAAAACTCAATAATCGAAAGTGTCTGCCGATAGTCAAAACAATGCCCCAGCATTAGGGGATTTTAGAAATGTGGAGTAGCAGGCTCAAGCTTATGAAAGATATCTATCTACTGATCGAGCATGGTATGGATCAGGGCGAAGTTTATGTGCTTGGCTGGTTCGATGATGAGAAAAGGGCCAAGGAAGTGGCTGAGGAGAAGGAGTGGGAGGCATACCGCGCCAGCTTGAAAACTGAGCACCCTTGGTCAAATCACAAACCGCTGCCGCCAGACCAAACTAAATATCGTCGCTTCTGGATCAAAGAGATTTCCAAATTTGATCACGTTCCAGTTCCTAGATCCTCGGCAGTTCATTGACCCCCCATCCGACTTCTGCTCGATTGCAGATCTATCAACTTATCTTCCAGCGGTGACCTCCCGGACGTACGCCTGACAAGCAGCCAGTGCAATCAATCCTTGGTCACCGTCTCCGGTGATGGCGACAATTCGTTGAGCATGCGCTGGGTCAAGTTGGGCGCGCGCTCCTCCATGAACCACGCCGCCGGCTTGGGTACCGGCTGGCACTGAACAGCCATTGGCTGGATCCTCGGCAATGAGGACTGACAGCCGCAGATCAGAAGTGGCAAGGCGATCGCGCAGGCGAGCCTGGTCTTTTTGTGCATCGCTCAATTTCCTGTAGTGGGTTTCTTCGCTGGCCGATAGGCGCTGCTCGAGGGCCAGTCGCTTGGCCTTATCGGCGCGCACCTGGGCGGCGGCCGCGTTGCTGATGGCGTCCAGGTCGTCCCGATGCCCCAATCCTGAAGCCGCACGCAGCCCTTGCTGTCGAAGCGTCTCGACCTGTTGCTGTAAGGCGTCGGTATACGTTTTGACGGCCAGAGTCTGCTTGCGCAGGCGACCGTCTTCGTTGGTTGTAATGATTGAAAGCTGGCTGTCCGTTTCCTGCTGCGCCTTGACCATCGCGCTGCGTGCGTCCGATATCTTTTGGTCGATCTGGCTGATCTGCGCTGCAGTCGTTCCCTTTTTGGCCTTGGCTGCTTCCAGGGCCGCGATTTCCGCCTCATATCCCTGGGCTACTTCGACGGCTTGTCCTGCAAGTACTCCAGCTTCTTCGGCACAGTAAGCGTCGGGTCTTTGTGGAAGGCCAGGCCCAACAAGCCATTGCGTGTGTGGCCGGTGGCGTTCTTGAACACCGCACGCTCGCGGTAGGCCTTGTTGCGATCAGTGTTCTCCGGCGACTTGTCGTGACGTTCCGCTGTTGAAGCGGCCGTTCGTGCACGGTGCCTGGGACTGCTGGCAGGTCTGCGCCGACTGGTACACCCCATATTCTTTCTGGACCGCTTCAACAACCTGTGAAGAGCACTGGGAGGCTCCAGACATTCGCTTCCAGCCATCCGATTACGGTGGCTTGCACATTTACTTCGACAAGAAGCCCAAGGATCACGGGATTACGAGTTATTCCAGAAGCTCCGAGCGCAGCGAATACCTGCTCGACAATGCGATCCACATCTGCTTCGACCGTCACGGGAAGGACCGAGACGAAAAGGGTCGCGAGATTGGATCGGTGTACGCCGCGAAAATCGAAAACGAGAAGATCAGCCAAACCCTGAAATTCCAATCTCCATTCGAAAAGATGGTCGCTGCACTTTACTTCGGTAAATCCAAGATCATCGTCGACTGTGATGAGGATGAGTTCAGCTACGGCATCTACGACTGAACAACCAGCGCCACGACAGCCTGTCGTTAACTGCCCGATCCTCTCTATGAGAGCGCATCGGGGTGTGTCTGAATCCTGCAGCCAAGCAGCAAGCTTCCACGCAGCGACGAACAGGGCCTGATGCGGGAGTTGGCACCCGCCAGACACACCCCGATGCGAACGAAACGCGCCTGTTATCGCTTGTTTACCTCTCGGTAGTAGCTATTACAGACGGCTTCCACCAAATCTTGATCGGCCTGAGAGTTTATTTTTATGACCGCCTGCTCTACTTCAATTTTGTACTTCGATTGAGTAGCGATTTCGCGGACGTCATCCGCCAGTTGGTCAGACATATGCGTATGTAGCGATATGAATTGTTCTAAAGAAAGAACCATGTCTGGATGCTTCTTCCCACACTCTTGATGGAGGGCGACGGCCGCAACGGCAATTTCGTGGTCACTGGCAGCTTGGGCTGTCATCACATGAGTGAAGGCAATGAGTGCGATGGACATGCCATTAAGTGCTTTCTTCAGAGACATTTGAAACTCCAATTCTCAAGTAATTGGCATCAATGCCAACGCGAGCCTATCGGCCGAACCTTTCTGTTTCTTTAGCCCCTTGCCGACCAAATCTGAATGCACTCCCCTCCGCGCCCAACGGCAACCAGCGGATCGGATGAGTGCAGCCGAATTTTGTTGGACGACCACTGGTTAAAGCCCGATGGATCACCCTGAATGGCCTCACGGTCAATATGTTTAAAAAGGATGCAGGGCGGCCCTCGCCTTAATCCACCTCGCCGATCTGGAGGCGATCATGAACACCCCGCATAGTTCTCTGCCCAAACACCATCGCAAGCCGCCTCCAGTGAGCGATAGCCCGCAGGATGCAGCACGAGCGGAATGGCTGTACAACGCCGCCGAAGATCTGCTGCGCGGCACTGACGTGTCCTTCCAGCGCCGCATGCACAAGCCTCAGGGCGTGACCGCTGCTCAGTTCGCCCTGGCAGTAGATGAATACGTGAACAGCCGCCTTGCCGATTGCGAGGTGGACACCCCGGCACTCGGGCGGTTGTTGATATCCGTGGAGCGCGGAAACGCTGACAGGACCGCAGCGGCAGAACTGCTGGGCAACAGCGATCACCCGTTGGGCATGCTTGGCGAAATCGCAGAGGCACTGTTACAGCCACTCGCCGATGACGCGCTGATAGCCAAGGCTGAGGACGGCGATCTGTGAGCCCGCACATCCTGATCGATCAGGCACTCGACGGCGTGTCCGCACCATCCGGCCAAGAAGACATCAGCTTGTTGGTCCAGGCGCTGATAACGCGCCTATTCACCGACGGTGCAATCACCATCGACGAGTTCAACCACTACTGCAAACGGCTGCGCGATATTTGCCAGCAGCGCAAGGAGGCATGATGACGACATCACCAGTCAAAACGCTGATTGACGAGCAACTCGACGAGATCGAATCGAAATTGATCTTGCTGGGCTTCGGCCTCCCCTTCAATGAAGTGATCGGCAAGCCTCGGGAAATGCACGTGGCGAATCTTCCTCAGCGTCTGGCGGCAACCATGAAGGGCGGCCGGATCGCAGTGAGGGTCCGGCAATGAGACCAATCTTCTGGCTGCTCACCGCCGGCCTGCTGATAGTGATGCTGGCCTATAACGTCATCCGAGACGCAACCGGCGTCTGCCAGCCACCGCAAGTCGCTCACAGGTTCTTCCAGTGACCAGCCGCCAGCGGGCGCGGCACCTGCTGATCTGGCGCGGCTCGTTCCCCGCTATCACCGTCTTCGCCTTCCTGATGTTGCTCAGCGCTCTCGCTGATCGCGTAACCCAATAACCTCACACTTCAACGCTGCGTGCATCGCGGCAAGGAACCCGTATGTCCGCAGAGCGCAAACCCAACCAAGTTGTGGAGGGTGTCGAGTCGAGCGTGGTCACCACCATCGATCAGCGCCGATCGCCAAATGTCGCAACCGAGGTTCCGGCTCAATCTAACGACGCTGCCAGCATCATGTCCGTGATCATCCAGGTCGCCGCCAATCCAAATGTCGATGTCGGCAACATGGAGCGGCTGATGCAGATGCACGAGCGCCACGTCGACCGACAGGCTTCGGCAGCATTCAGCGTCGCAATGGTCAGCGCGCAGAAGCGAATCAAGCCGGTGACGCGCAACGCGCTCAACAAACACACCGCCAGCACCTACGCCAGGCTCGAAGATATCGACCGAGCTATCAGCCCGATCTTCACCGAGGAAGGCTTTTCGCTGTCCTTCGGCACCGCCGATTCTCGTCTGCCTGGCCACCTTCGCGTTACCTGTGAATGCATGCACGCCGGCGGCCATACAAAGCTTTACCAGCTTGACCTTCCGATCGACGCCGCAGGCTCTGGCGGCAAGACAAACAAAACCGGTGTGCAGGCGAACGGCTCGACAATCAGCTACGGCCGGCGATACCTGACCCAGATGATTTTCAATGTCACCACGACCGATGACGACGATGACGGGAATTCGGGGGCTCCACCAGTAGAGGTCTTGCCGCCGGAGCCTGAAGCCCTTCCCCCGTACTCACCCGAAAAGTTCACCGAGAACTTCCCAAAGTGGGTCGCCATGATTCTGAGCGGGCAAAAAACAGCTGAACACATCGTCGTGATGCTCGGGCTTAAGGCATCTCTAACCGAGCACCAGAAAAAAACCATCCTCGCAATCATCGCACCATCACAAGAAGGAGACGCATCTTGAAAATTCATTCAGTAATCCAAGGTTCCGAAGCCTGGCATGCGCTCCGCGCCAACTACTTCACCGCCTCCGAGGCGCCGGCCATGATGGGCGCCTCGAAACAGATGAAGCGCACCGAGCTGCTTAGCGCCAAAAAGACCGGCCTCGACCGCGACGTATCGTGGTGGGTGCAAAAATACCTGTTCGACAAAGGCCATGAAGCTGAAGCCCTGGCTCGACCAATTCTGGAAGCGCGGATCGGCGAAGACCTCTTTCCCGTCGTCGGCACCGACGGCGACCTCCTCGCCTCACTCGACGGCTGCACCATGCTCGGCGAAACACTGTTCGAGCACAAAATGTGGAACGAGCAGCTCGCCGCCGATGTACTGGCCGGCAATCTGGACCCGCACTACTACTGGCAGCTCGAACAGCAACTGCTGGTGAGTGGCGCCGAGAAAGTGATCTTCGTTTGTTCCGATGGGACAGAAGACAATTTCGTGTCGATGGAATACACACCGGTGCCTGGCCGCGCCGCGACACTCATTGCCGGATGGAAGCAGTTCCAAGCCGACTTGCTCGACTTCACGCCGGTCGAGGTCGTGCCGGAAGCTGTCGGCAAAACGCCGGACAGCCTGCCGGCGCTGCGCATCGAAGTCACCGGCATGGTTACCGCCAGCAACTTGGAACAGTTCAAGGCTCACTCGCTCGCGGTCTTTGACTCGATCAACACTGAACTGGAAACTGACCAGCACTTCGCGGACGCCGAGAAGACCGTCAAATGGTGTGGCGATGTTGAAGAGCGCCTGGCCGCGGCCAAGCAGCATGCGCTGAGTCAGACAGAAAGCATCGACACCCTCTTCCGCACCATCGACGAGATCAGCGCCGAGGCACGCAGAAAGCGCCTCGAACTGGAAGAACTGGTAAAAGCTCGCAAGGTCAGTATCCGCGAAGACATCGTCATGAGCGCGGCGAAGGCGCTGCAGTTGCACGTCGACCAGATCAACAACTCACTAGGTGGCAAAGCTCGCATGCCGGCCGTGCCCGCCGATTTCGCTGGCGCCATCAAGGGCAAGAAGTCCATCAGCAGTCTGCGCGATGCCGCCGACTCGGAATTGGCCAGGGCGAAAATCGCTGCCAGCCAGGTCGGCGATGGCATCCGCGCCAACCTCGCCAGCTATGACGAGCTGGCCGCAAACCATGCGTTCTTGTTCAACGATCTCCAGCAACTGGTGCTAAAGGCGAACGATGATCTAGTGGCGCTGATCAAGGTGAGGATCTCGGAGCACAAGAAGGCCGAGGATGAGAAAGCCGAAGCCCAGCGTGTACGGATTCGCAACGAAGAGTTGCAGCGGATCGAAGACGAAGCGAAGGCGAAAACACTTGTCGCGACCGTCGCCGAGCCTGCTCCCGTTGTAACACCTGCACAGGCGAAAGCAGCTCCAATCATTCAGACAGCCACGAAGCCAGCTGCGGTGCAATCTAGCCAACCGGTAGCGATGCAGGCTGAGGTTTACGATCTCGACGCATTGATCAAGGCCGTGGCCTACGGCCAAGCACCAATCTCGATGCTCACAGTGGACTGGACAGCGCTCGACGCACTTGTCGCGGACCAAGGCGCCCAGTTCAGCATGGCCGGCGTGAGGCTGGTGAAGGTGGCCGCATGAATGCATCCAGAACCTTAACCCTTCAGCAGGAGCAAGTCCGGATCGATGCCGCCCGCGAGGCTTTCATAGCTCGCGGCAAGACCGTCCAGATTCTTGAGTCGTTTCAGTTCAAGCCGGCACCGGCCAGGAAAGAAACGATTGACCCTGAAACAATCCTCAAGCGTCGCCCCAAGGCCCTGAGCCGCTCCGATCGGCAGGCGCTTCGCAAAATGGCGGACTCACTATGAGCAAGAGAAAGCCCCACAACCTCAAGGCGCGGATTGATCGTTCATGCCGCGCCCTATTGAGCACCAACCACGTCGCGGTGGTGAACATCGACCCGAGCGGTCGCCAAGGAATGATCAATTACAAATCGCTGAAGAACATCGCGCCCGGGAAGATTGGCCAGGCCGTGTGTGGCACAGCCCACCGCTGGACGATCTACCTCAGCGCTCTCTGTATTGATGCCCGCGGCGACCGCTACAGCAAGTCGATTGAGGTGGCGCCGGACGGCGTGTACCTCTCCGACCACTTGGAAGACGTGATCGAGCACTGCTACAAGCAACTCCGCGACTCGGCCAATCAAAGCCAGATGATGGCTTCTGGCTGGATCACTATCCCTGAAGCTTTATCGCTCGACGAGGCTCACGCAGCGCGGATTTTTGAAGCGGTCGGAGCCTGGAATCAGGTCAAGCTAGCAGCGTGAGACGCTTCCGCACCCAACAACGCAAAATGACAAACCTGGCTGGCATTGCCGGCCCGGAATTGAAGAGGCAGGCCATGGCCAAGACTGGACAAGAACGATCGGAGAAGGCAGCGCTGAAGCGGGTCGAGTTCGACGAGAAGGAACTGCGACACCGATGCCGGCTCGGCACGCGGCTGAAGCTGGAAGAACTCATGGGTTGGAGCAAGGACACCGAGCAAGCATCAGTGATTGAGGGTTGCCTGCGGCATGTGCACTCGCTTGGGCCAGAAGGCGCGCGGGAAGCATTGAAGGCGCGCCACGAAATCGTCATTAGCGAAAACGTGGCGCGGAAATTTCACAATCAAAGTTTGTGCGAGATCAGAAAGGATCCAGGTGACGAGATCATAGAGCCAGAATAAAGGTCTCACTCGATACCTGATTCCTCAAAGATAAAATGTTCTCGCAGCTTAGTACTCGAAACTTCCAAACAGACTTTTAGTAGCCCGAGAGTAAAGTCCAAATGATATTCAGTTGGCCCGGTTAGAAGTACAGCGTTTCCATCCCTAATATCCAGAGACGAGTCCATCGACCTGAGAGTTGCGTGACTTGCAACAGCAGAAAGACCGCGATAAATAGTCTCATATAGCGGCATCAGCCCCGCAATTCGCGCCGCGTCGTAAGCAGAAAATTTCGAAGCTGGCCCTTCGGCACGACTTATAACTTCGCTCAAGTCACCTACGTTTTGGTCATTGAGTCCCAACTCAGAAAGTGACCTTATCATCCCTTGGGCTTGCTTCTTCTCTTCGGTATCGCCGTACTTTCCCATCTGAACAAATACGGCGGGGTCGTTTATCAGTGCTACCGCATGAAACAAGGACTCAACCGCAGAACGCGTTAGCGTTTGAGCATCGACTACAAGCCCCCTTTCACAAAGCAGTATTGCCGCCTGACAACTCCTGACCGCTTTATGAAACAGAATGAGTGAAGCAACCATATGAGGAACGTCTTGGTAAACGCCAGCACCCATCACCAGATACTGAGCAACGCCAGAGGCGGCCTCGACATCTTCAAAATTTTTCTTGTGGGTCGATTTTAGCTTGGCTTTTACAAGCTCAACCGCCGGAGAAAGAAAGCCTTTCTCATTAAGGTCGCCGAATAACGCGTGATCCATGTCCAACTGCTCCCCTAGCCCTGTTCAATGGTCAAAACACTAACATTACCCATAATTTGCCACCACCGGTCACGGAGGGCGGCGCTTACCCGAGGAATTCGCAATGCCCGTTCTCCACAGCGTGATTCATAAGATCGACAAGAAGCCCGACGGTAGCCCGGCTGTTCTGTTCCTTGGCGGCGCCGGACAGGTTGAGAGCCAGGCTCGCGACGACCTGATGAGCCAGTTCAACGAAAACTACAACGCCACTACCGGTAAGGCCTGGGGCTTCTTTCATCATGAGTCGGGCGCACACCCACTCAGTGGATGGCTCGCCAAGTACCGGGCAGGCGGCTCTGATTTTCTCGAGTTCAGCACCATCGCCGTTGAGCACCTGACCAAACTGATGGAAGAATCGAACCTGACCACCGGCGGGCACGCCCTCTTCTGCCACTACCAGCAAGGCCTGACCGATTACCTGATCATTGCCCTGGTGCAGGAAACCGAAGCAATGACCTTGACCGAGGAGCTGCACCTGATGACGGTCAAGCGCCTGGACCTGGACCACATCCGCATGGCCGCGCGCATCAATCTCAGTGAGTGGAAGAACAACCCACAGTCTCGTCAGTACATCTCGTACCTCAAGGGTAAACAGGGCCGCAGGCTCAGCGAGTACTTCCGCGACTTCATCGGCGCACAGGAAGGCGTCGACGGCCCGAGGGAAACCCGCACACTGCTCAAGGCGTTTAGTGATTTCGTTGAAAGTGAAGATTTCGGTGAGGAATCCGCTCGGGAGAAGACCGAAACACTGGTCAGCTATGCCTTGTCCCAGGCCAAACTGGGCGAGCCGATCACGCTCGACGAACTGTCCGAAGTACTCGACGACGATCAGCCAAAAGCGTTTGCCGATTTCGTCGAGGGTAAAGACTACGGCCTCTCCGATTCGATCCCGCCGGACAAGAAGACCCTTAACAAATTCCGACGCTTCACCGGCCGTGCCGATGGCCTGTCCATCAGCTTCGAGCAGCACCTGCTGGGCTCCAAGATTGAGTTCGACGAAGCTGGCGGCACGCTGACGCTGCGCAACTTGCCAAACCAGCTCACCGACCAACTAAAGCGCGGGACCGCTTGATATACACGCCGAAGAGTCCGTCCGCTTTGCCACCATGTCGCGACTTGAAATCGTCGTTCAAGAAAGTGGTCATGACGCTTTCTAAATGCATTCATGAAAAGTTTATTAATACCAGACCGGTACAAGTAAAAGCCTTCAATATTTGGAACACTAATAGCTTGGGTCCTGCATGGGCGATCACTAAGCTTTCGAATTCTGATGAATGAGCTACGATTATAGCGTGTCAGCTGAGAGCTGCCTCCAGCAAATAAACCGCTACGAACGCCACGAGATATTCCAATGAAAAAAAGCATGTACGAAATAGAGAGAGATAAAATCAAAGCACAAATGGATGCTGAACAAACCCAAAAAAACCGGCCTTTGGATGCCGAAACAGCCGCAATCATATCACTTGCAGAATGGGAAAAAATGCATGCCTTCCCCGACCTAACCGTAGGGCTTGCACTTAGATTTAGCAAAATAAGTACCTACCAGGATGGCGACGCATATAACCTAGAACCTTTCAGATATACCAGTATTATCGATTACGCATCAAGGCTACGCACAACTATTGACTTTTCCAGAGCCATGATAGAAAACAAAGAGTCAGAGGTTGAGTACGGATTAATATTGACCGGCGCCACTACAAAAGCGAATAAAGACTATATGTTTACAGACAAACGTACACTCTACAAATGTGAAGGCCTTGGAAACCCAAGCGTGCTTCATAGTTTCCCCATGCATAAAGACATCAAGCCTACGGGGTTTGCCAGAAGTATAATAATTTCAATAATCAACATTTTACCCTCGAAACCACTACCCACCTTTCAATGACAACCACACAATATAACTCGAACATCGATAGGCGGCGCAAACATAGCTCAGCAGACAGCAGCCAAGTCCGCCGCCTGACCTACCCTCACCTATTGCGCTGACAGTCAAGAATGGTAAATCCCATTTCCCATCATCGTATTGCCAAGGTGAAAAAAACCAGTCCCATCATCTATCGAAAACATGACAGTGGTTTCGGCGAGAAGATTGTGAAGCGTCTGAAGCTCAGCAGGAACGGCAGGCATTTTTATCAGGATCGAAGAGACCATTGCATCATCATCTAGCCTATCCATTTGGATGTATTCATACCCTGCCAGAGCTTTTCGTAGGGAATGGTGACCACCGATCTCTTTACCTGAGCGAACCAGCCTCGCGCAAACAGTGAATGCAAATGCGTAACCTGTGATTACTGGGTCTGGAGTTGGCGCTTCCTTCCACTCATGATCGTCTTTACTTTCGATCATATATGGGCCCTCACCAATGTATTGGCCATAGTTCTCCACGAGATAGGCCATTTCATAAGTCGACTTCACGGTGGTGGCTATTTCCATAAACGGTGTACTCATGCTGACAACGAGCATAGAGGCTGCAGCTAGTCCTCTCAGGTAAGCCGGCAAGTCATTTTTTTGAACGAGCTGTTTCATAGCGCATCCCCTAATCCGGCTCCATGCCGGGCTGAACACAAATACCCCACTTCAACGAATCACGCCAGCCGGCGAGGATCTCCTATGTCCGCACAACAGAAGAAACACCCCTTCGATTTCAAAACTCAATACGGACTCGGCTTCGGCACTCAGGATGATGAGATCGTTGTCGACTTCTTCTGTGGTGGTGGCGGCGCCGGTACCGGGCTGGAAATGGGCCTTGGTCGCGCGGTGAACGTCGCTAAGAACCACAGCCCTCAGGCGATCAGCATGCACACCGTGAATCACCCAGGCGCCGTGCACTACACCACCGACGTATTCGACGGTGATCCGGACACTGAGTGCGGCGGCAAGGCGGTTGGCTGGTTCCACATGTCGCCGGACTGCACGCATCACAGCCAGGCAGCCGGAGGCCAGCCACGCAAACGTGAGATTCGAAACCTATCGTGGATCGGTCTGAAGTGGGCCGGCAAGAAGAAGCCCCGCGTCATCAGCCTAGAAAACGTGAAACAGATCCTCCAGTGGGGGCCGCTGATCGCCAAGCGCTGCAAGGCGACCGGCCGAGTAATGAAGCTGGGCTGCAGCATTGCCGAGCCAAGTGAAGTCGTCCCGGTCCACCAGCAGTTTTTGGTGCCTGATCCGAAACGCCGCGGGCAGACCTGGGCGATCTTCGTCGCCGAGCTGCAGCACCTTGGCTATGTCGTCGAGTGGCGCGTCATCAAGGCTTGCGACTTTGGCGCGCCGACCAGCCGGGAACGCCTGTTCATGATCGCCCGCTGTGACGGTGAGCCGATTGTCTGGCCAGCACCGACCCACGCCAAACACCCCGTGAAAGGCCAGCAGAAGTGGCGCACCGCCGCCGAGTGCATCGACTGGACAATCCCGAGCAAAAGCATCTTTGACCGGCCGAAGCCTCTGGCACCGGCCACCCTTCGGCGAATCGCCAAAGGCATGAAGAAGTTCGTCATCGATGCCGCCGACCCGTTCATTGTGCCGATCGCGAACTGGTCCGGTGAAAGCGTCCAGTCGGCACACGACCCGCTGCGCACCGTGACCTCTTGGCCGCGCGGCGGATCGTTTGCCATGGCCAGCCCGATCATCGCGCCTGCCACGCATCATGGCAGCGACCGAATCAACGACCCGCACACCCCGCTACCGACGGTGACCTGCGCCAACCGCGGGGAGCTGACGCTGATCAGCCCTACGCTGATTCAAACCGGTTATGGCGAATGCGCTGGGCAAGAGCCGCGAGTGCCTGGACTGGATCAACCGATCGGCACAGTCGTCGCTGGCGGCGTGAAGCACGCCATCACCGCGGCGCACCTGGTGAAGTTCCGGTTTGCTGATGAAGGCAAGGCGCTCGACGAGCCTCTTCCGACCATCACCAGCGGAGGCAACTATCAGCGCCCGGCCGGCGCGGCCCACGCAATGGGGATCTCGACGGTATTCATGGCTCAGATGAACGGAGGCTTCAACACCACCGACGCCAAGAGCATCGACGAGCCGGTGACCAACACCGGCAGCCAGCAGCAGCTGGTGACCGCTAATCTGGTGCACCTTCGCGGCAACTGCGATGCGCGTGACATCGCTGACCCGCTGCACACGATCAGCGCCGGCGGCACCCACCACGGTCTGGTCACCGCCTTCATGGAGCGCCAATTCGGCGCCAGCGTTGGCCAGGCAGTGGATGAGCCGGCACCAACCATCACGGCGGGTGGCGGCGGCAAGAGTTCGCTGGTCGAGTTCCAGCTTTCGCCAGAGGTGGAAGCCGGCGCACTGCGGGTCGCGGCATTCCTGATCAGTTACTACGGTACCGAGAACGTGAGCGGCGCCGGCGAGCCAGCACCAACGATCACCACCAAGGATCGCCTGGCACTGGTCACTGTGACGATCAAGGGCGCGCCGTACGTGATCGTCGACATCTGCCTACGGATGCTGCAGCCCGCCGAGCTGTACAAGGCTCAGGGTTTCCCAGCCGACTACATCATCAGTCACGGTGCCGACGGTAAGCCGTTCACCAAAACCCAACAGGTCCACATGTGCGGGAACAGCGTCAGCCCACCGCCGATGGCGGCACTGGCACGAGCCAATGATCCATGGCGTGCAGTTGAGCGCCAAGCAGCAGCGGCATAACTCAGGCAAACCACACCTGCCAAGGCGATGTATTGAGCCAGTCCAACAGCTGATGTATCCGCGTCATCATCTGGTCAATCAGAATTTGGACCAGCAGGTCTTCAAAAAATCGTCTCATTCCGGCACCCCTTGTCGAGGTATTTATTATCCTCTTTCATCGGTGCCGCGAAATGGGGGGGAACTATGGCCAATGTCTTACACACCGCACCTTACAGAATCTTCCCCCCTTGACATCACTCCTTCCACCGTCCGGGCATGGCCCGGCATAGGACGCCCCCACAGAAAACAAAATCGCTGCCGTCGGCATGACGGTTGTGAATGCCCATGATCTGGTATCGATGGCGATTGCAGGAGTACCAACATCTGCCGAGCTGATGTAAAAAGTACAGTCTCTATTTCACCCAAGCTAGGGACATGAGCCAATACATGCAGATCACTCGCACTGGAACAGTTTTAACTGGTGAACATGCCGGTTGGACCATAAGCGTTCACGACGACAATGCGGGTGAAACTGGTGGCTATTTCCTTTACTTATTACTGGACGAGCAGCACGGCTTTGATTCCTGGTTCGAAACCATAGAACAGTTGGAGCGAGAAATTTCAGAGTTCGACGTTCGCTGGGACTAGAGCTTCACAGCTTCATTTCACCTTCCCCTCCCTCCACTTCAAAGTCAGCCGCTATAGCGGCAAGGACTCGTCGTCAGGGAGAGGGAACAAAATCTCCTAACCACTCTCGGGCAATCGGGACCGCGTATTCAAGCAGCTCTAGCGGAACACTCTCTACGAATAGGGTTACCTCAAAACGAAGCGTTTCGTCGTTTCGAAAGATTTCAAACACCAGCCCGTTGTTACCTCTCCAGCACTCCATCGCAAGGCCATCGTGACCTTCAACAACGCTTGAAGCGCAGCAAAACCGATATTCAACTCCGTGTACGACCACGTCCTACCTCCATTTGTTAATGGCGGCAACGATACCTCTCCCCCATACGAACTTAATAGCCGCTATAGCGGCAAAGGAACAGTCATGCCTGAAGAAACTGTTTTGATCGAACCATTTCCGGTCCATCGCGATGCAAACGGTTGGTGGTCGCCCCCTGACTACCTCTCGGAATTCGATGACGAAATCACCGAAGAGCAGTTCAACAATTGGTGCGCACGCCACCAAGTGGAAACGAAGATCACCTACATGGAGAGCGACGTATCGACCGATGTATTCAACGTCTACATGGAAGACGGCCAGGTTGATTGCTCGGCGTGGGAGATTCAGCATCCCGCCGAACCTGGTTGGTTCATCCTGTCGATTCACGACGCCGAGGATGGCCCTGTTTGCATCTGGGGCCGACGGATGACGCCATGATCATTACAGTGGAACTCACTTACTCCGCTGACCCCATCCGATCAGCATAAACGCGGCTCCCGGAATCCAGAGTCCAGGGCTTTCAATACCCAAACCGCAGACAAAGAGTGACATCCCCACTACGAACAGCGGCTTTCTAAATGCATTTTCCATAATTTCTACCACTCCTTTTAAGAATCACTCCCATTAAATCATAAAGCCTGCCGGTCGGCGGGCGAGGAATCCCCATGACCAAAGAAAATGTGTTCGACGAACAAATCAGCCCACTGGTCCACCAAATCATCGACATCTGCAAAGAGCACAACATCGCTCTGCTGCTCTCCGCTCAACTGCAGGACGAGGATGACGAAACGCTCTACTGCACAACCATTCTTCCCGGTACCGACGATGTGTCTAACGAGAAGTTTGTCCCGGCACTGAACATCATCAGGCCGTCAAGTCGCTCCGTCATGCACATGACCACCACTCATGCCGACGGCAGCCAGACGCTGACCGCAATCATCCGACCCCCTTCCCCAACCTTCTGCCGCCACGCGCGGCATGGAGCATCGCTATGTCAAATCGAAGCGCGGCTCAAGTCGCGCCCATCCTCCCGCGCTTCATTCGCGCCGGCGAGGCTTACGGCTATCTCGGCATGTGCCGGGATGAATTCAACAAAACGGTCAGGCCGAACGTGCGCGAATTCCCGATCGGGAAACAGGGCATTGGCTTCGACCGAATAGAGCTCGACCAGTGGGCAGATGCCTACATCGAGTCCATGGCAATTGAAAAAGCGGCCAATCAGGACAACAATCAGCCCCGCAGTGGGCGCCAAGGAGTTAATAAATGGCGCGAAAAACCATGTCCGGCCTCTACGAGAGGAACGGCATTTGGCACATCGACAAAGTCGTCCGAGGTCAGCGACTTCAAGAAAGCACTGGATCAAGCGAGAGGGAAGAAGCGGAGCAGTACCTGATTCACCGCTTGGAAAAGCTCAGGCAAGAACAGGTATACGGCGTGCGCCAGGTACGAACTTGGCGCGAGGCCGCCACCAAGTTTCTGGTCGAGTTCAAGGATCAGCCGTCAATCGCCCTGTCCGCTTCCCACATTGAGCAGCTGGATCCGTACATCGGCGACTTACCGATCACGCACATTGATGACGGGACGCTTTCCGCCTTCAAGCGGGATCGGCAAAAGCCAACCAAGACGGCGACCGGGAAGGTGAAGCCTGGTGTTTCGAACAGGACGGTGAACATCGCCCTGCAACGAGTCGTCAGGATATTGAACCTGTGCCACAGGAAGTGGCGAGACGCAGAAAAGCGGCCGTGGCTTGATAGCGTGCCGATGATCTCGATGCTGGAGGAAAAACGGTCGAGCAGAAAGCCCTATCCGTTGTCTTGGGAAGAACAGTCCATGCTCTTTGCGGAAATCCCTGATCACCTGCTGAGGATGGCCCTCTACAAAGTGAACACGGGATGCCGAGAGCAGGAAGTTTGCAAATTGCGGTGGGAATGGGAGATACGGGTGCCGGAGCTGGAAACGAGCGTGTTTCTGATTCCGCCAGGGTTTGGCGGTCGGCATGACAAGGCGGGAGTGAAGAACGGCGATGAAAGGCTGGTGGTGCTGAACAGGGTAGCGATGTCAGTGATTGATGGTCAGCGCGGCCTGCATCCCGATTTGGTTTTCCCGTATGGGCAACCAGATCAGTTTGGACCGACAGCGATTCACCGGATGAATGACACGGCCTGGAAGAAGGCCAGGATACGAGCGGCGGCGAAGTGGGAAAAGGAGCATAAGTCGCCAGCGCACCCTGGATTCCGCTCGATCAGGGTTCATGACCTGAAGCACACCTTTGGCAGAAGGCTGCGTGCTGCGGGCATTACCGAAGAAGATCGAAAGGCATTACTTGGGCACAAGAACGGTAGCATTACGAGCCACTATTCTACCGCAGAGCTTGGGCATTTGATTGACGCGGCAAACAAAGTGTCAGCCACCGATTCGCGAGGACCGGCACTGACCATCTTGAGGAGGAAAACGGGATGATCCCCCGCAAAAGTCCCTACACGTAAAAAAGCCGAACTGGCTAGAGTTCGGCTAAGTTACTGAATTATATGGTCGGGACGGAGTGATTCGAACACTCGACCCCTAGCACCCCATGCTAGTGCGCTACCGGACTGCGCTACGCCCCGACTAGGCGTTGAATCTGTCCCTCATCTCGAGGAACGCTCAAGAATATATCGCAAGCTTTTGAAAACTGGAAGTATTTAAAAGCAGGAATTTATTTCTTAAGCACCACCAGAACATCTTCCAGCTCGGCGATCATCTGGCGGATCATTTGTTTGTATTGGGTTGTGTCGTCTTTGGCTTCATCGCCGGACAAACGCAAACGTGCGCCGCCGATGGTAAACCCCTGATCGTAAAGAAGCGCGCGGATCTGCCGGATCATCAGCACGTCCTGGCGCTGATAATACCGGCGGTTTCCGCGGCGTTTGACGGGGTTGAGTTGAGGAAACTCCTGCTCCCAGTAGCGCAGCACGTGCGGTTTTACGGCACATAGCTCGCTGACTTCACCAATGGTGAAGTAGCGTTTGCCCGGGATGACGGGTAGTTCGTCGTTATGACTTGGTTCCAGCATAAGCCTCAACTCGGGCCTTCAACTTCTGCCCTGGACGAAAGGTGACCACACGGCGAGCCGTGATCGGGATTTCTTCTCCCGTTTTCGGATTGCGGCCAGGCCGCTGGCGTTTGTCCCGAAGGTCGAAATTGCCGAAACCGGACAATTTGACTTGTTCGTTGTCTTCAAGAGCGTGCCTGATTTCTTCAAAAAACAGTTCGACCAATTCCTTGGCCTCCCGCTTGTTCAGGCCCAGCTCTTCATACAGACGTTCCGCCATCTCAGCTTTCGTCAAAGCCCCCATACGTCACTTCCTTAACGTGGCGTTCAACCTTTGTTCGAGCGAGGTGAGGATGTTTTGCGTCGTGGTATTCACCTCATCGTCATTAAGAGTGCGCGATGGATGCTGCCAGGTCAAGCCGACTGCAAGGCTTTTTCTATCAGGATCAATGCCTTTACCCTGATACACGTCAAATAGCCTGAGGTCTGTGAGCCATTCGCCTGCATTTTCACGGATTACGTCCAGTACGGCACTGGCCGCAACGTCCGTGGCCGCAATCAGCGCCAAGTCACGACGCACTTCAGGAAAGCGCGACAACTCCTGGAATTCAGGCATTTTTCCCAATGCCACTTCGGCCAGAACCAACTCGAAGACGAAAACCGGGCGGTCGAGACCGAGGGTTTTCGACAATTCAGGATGGATAGCGCCAACGAAACCTACCAAGCGGCCTTCACGTTCGATGCGCGCGGTTTGACCCGGGTGCAACGCAGGGTGTTTGCCCGGCACGAACGTGAACGAATCCAGCGCACCGGCGAAGCCCAGTACCGCTTCCACATCGGCTTTGACGTCGAAGAAATCCACGACATCGCGACCTTGTGCCCAGCCTTCCGGTAGACGGCTACCGCACACCACACCCGCCAGCATCGGCTCTTGCTTCAGGCCTTCCAGCTGACCGACGAAACGCAGGCCGCTTTCGAACAGGCGGACGCGATCTTGCTGACGGTTCAGGTTGTGCTGAAGCGCCTTGACCAAACCAGGCCACAGGGACGAACGCATGGCCGCCATGTCGTTGGAAATCGGGTTGGCCAGCAGCAGCGGCTCGACACCCGGATTAAACAACTCGAATTGTTTCGGATCGATGAAGCTGTAGGTAATCGCTTCCTGGTAACCACGGGCCACCAGCAGACGACGCAGCTCAGGCAGATCGCTACGCGCTTCAGCCTTGGCTTGCGGCGCCAGACGGGCTTGCGGGTAGCGAACCGGCAGACGGTTGTAACCGTACAGACGGGCCAGTTCTTCGATCAGGTCGACTTCCAGACTGATATCGAAACGGAAGCTTGGCACTTCAACGCGCCACAGCCCTGCCCCATCGGCAGAAATGGTCAGACCCAAGGCGCCGAGCAGACGCTCGACTTCGGCCGAGTCCATTTCCATGCCCAGCATCTGGGTGATGCGTTGGGCACGCAGGGTGATCGGAGCGATCGATGGCAGATGCTGCTCGCTGACGGTTTCGACGATCGGGCCAGCTTCACCGCCGGTGATCTCCAGCAGCAGGCCAGTGGCGCGCTCCATGGCTTCACGGGCCAGCTTCCAGTCCACGCCACGCTCATAGCGGTGCGAAGCGTCGGTGTGCAGGCCGTAGGAACGAGCCTTGCCAGCAACGGCAATCTGATCGAAGAAGGCACTTTCAAGGAATATGTCGCGAGTGGTCGCGGTGTTGACGCCGCTATGCTCGCCCCCCATGACGCCAGCGATTGCCAGTGCGCGGGTGTGGTCGGCAATCACCAGCGTATCGCTACGCAGGCTGACTTCCTGGCCATCGAGCAGCACCAGCTTCTCGCCTTCTTCGGCCATGCGCACGCGGATGCCGCCATTGATTTCGGCGAGATCGAAGGCGTGCAGCGGTTGACCCAGTTCCAGCATCACGTAGTTGGTGATGTCGACGGCGGCGTCGATGCTACGCACGTCGGCACGACGCAGACGCTCGACCATCCACAGCGGCGTAGGCTTGGACAGGTCAACGTTACGGATCACACGACCCAGGTAACGCGGGCATGCGGCTGGCGCGAGGACTTCAACTGAACGCACTTCGTCGTGCACAGCGGGAACGCTGGCAACGACCGGACGCGTGACTTGGACGGCGTACAGCGCACCGACTTCGCGGGCCAGACCGGCCAGGGACAGGCAATCACCGCGGTTCGGGGTCAGGTCGACCTCGATGCTGGCGTCTTCCAGGTTCAGGTATTCACGAATGTCCTGACCGACTGGCGCATCGGCCGGCAATTCCATCAGACCATCGTTGCCTTCGCCGATTTGCAGCTCGGCCTGAGAGCACAGCATGCCGTTGGATTCAACGCCACGCAGCTTGGCTTTCTTGATTTTGAAGTCGCCCGGCAGTTCGGCACCGATCATGGCAAACGGGATCTTCAGGCCCGGGCGCACGTTTGGCGCACCGCACACTACCTGGAAAGTCTCCGAGCCATTGCTGACCTGGCAAACGCGCAACTTATCAGCGTCAGGGTGTTGCTCGGTGTTCAGCACCTCGCCCACCACCACGCCACTGAATTCACCGGCGGCCGGCGTAACGCTATCGACCTCAAGACCGGCCATCGACAGACGAGCAACCAGCTCGTCGCGATTTACCTGCGGGCTTACCCAGCCACGCAGCCATTGTTCACTGAATTTCATCCTGCTCTCCTAAGAATTCGTTACGACTAGCGAAATTGCGCGAGGAACCGCAAGTCGTTGTCGAAGAACAGACGCAAGTCGTTCACGCCGTAACGCAGCATGGCCAGACGCTCAACGCCCATGCCGAAGGCAAAGCCCGAAAACTCTTCCGGGTCGATCCCGGACATACGCAACACATTCGGGTGAACCATGCCGCAGCCCATGACTTCCAACCAGCCAGTCTGTTTGCAGACGCGGCAGCCTTTACCGCTGCACATCACGCATTCCATGTCGACTTCAGCGGATGGCTCGGTGAACGGGAAGTACGATGGACGGAAACGCACGGCCAGTTCTTTTTCGAAGAACACGCGCAGGAACTCTTCGATGGTGCCTTTCAGGTCGGCGAAGTTGATATCGCGATCGACCAGCAGGCCTTCGACCTGGTGGAACATCGGCGAGTGGGTGATATCGGAGTCGCTGCGGTACACACGGCCTGGGCAGACGATGCGGATCGGCGGCTGTTTCGATTCCATGGTGCGGACCTGTACCGGCGAGGTATGAGTGCGCAGCAACATGTTGGCATTGAAATAGAAGGTGTCATGCATCGACCGGGCCGGGTGATGGCCTGGGATGTTGAGCGCCTCGAAGTTGTGATAGTCGTCTTCGACCTCAGGGCCTTCGGCGATGCCGTAGCCGATATGGGTGAAGAACTGCTCGATACGTTCCAGAGTGCGAGTAACCGGATGCAGACCACCGGAGGTCTGGCCACGGCCAGGCAGGGTCACGTCAATGGACTCGGCGGACAGTTTGGCGGCCAGGTCGGCCTCTTCAAACAGTGCCTTGCGGGCATTGAGAACCTCTGTGACACGCTCCTTGGCAACGTTGATCAGCGCGCCGACTTGCGGACGCTCTTCTGCTGGCAAATTCCCCAGGGTCTTCATCACCTGAGTCAATTCGCCCTTTTTGCCAAGGTAGTGAACCCGGATTTGCTCCAGGGCATTGATATCTTCAGCGCTTTGCACAGCCTCTAGTGCTTGAGAGACGAGCGCATCCAGGTTTTCCATGTACAGACTCCAGATACAAAATAGGGGAAGAGCTTGAAGGCTCTTCCCCTATTTATGACGTTTAACACCTGGCCCCACAGAGGTGAGGCCGGGTGACTGTCGGGGGTACTTAAGCCAAGGTGGCTTTAGCTTTCTCGACAATCGCAGCAAACGCCGCTTTTTCGTTCACTGCCAGATCAGCCAGAACCTTACGGTCGATCTCGATGGACGCTTTTTTCAGGCCGGCGATGAAACGGCTGTAGGACAGACCGTTGATACGTGCACCAGCGTTGATACGAGCGATCCACAGAGCGCGGAACTGACGTTTTTTCTGACGACGGTCACGGTAGGCATATTGGCCTGCCTTGATTACCGCTTGCTTGGCAACACGGAATACGCGCGAGCGAGCGCCGTAGTAGCCTTTAGCAAGTTTCAGAATTTTTTTGTGACGTTTACGGGCAATGACGCCACGCTTTACACGAGCCATGAGTTACTTCCTCTATTCTTGACTAAAATTAACGAAGGCGCAGCATGCGCTCGACTTTTGCCACGTCAGACGGATGCAGCAAGCTGCTACCGCGCAGTTGACGCTTACGCTTGGTCGACATTTTAGTCAGGATGTGGCTCTTGAAAGCGTGCTTGTGCTTGATACCGTTAGCAGTTTTCAAAAACCGCTTAGCAGCACCACTTTTAGTTTTCATTTTTGGCATGTTCGGATACTCCGCATTCAGTTGATAAACATAATCAGAAGGCCTGCCGTGCCCTATTGATTACTTCTTCTTTTTCGGGGCGATGACCATGATCAGCTGGCGTCCTTCCATCTTAGGATGCTGTTCGACCGAACCGTACTCGAGCAAATCACCTTCAACTCGCTTGAGGAGTTCCATCCCCAGCTCCTGGTGGGCCATCTCACGGCCGCGGAATCGCAAGGATACCTTGGCCCTGTCCCCATCACTCAGGAAACGTACCAGGTTGCGCAGTTTTACCTGGTAATCCCCTTCCTCCGTCCCTGGACGAAACTTGATTTCTTTAACCTGAATCTGCTTCTGGTTTTTCTTGGCCGCGGCAATCTGCTTCTTCTTCTCGAAGATCGATTTGCCGTAGTCCATCAGTTTGCAAACAGGGGGTACTGCATCGGCGGAAATTTCCACCAAATCCAGTTTGGCCTCTTCAGCCTTAAGAAGCGCGTCTTCAATTGACACAATCCCAAGCTGTTCACCTTCAGCCCCAATTAACCGAACCTCGCGTGCCGAGATATTCTCGTTGATCGGGGCTTTCGGTGCAGCTCGTTTATCTTGTCTCATTTCACGCTTAATAGTAATTACTCCGAATCTGGGCGACCACGCCGGGAAACCGCTTGCGCGAGAAACTCAGCGAACTGGGCGACGGGCATCGAGCCCAGGTCAGCACCTTCACGAGTACGCACAGCGACAGTCTGCATCTCGACTTCCCGATCTCCGATAACCAAGAGATAGGGAACCTTGAGCAAAGTATGCTCGCGGATTTTAAAGCCGATCTTTTCATTTCTCAAGTCAGACTTGGCACGAAATCCGCTTTCGTTGAGGGTTTTTTCAACCTCGGCGGCAAAATCGGCCTGTTTGTCAGTGATATTCATGATCACTGCCTGGGTCGGAGCCAGCCACGCGGGGAATGCACCCTCGTAGTGCTCGATCAGGATTCCGACGAAACGTTCGAACGAACCCAGGATCGCCCGGTGCAACATAACCGGGTGCTTGCGACTGTTGTCTTCGGAGACGTATTCGGCTCCCAGACGGACAGGCAGGTTAAAATCGAGCTGAAGGGTACCACATTGCCAGACACGGCCGAGGCAATCTTTCAGCGAAAACTCGATCTTCGGACCGTAGAACGCACCTTCGCCTGGTTGCAGATCGTACGGCAAGCCAGCGCTATCAAGGGCTGCAGCCAGTGCAGCTTCGGCGCGATCCCACAGCTCGTCAGAACCAACGCGTTTTTCCGGACGAGTGGACAGCTTCATCTCGACGTCTTTGAAGCCGAAGTCGGCATAGACGTCCATGGTCAGCTTGATGAACGCAGCGGATTCGGCCTGCATCTGCTCTTCAGTACAGAAGATGTGAGCATCGTCCTGAGTGAAGGCGCGAACGCGCATGATCCCGTGCAGCGCACCCGACGGCTCGTTACGGTGGCAGGCACCGAACTCGGCCAGGCGCATCGGCAGCTCGCGGTAGCTTTTCAGGCCCTGATTGAACACCTGCACGTGGCACGGGCAGTTCATCGGCTTGATGGCGTAGTCGCGGTTTTCCGACTGAGTGGTAAACATGTTGTCGGCGTAGTTGGCCCAGTGCCCGGATTTCTCCCACAGGCTGCGGTCAACGACTTGTGGAGTCTTGATCTCCAGGTAGCCATTGTCGCGCTGAACCTTGCGCATGTATTGCTCGAGCACCTGGTACAGAGTCCAGCCGTTCGGGTGCCAGAACACCATGCCCGGCGACTCTTCCTGGGTGTGGAACAGGCCCAGACGCTTACCGATCTTGCGGTGATCGCGCTTCTCGGCTTCTTCGATGCGCTGGATGTAAGCCGCCAGTTGCTTCTTGTCCGCCCATGCGGTGCCGTAAACGCGCTGCAATTGCTCGTTCTTGGCATCGCCACGCCAGTAGGCGCCAGACAGCTTGGTCAGCTTGAAGGATTTCAGGAAGCGCGTGTTCGGCACGTGCGGACCGCGGCACATGTCGACGTATTCTTCGTGATAGTACAGACCCATGGCCTGCTCGTTCGGCATGTCTTCGACCAGACGCAGCTTGTAGTCTTCGCCGCGGGCCTTGAACACTTCGATCACTTCGGCGCGCGGAGTGACTTTCTTGATTACGTCGTAATCTTTCTCGATCAGCTGCTGCATGCGCTGTTCGATGGCGACCAGGTCGTCCGGTGTGAAAGGACGCTCGAAGGCGATGTCGTAATAGAAGCCTTCGTCGATGACCGGACCGATGACCATCTTGGCCGCCGGATACAGCTGCTTGACCGCGTGGCCAACCAGGTGGGCGCAAGAGTGGCGAATGATCTCCAGCCCCTCTTCATCCTTTGGCGTAATGATTTGCAGCGAGGAATCGCTGTCGATGATGTCGCTGGCGTCGACCAGCTTGCCATCGACCTTACCGGCCACGGTGGCCTTGGCCAGACCGGCACCGATGGATGCGGCGACCTCGGCTACGGAAACCGGGTGATCGAATGAACGTTGACTGCCGTCGGGAAGAGTAATAGTTGGCATGGCGCCTCCTCTCCTAGTGGTGACCCCTACCAAAGGTCACGTGGGTTGGGATGAGCCAGTACAAGATCCGATCCAGGCCATTCAATAACGAACGCCTGCCTTACAGCGGCAGGAGCCTTGCGGCCAACCGGAAAACCGAACCAGAGTGACTGGGATTCAAATCAGGGTTATTCGAGCCGCTGCCGCTGCCGGGACTGAAGGTCATCCGGAGCCTGCAAACGCCCGAGCGAGGCATGCTAGCACAGATGAACGGTCATCGCGGTGGCAAGGTTTTCTGCTGGGGCAAATCAGGCATTTTTATGCCAGAGTGCTGAACTTGAACCCCGCTTTACCCCTCAGATAACAAGACATTGACCCAAAAGGAGCATCTCAGCATGCGTCTGAATCGTTTATTCGCCATCGTCGCACCCGTCGTCCTGTTGCTGCCGCTGGCTGCCCATGCCGATTGGCCAAAGGGCGAGCGCGAGAAGTACATGGCTCAGTGCACTCAGGCGGCCACTCCGCAGATCGGCGCTGCAGCTGCGAAGTCTCACTGCGCTTGCGGTGCCGACGCGATCAAATCGTACCCGGCTGGCGACATTCAGGCCCTGATGGATAACAAGGCCAGCCCGGAACTGCAACAGAAAGCACTGGGTCAGATCGCTAAATGCAAGGCCAATGCACCGGCGAAAAAGTGAGGAAAAAGTCCTTTTGACTCGGCTCACCGCCGATAAAAAGTGATGAAATTTAGCTTTTTCGTACGATTTATGCAGGTTTTTCAGCTTTTTTTATTGTCTTTACTTTCGACTGAAAGCCTTTTAAACCGGGGCTTTCAGCCACACGAAGCAACAAAGCAAACGCGACTGTAGGGCAAACAGCACACCCGGGGGGCTCCCAAAGCGAACATTTCGACTATGATACTCCGGTGTGCCCAGTTGGCCTGAGCAGCACAGTACTACTGAAAATATATGTTTCTTGGAGATACACCATGTCTAATCGCCAAACCGGCACCGTTAAATGGTTCAACGATGAAAAAGGCTTCGGCTTCATCACTCCTCAAGGTGGCGGTGACGACCTGTTCGTACACTTCAAAGCTATCGAAAGCGACGGTTTCAAAAGCCTGAAAGAAGGCCAGACCGTTTCCTTCGTGGCTGAGAAAGGCCAAAAGGGTATGCAAGCTGCACAAGTCCGCCCAGAGTAATTTTCTGGCGCACTAAAAAAACCCCGTCCATGTGACGGGGTTTTTTATGGGCGAAACAAAAGCCTGAAGCAATCAGCCGCAGTTGACGCGGGTGACCACCAGATTGTTGTCGGTGTTCAGGTTCAGTCGATCGGAGCGGTATTCCAGGGTCACCATGTCATCAGGCTTGAGGAACCGGGCATTCTGCGCGCCTGCGCGGGTACGTGCCTGCTCCAGCAATTGGGGCGAAGCCTTTTTGCCAATGGTGAATTCGGCAGCCTTTGCTTCACAACGGCTGTGGCCGGTGTCGGTCGCCACAGGGTCCTTTGCCGACTCGGTGGACGTACTGCTGCAACCGGCCAGCAGGGTGGCGGCCAACAAAGTACCCAATGACGCGAGCTTCCAAGGCATGAAGCCTCCTTTTTTCAATAGTTAAGCTGAGATCGTGCGACCGCCATTTTGGCGTTTGGTTTCAAGGCGGGCACTCGCCCCGCCCTCGATCCGGGCAGCGTCGAGTGTGCCTGAGCATTGGCATGCCGTTCATCACTCAATCGTGACTGAATATGAACGGCGTTTAATAAACGTCGATGTAGTCGAAAGGCGGCTTCGGCCAGTTCTGCTTGAGCGCATTGAAAATCTGCATGACCCAGACCTCGTCGCTGGCTGCGACCAATCCGACATAACCGGAACCCTTGGCCCAAGTCTCCAGGCGAAACAGCAGCCCGTCGATGTCCGTGCCACCCACAATACCCGACGAAATGTAGGCGATGCCGCCCTTGGTGACCCGCAACTGAGTGTGTTCATCGTCGCTGGCAGAAGCCAGCAGCTGACGCACCGCTTCGTGGGTCAAGCCATCAGGAGTGTTCAAATCGATCTGCACAGCACGGTCCTTGAAAAATCGTCAAAGATCAAGTGTCGCATAGCCCTCCCCTCATGCCTAAGTCGGAGTGCCAAACGTCCCACAAAATGGTTAACTCGACACTCAGCCTTTCCGACTTCACGAGCGCCATCATGACCACCGTAAGTATCGACGCCGACATCAAAGCCAAGTGGCCACAGGGCCACAGCTCTTACAGCCCGGGTAGCCCGGAAGAGTTGGCAATCATTGGTATCGATTTGCTGGTCAAGGAACTGGGAACACAAGCCGCACAGACATTCATCAAACAGGTTCTCGAGAAATACCCCGCTGACTACATGGGCGCAAGAGAAACCGAGTAGTGTAAAACCCGCAGGCTGGCACCTGCGGGCCGATGGCCTACTTCAAACGAGCCAGACGCTGGGTCAGCAGGTCAAAGAAGCCCTGAGCGTCGCCACTTTCAACCCAGAAGGCATTTTTCGGTGCTTTCAGACCGTCATACCAGTCGACGATGGTCTGGCCGAAAGTCGGCCCTTCGCGGCTATCAACCACTACGTTGACCGAACGTCCGGTGAACAGCTCCGGCTTGAGCAGGTAAGCGATGACTGTGGCGTCATGCACCGGGCCACCCGGAATGCCGTAGTGCTCCATGTCGCCTTTGACGTATTCGTTGAGAATATCGCCCACCAGTTTGCTGGCATTGTTATCCAGTGCGGCGATCTGCTGCAGACGCGCTTCACTCGTGAGGACCTTGTGGGTCACATCCAGCGGCAGATAGGTCAGCTTGACACCACTTTTCAGCACCACTTCGGCAGCCTGCGGGTCAGCGAAGAGATTGAATTCGGCCACCGGGGTGATATTGCCACCATTGAAGTGCGCACCGCCCATTATCACCACTTCCTTGATGCCCTGAACGATTTCAGGTTCCTGGATCAGCGCCAGTGCCAGGTTGGTCTGTGGACCGAGCATGGCGATGGTGATGCTGTGGGGCTTGGCGGATTTCAGGGTATCGATCAGGTAATTGACCGCATTGCCTTCGGCCAGGCCTTTCTTCGGTTCGTGCACCGTGACGCCCGACAGACCTTCCTTGCCATGGATGTTCTCGGCATAGATCGGCGTGCGCATCATGGGTTTCGGCGCGCCCGCATAAACAGGCACCTCCTCGCGCCCTGCCCACTCACGGGCCAGACGCGCATTACGCGAGGTCTTGTCCAGACGTACGTTGCCAGCAACGGTGGTCAGCGCACGAATGTTCAGCTCTTCCGGCGATGCCAGGGCAAACAGCAAGGCAACCACGTCATCGGCACCCGGATCGGTGTCGATGATCAAGTCGATCTTCTCCGCCGCTTGGGCGCTTGTTGCGGTAATCAGGGACAAAAGCAGCAGACTCCGGAGCAGGTGGTGCAGTTTCTGAGCATAGCGGTGCATAGCGCATTCCTTGTGCATGGGAAGAATGGAAAGTTAGAACGTTACGCCAGCCACCAAAACGATGTTGCAGTACGGCTGACATTCGCCTGTACGAACAATCGCCCGTGCCTGTCGGCTGAGTGCTTTGAATTGGTCATGACTGAGCAGATCGCGCCGGCCCAGTGCACCTTCGGCATTCAGTTCATCCAGCGTGCTCAAGGCCGACGGTTTCTTGTCCAGGATCTCATGGGCCAGCACATGGCTTTCGACCTGCATTTCGCTGAGCACGACCTTCAAGGTACTGACGAAATCCGGAATTCCGTGGGTCAAGGCCAGGTCTATCAATTCGACGCCGGGTGGAACCGGCAGACCCGCATCGCCGATCACAACCGTGTCGCCATGGCCCAGGGCGGCGATCAGCCGCGACAGCGCGACGTTGAGCAAAGGAGTCTTTTTCATGGTGCTTTAAAGGCCTGTACGTCGGACAAGGTGGGAATCGAAGGTTGCGCGCCAGCCCGGGTGACCGACAGCGCAGCGGCGACCTGGCCGAAACGGATCGCTTCAGCCTCGCTTTTGCCGGCCGCCAAAGCTGCTGCGAAACCACCGACGAACGTGTCGCCGGCCGCAGTGGTGTCGACCGCCTTCACTTTCGCTGCCGGGAAATGCTCAAGCCGTGTGCCATTGGCCAATAGCGATCCCTGAGCGCCGAGGGTGATGATCACTTTGCCGGCACCCATGGCGATCAAGCGGGTGGCGGCGGTTTCGGCGGTGCTCAGGGAGTCCACCGGCAAACCGCTCAAGGCCGAGGCTTCGCTTTCGTTGGGTATCAGGTAATCGATGGCTGCATACCAATCCGCCGGCAGCGGGCGACTGGCCGGCGCCGGATTGAGAATCACGGTTTTACCCAGCTCACGACCGCGCTTCAGAGCATGGCCAACCGTGGCATCCGGCACTTCCAGCTGACAGATGATGACATCCGCCGCTTGTAACACCGCGTCGAAACGGTCGATCACTTCGGGCGTCAGCGCACCGTTGGCGCCGGCAACAATCACGATCGCGTTCTGACTGTTGTCATCGACCACGATCAACGCCACGCCGCTGGAATCTTCGACCGTACTGACCGCCTGGCAATCGATCTGCTCGGCCAACAACGCCTCGCGCAGCGCTTCGCCATAGGCGTCGCTGCCGACACAACCGACCATCGACACCTGCGCTCCCAGCCGCGCTGCGGCCACGGCCTGGTTCGCGCCCTTGCCGCCGGAAACCGTGGCAAACGATTGGCCGATCAGCGTTTCACCACCACGGGGCAGCCGTGGCGCCCGGGTGACCAAGTCCATGTTCAGGCTGCCTATTACCACTACTTTTGCTGGCATACATCACTCGTCAATTCTGTTTCTGCGGTGCTTTTGGTTTCAGCGGTACTTTTTGTTTAGCGGAATTGGGCGAACACACCAGCCAGCGGCGCAGTCGATTCGCGCAGGACAATACTGGGCGTCACGATGCGCTGATCGGTCGCCAGAGCCGGCGTGGCAATCCTGCGCAACAGCACTTCGGCCGCCATCTCGCCAAGCTGCAGGATCGACTGGCCCACGGTGGTCAGCGCCGGGTAGACGTAACGGCTCATCTGGATATCATCGAAGCCGATCACCGACAGCTCGGTAGGCACACGAATATTGCGCTCGGCAGCGGCGCGCAACACACCGATGCCAATCATGTCGTTACCGGCGAAGATCGCGCTGGGCGGGTTCTTTTCCAACAGGATCGCGGCGGCGTTATAACCGCCGGTGCTGGTGAAGTCGCTTTCCAGCATGCGCTCGCGCGGCACTTCGACGCCCGCCTCTTTCAAGGCGCGGCAATAACCGGCCAGACGCATCTGCGCCACGCTGGTACTCGCTGGCCCGCCAATCGTGGCGATGTCCCGATGCCCCAGCTCCAGCAGGTGGCGGGTCGCCAGATAGGCACCGTATTCGTGATCGATGCGCACCAGATCGGCATCGAGACCTTCGAGCCCACGGTCGACGATCACCATTGGCGTTCGCACCCCCGCCAGACCTTCGGCCAGGCCGCTGTCACCACCGGCCGAGGCAACGATCAAGCCGTCAATGCGCTTTTCCAGCAACACGCGAAGGTAGCTGCGTTGCTTGTCCGGGTTGTCGTCAGAGTTGCAGAGGATGACGCAATAGCCGTTGCGCTCGCAGTAATCCTCGATGCCACGGGCCAACTCGGCGAAGTACGGGTTGAGGCTGTTGGGCACCAGCAGGCCGATGGTCGCGGTGGTTTTCGCTTTCAATGACCGGGCCACGGCACTGGGCACGTAGTCGAGACTTTTGATCGCCGCCTCGACCTTGACCCGTACTTCCTCACTGACCGGCCGCGTCTTGTTCACCACGTGGGAAACCGTGGTATAGGAAATGCCCGCGAGTGCCGCTACATCCTTGATTGTTGCCATGACTCAGGTCCGCCGGCTTGCGCGCTGACTGCGATAAGTATCAAGCACCACCGCCACCACGATCACCGCACCGGTGATGATGCGTTTGGTTGGCTCGGTCGCGCCGATCTGAGCCAGACCGGCTGCCAGTACGGAGATGATCAGCACACCGAAGAACGTGCTGATGACCGAGCCGCGCCCGCCCATCAGGCTGGTGCCGCCGATCACGACCGCGGCGATTACCTGCAGCTCCAGACCAGAGCCGGCGTTCGGGTCCGCCGCTTCCAGGCGAGAAATCTGAAACAACGCAGCGATACCGGCCAGCAGCCCCATCAGACTGAAGACCAGGATCTTGTAGGGTTTCGGATTGATCCCCGCCAGACGCACCGCCTCTTCGTTGGTACCGATGCCGATCAGGTAACGACCGAACACCGTACGCGTCAGCACGGCCTGGGCGATGAAGATAATCAGCAAGGCAATGATGAATGACGGCGAGATGCCAAACGCGATCGGGTTGGACAGCCAGGCGAAGGCATCACCGATGTAGGCAGTGCGCGAACCGGTCATCTGATACGCCAGGCCTCGCGCCATTTCCAGCACGCCGAGGGACACGATGAACGAGGGAATCCGCCACGCCACGGTGATCGAGCCGGTGACAGTTCCGGCCAATGCCGCTACCGCCATGCCGAGCAAGGCCGCAGGCAAGACACTCCAGCCCCAACCGAGAATCGCCACACTGACCGCCGAGGCCGCGAGCGCCAGCACCGACCCCACCGACAAGTCGATACCGCCAATGATCAATACGAAGGTCATGCCGACCGCCAGCACCATCAAATCGGGAATCTGGTTGGCCAAAGTGCTGAAGGTGTCGTAAGACAGGAAGTGGCTGCTCAGGATCGAAAACAGCGCGACCATTGCCAGCAAGGCACCGGCCAGGCCCAGATAAGTACCGAGGCCATAAAAATTGCCACTACGTTTGCCGGCCAAAGATGCAGTATTCATGAAAGATCCCTAGGCGCTGCTTCGTTGAGCAACGCGTCACGTTTTTGGTAGCCGGCGAAAGCGGCGGCAAGCAAATCATCCTGGGTCCAGCTGTCACGCTCGAAAGTGTCGATCAGACGCCCTGCCGACAGCACACCGATGCGATCGCAGATCAGCATCAGTTCGCGCAGGTCGCTGGACACCACTACCAGCGCTTTGCCTTGGCGGGTCAACTCGCCGAGTAATGCGTAGATATCGAACTTGGCGCCAACATCGATGCCACGGGTCGGCTCATCGAACAGCATCACCGTGCAGTCACGCTCGAGCCAGCGGCCGATCACGACTTTCTGCTGATTGCCTCCGGACAATTCCGAGACCAATTGCGTCGGGCTGGAACTGCGAATGCGCATGGCGTTGATCTGACGTTGGGCCAGAGACATCTCGTCACCGTTATTAACGAAGCCACCGCTGGAAATCACCGGCATATTGCCCAAGGCAATGTTGGCGCTGATCGATTGCGTCAGCAGGAGGCCTTCGCCCTTGCGATCTTCGGTGATCAGGGCGATACCGTGACTGACCGCATCGGCCGGCGAACGAATACTCACCACCTGAGCCGATGCCCCCAGCGCGACGGTGCCGCTGTCGGCGGTGTCGGCACCGAAGATCAGGCGCAGTAACTCGGTGCGCCCTGCCCCGATCAAACCGGAAATCCCGTAAATTTCACCGGCGCGTACCTGGAAGGACACGTCACGAACCTTATCGGAACGGGTCAGTCCTTTGACCGTCAAGGCCGGCGCGCCGATCTTGCGCGGCCCCATGTCGATGTGCTCGCCCAATTCACGGCCGACCATCAGGGTGACCAGTTGCTCGCTGTTGTAATTGGCCATCGGTTCGACACAGACCAGGTTGCCGTCGCGCAATACCGCAATGCGCTGAGCCACTCTTGCCAGTTCTTCGAGACGGTGGGAAATGTAGATGATCGACACGCCACGAGCCTGTAGGCGAGTGATCTGCTCAAACAGCATTTCGACTTCACGAGCCGTGAGCATTGCTGTCGGTTCATCGAGGATCAGTACGTGGCAATCGCCGATCAGGTTGCGGGCGATCTCCACCATCTGCTGATGGCCGATCCCCAGTTCGCCAACCAACGTATCTGGATCAATGGCGTCCAATCCGACCTGGGCCATGGCCTCGATCGCTGCCTTGCGCAATTGCTTGCGGCTGATCCAGCCACCGTGGCTGGGCAGGTTGTCGAGAAACAGGTTTTCCGCCACCGACAACGTCGGCAACAGATTGAGTTCTTGCATAACCATGCGGATGCCCAGCTCTTCGGCCTGGCTCCGGCTACCAGGACGGTAATCCTGCCCCTGGAATTGCATCTGGCCGGTGGTCGGCGTGACCAGTCCGCCAATGATTTTCGACAGCGTGCTTTTGCCGGCACCATTCTCGCCAGTCAGCGCCAGCACTTCGCCGCGCATCAGCGTCAGGTCGATGCCGGTGAGGACGGGTTGGGCATAGGTTTTACCGATACCGCTGACCGAGAGGACAGCGTTCGGGGCGCAAACAGACATAAAAACTCTCCATGTGCTCGCCCCAAGAGGCGAGCACCGTTGTGTCGCCAGAAGGACTACTTGGTAACCAGCTCTACCGGAGTTTCGATGACGCCATTGACGCCGCTATCGACTGTCTCGCCTTTGATGATTTTCAGCGCAGTCTCGATGCCGAACACCGCTTGCCGGGCAGCAAACTGGTCGGCGGTGGCCAGGACGCGGCCATCCTTGAGCATTGGCTTGATGGCGTTGATGTTGTCGTAACCGACCACCTGCACCTTGCCGGCCTTGCCCGCCGCGCGCACGGCAGATACCGCGCCGACGGCCATGCTGTCGTTGCCGGCCAACAGGGCCTTGATGTTCGGGTATTCGCTGAGCATCGACGAGGCAACCTTGCCGCCCTTGTCGATTTCCCAATCGCCGGACTGCAGGGACACGACTTTGATCTGCGCCGCTTCCATCGCATCCTTGAAGCCCGCCGTACGCTGCTGGGCATTGGTGGTAGTGGAAACGCCTTCGATAATGCCGACTTCGTCACCGGCCTTCAGCTGTTTGGCCAGATACTCACCCACCAGACGCGCGCCTTTGCGGTTATCCGGGCCTACGAATGGAACGGTGATGTTTTTGCTTTTGACCACGGCGGGGTCCAGCTGGTTATCGATGTTGATTACGGTAATGCCGGCATCGACCGCTTTCTTGATCACCGGAACCATGGCCTTGGAATCTGCCGGAGCGATAACCAATGCGTTGACCTTGGACAAAATCATTTGCTCGACGATACGGGTCTGGCCGGCCGTGTCCGTTTCGTCCTTGATGCCGTTGGAGATCAGCTCGAAGTCGCCGGAGTGGTCTTTCTGGTAGGCCTTGGCGCCATCTTCCATGGTCAGGAAGAATTCGTTGGCCAGGGATTTCATGACCAGTGCGACTTTAGGTTTTTCAGGGGTTTCGGCGAAAGCCGAAGAGACAGGCAAAGCGGCGGATGCGGCAGCCAGCATTGCGACAGCGAGAAGACGTCCAGCGAATGGCAGCTTCATGGGTTCACTCCGATCTTATGATTATTCTGAGCAACGCTTGCGCTGGCCCCTGCCCTTACGGCATCAAGCCATCAAGGGCGACCGCGCAAACGTTTGCGTAGACCGAACTATGCGAACCCTGTCGAGATTTGTCAACGACCCGTTCTGTGTCTCGGTTGGCAAAAGCGACCCTTTTACATCACGCGGTGGTGCTGACCAGACTGCCACTGCTGGAGCCCTTGGCCAGTTCTTTGACCAGATTGCCTGTCACTTGCGCGAGCGCACCGCTGGTATCGGCGATTTGCCCCTGAATCGACATGACAGCGGTGGCTTTGGCTTCCGGGGTCGGATAATTCGCTGCCTGAGCGGCCGCCAGTTGCTGCTGCTGTTCGCGCAGTTGCTGCTGCAGTTCCTGCATGCGCTTGAGCAATACCTGCACCGCAATACTTTGATTGCTGCTTTTTTCGGATTTGGTTTCGCCCTGAGTCTGCGTAGCACCACCGGTTCTGACTTGGTTGTCGTTCCCCTCCTCTTCGCCCAGCGCTTGGGCCGAGGCGTCGGACGTCGCTTCACTCAAGGCATTGATGGTCGCCGGGGACTTGCCCGCGATAGTGATTGTGCCTGCATTTGGAAAACCGACAGTAAACGACATATGAACTCCTGAAAAAGATCCCTTTAAAGGAGCATCGACCTGCACAGGGGTTTCTTTAGCACTGATTTCCGATTTTGCAAGGCGACTTTCTCAACGAAGGTCGGAGAGCCGAACAAAAAAACCATACATGTTCGGAAACCCGGACGAGCAAGTGCGAATATTTTTTCGGAGCGTTCAATAATTAATATAAAAATCATCAAGTTAGAAGATATTCATCTTCAATCTCGGGCTGGTACAGATCCTGCTCTTCTTCTACACCCCCGGCGTTCAGATCTGCCTGGGGCGCTTCTAGATGACCTGCATTCCGCACCGTCTCACTACTAGAGAAAACAATAATGAAATCTGCCTTCAACACTTTTATTCCGGGCGCTTTGGCCCTGCTGCTGCTTCTTCCCTCCGCCCTTCAGGCAAAAGAAGTCGAAACCCAACAAAAACTGGCGAATGTGGTGATCCTGGCCACCGGCGGCACCATTGCGGGCGCGGGCGCCGGCGCCGCCAACAGCGCCACCTATCAAGCGGCGAAAGTCGGTATCGAACAGTTGATCGCTGGGGTTCCGGAACTGAGCCAATTGGCCAACGTTCGCGGCGAACAGGTCATGCAGATCGCGTCCGAGAGCATCACCAACGACAACCTGCTGCAATTGGGCCGTCGGGTGGCTGAGCTGGCCGACAGCAATGACGTCGATGGTATCGTCATCACCCACGGCACCGACACCCTGGAAGAAACCGCATACTTCCTCAACCTGGTGGAAAAAACCGACAAGCCGATCATCGTCGTCGGCTCCATGCGCCCTGGCACCGCCATGTCGGCCGACGGCATGCTGAACCTGTACAACGCCGTCGCCGTGGCCAGCAGCAAAGACGCGCGAGGCAAAGGCGTGCTCGTGACCATGAACGATGAAATCCAGTCGGGTCGCGATGTCAGCAAAATGATCAACATCAAGACCGAGGCATTCAAAAGTGCCTGGGGCCCACTGGGCATGGTGGTCGAAGGCAAATCCTACTGGTTCCGCCTGCCGGCCAAGCGACACACCATGGATTCGGAATTCGACATCAAAACCATCAAGAGCCTGCCTGACGTCGAAATTGCCTATTCCTATGGCAACGTCAGCGACACCGCCTACAAAGCCCTGGCTCAATCGGGCGCCAAAGCAATCATCCACGCCGGTACCGGCAATGGCTCGGTCTCGTCCCGCGTAGTTCCCGCCCTGCAAGCCCTGCGCAAGGATGGCGTACACATCATTCGTTCTTCCCACGTCAACGCCGGCGGTTTCGTACTGCGTAACGCCGAACAGCCTGATGACAAGTACGACTGGGTTGTGGCGCATGACCTGAACCCGCAAAAAGCCCGCATCCTGGCCATGGTCGCACTGACCAAGACCAACGACAGCAAAGAGCTGCAACGGATGTTCTGGGAATACTGATCCGCCCTCGCCCGACCCGCTCCGGGTCGGGTACCCGCTGTCACCACTCACCAGCCTTGGTGAGTGGTTCACGACCTTTCCGATAAAAAATTTCCCACCGTCCTACACCAAACGGAAAAAACTACTGTCAGAGGATTTTCTTGAATTTTAAGCAGTTGCGAAATTGCTTACAGTTAAATACTGTATGCCCGTACAGCTTAATAAGGATAATTCCGTGGCCATTACCCCCGTCTCTCCTGATACCTACGAACGCCTGGGTATGCGCGTTCAGAAAATCATCAATTCCCCCTCTGCCCAAAAAGCCAAAGCAGCACTGATCTTTCGTCTTCCGGATGAACCCGTGGATGAGTGGGAACGCTTGCTCGAAGAAATCGACGAGAACGATAACGTCACCCTCGCCCATCGCGACGATGGTGGTGTGCAGATTTTCTGGGTTGTGCCGAAGGAAGACTGAGTCAATGAGTGTCCGCTGGTTTGCTTTACTGCTTCTGTTCATCACCCTCGGCGCCCAGGCTGGCGCCCCACGCACCTTCAACGAAGCCAAGAAAGTCGCGTGGAAGTTGTACGCACCGCAATCCACCGAGTTTTATTGCGGCTGCAAATACACTGGCAACCGTATCGACCTCGCTGCCTGCGGTTATGTGCCGCGTAAAAATGCCAAACGCGCCTCGCGCATCGAGTGGGAACACATTGTCCCGGCCTGGCAGATCGGCCATCAGCGCGAGTGCTGGCAACAAGGTGGTCGCAAGAACTGCACGCGGTACGACCCAATCTACCAAAAAGCCGAGGCTGATCTGCACAATCTGGTTCCAAGCATCGGCGAGGTTTATCCGGTAGAGAACCGCTTTCCAAGAAACGTTGACACTATCTAAGCTCCTGATTAGCCTAGAGTTAAGAAGCAACAGTGCTTCGGAAACCCGGGGTACGACGCTTGAAGATTCGTTACGTAGAGGGCATCGGCTGGTCAGGGGGAGCTGTCAATACTTACGTCGTTCTCGAGGATGGGCCTCTCACTGAACACAGCATTGTTCCAGCACCAACCCTCTACCTGATACACCTTGCCCAGATCGGGCGTCTGAGACACACGATCCGCTCTGCCGCATATGACCTGCTGAGCTTCTTTCAAGCCCTGAGCGAGCATGGACAGGACTGGAGGCGGCTCGTAGACAGGGACATGTCAGGCTACCTCTACGGTCACTTGCTGAAAGCCAGGTCATGCTCCGATGAAACGATCGCACGCCACAAATCCACAATCAAAATGTTCTACGAGCATGCTTGGCAAATCGGCATGCTCGACACGCCTGCAGCCTTTACATACACCTACGTCTCTAATGAACTGAAAGCGCAAGGCGACGGGAAGAAAAAAGTAAACTTTGATCTCTATAACAAGTATGTTGAAAAAGACATATTTGAGAATTTGTTAAGCAATGTTGTCGCTCAATCTCCGTTTGAAAAAGAGCGTGACGAGTTAGCCCTCCATATAGGGTATTTGTGCGGGCTCCGCTCCAGCGAAGTCACCGACGCACGAAATCTAAAAACAGCTGATTTGAAAGAACGGATTGCTAACGCTGAAAAGACAGGCGACAAGACGATAACAGTGTCGATCATTGGAAAGGGAGAAAAGCTAAGAAACGTCGACATTCATCCCAAAGCCTTCAAGAAAATTAAGGCTTTTTTAGAAAACCGAAGAAAGTCTATTGCTGATGGCCCGCTAATATGTAAGGCAGACGGATCAGCATTGTCTGGCGAGCACGCCACCTATGTTTTTAGATCCGCTAAAGTTTCAGCTAGCGCAAAGATCGAAGAAGTGTTATCTGCGCTCCACACTGCAGATCCGCACTTGCACTTCGTAACAAAGCCCTCTTTTCTAAAGTTGACCTTTCACGCGCTAAGGCACACTTATGCCACTAACTTGGTTGACTTCTGCTACAAACATGGTTACGACCCATGGCAATACGTTCCAGAACAAATGGGACATGAAGATGAGGAAACAACTCAAGAATATGTAGTCTTCGATGGTAAACTTCATCGTCGCGAAAAAATAAGGCGTGCGTTAAACGATGAACCTGATGACTGACAACATAGATGCCATGGACAACACCCAAACCTTGGCCTCGCTTGCCCCTAACCCAATATCAAACTTTAGTCCATCAGATACTTTTGCCATCGTTGCATTGCAGAGTGGTATGGGTCGCGAAGTGGAGAACCGTCGCGTCGAGATACCAGAACAATTCAAGAGCTGTCCAATCTTTCGCTGTCTGCTCCAGCATTTTAACAGCGGCGCGTTCAAAAAGAATTCGCTCCACGACGCTTATGCTAGGGTTTTAAGGTTCAACATTCTTGCGAACTGGGCAATTACCGAGTATTCGGACGCGCAAACATTACCTCCGGCATTTATGCAAGATTTCGTCCGCCACCTGCGTACTGAAAAGAACCTTGGTCTAAATTCTATCTGCGCTTACATGTCGGGCTATCGGACTGCATTTGATTGTTTCTTAGAGGACGCATACGGCGATCCGAGTCAGGGTGAGACAGCCGCAATCGTGCGGGAAGCTATAGCATTCATCCCATCTGTCTCCAACAGAGCAGGTCAAGCAACCAAAAGTTTAGGGCAGATTACAAATCAACCCGAGAAAGACGAACTGAAGATTGTTCGGTCGACAATTCATTTCTGCTGCCAGTTCTTAAGGCTAATGAATGAGCAACGCCTTGAGCTACTCCGCAACGAAGATGTGATGCGTCAGTTGGCTAAAATCCTCAACGAGTGCGACGGTGATTTTGACAAGCTCAAATACAGCACAAGCAAGACCAACCGCAGCACTTTGTACAAAGCGTTAGTTGCTGCAATTCTCAAAAGCGACAATTTGCAATTGAAAGAAAGGCTCCTCCATAATCGCGTTGAATTTAGCTACGCTCAAATCGAAAAAAATCCGCCATTGACTATTGAGGAAGCGAATAGGTTAATCAGATTAGGCGTGCGTGATTCGGGCGCGTTAGACATCTTTCCTGAAAACAGCGACTCAAAGCTGTATTTTCACAACATAGATTACCTATACTTGATTAAGCACACTCCTAGCGAGGAGGTCGCATTTGCATGGCTACTCGCCACGGACAGGGTTCAATTGAGCGGCGTAATGGATATGCGGCTCGGGGATCTGAGAATCACACCTAGTGTTGCGTCGCCGATATATGTTAAGGGACGCAGCGAACAATCAATCCGCGAAGTTCCTATGCATTCAAGAAAGTCGATGCAGTATCAAGCATACGCTGAATTTGAGGAACTGAAGAAGAGCTTCTTGAAGCTATTCCCGAATACTGGCGACATCCTATTTGACCTACCTACCACGGGAAATCTGCAAAGCGTAGATAGCGTCGTATACCGCCCATTAGTGATGGCCGCTTTTCAGCAAACAGCACAATACCAGGCCCAGTACGAGGCTGATCGCGAAGTAGAAATTTTCGCGGATATTACGCGCCGTGTTGCCATGAACAATCGCCCGATTTGGAACAATAAACAAAGACGACGTGAAAACGCCGCGATAGGAATTACCGGCGCAAATCCGACCCCAGTTAAACGCCAGACGATCAGCATTACCGCTATCGCCCAGTCCCGCGCCATTTTGGACACTGATGGTGGTAACCCTGGTAACGAGGCGTTTGAGAAATACTCCCAAGATGTCGTTGGTGCTGATGCGACAGCACATTCACCAGGAGTGAAAGAGGTCGTATACATTCATGCCAGCGAAACCAAATATCGCTTAGACAAAAGGGCTTTGTTCGCAACAAATGTCGGCCAGTTAATGGTGGATGATGCCCGCAAAGTTCAAACTGCCATTCGCGAGGAAAATCTGATCAGCGTGGCGGATCTCAAAGTAATGCTCGGGTGGGCCGAAGTAAGAAGCGACGCTGGCGAGCTGGAAGAGTTTGACGACTTACTCCAATCTGCTCAGAAAGCTGGCTACACCATTTCTCCATTTGGTCAGATAGAAAAAGGCAGCAAAAAGTTCATCATTACAAACTCCGTTACGGCTGCCTTGCTTTTTAGCTACCGAGACGAATGTATCCGTCAGCTAGAACGCATTTCTATTGAGGATGAATTAAAGGCGATTTCTATCGCCATGCAAGCTGCTTTCATAGACGGAGTGCTTGAAAAATTTGACAGCAAAACCATTTTGCAGGGAAAGAATATGCTTAAAAACAATACCTTCCCCGCGCCGATTATCAGGTGAATAAACCATGCTTAACGATGTAAATCCTTCTGCCCTATTCACCTTGGCACCGGTGAACCCTGCCATATGTAATCAATACGGAGATGAATTATTTCAAATCCAGGATCCATTGACGGGTAAATTTTACACCATTAGTTTCGCTTGGAATTGCTCCATGGCGAAGCGGCTGTATGCACAAATGTATTTTTTACAGGGAGATATTTCCCGAGGTTACGCTGATGACAAAGGCCGCATTGTTGTAAGTAGTCTTTCTAGTGCACGCCAAGAGCTCGCATATCTGCGAGAGCTTTGTGAATATTGGGAGATGCATTTTCCAGACAGAACGCTTCAGTCTCTTTCCAGACTGGAAATTCAGATGATGCTCCGTTTTTTCATGATCAAAAAGGAGAATAACGAGGGCGGCGGCGAGATTCTAGGTACCTCTACCATGACTATGGTGTGTAGAATTCTCGATAAAACAAACAACTTTTTGCACTCAGGAAAGCTGGTTGACGGCGTCATACACCGAATGACCGAGCCTTTTAAAAAAAGCACAATGGAGCCGCTACTCAAAGAACTGGAAGTCGAATATTCGGTATGGAAAGAGGGCGGGAGTTATGGCTCTATACCTCTAACTTGTGCTTCGCTGATGCTTGCAGAGGCCATAACACTTATAGAATCAGACGAAGCCAAAATCGCCGTCGTCTTCTTTGATCAATGGCGCAAACTAAAATCTAACCTGGCAAATTGGTTCGGTGAAAAGGACAGGTTAGCCTTTTATCGAAGAATGCAATCACCAAATTACGTGCTATCTCGTTTTGAAAGAGACTGGGCACAATCTGCAATTGAAATGGGGATCGCGATCGATGCCGCCACGGTAGCAAAATTCGGACGCTTGCCTTGGAATAGCATTGGAGAGCTTGGAGATTTTTGCAACGATCTCTCAAAAGCGTCACTCACAATAATTACCTTGCTAAGCGGATTTCGCATTGTTGAAATCCAAGGCATGAAGATTAATGATTATTCTCAAGAGCCTGACGGTTCTTGGTGGTTCAAGTCTGACAATAATAAAACGGAGTCAGGATTCTCCCATCCGCGATCGTTGCACGGCCTTGCAGCCGAAGCCGCTACGCTCATGAAAGGCATCTCAGCGGTAGATATCGACGAAGTCAATCTTCCTCTAATGCACAGTGGTTACAGAAACGGTGCATTTGAGGTAGCGCGTGGTTGGGGGAAAATCAGCTTAGAAGAGTGGTTGGCGGATGCCGGTTACAGCACCATGGCACTCAGAAGGTGGTTCAAGGATTTTTACCAGATTAAAGTCGTAGATAAATATCCCGAAGCTGGTGAAATTCACAACGAAGTCTCGCCTCATCAAGCCCGTCATACCTTTGCAGAATTTGCCTTGCGTAGGTTTGACGGCAATGTCATGGAAAAGATTCGGGAGCATTTCCGTCACTCATACGGTTCATTCCACACGCGACGCTACACCCGTGAAAAGCTGAGCGAGTCGGTTCGTATCAGTATGGAGCGCGATTACGCCAAAGAGGTAATGGAACGAATTGCTCACGGAAGTCTGGATGATCGTTTCTACGGGCCTGCCGCCAAGCGAATTGATAAAGAGATGGCTGAAATCTCGGTACTCACCGGGCCTGAATTCGATGGTCGCGTACAGGCGTTAGCAAATGAGTTTGTAAGGTTTACCGCTTTTGAGTGGGGCTTCTGCGCATTGCGAGGAAATGAGCAGCACATTGCTAAATGCCACGACCCAAAAACTGGTACTCCCAATGTCGACCAGCGCAGCGCCCCAGAAGTCTGCGCAGGATGCCCGCACAGCATGAACAACCAATTGCAGAAGCTGGAGCTTGAGCGAACGGCTATAGCGCACCAATCCATTGCCGACACTCATTCCCTCAAAGTGCTAAGGGATATGAGTACCGAGGTCGTCAAAAAAATCGAGCGTCGATTGGTTGAAAAGGTGTCGGCATGAGATTTAGCATTGATCAGTATTCAAACGCAGCCAAGGCTCACGAGGAGCCAGAATGGGTGACATCGGAGAATAAACGAAGTCTTTACCACGCCGTCTGCAAAGCGTTCGACCGGATCAAAGCGTTGATCGAGACCCAACAAAGCGTCGGCATCAAAGATCGTAAGATTGTGGCTCGCACCATCGCGAAGGATAGTGGTGTTCACGATAGCCTGCTGAACAAACGCCGACAGCCCGAAATTCACGAGTTGATTGTTCAGAAGAACATGGAGCTCGAAGAGCTTTATCAAAGTATTGCTGCGACCAAATACACATTTGGTAAAAAGCGTACAAAAGCTGAAATACACGATGAATTTCGTATGCAGACGGCTGAAATTGAGCGCCTGACCAACCTTCGGCTTTCTGAAGCGCTCACTGTGGCAATCGAAAATCAAATGGTTGATAGCCATCGAAGCCTGATAGCAACGATCGATCACCTCAAAGCTGAAAACGCCGAGCTCCAATTTCGTAACGGTGAACTAAACAAACAGCTTCGCCAGATGATGAAATCACTCAATAGCATTAAAGCAAAATAACCCGTATTCCTTGTACAGAGTTTTCTAATGTTTAAGATTTTCCCTTATGTTTTTCTGTTTCTTCTCTCATGCACGAACGGATATGCGGCCACCCGCATCGGAACCTGGAACATAGAACACCTAAGCGAGCGCCCCACCAAGGACTTTCAGGCGATTGCGAAGGTAGCCAAGAACGTCGACTTCCTAGCCGTCCAAGAACTCATGAATGAAGAAGCACTGGGCGCTTTGGCCAAAGAGCTTACCCAGCAGACTGGTCATAAATGGAGCTCCATGGCCTCCCATGCTGTCGGCAGATCTTCATACAAAGAAATGTACGGATTCATCTGGAAAGATGACGCCGTAGCCTATGAGGACGGCGCGGTTACCTATCTGGATCGTAAGGATACGTTTGAGCGCGAACCTTACTCAGCACGCTTCAAATCCCTGACAGACAATTCCTATTTCGTAGTAGCCACGGTTCATATCCTCTACGGCAAAAGCCAGGCGGACAGGGCCTCAGAGATTGTTGCGCTTTCGAACTATTGGACTTGGCTGAAGGAGACGTATCCAGGTAACAACCAGATCATGTTGATGGGTGACTTCAACACGCCGCCAACCTCCCCTGCCTGGGACAATCTCGACTCAAGCGCAAAACCGCTGGTGTTGAATGGTGCCAGTACGCTATCTACCACAGATGGGAAATTCGCCAACCTCTACGACAATATTTTTGTCAGCAAGGACTCTACGATCAAGGTCAACACCGTTCAGGTGTTCAACTACCCAAAATACCTAGGTCTGTCCCATGCCGAGGGACGCAGTAGCGTATCTGACCACGCACCGATTTTTCTGAATGCAGACCTTGGAGGCGGTAGCAAAGGCATAGCGGCAAACACCCCCAATCGGACAACCACTAAAGCTACGCAGAATAAGGTTCAGCAGGAAAAAACCGCGACCAAAGTCGCCATCATTGGCAACCGTAAGACATTGGTTTACCACCGTCCTGATTGCCCTTCATACGATGCTGTATCAGAAAAAAATCGGGTAGCTTTTGATAGCGAATCTGATGCTTTGAATCAGCATTACCGCCTCGCTGGCAACTGCAAGAAAGCCTGATATCAACGACGCAGTATCTAATGATGCTGCGCATTTAGTGAGCGCCAGGTGTGTCCAGCAAGAATGCGTTTTCGCTGATTCTACTTCCTGGCCAACTCATGCTTGATACAGCCATCGTAATACGTTTTCTTAACCACCGAAGGTTGGAGCTTCGACTTACTTTTGTAGGTTTGCTCGGTGATACCTAGCGCCATCTTCGGCATCCATGGCTTCGAATACCTCCTTTTCTTCAGGTTGTTTCGAGCACTGTATAGAGTGGTACCAGAAAGCTTGGACTGCTGGGCAGTGCCTGCGACACCTGCGCCCCATTTGCAAATTTCGAGTTCATTCTTACCGAGGCCTTTCGCTTGTGCAGGTAAGGCTGCCATTGCAATTAAAATCGCCCCCAACGTGACACCAAAAATTCGCATGCGACCCCGTCGTATAACCAATTGAAAGAAATAAATTTTGGCAGATTTCGCCACAAATGCGGGCCATCAAACTGCCTTTGAGTAGATCCTCGACGCGCCTGCTGACCTCCAGCGCGATACTGGAAACCGCTAGGTTCATAACTGCCGGCGCCGCAATCGGTCATTCTCATCTAATACGAACTGTCGCGACCATATGGCAGCCCAGAACTGAATTGTTAGGATCCATGGTCTGGACATCACCCAAACCACCGCTCTGCGCCAAAAAAACCAAAACGGCGGCTTCGAATTCCATCTGCTGGGTAGCGGCGTGTAAACAGATCCGCCTCGAGTGGCAAAACCCCATTTCCAATAAATCTCAATTTCTCGCTTCGCGTAAGTGATCGAATTGCAGTTCCAGAACGTCCCCCACCGGCGATTCCACGTGTCACTTACCAACCAGTTGTGACTGAGATGTGAGGTGAGTGAATCAAACTCCGGCACCTGTCCGCCTTCCATTGCTACCGAGCATTTACGAAATCGGTAGCTCTCCACGGAAAACCGGATATCACCTTTGAGGTGCGATAGGAAATCTTGCGAAGGTACGCGCGTGAGGTTGAAAACGACCGGCGAGCGATCTAGGTCATGCACGGTTATCGCATCTTGATATCGAAGACCTGCGCCCTCGGCCTCAAATACGCAATCGAATCTCACTACCGTAGCATCGACTGCACGGAACGCGACTTTGGAAACCCGAGGTTCAGCGTCAGTCGGCTTTGTCAGATAGAGAGAATACTCGATGTGTTTTCCTAGTTTTTCCCATCGAGCGCCGAAGCCGTTACGTTTCGTCCACCTTTGATGGGCCTCGGAATAGGTTTTATAGAGTAGCGCCCTGGTGACGCGTCGCCAGCACCATGCTCCCGCCTTAAAAATCACACCCCATGGTGTCGGAATCGTCATGTTCGCCCCTCGCAAGTTTGAGGATGTTTACCTATCGCGCGGCCTGAGTGGGCGAGCAGGGTAAACCCCGATGGTTTCAGAAGTACAGGATCATCAAAAGTAAAGATGCCCTCAATGCATACGCTCCTGACTCTGAATTTTTGAGCACCCACTTGGCAAGACAAGCATTGTCACAACTGCCAATATCTCATCACCTATCAAAGCCCTGGAGGCTCTATGAGAAAACTGCGGTATCGCCCTCACCCACTGCTGGCCTACCCCACCCAACCAGTTTTTCTAGCGTTGGTCGTCGGCATTCCTTTCCTAATAATGGGAGCTCTCTGGCGCGATGGCTTGCTCAGCACAACCACTGTGGCCGCCGCCTTCGATGGGACGGCTTTACTCTGCCTAGTTATGCCCGTGACATCAGCTTGGAGAGCTGCTGCAATGGAGCGAGAGTACCGTGGTTACCAACAAGTAATCGACGATGAGCTCTCTGACCCCAATTTAGATGACAAGCACCGCCAACAGCTTCTGGTCGAACGTTCAAAGCTGGACGACCAATTTCACTTCGTCCACGACCGGCAGGGGACGCTTCAAAAGGTGAAAGCTATAGGAACAGGAATGCACTTGGCTGCCCGATACCTGCGCAAGGCCGACAAGTACCATCGTTCCTTTTTTGGGTTTTTTAAAAACTAGCAGACAAGCAGTTTGATCCAAGCTGGCGGTCAAACCGGCTCGTTCGTCAGCCGCCGGCTTTCCTTTTGTTCGTCACATGAGTTTCCGACCAAAGAACTGACGTCTCGTAAAAAGCTTCACAGACAATTGACCCGTCCCTTTCAAACCAATGCTGCGCTTCCGGTAAAACGTTCCTGGGGAAGGGATATGCAGCGAAGGGATTGTGAAAGACTTCGAGCTCAGCCGACCAAGGCTCGTAATGTTGTGGCCAAAGCTCCTGGTACTCTCGACTGCTGACGTCAAGACAGAATGGAATGCCCTCTAACACGCCGGGTGTCCGGTCGAAGATCATGCCGACGCGGGTGCGCGTGTAACCGTAGTCTAGGCCACTCATCGTCTGCATGACTCGCCCGAACTTGGCGATGGTACATCCGTTGCTAAAGATAATTGCAGAGAGGCCGTCATTTTCACCGGAACGAAATAGGCCCGCAGGAGTGCCTTCATCATCCGAAAGCGTTTGTACGGCAACGCTTACTGCGGCTTGCACACCATCCAGATTTTGTACCTCTGCGTATTCGCCGTACAGATAGGTGATCAGCGCTTCTCGACTCCACATCATCGATCCCGGCGCATGGAAGTCCGCCAGGGCTATCGCAAAAGGCTGACCTTGAACATGCGAATACTGGTCATATCGCCGATCGATCTTGCTTCTTAAGGTTTTATGGAAGCGGACTGCCGCCCCTCCCATGCACCGATCTCTAGGATCGTTTGGAATAGGTGCCAGCGGGCTATCAACATGATCATACCTATCCGCATCCGGTGGGTTGGCGGTAACAGCTTCGATCCAGGCTCCATCACCGCTTCGGCGCCGTATATGAAAATCCGGAGAGGGATGATCCTGACTAACAAAACATCCCTGCTCGCGAAAGGAAGCCAGAAGTAAAAGCTCCCATAGCCTCGTGTGGAAATTGCTCGAGCGAAAATCGGTTACGAAGTTCTGATCGGGCTTAGGCATCGAAAGGTAGAGATGGCCTAACACCCAAGCTGTCTGAGCTTTTGATTTTCGTCTTAGCAACCTGAAGAGTGAGCCAGCATCTTCTGAAGCACCTGCGAAAAGATGTTGTCGCCTTGGCGTGCTTGGAGGCAACGGTTCAAGAGCCCTTCCCTCTTCCAATCGACTCGTAATTTGAGCTTTAGCGTCCTCGAATAGCGTAAAACCGCCTTCGCCATATATGACCGTCCAAACGAGATCAATTCTGCGCCTGACTACCAAGCTAGAATAAGTGTTTGCTTCGGGGCTGTAGCAGACAACCCCCCAGGTGGCGCCATCGTCGGAAATCCATCCTTCCTCAGCTGCTTGTTCTTGATAGGGGTAGTGGTCGACGAAGCTAAGCCCCCAAGGCAACGCCAAGGCAAGCAGCTCAAACATCGAAACAGGAAGTGTTTTCAATAAGGTCATCCGAGAGTAAGGGCTTCCAGTGCTGTATAGACCATTGCGTAAAATAGTCATCCCATTCTGGATGCCACGCCTAAGATTATCTTATGCCCGAAGATCAATTAACTCCCCCGTAAGGCGTTCAACTTCATCTGCGGCATGGGAAAAAGGAGCAATATCTAGTATTGAGTGAAAGTACGCATAGCAGCTCTCCAAAGAGCGCGTACTATTGTATCTTTCAATAACTACTTCATGAGCATTCGTCAACTGCGTGTATAGACGCAACATTGGCAAGGCCTTAATCTTCTTTAGAATACTTTCTCGATGCTTATAAATCGAAAATCTTGAACTCTCTAACTCCTCCCAAACATCCGAACCAAGTTCAAGATCCCCGCAATACTCTTCCAGCTCTTTACTAACACCTCCGATATCGTCATGAGTAATCAACCCATAACACTTTGGAGTTCGTGCCTTGGATTTCGCTGCTTGCAAGCGCGCAAATAGCCTTTCTGCATTATCGATAGACTGCGCGCAGTTGCTATCAAGTATTATTGCAACAACATCCGAGTGAGTCCTGACAAGCTCGACCTTCCTATTTAAGTCTAAAAATATGAAGTCATACTCATCTTTAAGACCCCGAAACAGCATCGGAGAATTTAATTTTTCTTGCATCGACTCTATTGTACTCCCCATATCATACTCTAGAAATTTACGCTCATTTGGGGTGCCGTTTTTTATCAAATCCCGAACTTTCTTCTTCAAATCTGTAAATTCAGCTTTTGAAAAGAAAACATCAGTACGCCCGTAAAAATCTATCTTACTCACAAGCGTATCCGGAGCAGGTCTCTCACCAGCCTCAACCATACCTTCGTACACTGCATCGTAAGTAACAATAGCAACCTTGCAACCCCGCCTCACTAGGCAAGCCGCTATATCCACAGTAATTGGAGACTTTCCTACTCCTCCCTTCAGTGAAGAGATGCTTAGAACACGTGCGCTTTTTTTATCATCAAAAAACTCCTTTACCTTAGAGGGCATGGGAATTCCAGAGCGGTAGTAAAAGCATCGGATCACGCTCTGGGAAGGCGATCGAATAAAATCATTGCATAAAGGCGCCTCGTAGGCTCGCCAAGTCCGGTTACTAACCCCCGCAAGCTCAGCGGCTTGTGTATGCGAAAATCTGTATTTCTGCCGGGATTCTTTTAGAGCATCTGCTAAGTGGTTTTTCATGGCTGCGTCCTCTCTGTTGATGTAAGGAGCTTAAGGCTACGGAGGCTTTGGTTAAAGCTGGCACAAAGTGCCGGGGATCATCCAGTCAACCGAACCACAAAAATGATGAGTGCGAGGCACTACTCACGTCTTAACCGAGCAGATCGAGTCCACCAAGAGGACGAAAAGCCTATACCCGCGATGCCCTTATCCAAGGCTGGGGGGATAAGAAAGGTACAAAAACAGCTAAACTCAGATTCGCGGAGGGGAATGCCATTTGGCCCACATGAGAGGCTAACCCTCACACGGGCAATCACTATGCCGAGGCTGCCCGAAGCCTGCTTAACTCACACCCACTCAATCACCGGACTCAAAGGCTAGCTTTATGACGGAACATGAAAGAAATACGATTGCTGAAATAACATATTTCATCGACGAATCCGGAAATACGGGTGACTTAATTCTAGGCGGGGACAACCTTACCTTCGGCGACCAGCCATATTTTGGTTTGGGCTGCCTAGGGATAACGCACATAAAAGCATTCGAAGACGACATCAATGAGTTGAAGAAGAAACATCGCATTCAGGCTGCGGACATTAAATCCACAAAAATATACAAAAACAAGCCAAAATTCATTCTGGATCTTATTAAGCTTATCGCGAAACAGAAAATACCTTTCTTTGTAGAGCTCGTAGAAAAGAAATTTTTTATCGCCACCAACATTGCTTTCTACCTCGTCTGGCCACCTTATTTCAGCGGTGGAGAGGGTGAAAAGACAGATTATATTAGAAATGTTTTTGCACAATTCATTACTTTGCATGCCCCTAACGAAGTCTTTACCAATTACTTCAAGGCATGCCGAAGCCAAAGCAAGCAAGACCTACTTCAAGCATTCAAAACTCTTCTCAACTTCGCAAAGTCCAACACCAGCATCCAACACAGACATCTTGCTGAGTCGGTAGAAGAGTCTATGGATGACTTTGAGGTTATGATCAAAAAAGAGGCTAGCGAAGAGAAAGCTATCCGACGCTTCCTACCGGTACCGGACACTGGAAAAAAGGGTAAAGACGTCTGGATACTCCCAAACTACTCTTCGCTCACCAATATTTATGCTCGCGTGAATCACGCTCACGACGGCAACATCAAAAAGGTGAAGCTGGTACACGACGTTCAGACACAGTTCGATGACATTCTTTTTTTGGCCAAGCAGGCAGTCGAGTCCGCAGCACCAGAAAGGAAAATATCACCTATTGCCAATTATCGGTTTCTTGAGCAGGCCGATCTGTCCATGGCTAAGTCCGAGGACTCTCTCGGAATCCAGGCCGCTGATATTTTGACAGGATTTATAGTTCGCTATGCCCAAGACAAAGTTGTTTATAAGATCGAGCCGGTACCGGAGTTGGTAGAGGCATTCCACTTGATGGCCGACGCAGAAGACTCCGTCAAAGGATATGGTGTGAACTACGTCTGGTCTCACAATCAACTCGATGCCCCAACCTAATAATTAGGCATGGTAGAGGCTAACCGTCACGCAAGAGAGTTTGACCCAGATACATCGCCACAAAACGTCAGCATTCTCAATTCCAGGCGTAAAAAAAGCTGGGCCATTTACGAGCGCACATCCGGTGCTATGCTCGGCCATTAGAGGGCAAATCGAATCTGAGCTAGCCAAAAGCCAGATCAAACGCGAGGTAGTAATGGCCGCATTCGAAAGGGAATCCATGTACCAGATGCTTGCCAACCGGGACTGGGAGGGACTGTCGAACACGCTCGTCTCACACGCTAAAGAGTTGAAAAACGACCCTATAACCGTACAGGCAGTGGCGATCTTTGAGAACGAGTTTTTTGCACACAGCGCAAGCCACGCCAGCGCAGTTCGGTACCAATCCTTCGAGTCCATCGCGGTGATGATTGAGCTCGGAAAACATGGTTTCTCCAAGGCCTTCATTGATCGTTTCGTTGACGAGAAGCTTAAGGTTATGCAGGAACTGGAGATGCCCTCACTACTCAGTTTTGCCCTTTCAAATCAGCATCGTCCACTGGCAAAACAGATCGTAAATCAGAGTCGAAATACACAGCCGGAACAGATCGCTCAGGCTCGCCGCGGCGACATCAGCGTCAAAGCTAATCAAGTGCACGCTGCAGCCCCAAAGATCGTGAAGTTGTTCAAATCCCAACAGGAAGAAAACTTCTTTGAGGCAGTCCGACGAGTCTTCCCCACCTACAACCCATACCCCAACGTGGCCTTAAGCAGCGTGCTGGACATTGAGGCATTTAAAGACAACCTGACCCAGAAGGAGCGGAGCTACTTCTTCAGAGCGGTTGTGGACAGCGTGGTGTTCGACGCTCGAGATAGCTACTCCCCGAAGTTTTTCTTCGAACTCGACAGCATTCATCACGACAGTGCCCAAGCGAAGGAAAACGACACGATGAAGGATGCCATCTTCAAAGCGGCAAACGTTAAGCTGATTCGGATCAGAGGTTTCGGACAGAAAGCATTAACCGTCCCAGAGTTCGAACGACTGGTGCTTGATGTGATGCAAACCACAAACCCTATGAGATAACGTTATCCGAACTGCACGCTTACCCACCTCGTCAAATCCAACGGATAGTGCAGCGTGCATGCTTCGGTCGTTGGTTTACTGCAATCGATACTTACCTTGCCGGTTCTTGAAAGCAGGCTCAGTGCCCTCGAGGATTTCGACCACACGTGCTTTGATCAGAGGATGTTCTATCGCCCCGGCTTCGTAATCGAACCGACTCGCAGCCTTGTCACACGCCGCATGAATGATCTGTTCAGCATCACACACCACGGCCAGGTTGGGGTTGTGCGTCACCATGATTACTTGCCGGCGTTCCTTCGCTCGCTTGATGCACTTCACCAGAACTCGAAAAATAGTCTGGTTGTCCAGGTTCTCTTCGGGCTGGTCGATGACAATCGGTATGTCATCTTCATCGACCAAAAGGTAGAAAACCAGAAGAAGCAATCCACGCTCGCCAGGTGAAAGCTGACCGATTTCCTGCCCCTCGTAAGTCAATGAATACCGAGGAGCTAGATAATCCAGGCAGTACAAGTAATCCAGAAGATCCTGCGCTGTGACGGTGCGTGCGAGTTGCTCAGATAGGATCATCGGCCTCTCAGGCATTCCTTCTCGACGATCAAAATGAAGCAAATCATCAATCGCGTCTGTAAAGGCCACGGCCTCATCCGCCGTTTCGAAACTGGCAGCCAACAATAAGTTGCGCAGCATCTGAGAGCTCTCGTCGACTCCCATGAAGGATCCCCTGACCCTTTGGTTGATGCGCCTCAATAGTTGGTCGGAGAAGCCTTTTTCTTCGATCCGAACCTGGAAATCCAGAGGTAGATTGAGCTCACGCTGCTCCTCAGAATTAACGAAACGCTGGACAGGGAGATAGAGTCGGCTGAACTCATCAACCATGGCCTGAATCAAGCCATGCATTTCACGAGTCTTTTCGGAACGTTCAGCACGAAGCCTCGCTTGCTGCTCCGGCAAATGTGCCAAGGAAGCAATTTCATATTGCAGCTGCAAAAGGCTACCTGGCTTATCTGGCGATCCGATCAGCTCTGCTTTGGCGCGCTCCCAGCTCGCTAAATTTTCTTTGTAGAGCACATAAAGTCGCTGCGCCTCTCCGAGCTGGCTTTTGGCTTCAACAAGCTGGGCCGCAGCGAGCGACCTTCGCTGTGAAATGCTGCCCTGATCTTCGTTTTTTAAGTCAGCGTCGATCGCAGCCACCTGCGCTTGAGCCGTTGCGGCGATGGCATCGACCGGCCCGACATCGACCTTCAATTGCGCTAGGGAATCGATCGGCAACTCTACATCCAGATCAGCGAGCAAATCTTTCAGTTCCGCAACGAAGGTCGCATGCTGACTACCGTAATTCGTCAATGCGGTAGAAATTCTTTTGGCAACCGCCTCTCTTTTAAGCGCCGTCGCTCTTGTGCTCTTAAGCGCCGCCTCCTCAGCTTCAATCTTACGGCCCTCGCTCTCGAGAACATCCACCTGTTCAGCCGCCTGCTTTGACTCAGCCAAAGCTTCAGGTGAAGCACTTGGGTCGAGTACCGGTTGTGGCTGGGCATCCTCCAGCGCCGCGATTTCCCCCTGCTTGGCCGCCATTAATTCTTGCAACGATCTCAGAAAATCATTTGTCGCCCGGCGCTCCACCTCAATAATCTCCGCGTTAATCTTGGTGATACTCTCCCTCACACCTTTGCGAGCCTGCTCAATTTCTGCGACCTTGAAATCTAGGAGTTCGTCCATAGACGCCTTTCCGAGCCGCTCCTCCTCGGGCACGTGGGAGTAAATAATTTTTCGTAGCTCTGCATCAAAAGTTGAGGATCCGCCCTCACCCAGTTCATTGCACAGATCTTCCAAATAGCTTTGCGGGAGATATTTGACCCGCTCGACGCTGCTTGGCTCAGGATCCTCCTGCAAGGTTTTCTCCATCACAGAGCCATCGAACCAGGTCAATGAGCCCAAAAAATGTTCTGCGAACTTGCGCTTCGGGCTACGGAACCGCGTGTTTTTGAGGAATGAAAACTTCGCGTAGTGCTTTGTGTTGCCGACCAACGCGATGACATCGGAAAGAGCGCTTTTACCACTGCCTTTGTTGCCGATGATTGCCACCAGATCAGGGTTGAGCGGGATGTCCAAATCGAACCAAGGTTCGGAAAGCCCCGAGTCTGCGACCTTCTCCACCTTGATTGAGCTTATAAATTTGGTTTTGTTCTGCTCGACCTTCTTTCGTTTGGGAGGGGCATCGCCTACATACACGCGATCATCGAACTCATGGATCGCCTGAAGGAGACCCTGGAATGTTGAGTCGGCCTTGATCCAAGTGAAACAGTTTCCAACACGGTCTTTGTCGTTCGAGGTGCTGAGCGAGTGCGCATCTGAGCAATCAAGAAGGCGCGCATTGACCTGAGCAGCCTTCAACCCATCACGAGCTCTCACGTAGGCCTCAGGGTTGGCTGCGGCAGTGAATACCAGATCGGCTTCATTAATAATCGTCTTCTTGTCCGCGATCGTATGATCGCTCCACCGCAGACTGTCCCACTCGCTCTTGCCCATCGCAATGATGTGCTTACCATCAAAGTGCTGGGTCTTAAGAGCTGCCCGAACAGCTTCAAAGCTAACATTGAGGTTATTGAAGCCGACCTTTAATGGTGAGGGAGCCCGGCCCCGCATAGCCTCTGGCATTGAGGCAACGACACGCTCCCCAAGCTCAATCAGATTATCCCTAGTAATGACTCCAGCCCAACGGTCGCCGGGGGATCCTGGTACGAGGGAGTACCCCTGAGAAATGGCAGGCATAAATTGCTCACGAATGAGCTGTGGGTCGACCTGATCGAAAACGACATGGAGGTTGATACGACTCCAATTCGAGGGTTTATATCCCTCCTCGCTTTGCTCAAGAATTCCGCCAAATTTATCTAGTCGTAGCTCCACGACAGGCAGAACAAGCTCAATATTTGCCAGCCGTCCCCTGCGCCGCTCTTCCAAAACGCGGGCATACCCGTCTACGAATAGGTAGTCGTTGATGCCTAGAACTTTAAACTCAGGAGGTAATTTTTCTAGATCGGATAGGAAGGCCTCCCACGCTGCCTCCTTTTCTCCGGGGTAGTGGTGAACCAACGACTCGGGTGTATGGACGTGAAGATCCCATTTTTTCCATGTCGAGCCCTGCAAAATTACTGGCATCGCACCTTCCCCGATATCCCGATCAGAACCTCATAGTGAAGCTCCTTCCGCCACTGAGGAAAGCTCATCGAAGCGACTTCTGCCGAAAATAGATAAATTTGACCGAATGAAGGCAGGGAGAGCGTATAGCCGCGTGTAGATTACTGATCTTCAGTAGGCAGCTTTCACCATAGGCGACACCGTGGCTGTCAGTAAGAATTTGACGCGTTAAGATCTGTGACCAACTAATACTGGCCAACTTATGACGATTGCAAATAGCCCTGCAAACGAAGGGCTCCCCGCTCGACCACGACCTCGCCCAAATCGTCCGCTACCCTTCGACCAGTTCGACAATTTTTGTGATGAGCCACCCATAGGAATGGAGCTGGAGGATGTGGAGTTGATTTGGTGGATCGCTGCCTCACGGTCGAGCAAGAAAGAGCTACGCGCAAAACTACAGAACGTGATCCGAAGTTACTCTCGCCCCTTTGACTGCTTTTCCTATGTGCCGATTTCCGACAGCAAAGGGCGAGGTCGATACCCTCGCGCAGTGACACTGCTGCTAAAGCAGACTCTGAAGCCTCACGGGGCAATTGGCACCACCGACGATGCTCTTTATATCCAGGTTTTGATTTGGCATGCGATGACTGAAGCAGCGTTTCGTTGGTTGCCTGCCAGGGCTTTGCCGATGCGCCTTCGCACCATGAAACTTGAAAACGAATTAGGCATGTAACTGAATGCAGACTGCTGGAAAAATTGATGGGCGCCCCTTTTTGCAAACGCAAAGAAAACGCGTGATGCCGGTAATCTGCAAGACTACTAGCTGCTGTCACGGCCAGCCCAATTCAACATTGGCAGACTACACATGCGTTTTTTAAGGTAGGAAGTAAATGCCAAAGCAGGTCAGGTTGATCAGGCACGCCGAGAGCGCCGCGAATGTCGGTTTGGCCACGACTGCCCCCGACTCCATACCTTTGACTGTAAAGGGCAAGCGCCAAGCCCAGGAACTTGCTCAGTCGATTAGCTCAGTGCCAGATCTGATCGTCTCTTCGCCGTTCGCGCGCGCCAGGGACACGGCATTACCGACCGCACAACGCTATCCCGAGGTACCACTCGAGGTATGGGCCGTCGAGGAATTCACTTATTTGAGCCCAAGCCGATTTACCGGTAGCACCCAGGCCGACCGAAAGCCACATGCGGAAAGCTACTGGGAGAGCGGTGACGCGACGATGATCGATGGGCCTGGCGCTGAGTCGTTCGATCATCTGCTCGGGCGGGCAGATGCGATGCTGGCCAAGCTTGCGGATCACTATGCCCAGGACATCCTAGTTTTCAGCCATGGGCAACTCATCAGAGCTGCTGCTTGGCGGATCAAGCATGGCGACCACGCTAGCTCGCAAGATTTGATGCGTGAGTTTCGGGTTGTCGATGTACGGGAACCGTTGAGAAATTGCTGGAGTTATAAGCTCGTGTTTGACGGCTGCAGATGGACAGTCGAATACCAACTCGACGCATCTGGCCAAGGGAGATTTATAGACGGGTTCTGTACGGCATAGCGCTCTCGCCCATGGCTACCCGTTACCGCGCTTGAACTAGCAGCCGAGTATTCGGCAGTACATGATGGGATGCCTTTGGCGGCAAACCACTCCCACGAAATTGTCCTGCGCCCAGCAAAGAAATATCAGGACATTTTCCCCCGCTTCACTGAAGATGCTCCCCATGGATCAAGGCAGGGTGAAAGACAAAATGGGATTATTCATGCAGTTCTGGGCCTGGCTCTTCGAAGACAAAAGGTCGGCTTGGGAGCAGAAACAAGACCGCTTGGCCATCGATGCATTCAACAAGCTCAAGAATTATTCAGTCAGTGATCGGGGTGGATTGTCCATAGATCGCGAGGAGCTTCGCGAGCACGTCGTTACTGGTCGCAAAGAGCTGAAACACCTTGTAAATCCACCGCCGCTGAACCGCACATCGCGCGCCCGCCAATTCACGACCGCTTCTCTGACCGCCCACCAAGGTGGCTCGACGCTAAGCGCTTCGGGGATGCATGATTTTGTTGAAGTCGTGACCTGGCGCCGCCTGAACTCAAGCGCTTCCGCGCGCTATGTATGTCTCGAATCTTTGACAACAAAGCAATATGCCGTCGCCACTGCAGACCTCTTTTCGGAACCTCTTGATAGCCTCTTAGGAAGCCTTGCCGCAAAGGTCAACCAGCGAGTCGCGAGTGTCATTACGGCTGGAGAGCTCAAGTGGTTCGATACAGCCAGTGAGGCCATGGATGCTTACGATGCAAGCTTGTGAAATTCACTGAGCAGCAATGCTTGACGGTCGCAACCGACACCGAGAAGCCGTTAGCCAGATAGGTGGTGCTATGAAATTCCAGCGTGAACGAGATCCTGAGTCATTACTGATTGAGAAACGATCGGCTGAACTCGCTGCGGCTGGCTACCCCCTTCTCATTCACGATACTGCCATGGATGCTGAAGACATTATCCGTACTGTCAAGCAAGCTCGTGGGAGGCTGCTCGAGCAGTCAAACATCGACTCATCTCTTACCGAAAACTCATCACCGACATTCTGAAGATATGAAGTGCGTTTGTTCCGATTGCATAGCTTGGGGAACTGAGCCCAGAACACGAAAAAGTGAAGACTCATGATCGCGCCCTATGATTTCCATCACAGGGCACTCGATCAAATTTGGTACATCGAGGAGCAGATGGGCCCAGCTATCGAGCGTTCACTTCTCTTGTCCGCCCTTATTGCTACTCTGCTCACCTGCTCACCTGCCTGGAGCCACCCTCGAAATGGATATGACACTCCAAATGTCATACCCACCCGGCCTGAATATTTGCCAGTCGTTTCTGACCAGCGATAGCCTTGTGATGACTCCTCTCAACGCCGAAGATCACGGAAATAGGGTTGCTGCTTGTCTATTCGATCCGACGCTTTCGGATACCCTAGGCTACCTGTCTTCGGCGCATCCAAGAACCAATAGCAGTGAATCTTGGCTCGGGTGATGGCCACATACGCGAGCCTCATTACCTCCTCTCCCTGGGCAAAATCGTAGGCCCTTGCTTCGCCGTTCATAACCAGCTTAGCCATGGCGTAGGCCTGGTTTCGCCAGTTGGACGAAGAGAGCTGCTCGCAATCCCCTACGAGGAACACGACGTCGGCTTCGAGGCCTTTCGAGCCGTGATACGTCATGATGCGAATTCGATCTGCATGCTTTTCGCGCCTCGCTCGTTGTAGCGTACCGGCAAGCTTGTTGGTCACCTCGGCCAATGTGCTTCTTGATCGCGACAGCACCATAATCTCGTGCCCTGCTTCGTAGTGCTGGTCGACCAAATCCACTAGGCGTTGATCGTCTCGCTGCCACAGTTGAACGGGGAAGCTCAAATCCTTAACGTCGGGGTGGGCAGCCTCGCCATGCTTGTTCTCGATGGAGCGCGTGTGTTTCACGATGCTCTCAGCCGCATCAATCACCATCTGCTGAGACCGGAAGTTCTGCTGCAGCATGAGCGGCAGGGTTTTCGGTGACGGGAAGTATTGTTCGAATTGCTGAAAGAACTTAGGCGAGCTACCACGCCACCCGTAAATGCTTTGCCAGTCATCCCCGACCGCCATGAGCGATGGGAAAATTGATCCCTGGGAAGATTGGTACTGCAGACCGCGTAGACGAAGCTCGGTGAAGACGCCCCGAAGCCAGCTAATGGTGTTGGCACCGCAATCTTGGAACTCGTCAACGAGAGTGACCATTTGAGATTTTAGGACGCTGTCCGGCAGCTTGCTAAAGTTCTCCTCACCCTGCTCGCTGTACATTGCGAACATCTTGTTGAAGGTGAAAATACGCGGGCTCTGCTCAGCAAGGAAACTCTCAAATGCAGGCCAGAACAACCCCAACGCTTCGAAGAACTTAGCTTCCATGTCCTTTTTCAAGAAGCTCATGGCCTTGACTGCTTCCGGCACTTCAAGACCGAGGTTTTCCAAGAATGAGGCGGCACTGTGGAAAGCCTGCATGATTGGTGCAGGCTTGATGTCCCCGCCGACCTGATAGCTGAATTTTGGTACAGCGGAAACCCTACCCCTCATGGTTTCGAGAGAGCTCAATGCCTCTTCATAGTTCGTGAAATACAGGACACGTTTTGAGCAGAACAGCTGGAGGAAGATCCTACGCATGTTCAAAGCCAGCGAAAGCTTAGTTTCTTTATCTCCATCTTTGATTTTGATGGTGTCTGGTTCACTTTGATCAAGGCCGAGCACAACCAAAGCGTTCAAGTCCTCTGCGTACCCATGGGCATGGAAGATGTGCCCATTTAGGGTAATGGCCTCGAGCTCAGTGCTAACCCCAGGCATTGGCCAAAGCCCAGCCTTACGCCAGAGCGACTCCACTGCTTGGCATGCCTCTTGATCACGAGCCGAGCATTTCTTAAGCATCTTGATGCGATTGGCCTGCTCTGGATCCTTTGGATTCAGTGGCTCCCCAATGCTGACAGAGTGCTTCACGAGCTCGATGATTAGCTCGCGAAAACGTTCATGGTTCTCGAATAGGTTCTGATAGCACCGATTCATCAGATCCAGTTGTCGCGAGTTCAGCCGAATGTCCAGGACGTTTTCCGGCTCTTCATCTTCACCAGTGGCATCCTTGCTAAGGAACTCGAATGCCTTCGCTCCCTGGAATGCCGGCGACCATTTGAAGAAATCCAAAATGCGGGAGTGGAACGTCCGAACGAAGCTCTTACCCTTCTTCTCGTCCATGGGAAGATCCCAAAGTTTGAATATCTTAATCACTTTGGCGATGAAGTCGAAGCGTGAGTCTCGGGTGAAGGTCACGACTGTAATGTAGTCCACGGACACGTTAAGGTAGTAGCGAAGCACAAGCAGTCGCAGCACCATCGTCGTGGACTTACCGCTGCCGGCACCGGCAACTATGTAGGTGGAAGGGCTTCGAGAGAGGATCATCTCCCATTGCGGATCGGTCGGTTGCTGGTAGGACGGTAGGTTCTTTTTGATATCGGAGCGGATCCTCTGTTCGAGCTCTTCGGAGATTGGAAAGTCGAAGTGTTCGAAAAGGTTGATGTCCACCCCTGGCGCTACATCTGTCTGCGTCGAGCCTGGATTCAGATCTAATACCAGTTTCCCAGCGTCAAAGCCTGCTACGTGACCGCTCTGATACCCTTCTTGAAGGCCCTCCTTCCGCCCTTCTTCGTGCCCATGCCCTCGCCCGACTTCAAGCCCCTCATCGTGGCCGACGATTCGACCAACTTCATGACCGGCTACGTAGCCAGACGATTTCCCTGCGTTCCAAGAATTGACGTCATGGGCCCTTATTGCCTGCAGCAACCATTGGGCAAAGGCATGTGCTCCCTTGGCAATCACTCCCTCGGCACGCATAGGCTGCTTAGGTAATGGCTTGCTTTCTGATCTGCTTTGAGAGGCGTTGCTATCCGACTTATGTAGAGAACCCACTTAGTACCAGCCTTTTGCGATTTCCTATCGATCCGGCAAGTCGCAGTTGCCGCCATGCATGGGATCTTATCAGGCTGAGTAGAGCTATCCGCGACCAACCTCAAAAATCAGCGCGAGGGCAATGACGCCTCCCTGGCACGCACCCTCCGCCTGCTGTACGTCACTTGCAGCCGGGCCGAAGAAAGTCTCGCGATTGTGGTTTACACCGCTCAACCTGAGATAGTTAAGCAACGAGTAATCGAGGCTGGATGGCTCAAGCCCGAAGAGGTCGATCTTCTGTGAAGCTAACTACCAACAGTATGACTTCTCTTGACGGATGCACTGAAGAGCCAAGTGGCAAAGTACCTGGCTCAGCTGGGTGAGCTTCCGCTTAAGTCATTCAGATCTTTGATGCAATCAGCTGTGGGCTTTCGCAAGTCCACCTTGATTGAACAGCACATCGGCACACCAGCCCAAGCGTTATCTGCAGTAGACAGTCTGCATGGAAAAGCAATTGATGATCGGCAGCAAAATCTAGTCGCGCATGCGAATCACCTGAAGCGTTTCAAATCGCTTTGTGACAACAACGCGCCGAATTACCGAATTCCTACCCTCTATGCCCCACAGAGCAAGGCTTCTATGCCGGCGCTTCCGTTTCTCTACCCACGCCTGTAATACAGGCTTATAAATAGCGCAGTGTGACACCTACGTAAGGAGCCTCTGGTGAAGTCGAGCAAAGTTGAGGTAGTTTTAGAGCGCTGGGGCCCTTGCCTCAGCTCTATCTTGGCGGGAAAACTGGTCAACCAATATGGAGTAACCGCTCCGAATGCTAGACAGTTGATCCAACGTTCAGCAGCAAAGCGCCTGAAGGGGATCAGCTTTCCGCACCGTACTTCATTCGTGTATCTGACCAGCCAATACGGGTCGCAGATCTTTTTCGATAGCCTCATCGACGCACTCAAAAGCACCAATCACGCCTGCGGATACGGCTTAGCAGCTCTTCAGGATCGGGGCGGCGCTTTGCCCATCGATCATTTCAAAATCGCCTGCGGCGCCCCCAAACTACAATCCAAACAGTTAAATGCAGACAGGGTTGTAGAGCAGCTAATCGCCACAAACCTTATCAAGCGCGTCGACCTAGGAGGCATTGGAGAATCCGTGGCTCTTGCTAGCTTCTCAGCTGAGGATGAGCAACTCGCGTTTTTGGATCTCAATGCGCGAATTAAAGTTGAAACTATGGCGTTAAACGCCGTTAGGGAATGGGCGCGACGTCTCGGCATTGGAAGCTGGAATCAGATAAAAATCCGTGGCGAGGGAGCTATTCCATCCGCAGGGCCAAACTACTGGGATCTGTCGGCCCCGTCCTATCTGTATCCATTGCTCGGATCGAGTGGCAACAGCCCGGGCACGAAGCCAAAGCCCGGTTCGTTCGTATGTGATGTGTATCTGGGTGAATCTTTGACAGCGGATGCTGCCAAGGCCTTCATCAAAAAGTGCTCGAACGTCCGTGGATTCAATAAGGTGGCCCCCATCCTGCAGATGTTCTTGGCGGAGTCGTTTGAAAAAGACGCCGTGCGCGCTATTCGAGCCAACGGCGCAATTGCCGCCACGCTAGACTCGTTGCTAGGTTCCGACGTTGCCCAGGCCCTTCATGAATTGGCCTCGATTTTGAAGGCCACTGCGCTCAATCTGGGTACCCCCGAAAAAATCGACGTATTGTTCAATGCATTGGGGAAAATTGAAGGTGCTGAGGGCACTCTACGTGGATGCTTGTTCGAATACCTGTGCGCGCAGTTGGCGGAAGAGACTTACCGCAAGCCCTATATCAGCATCAACAAGCTAGTACGCGGTTCAGATGGCGCACGCGCCGAAATCGACGTGCTTGTGGAAGTTGGCAGCATCGAGGTCGTGTTCATTGAATGCAAAGGTCACCTACCGACTGGACAGGTGGATGAAGCGGAAGTCGAGAAATGGCTGATGAAACGGCTACCCGTCCTGCGCGATTTCGCTAAACATGAGGAGGGGTATGGCAGCGTCAAACAAACCTTCGAGTTGTGGACAAACGCGACCCTCAGCCCAGCTTCGAAAGCGCTGATTGAACAAGAGAATGGCAAGACGAACCGATACTCAATTGCCTTTCGAGAAGGCCCCAAGCTTCTGGAGATGATCACGGAGTCGGGAAACAAATCACTACTTAAAACCTATAAGCAACATTTCTCGAATCACCCTATGGCCGTAGCCTCCAAGCAGAAGAAAAGCCGCAAGGAGAGTGACAGATTAGCCAAGGATAGCGAGTAGGCTTGAGCAGCTGCCGTGATCTACCTCTCCACGGGCGATTGATGCAGCCCGGGACTCCTCAGCAACTTTGCTCGTCGCAACATCCCGAGAAAATTCATATTTCCGCCCAATGGTTAGCATGCAGGCACGAGGCTATGCTCGGGAAGGCATTTGAACTGATGTTGGGAAGAGAGGCGCACAACAATGGCAAGGATTCGCAAGCTTGAGATCCAAAATTTTCGATCTATCAGACTTCTCACGTGGACACCTTCTCCAGGCATTAACTGCCTTATAGGCCCAGGTGACAGCGGAAAATCCAGCATTCTAGATGCCATTGATATGTGCTTGGGAGCACGCCGAAGCGTGCCCATCGGGGACACAGACTTTTATGGTTTGAATGTCACCACGCCAATTGTAATCAACACGACCATTGGCGCCCTCCCAGATGATCTGATCAATCTGGACACGTATGGAGATTTCCTGCGCGGATTCGATCCCGCCACAGGCAATATCGAGGACGAACCTAGGATGGGTCTAGAAACCGTTCTAACACTCCGACTGAAAGTCGACAGTGACTTGGAGCCCGTTTGGACTCTCCATTCAGAGCGAGCCGCCGAGCAAGGACTGGAGCGTGGTCTAGCGTGGAAGGATCGGGCCCGTCTCGCGCCTGCTCGCATCGGTAGCTTTGCCAGTATGAATCTGTCTTGGAGTCGTAATTCCATACTGAACAAGCTGACAGACGAGCGTGCCGCGCTCGGGGGGGCGTTAGCCGCAGCAGCCCGAGAAGCTCGAGCAAACTTTGGGAACCAGGCAGGAGTAGAGCTTCAACAGCCGTTGCAAATCGTCACCGAAACGGCCAACAATCTTGGAGTACCCATCGGTGGTGCTGCCCAAGCACTGCTTGATGCGCACTCCGTATCAATCGGAGATGGCGCTATCGCCTTACACGATGCGGACGGTATCCCCCTTAGATCGCTTGGTACCGGCTCGTCCCGACTTCTGGTTGCAGGTCTTCAACGGCGAGCAGCTCAAGCGGCCTCTATTGCGCTGGTAGACGAAGTTGAGTTCGGCCTCGAACCACATCGATTGATACGTTTTCTGGACTCAATGGGAGCGAAGGAAAGTGTACCGCCCCTCCAGGTGTTCGTGACAACTCACTCCCCGGTGGCTCTACGAGAGCTATCGGGCAATCAACTTCATATCGTGCGTAAGCGAGGTGATCAGCACGAAGTACGCCTGGCAGGAACGTCAAACGACGTCCAGAGCACACTGAGGGCTGATCCTGAGGCTTTCTTGGCAAAGCATGTGATTGTCTGCGAAGGCGCTAGCGAGGTTGGTCTCGTCCGTGGCCTAGATCTTTACTGGGGAACACAGGGACTACCCTCCTTCATGGCCCTGGGAGGAGCCTATGTCGACGTTAACGGCGGCTCTACCGACAACTGCTACAACCGGGGTCTCGCTTTACTCGGACTGGGCTATCGCGTCCTCGCCATCGTTGACGCTGACAAGCCACCCACCCCAGGGGTTCTACAAAGTTTTCTCGCTGCCGGAGGACGGTCGATAACCTGGGGAGTTGGCCGTGCATTGGAGGATGAGCTTTTTGCCAGCCTGCCCGACGCAGCTTTGGATGCCCTGATCACCAAGGCGCTCGAAGACCCAGGGCAAGAGCTGGTAGCTGAACATATCCGGTCGAAATCAGAAGGCCGGCTGTCCCTGAACGAAGTGCTTGATAGCCGCCAACAGCTCAACCCTTATCAACCTGAGCAGCGCAGGTTTTTGGGAATCGCCTCGCGGATCAGGAGGAATGGATGGTTCAAGTCGGTGACGTCCTATCAATACGTAGCGAAAGACATCATAGGGCCCCACTTGGCCAACTCAAATGTCGGCTTCCAGCAAATCATCAACGGGATAAAGGATTGGATTCATGCCGCCTGAGATCCGCCTGTTCGACTTCCCTCGTGGCTCAGTTACTGCCCCAGCTGGCTGCGGAAAGACCCAGCTCATTGCCGATACCCTAGCCGAGCACCGAGAAGCCAAGCCGGTACTCGTGCTCACCCACACCAACGCCGGCGTCGCCGCTTTGCGGAACCGTTTGAAACGGGCAGGAATACCCGGCGCGTCCTATGACATCGGCACTCTGGACGGATTCTGCATTCGTATCATCAGCAAGTTTCCGATGCGAAGCGGGCATAATCCAGCGATTCTTTTGCTGCTGGATCGTCGCAATGACTATCCCGCAATTCGAGCAGCTGCAGGGCAGTTGCTGAGTGCAGGTCACATCAGCGGAGTGTTGAAAGCCACCTACTCTCGCGTGATTGTTGATGAGTACCAAGACTGCAACCAGGCTCAGCACGTGATCGTCGCTTGGCTTGGCCAAGCGCTACCTACCTACGTTCTAGGCGATCCTATGCAGGCGATTTTCGGCTTCGGCGGTAATCGACTGGTCGATTGGAATGACGATGTACTACCTCACTTTCCTGCTATCGGGATGCTGAACACTCCATGGCGGTGGCGCCGTGTAGGCAGGGAAGATATCGGCACTTGGTTACTCCAAGCTCGAAGGCTGTTGGAGGCCGGGCACTCAGTCGATTTGCGGGGTGCTCCTGCCGATATCCAGTGGATTCAAACGACGCCTGCAAACGCAGATCAGCAACGCCGGAATGCTGCCATGGTGCGCGTGCAGGAAGGGGAAAACGTACTGATCATTGCAGACCCCATTAACGTAAACAGCCGCCATCGACTGACAAGCCAGATACCAGGTGCGACAGTCGTCGAAAACGTGGAGCTGACCGATCTCGTCAGCTTCTCAAGAAACTTCGATCCTGGCGCGGCGGGTGCGTTGGATCTCCTGGTTCGATTTACTGCAAGCCTCATGACCGGCATCGGCCCAGCTGCCTTGTTACCTAGAGTTCAAAGCATCCAAAATGGTAGGAACCGTACTGCGCCCTCCCCGCTTGAACACGCCACAGTCACATATGGTCAAGCGCCGAGCTTAGGAAGTGCCGCTGAGCTTCTAGAGCGATATTCGCGACTACCTGAAACCCATTTGTATCGCCCAGAAATGCTGAGATGTTGCGTAGCTGCGTTAAGAATGGCTATGTCAGGAACGCACACCTTCCATCAGGCAGTTGTTCAAATTCGTGACAAGGCCAGATTTTCAGGTAGGCCATTAAACCGTCGAGCAGTAGGCAGCACATTATTGCTGAAAGGGCTTGAGGCGGATGTAGCGGTGATCCTCGAGCCCGAAGGCATGGACGCTCGGAATCTATACGTCGCATTGACCAGAGGAGCCAAAAAAATCCTGGTTTGTTCAGGTACACCAACTCTGCAGCCGGCATAGCCTGAGGTGACCCGATGCGTTCCGTGTTGACGTTGACGCACGCTAAATGCGTTTTAAAACCTGTCGGCGATGGACTAAGGAGGTAGCCACATGGCATCGAATCCGACAGTGTGCAGCTGCGAATCGACCTTTCTTGTTAATGGTTTCTGCCTAGCGTGTGAAAATACGTTTGCCTCTAGCAGCTCTATGCCGTTCTACGTGTCGCATTTCATTCTGCCACTCGGCAAGAAACATATCCCAATCGTGCGCGTATGGCCCTTCCAGAACACGTGTAGATCCCACGCTGGCACGCAGGAAACGCTCACGCCACGGCTGCGGAATGCTTGACTCGCGAACTATCCGGCAACCTATCGGGTGTGGCTCAGTCGGTACGAAACGTAGAACCTCCTCAACGCCGAGAGGCTGTTCCACTGACGCAATATCAAGCCGTTCACGCTGCGCAATATCGTCAAGTACGTCCAGCGCATCGAGCGCCCTGACATCTCCAGGAGGGACGTGGACAAGCGTCCAAAGTGCTTTTCGCCTTTCGGTCTCACGATGCCGGAGCTCTTCATAAGAAATCATTACGATCAGCTCTCCCTGCGTCGCAGGCGTCGTTAGCCTGAACATTTTTTGCTTCATGCATATAGGTGTTCCGAAGATCAGATGCAGAACATGCTCATAAGCCATCAGCTTTTCTAAGCGCATCCAGCTTACGCTTCATCCCAATTTCCGGGTTCAAAGCGATGGTTTCCTCAGGAAGCTGTTGCCGTAGGGGATTAGCACCTAGACTCCATCCTGCGTCCTACGGAAGACAGTAGCCAGTTTGCGAGCGCAATCCCTCGGCGCGCATCAGTCTGGACGACATGATGGCAATCAGCTATAAATTTCAAGCATTCATGCTTACAAAAGGATTTGGCCATGAATATTAGACCCTGCTTCCTTGCTCTCCTGCTGCTGACACCTCTGGGTCTTCAGGCTTCGGAAATTGTGCCTGACTTTGATATAGAGCTCGTCCAAGAGGCTCGGAAAGACGTCTATCAGAAGGCCAGGGAGATGCAGCTCAGGATCATCGAGTTGCTCACCGCTAGCACCACCCAGAAGGTCTATCGGCTCGAAGAGAAGCGGGCCAACGCGCTCCGGAGTTTCATCGAAGCCGGGCTCCCAATTCCAGACCGCCTGATTATCGATCCGACGCTAAGAACTGGGCTCCACCTCACCGGGATTCCCGATAAGGCCGCGCACCGATACGTTCTCATCAACAAAGAACTCGTAATCGACATTTATGACAAGTACCCAAATTTCGAAAATGAAATCGACGGGGTAAAGGTCACAATCCCCCAAAGCGCGATTGACCAAATGCACAAGGAGGCGAAGCCCTGCTATAAGGGCGAGCAGATAATAGACTTGGCACGCCTCAACGAGTACATGACCAATTGCTTCTCCGAGGTGAACAACCCCGCTGCCTCCGTATCCCCGCCAAACTCGGACGGTAAGACCTACTCCAAAGCTATCTACCTGCTTTCCAGCCTGGTGGACGCTGACAATAAACACCTTTGCATGGTCTCGGTTTACAAGAAGGATATCTGGATCACCGCCGGTCATTGCCTGTTTGACGAAGGGATGATTGGCCGTGACCTGTACATCATCGTCAACGGCAAAAAGGAGAAAGTCGACTGGGATCGTGTCAGGGAATGCGCCAGCAGGTGCGATATCGGCTTCATCGAGCTGAAGACCCCTGCGATAGCCGACGCAGACCTCCCTAGCCTCAATATGTCGACCAAGTCGCTGAACTGGGATACCCCTATTTTCAACCCAGGCATGGCGCTTGGGTACGACATGTCAGCAAGCATTGCCAACGACAAAGGCGTGAAATCTCCGCTTAGGTTCATCTGGAGTCCAGTGGGGAAAGGCTATTGCCGAATCGTCCGTCTGGAAAAGAACGCCTGCCTCATTCACACCTGCAGTACCGCTAAGGGGTTTTCGGGTGGGCCCATCTATGTCTACGACCAAAAGACTAGCAAGGTCGGGTTACTGGCCATTCACTCAGGGGGTGACCGCAAGGAAAACAACTGCAAAGACTCAGGAACTATCAACTACGCACACCTGGCATCGTTTAAGGGAGTAACTCCATGAGAAGAATCCTGACTATATCGGCATGCCTGATGGTTTCGGCATGCGGTGGGCTCACCCAGAGCTCCATCAAGGTGGATGAGGTCAAGTACGACAAAATCGAGAAAAGTCGCCCGGTGATTATTGGGGCTCGCGCGTTCATCAAGAGGGGCGATGCCTGCGCCACAGTGAAGGATCCAGGCGCGGAAAGCCTTGGTGCGACCCTAGCCATTTCAGCGGCCAGCTATCTGATCAAGGAAGGAGTTGCCTATGGAAAGGACTACCTTGAGAAGCGCGCCGCCTACCTGAACGCCGATGTCTTTGTCAGCGCGTCCACTTTCATCAGCACCCCCCCGGTTAGACAGCCGGACGGCAAGCTCGGCGGCGGTTATCAATCCTGGCCGTCTCCTGAATTCCTTGGAAAGCTGGCCTCGGAAAGGGCAGCCGCCGTGGAGCAAGCCAAATCCGATGCCAGAGCCACCGCTCAGGCCAAGAAAGGCGCGACCAAGGAACAGATTGCAGCCGCAGAAGAGGCTGCAGGTAAAGCCGCTGCAGCCACGTTTGATACAGACAAGGACAAGAGAGAGATCAAACCCTCTGCTGAAGATTTGTGCGTGCTCGTCGTCGCCGGCAAGTATCAGGAGGGGGCTTCCGGTGGCCTCTCCTGGAATCGCTTCCGTGACTTTGCGGGACTGAGCGACAACCCCGGCGCGCTGGGCGCCAATGAAGATCCGATCACAAAGGGGCTGCCGACTGCCTATTCCTATCGCGGGTATGCCATGCGGCTGCCGGGTCTTGACACCAAATCAACCAAGATACCGTTCCAGGATCTGGTCAGCGACCCCTCGCTGATCGTTGAACTCCACCTGATTCCAACCCCGGTGAAGGACGGCGTGATCTACACCATCAGGCCTACCTACCTGTTCTATCCCTATCCGATGCACAAAGGCACCGCCAATGGGCTGGAGCGCAAGATGACCGTTGAGGTCAGCCTTGGCGAGAACAAGCCCACCATCCTCTTGGAGCGCATGACCAGCGGCGATCAGTACCAGGCCGGTGACCTCGTCACCAACTACGTGAGCCACAAAGTTGAGTCGAACGGCTCGTTCCAGGAAGTCGCGGTCAAAGTCTCTGAGGGCCCGGATGCCATGCCCACAGCCAAGATCCTGACCGATATCGCAGCCAAGGACGAAACAGTCACCAAGTACCTCGTCGATAAGCTTGAGGAAAAAGCCAAGGAACGTGGCTACATCGAAGCAAAAGCAGAAGGCGCCGCCAAGAAATAAGACCTTCGGATTTCAGAGTGTAATGGCCGCTTGCGTGGATGGGTCGTAAGCGTCTACCGAAGTCACCTTACACGACTCAGGCGGACGCTTCCTACGGAAGAGACAATTTCAGGAGATCACATGCGCATACTCATCAAATATCAAGATGGTGAAGGCAGCATTACGGAAAGGGAAATCTCGGATCTGCAAAAGGAAAACGACATTCTTATTAGCGCGTTTTGCCACACCCGTGATGAATGGCGATCATTTAATGTAAATCGAATAATTCATGCGGTAGCTCAAGACACGGGAGAGTTGATTAACCCGTATAAGCTTGTGCCAGAGATGCGTGACGAGCAGTCTCTCGATTCGCTGACCTGGAAGTGCCGACAGGCTATCAAGTCGGTGAAATTTTTCTGTCTCACCACTCGAGGATTCGGTAAGCGCGAGCGCCCTCAGGTCGTCGAGTTCGTCAAAGCCCTAGTGGATACGTCACAGCACTCCGATGAAGATATCAGCGAGTGGGTCAACAACCTGTGGTGCGCAGATTTTTATCGATACCGCGATGGTGACTTTGATGAGTACCAAGGGCTGCTAGAACAAATCCCTCACTCACTGCTCGATCAGTGTCGGAAATGCGCACTGAAGTTAGTCGTGGGCTCAGGTCGAAAACCCGAAAACCCCGACTGGATGCAGAGAATAGATGATGAATTTAGCTCTCACCCCGTAGTGCGAAACCCCATCAATTCCGGGTTTTGTCCATGATTGAAGGAATGAATGATGAAGCTTTTACGGGACGCACGAACCCTTAAGATCAAAGCTGTCAGCTCCCTTCGTATCGGGATGCAGTCCTTCAATAGCTTTGACGACGATGGCCGTATCACTACCGTATTGCTCCACCTTCAGCACGCCTGTGAAATGCTGCTCAAGGCAGTCCTTGTTCAAAACAAGGCCAAAGTATTCGATAAGGTCACAGGGCGCTCAATTTCGTTCGACAAAAGCCTTGGGCTTTGCATTGCCCACTATGGTCTGACTCAAGAAGAAGCCGGTGTGATGCGCGCAGTGGATAGTCTGCGTGATGCTGCCCAGCATTGGTCGGTGGTTGTTGCCGAAGATTTGCTATACCTCAACACCAGGGCATTGATAACGGCATTCGATGCGTATTTGCTCCGGGCTTTGGAGATTAGCTTGATTGATCATATTCCGGCTCGCGTGCTGCCAGTGTCGACTATGCCACCAGGTGATTTTGAGTTTTTAGTGGACAGGGAATACAACCTGATTAGGGATTTGTTGGAGCCGGGAAGACGTCAACGTGATGAAGCACGTGGCCGTATCCGATCAATGCTGGCCATGGAATCCATCGCGGTGGAAGAAGTAGAGGTATCCGAACGCGATATTGACCGGGTAGAAAAGGCTGTGCGTGGCGGCCAGGGCATTAATGAAGTCTTTCCTCGTCTTTCGACGGTGGGCACTCGTACTGACGGCGAAGGCGTGAACCTGGTCGTTCACTTCACGAAAAAAGAAGGTGCGCCTGTACGGTATATCGGTGGGGACGACCCAGCAGAGGCTGCGGCAGTGCGCGAGTTAGATCTGCAGAAAAAATTTCATCTTGGAGCAGCCGATCTCGCAAAGAAGGTCGGGCTTTCCCAACCTAAAGCCAAAGCGCTACGAGCTCATCTAGGCATAGACGAAGATGTGAAGTGCCGTAACGTATTCGAATTTGGATCGACTCGCATTCCCCAGTTTTCGGACAACGCCTTTACGCTGATGCGCGATGCCTTAGCCAATCTGGACATCGAAGAAATATGGCGGGCACGGAAGCGTTAGTCTAAAAAACATGTATCTCAGAGCTATCTGTACATTCTATCTACTAGGCCCATTGGCTATGACCGCAAACTCCTCCCTTCCCTTACCGCATGCTAGCCTGTTAAGCACTGTCTAAACCGGCGGAAAGCAATGAGGTCTCGTGATTGGTATGTACATGGTCGGACTTATCAAAAGGTTCGTGATCCAGAAAGCCTGCTGATTGAGGAGCGCGCCAAAGCCCATGCTGAGGCCGGCTACCCGTTGCCAGAACTGGACTCTGCAATGAACGCCGAGGACATCTTACGGGAGGCTAAGCGAGCTGCTGGAAAAGGTGAGCCTGAATAGCTGACAGGACTCGACGGTGTCCGTACTTTCCATCCGTTCTCATACTGCTACGCTCTCCTTCTTCCATGGAGGATTCGCGATGCCAAACTCAGATCTGCTCCCTTCCCTGCTATTCAAGATCAACGAAAACCAGCAAGCCCTTGAGGCTGCCATCATGGAACTGACGCTCTGGGTCGAACAGCGTGGATCGGGTGAGGTGGGAGGCAATGTGCGCGGTGCGCTGGATACGATCAGAACAAATGAAGAGTTCATCAACATGACGCTTGCGGTGTTGATGACACCGGAGTAATTCACCCCCTACGCCAAAAGATCATGCTGACCTTGGGTCACTGAGAACGTGCGCTTATTGATTGTGCTGCGAGTCTGCTGAGCAAAAGAAACACTCGTCGCGGCCATCTCTGAGCGAAGCTCGCTAATTAGATTGGCAATGGCTCGGCTCGATGTGAGATTCGCCGTCGAGATACCAGTGACCAGCAATTCCACTTGACCAGAGGATGGCTCGAATACCTTGATCATCAGAGATCCATCGGGGTTCACGGTGCAGCTACAAGACAGCGGCAGGAAGCCACATTCAATGGTGTGGCGGAGCTCCAGAATGGAAAGCATGATGGTCGGCCTTAGCATTATTTCTCTTTAGTTTTTTCTCCCCAAGAATGGTCGTCAAGCAGTGTGACAGCGCAAAATATGACCAGTTGTCGCATGTCTTCATGTTGGGTACGGGCATCAATAGGCAAAGTCATGCCCCAGCTCTTTCTGCATCCACTCCAAAAAGCGCCTGACCCGAGGGAAATTTGAATGAGCCCTAGGGAAAACTAGATGGTGTGCAGTGATAGAAGCGCTCAGCTCCGGCGCCACCTCAACCAATGCGCCTCTAGCAAGATAGTCCTGAGCCAGCAATGTGCTTTCCAAGGCGAAACCAAGGCCGTGACTGGCGGCCTCCAGCGTCATGTACGAGCGGTCAAAGCTTAAGGTGTAAGGTTGCTCGGGACGCGACAGTCCATGTTGTGCAAACAGCTGTGGCCACTTGATCAGCGTGGCTTCCGACAAGATCAAATTGCTGTCAAGCAGATCCGCAACCACCCGTATGGGACGCTTTTCCAGCAGCTTCGGTGAAGCCATGACCGCAATTTTTTCATTGCGAATCGTCCGCACTTCATAGCTAGGCCAATTGGGCATGCCATGGCGGATATCCACATCAATTTTGTCTCGACTGAAGTGCAGTGATTCATAGGAGCACGAGAGGTTGAGCTGGATATCGGGATGGCTCTGGCGAAACTGCTCCAAGCGCGGCATCAGCCACAGCAAACCGAAACTGGGCGACGAGTGCAACCGCAGGCAATCCAGGCTGACATCACTGGTAGCGCGCTCGGTGGCTACGGCGAGGCTATGCAGGATGCCGGAAACCTCGGTGAGATATTGCTCACCGATCGGCGTCAATGTGACGCCTCTGGCCGTTCTGAAAAACAACTGTCTACCGATCATTGCCTCTAGTTTGGCCAGCTGGTGACTAACCGCCGAGGGTGTCAGGTCGAGTAATTCTGCTGCGCGAGCGACATTGCCGAAGCGCGCCGTCTGTTCAAAGGCCTGAATGGCTTTCAGGGGTGGCAGTATCGGAGGCGCATCGCCGGGTGAACGCATGATTATTGTTATTCCGCTGCAAGTGACATAAGCCGGGCATCCAGCTATTCAAGCATCCGCTCACTGGATTGGCGAGTGCTGAATTTTTTTCAGCATCGAGTGAGATTCGCGTTATTGCTCAAGGTCACCCTGGAGAACAAGCTGGGCCATCGATTCATTGCGGGTCGACCCAATAACAACAATCAGAGGTACCCTCCCATGCTTCTTCAAGGCAAAGTCGCGATCATCACCGGTGCCGCCTCCGCACGTGGAATTGGCCGCGCAACGGCGACTACCTTCGCGCAACAAGGCGCGCGTGTCGTGATCCTCGATCTGGATGAATCCGCCGCAAGGGATGCCGCTGCTTCCCTGGGCGAAGGTCATTTGGGGGTTGCGGCCAACGTCGCAGACGAATCGCAGGTTCAGCAGGCCGTCGCCAAAATCATCGAGCACTTTGGTCGCATCGACATCCTCATCAACAATGCCGGCATTACCCAGCCCCTCAAGACATTGGACATTCGCCCTTCCGATTACGACAAGGTACTGGACGTCAGCCTGCGCGGCACTTTGCTGATGTCGCAGGCGGTGATTCCGACCATGCGTCAACAGTCTTCAGGCAGCATTGTGTGCATGTCTTCCGTTTCGGCTCAGCGTGGTGGAGGCATTTTCGGTGGCCCTCATTACAGTGCCGCAAAAGCAGGTGTGCTGGGGCTGGCGAAAGCCATGGCACGGGAACTGGGGCCGGACAAGGTACGCGTCAACTCCATCGCCCCAGGTCTGATTCACACCGACATTACCGGTGGCCTGATGCAGGACGAACGCCGCCACGCGATCATCGATGGCATCCCACTAGGGCGTCTGGGTGAAGCCCAGGATGTGGCGAATGCCGCATTGTTTCTGGCCAGCGATCTCTCCTCATATTTGACTGGCATCACGCTGGATGTGAACGGCGGCATGCTGATTCACTGATTACACCTGGCGGGCCTCGCGGCCCGTGCGGATCTGGATCGACGATGCAGCCGGGCCTTTGGCCTGGCGGTCAATAAAAACAAGAGATCAGACCATCATGACAACCCTGTCGCTCGAAGCGGTTTCGACCGTGCGCTCTAACGCCTACCGGAAAACCGCCTGGCGCCTGATGCCTTTTCTGATGCTGTGCTACCTATGCGCCTACCTCGATCGCGTCAACGTCGGCTTTGCCAAACTGCAAATGATGAACGATCTGGCGCTCAGCGAAACGGTCTACGGACTGGGTGCGGGCATGTTCTTCATTGGCTACTTCCTCTGCGAAGTCCCCAGCAACATCATCCTGCACAAGGTCGGTGCGCGGGTCTGGATCGCGCGCATCATGATCACCTGGGGCATCGTTTCCGCCCTGTTCGCCTTCGTCGAAACCGCCTGGCAATTCTATGCATTGCGCTTTCTTCTCGGCATCGCCGAAGCCGGTCTGGCACCTGGTCTGCTGCTGTATCTGACCTATTGGTTTCCGTCGTACCGTCGTGCCCGGATGACCGTGTTGTGGTTTATCGCCATTCCGCTGTCAGGCATGGTGGGTGGCCCCCTCTCCGGCTGGATCATGACCCACTTTGCTGGGATGCATGGCTGGGCGGGATGGCAATGGATGTTCGTGCTGGAAGCCGTGCCCACGGTCGTGATCGGACTGCTGGTGCTGAGCTACCTTAAGGACGGTGTGCATCAAGCCAGTTGGCTCAACGACGACGAAAAAGCGCTGATCAACCGTGAGCTGGCCGAGGATGACCAGAAAAAAGTCACGCATGCCTCTGTGGGCGAATTCATCCGCGACCGTCGTCTCTGGTTACTGGCCGCCATCTATTTCTGTGTCGTAATGGGCCAATACGCAATCACCTTCTGGCTGCCGACCCTGGTGCGTAACGCAGGAGTGTCCGACCCGATGAAAATCGGCATGCTGACCAGCCTGCCCTACCTCTGTGCAATCGTGGCCATGCTGTATGCCGGACGCAGTGGCGACAAACATCGCGAGCGCCGCTGGCACCTCATCGTACCGATGATCGCGGGTGCTATCGGACTAACCCTGGCGGCAATGATGGGCGGAAATGTGACGCTCTCCATTCTGAGTCTTTGCCTAGCTGCTTCCGGAATTCTGTCCGCGACGTCGATGTTCTGGATGTTACCCACCACGTTACTCGGTGGCGTGTCTGCCGCCGCAGGCATCGCGGCGGTCAACAGCTTCGCCAACCTCGCCGGCTTCTGCTCGCCCTACCTGATTGGCTGGGTAACCACACTGACCGGTTCCAGCGCCATCGGCATGTATCTGATCACTGGCGTGCTTCTCGTCGGTGCCACCCTGGTGCTGCGCATTCCCGCCGCCTTGGTCAATCGTTGATTCACAGGAGAACTCACCATGACTGCCAATCCTTCATTCGTGACACCCAAGACCCTGACGGAGCGCGCGCACAACATTCGCCGCCATGCGCTGCGCATGGGTCAAGTCCAGGGACAAGGTTATGTCGGCCAGGCTCTCGGTGCCGCCGACCTGCTGGCAGTGTCCTACTTCCATGCGCTTAGCTATCGGCCCGAAGACCCGGAATGGGAAGCGCGTGATCGCTTCTACCTGTCGATCGGTCACTACGCGATTGCGCTGTATGCGGCCTTGATCGAAGCCGAAATCATCCCGCTCGATGAGCTCGAAACATACGGATCGGATGACAGCCGGCTACCGATGTCGGGCATGGCGACATACACCCCTGGCATGGAAATCACCGGAGGTTCGCTGGGTCAGGGCCTGGGCATCGCGGTCGGTGCCTGCCTGGGCCTCAAGCGCAAAGGTTCGCCCTCCTTCGTCTACAACTTGCTGTCGGACGGTGAATTGAATGAAGGCTCGACTTGGGAAGCCGTCATGTCAGCGTCTCATTGGAAGCTCGACAACCTGATCGCCATTGTCGATGTGAACAACCAGCAAGCCGATGGCTATTCGAGCGAGATCCTCTCGTTCGAACCCATCGTTGATCGCTGGCAGGCATTTGGCTGGTTCACTCAGCGCGTCGATGGCAATGACCTGGATGCACTCGTCACTGCGTTCGATGCCGCCCGCAACCATCCTGGCACGCAACCGCGAGTCATCATCTGCGATACCAAAATGGGTAAAGGTGTGCCCTTCTTGGAAACCCGGGAGAAGACGCACTTCATCCGCGTGGAAGAGCACGAATGGGATCTGGCACTGAGCAATCTTGAAGAAGGAAAAAAGCAATGAGCAACGCCATCCACACTCCGACTTCGACTGGTGAGCCAGCCAAAAAGCGCCTAACCACCTCGGCAATGATCGCGTCGATTGCCTCTGAAGGCCAAGCCACCCGCTCAGCACCTTTTGGCCATGCATTAGCCGCGCTGGCGGATCAGCGCTCAGACATCGTGGGCATGTCCGCCGACTTGTCCAAGTACACCGATCTGCACATTTTCGCCAAGGCCCACCCGGATCGTTTCTATCAGATGGGCATGGCCGAACAGTTGCTCATGAGTGCTGCAGCAGGGATGGCACGTGAAGGTTTCGTGCCGTTCGCCACGACCTACGCCGTGTTCGCCTCGCGCCGTGCCTATGACTTCATTTGCATGGCGATTGCCGAGGAAAACCTCAACGTCAAAATCGTCTGCGGCCTGCCCGGCCTGACCACTGGCTACGGCCCAAGCCACCAGGCCACGGATGACCTGGCGATCTTCCGTGCCATGCCCAACCTGATGATTGTCGATCCGTGTGATGCACTGGAAATCGAACAGGCGGTGCCCGCTATCGCGGCGCATCAAGGGCCGGTCTACATGCGGCTGTTGCGCGGAAATGTGCCGCTGGTGCTGGACGAGTACGGCTACAAATTCGAGATCGGCAAGGCCAAAACCCTGCGCACCGGTAACGATGTGTTGATCATCTCCACCGGCTTGATGACGATGCGCGCACTGGAAGCGGCCAAAGAGCTACAAGCGGACGGAGTTGATGTCGCTGTATTGCACGTACCGACGATCAAACCACTGGATGAGCAAACCATTCTCGCTGAAGCGAGGAAGTCCGGTCGCTTGGTCGTTACCGCAGAAAACCACTCGATTATCGGTGGATTGGGTGAAGCCGTTGCAACGGTCTTGCTACGTAACGGCGTAACACCAACCTTCAGGCAAATCGCGTTGCCCGATGCTTTCCTGGATGCTGGCGCCTTACCTACGCTGCATGATCGTTACGGAATTTCGACTCAGGCGGTCTGCGCCCAGATCAAAGCATGGCTTTGATCTGGGCCTAAAGAGAAGAGCCTAAGCATCGGCTTAGCTGTCAAGAGCGATGAACAAGGGCGTCTTTCGACGCCCTGACTTGTTAAGCGGTCTTGATTACTAACTTCTCCAATGCATCTTTGGTGAGATGCTCATAAGCTTGACCAGGCGGATTCAAGAGAGGCGAACCTCGAGGACATTGGGCAAAGCCAATATCCGAGCGACAAGATCCCACCAAATTCTCCTACCGCTACTGAATTGTCACGCCCATTCCCTCCCCCTTCGCAACGCCCTCACTACACATACGATCAAGTCGGCTGTCGCGCCCCCTTGCAAGCCTACCAACTAGATGGTAGATTCTATCGGATTCACATCTCCTCCCGTAAACCTACAGGGCGCCCCGCCCAGGTGAGTCCCCATGCAAGATTGGAAGCAAACTCGAAAAGACATCAGCGCCCGCCTAGTACAGCTGAATGGCCTGTCCCCAGAGACCATGAAAGGTATGGCTTCTCTAGGGAGCGCCGGCGCAAAAACAAACCACCTCGATGCTAAAACTCGTGAACTGATTTCGCTCGCCGTAGCGGTGACCACCCGCTGTGATGGCTGCATCGCTTTCCACGCTGCTGAGGCCAAAAAGCTTGGTGTAACTACTGAAGAGGTTGCTGAAGCATTGGGTGTAGCAATCAACATGAACGCCGGTGCTGCATTGGTTTACAGCACTCACGTTTTGGATGCATTCGACAAACCTTAATACAGGGCATTGCGGAAATATCAGAACTAACTGCTGCCATCCGCCCAGCCAACTGCGAGACTTTTCATGAATGAGCTTTTCACGCCCTACGGTCTGTGCGGAACGCTATTAGAAAACCGTGTCGTTTTAGCCCACATGACTCGCACTCGAACACTGGAAAAAAATTCAAATGAACTTATCGCTCTCTACTTCGCGCAGCAAGCGTCTGCCAGTCTGATCACAGAAGGACTGGAGGCCCGTGGCTATTTGTATACCCCGGGTATTTACACTGCGGAATAGGTTGAGGCTGGCGCCAAGTCAGTGATGCTGTATGAGGAATAGCGACATGAACAAGTCTTATGAGCAGTCCCTGAAAATCGATGCTCCCCGTGCTGGCGGGTTGCGTCAACTGCGTAGCCTGTGCAGTTACGAAATAGGGGTAATACCACTCCCGATTTTTCTCGGCATCGCCGTAATTGTATATCTCTCGGCACACTTGGGTTTTTTGCCTAAGAACATGATCGGTGGCCTTGCCGTCATCATGACGATGGGCATGTTCTTCGGTCAACTGGGTTCGCGTCTTCCGATTCTGAAGGAAATCGGAGGAGGAGCCATTCTGTGCTTGATGTTGCCATCGATTCTGGTGTTCTACGGCTTCTTCGGGCCGGCCACGATTGACGCCACAAAAATGTTGATGAAAGAAGCCAACTTTTTGTACTTCGTGATTGCCAGCCTGGTAGTCGGCAGTATTCTCGGGATGAGCCGATTTATTTTGATTCAGGGCATGATGAGGATGTTCATACCTCTTTTCGTCGGAACCCTGGCTGCCGTGGCAAGCGGACTCATTGTGGGAAAACTCGTCGGCTATAGTTTCTACCACACCTTCTTCTTTATCATTGTTCCAATTATTGGCGGGGGCATTGGTGAGGGAATCCTGCCTTTATCACTTGCTTACTCAGCTATTCTCGGCGGTACGCCGGATATCTACGTTGCTAAATTGGTGCCTGCCGCTGTAGTCGGCAACATCGCGGCGATTATCTGTGCCGGCTACCTGGCCCGGCTGGCGCTAAAACGCCCGCATCTCAATGGCGAGGGTTCATTGATCCGTGCCAAAGACGAGAATGATAAATTCCAAGCCAGGGAAGATAACGGCTCGACTATCGATTTCAGAGTGATAGGTGCAGGCATTCTGGTCATCTGTGCATTCTTCGTCCTTGGCGGTCTGCTTGAGAAAGTCCTGGGTATTCCTGGCCCTGTCCTGATGATCTTGGCCGCTGTACTTTTTAAGTACGTTCGCGTTCTGCCGGAAAACCTGGAGAAAGGCACAAACGCTTTCTACAAGCTGATCTCTTCCGCCTTCATTTGGCCGGTAATGATCGGCTTGGGCATGCTGTATGTCCCTCTAGATAGCGTTGTAAAAGTCTTTTCTATTAGTTATGTCCTAGTCTGCGTATCCGTCGTTGCCTCAATGGCCATCGCAGGTTTTTTCATTGGCAACCTGATGAAAATGTACCCCATCGAATCAGCCATCGTGACCTGCTGCCACAGCGGCCTTGGCGGTACCGGGGATGTTGCGATCCTCTCAGCCTCCAATCGTATGTCGCTGATGCCATTCGCTCAGATCTCCACCCGCCTCGGCGGCGCTTCGACGGTGATCCTTGCTAGTATTCTTTTGCGTATTTTTGCTTGATGCCGAGTGCAGGACACTCATCATCAACCCCTCAATAAACCCAATGGTTTTCACTTTCTAGCGAACACCATGTGAGGGCAGATTTCGTCTGCCCTTGGTGCTGGATTGCTAAACGGCGCTTTAAAGCAGCCCTTGAGCAGTTTGAGCACAAACATCTGGTAGAGATAAACCTGCGGGCCTACCGGCTCGCACCAGGCCAGGTATCAGAGCCGTTCAAGGAAAATTCATGATGAGCAAACAAAAGATAACGTTCCGAAACGCCCAGGGTATAAGCCTGTCAGGTCTGCTTGAGACGCCGGAGGCGCCCAGAGCCTATGCATTGTTCGCCCACTGCTTCACCTGTGGGAAGGATATTAAAGCTGCCGCGAGAATTGCTAAGGCGCTAGTCGACAATAATATCGCTGTACTGCGATTTGATTTCACAGGTCTAGGCAGCAGTGAAGGCGACTTCTCCAACAGCAATTTTTCCTCCAACGTTGCCGACTTGGTAGCGGCGGCGGAGTTTTTGCGTGATACCTATCAAGCTCCATCCATCTTGATTGGCCATAGTTTGGGCGGAGCCGCAGTCATAGCGGCGGCGAAGCACATCCCAGAGGCAAAGGGTGTGGTGACAATCGGTGCCCCTGCTGACGCGACTCATGTCCTGAAGCAGTTCAAAGGTCACGTAGAAGCGATCAGAGACATTGGTGAATATAAAGTAATGCTGGCAGGAAGAGAGTTTACTATAAAAAGGCAGTTTCTCGATGATATTGAAACCCAACAGCAGGATACAAATATCGCTAACCTACGACGCGCATTGCTTATTTTTCATTCCCCAGCAGACAGCGTTGTATCAATAGAGCAAGCCCAGAAAATTTACCTAACAGCTAAACACCCCAAGAGCTTCATTTCACTCGACTCGGCTGACCACTTGCTTACTAATAGTCAGGATGCGGATTATGTTGCGTCATGCATTACTGCCTGGAGCTCTAGGTATCTGTAACCCTAGGCATTGCTTCCCGGCGAAAATGCCATAGCACTTTGGGGGTCATTTTCATATGGCATCAGCACTTGGCCGGAGCGAGCTGGATATCGTGATAAGTATTCCCTGTAAGAAAATCTGACTTTTCCGACATCGATAACAGTTGGCACACTTAATGAACTTACCAACACAAATCCGGCTGGCCTTGGTCGATGATCACACCTTAGTGCGCGATGGGATCAGAGCTCTACTATCCGTCATTCCGACTGTGACCGTGATTGGTGAGGCTGAAAATGGTGCGGATGCTATGGTGATGGTTGAGCACTGCAATCCTGATCTTCTATTGGTCGACATCAACCTTCCCGACATAAACGGTCTTGAGCTGACGCGAAAAATACGTGACAGGTTCCCCACCCTGAAGGTGCTCGTGCTCAGCATGTATGATAGTAAAGAGTATGTAAGTGAATCCCTACGCTCCGGTGCGAGTGGCTATGTATTGAAAAACGCACCCTCAAGAGAGATTGTCGCTGCGATTGAAGCAATTAAAAACGGAGGTACTTTCTACAGTGCTGAAATCGCACAAAAGCTGCTTCTTGATGATGGTATTATCAACGAGCTAACGCCCCGGGAGAGCCAGGTTTTATATAAAATGACTCAAGGGCTGAACAACAAGGAAATGGCACGAGAACTGAACATCAGCGTCAGGACTGTAGAAACCCATCGCTTGAGCATTCGACGCAAACTCAATATCGACAAACCTGCTGCGTTGGTAAAGTATGCAATAGACCATGGAATAATTCCGAGATAGGAAATTTAGCCAGTGGTCGTGGCGTGTCATTCAATTCATGTTTATAACAGTGCCCCCATCGGAACTGTATCGCCCATCCGCGACAGAAGTTGCCTAACGTGCCCACAAGATGTGGGCGTCATAGTCAGCGCGCCCTTGCAAACCTACCAATCGGATGGTAGATTCTGATCACCCTCTAGAAATTACTAAGCAAAACTATAGGGCCTGTGCTCGATGAGTTGCAGACTTCCTACGACAGTCCGGCACGCTATTAGCCAACCGCTCTTATTGCTGGGTGCCTGCCGAGGAGATTGAAAATGCTCTACGATTTTGACCTTTACGTGATTGGTGCCGGTTCCGGAGGCGTGCGGGCTGCGCGTTTCTCCGCCGGTTTTGGCGCGAAAGTGGCTGTGGCCGAGAGCCGCTATCTGGGCGGTACATGTGTGAACGTTGGCTGCGTGCCGAAAAAGTTGCTGGTCTACGGCGCGCACTTCGCCGAAGACTTCGGGCAGTCGCAAGGTTTTGGCTGGACGCCGGGCGAGGCGAAGTTTGACTGGGCGACGCTGATTGCCAACAAGGATCGCGAGATCAATCGACTGAACGGCATCTATCGCGATCTGCTGGTCAACAGCGGTGTCACCTTGCATGAGGGCCACGCCAAGATCGTCGACCCGCACACGGTCGAGGTCAATGGCGAGCGCTACACCGCCAAAAATATCCTGATCACTACCGGTGGCTGGCCGCAGATCCCGGAGATTCCGGGACATGAGCACGCGATCAGTTCTAATCAGGCGTTCTTCCTTAAAGAGCTACCCAAGCGCGTTCTTGTGGTCGGTGGTGGTTACATTGCGGTGGAGTTTGCCGGGATTTTCCAGGGGCTGGGTGCCGAGACCACGCTGCTGTATCGCGGTGATCTGTTCCTGCGCGGCTTCGACGGTGCGGTGCGCAAACATTTGCGGGATGAGTTGACCAAGCGCGGCTTGAACTTGCAATTCAATGCCAACATCGAACGTATCGACAAGCAGTCCGATGGCAGCCTGAAGGTGACCCTCAAGGACGGTCGTGAGTTTGAGGCGGACTGCGTGTTATATGCCACCGGTCGACGTCCGATGCTCGACAACCTGGGCTTGGAAAACACTGGCGTCACACTCGACAGGAAAGGTTTTGTCGAGGTCGATGAAATGTATCAAACCGCTGAACCGTCGATCCTGGCCCTGGGCGATGTGATTGGTCGGGTGCAGCTCACTCCGGTCGCTCTGGCGGAAGGCATGGCCGTAGCGCGGCGTTTGTTCAAGCCCGAGCAATACCGCCCGGTGGACTACAAGATGATCCCGACCGCCGTGTTCAGCTTGCCGAACATCGGCACTGTCGGGTTGACCGAAGAGGAGGCGCGAGAAGTCGGACACGAGGTGGTGATCTACGAAAGCCGTTTCCGGCCGATGAAGCTGACCCTGACCGAGTGCCAGGAGCGCACCTTGATGAAGCTGGTAGTAGATGCCAAAACCGACAAGGTTCTCGGTTGTCACATGGTTGGCCCGGATGCCGGGGAAATCGTTCAGGGGCTGGCGATTGCCTTGAAGGCAGGCGCCACCAAGCGCGTTTTCGACGAAACCATCGCCGTGCATCCGACGTCCGCCGAAGAGTTCGTTACCATGCGCACGCCGGTAGCCTAGACGATTCCGACAACGGTACTCCGGCGCACGCGGAGTTTCGGGGTAAGGCTAGTTTTTTTGGTTTTCGGGTTGCTCTGAAATCAAAAGCTAGCCGCGACTGACGTCGCAAAAAAACGATCTCCCCTGCCCTGCGGGCAAAGCCGTCCACTGTCATTCCCTGCCATTCACTTCATTCTAAATTTCAAAAAAGGCAAGGACAGCGACAACAGCAACGGCGAAGCAATCGAGTCGATTGCCCTAAAGCCTGAGGCAGCCACGAAAGCGCACAGCCATCGAGATCTCTGCTTTTTTTTTGGAATCAAATATAGGAACTCCGTTTCCTTTTTTTAAATTCAAGGGCGCTAGCAAACTATTTTTTTGTAGGCCCTCCGGGCACCACTGTGTTTGCCTTTGGTGAAGGCGCAAAGGCCTGACGTTTAGGCACCCGCAGCGCTGAACGGACAGTGATACGCACGCTGCGGTTAGCAGGTGCGAACCCACTCCATCAGCATTCCGTCTTGGCTCTGCCAAGACACAACCATCTGCGCTCGCGCCTTTCTCCTAATCAGAAAAAAGCGTTCATCCAATAGGTGGCTTTATCCAGCCAAGTCGGATCGATATACCCATGGATCACCTCGGAACGTCTACAGTCAGAAACTCCCATGTAGTAGGCGCGCCATCGTACCCGACGCCCCGATTAAATATTTTTTTCACCAACGCCTTAAATCTTGGAAGTAAATTCTAAATCCGAGCCAATTTTTGAAAAATACGGAAAATTTTTCGTTGAGAGATGCCCTATATTTTATTGAAGCCCATGTGTCGTTGATAGCTTGTAGCTGAGCACCACAATGAGTTTTTAGCCAAGCCGTGGGACGTTGAAACCATTAGCAACTATGAGAGGTGATCATGGAACAAATACCATTGTTTATTGGCGGTGTATGGCGTAACACGCATCCCACTGAATCGATCCCCGTAATCAATCCGGCAACTGAAGAGCAGATCGGACTCATTGCGAAAGCTAGCTTGGCTGACATAGAAGACGCGGCAATCGCTGCGGAAAAAGGCTTTTCCACCTGGAAACAAGTCTCTGCGCTCGATCGCGCAACGATTATGCACAAGGCGGCAAACCTGATTCGTGAGCGCGCAGAAAATATCGCCCTCACCCTCACCGCTGAGCACGGAAAGCCCCTGGCCGAGGCGATGGGTGAAGTCGCTGCAACTGCAGACACCATCGATTGGCATGCTGAAGAAGGCAGACGCGCGTATGGGCGTGTCATCCCCTCGCGCGCATTAGGAATTCATCAGTTTGCCTTGATGGAGCCTATCGGGCCTGTAGTGGGATTTGCGCCATGGAATTTTCCGCTCATTCAAGCGGTGAAAAAGGTTGCTGGTGCGCTGGCCGCCGGCTGTTCGATCATTTTAAAAGGCGCAACCGAGGCACCTACGTGTGCTGTTGAGCTTGTGAAAGCATTCGCTGACGCTGGCGTTTCTCCAGGAGCCGTCAACCTACTGTTTGGTGACTCGAGCCAAATTTCTGAGTATTTGATTGCTCATCCTTCCATCCGGAAAGTGACCTTCACCGGATCAACGCCAGTGGGCAAAAAGCTTGCAAGCCTCGCAGGGCTGCATATGAAGCGATCCACAATGGAGCTGGGTGGCCATGCGCCGGTAATCGTTATGGACGACGCGGACATCGCAACCGCAGTCAAGATTTCTGTCGCCGCTAAATATCGAAATGCGGGCCAGGTCTGTGTCTCCCCGACTCGCTTCATTGTTCACTCAAAAGTGTTCGACGAGTTTGTTTCCCGTTTCGTGGAAGGCGCACGCGCAATCAAGGTGGGCGACGGTCTTGATCCGACGGTAACAATGGGCCCAATGGCTCACCTGGGCCGGCTTAAGGCAACAGAGGAACTCGTGGCGGATGCGGTATCCCATGGAGCGAAGCTGGAGACTGGCGGCAACCGCGTAGGCGACAAGGGTTATTTCTTCGAACCCACCGTTCTCACCAATGTACCGGTGACCGCTCGCGCCATGGTTGAAGAACCGTTCGGGCCGATTGCGTTGATCAATTCTTTTGACGACATCGATGAAGCCATCAAGGAAGCCAACAGACTGCCATACGGCCTCTCTGCCTACGCATACACGCGATCGCTTAGCTCGGCTAATAAGCTGTTTAACGGCATCGAGTCTGGCGCCATCTCGATCAACCATCACAGCGTTGCCCTACCCGAGCACCCGTTTGGCGGCGTAAAAGATTCCGGATACGGAACCGAAGGAGGCCCTGGCGCACTGGATGCTTTCATGACCACGAAGTTCGTTTCGCTTGCGAGCGTTCTTTAACGTTCGGCGAACGTGTTTTTTAGTCGCTATCGAGCACTGCTGCATTCAGGAAATAACGCGTCGCTAACTATTGGAACTCTTATGCTTACTCCGAACATTATCGAGCGTCTTGTCGGCGCAAACGAAAACTCTCCGCTCGCGATGGCCATTGCTGAGCGGGCAGAAATTATGGCGCTGAGTCAAGCGAGCCATGATGCAGTGATCATTCCGAAGGATCCCGGTGGTCTGTCACATGCAGAACGTGCAGCCCTTGCTGAACGAATCGCTCGGTTGAGCAACTCTGAAGAATTGGCTGATCACTACCATGCTTGTCTTGAGACAGCAGGTGGCGAAGAAAGCCTTTATGTTGCCGCCAATCCTCAGCAGGCCGCCTACGGGGATGAACGTTTCATGGCGATCATCCGATTCACGGATCTGGTCACTCAAAAGCCGCGAGAAGCTACAAAGCAAGATATCGATACGTTAAAGGCCGCAGGGATTTCAGAACCGGACATCGTAAGGCTCACTGAAGTCCTCGCTTTCGTGAACTACCAGCTCCGGGTCGTAGCAGGATTCAAAATTGCAGGAGAAATGAAATGAGCCAGGTCGTGCATAATTTCACCGTATCGGTGCCTCACTGGTCGCCGTACATCAAGCCTGTTGAGTTAGAAAGCGCGAGCCAAGAGCAGCTTGATGCGATGAAAGTGACTCCATCGAGCAAAAAAATCTCGGAATATGTGCTCACTCTCGCCCATGACCCCGAATCGCTCGCGGTGCGATCCCCTTTGTTCAACGCCATTATGTATGGCCGCGCCGGCTTGCCCCCAGCTGAGCGTGAACTTGGGGCGATTGGTTCTTCAATTGTTAATCGATGCGTCTACTGCGCTGCAGTACACGGCGCCCGATACAATCAGCTGACCAAAAGTACAGAGCTGGTCGCAAAAATTTTTGCAGACGAAACCGAAGCACAATTGGATGATCGCTCTCAGGCGTTGTTTGACTTTGCGGTTGAGTTGGCCAAGTCCCCCCCAATGCTGAATACACGGCATGCCGATGCCTTGAAAGAACTCGGCTTTGACACGCTTGGGGTTGTCGACCTCGTGCTGGCCACAGCCATCTTCGGTTGGGCAAATCGCCTGATGCATGTTTTAGGTGAACCCGTAAAAATCTGATCAGACGCTCCATTGAAGTGATATCAAAATAGCGGGCAGCCCCAAACTGCCCGTTCATCAAAATGACCGTTTTCGATAGCAGCATTTCCGCACCCCATCCTTCCGCATCCTCTGACTTCCCTCCTACTCGTATCTCGAAGCGAAATCGACGCTGCCGGCCAGGCCTTGGAATATCCCTATCAGACGTGCTACACAGTCTGTCGTAATACTTCGCTGCCCCTGAGCAACCGATTTGCAACGCAGCGCCAAGTAAGGGTCTCACCTCTTTCCGAGCAAGTATTGCGTGGCAGCTAACGGACATACAATGACCCGACCTCTCACCGTCAGTGCCACTTGGCTTGTAGGCGTCATCGAGGAACTGACTCGGCAAGGTATCGAGCCTTCCCGTTTGGGCGCTCCCTGGACTCAACAGTGGGACGACGTGGCGCCTACGCGGCAGCTGCAACTCGTGCAAGTGAGGAGGCTTTGGCAGCGCGCGATGCAACTCTCCCAGGATCCGCTGCTCGGCTTGAAGGTTGGCGTAGCACTGCCACTGCAATCGATGAACGTCGTAGCACTGGTGTTGATGCACAGTAGCTCATTGCGCTACGCGCTCGCTCATACGGTCAGGCTGCAGCAGTTAGTTAGCAACTCTGGTCGTTTTTCAGTTGAACCTGTTTCCAACAATGGTGTTCAGCTGGTTTACCACGTAACACCCAGCCCGGTTGCCATGCATCCGGCCCAGATAGATTCGCTGTTTGCCGCGTACATGCGCCTTCTCTATAACTGTATGCCGACTGATCGAAGGCCAACCAGAATTGAGCTACCTGGTACTGACGCGTGTTTAGCCGACCGCTATCAAGTCTATTTCGAATGTCCGATCATTCTCGGAGTCGAGCACGCTCGTGTCGTATTTGGCGCTGAACTGCTGGACTCACCCTGGCAGGCTGCTGATCCAACATTGCTTCGCATCGTACTCGGTCGCGCGGAGACGATGCTTAAAACCCAGGGTCGCTCCGACACGCTCGTTGATTACGTGACAGCAGCCATCGCAGCACAGGGATTTTCGGAAGCGAATTGCGACAGCGTAGCGCGCTCGCTGGATCTCAGCAGGCGTACTCTTCAGCGTCGATTGGCTGAGCGCGGTTCATCCTTCCGCCAATTACTGGAAGCGGTACGTATGAGCGAGGCATTGGAAGGCCTGGCTGATCCCAATCTGCCGCTTGTGATGCTGGCAGAACGGCTGGGCTATGCAGAGCCCAGCGCTTTTTCGCATGCTGTGCGAGGTCATTTCGGTAAAGCACCTAGTGCGCTGCGCCAAGAATTAGCAAGCAGCTTCTCTGCAGGAGGAAAGGCCCTTGCAATCACCAGCAACGAGAGTTCCGACAACCAAAATACGGCTTGTGCAGCCGATTCGACCCGGTGCGATCTTGAGGGCTAAAGCTCTCGGAAAAGATCACGCTCAAGAACTGCACTCGCCGCGACCAGCCCACTGACCATCGCGCCACTGACTCCGGCAGCGGTCACATCCTGTCCACCGAAAAACAGACCTTTAACGGGGCCATGCGCACGCATCCAGCGCTGTGCAAAACGAAGTGGCGTTTGCTCATATCCCATGAAATTGCCGTGACTACGATTTAGAAAGTGATTGAAAGTAAGAGGTGTAGCCAACTCGGCATGAGCAATGTGTCCGCCGATTTGAGGATAATGTTTTAAGGCCACGGCCAAGAGGTCTTCTCTAAGGCTTGCTGTCATGTCCTCGTACTCTGCACCTCGGCGCTTCCACTTCGTGCCAGTGAAACGCTCGAACACCGACCAATCTGTCAGGCCGCAGACGTCCATCGTGCTCTGCTTAGGGTGACGGTCGACCCAACTCGGATCCCGCAGTGATGGATGGGCAATGAAATGAAGGGGCATGGGCTGTCCCTCTGGATCAGCTTTGTACCGAGCGAGATTCGCTGGTAAATCATTGCTTGGGTGCACCCAAAGATTGGCTGGATGAATGTTCAGATCTGCGTTTGCGATGTCGATGCCAAGGTTAAGCACAGCAAAACATTGAGTTGTACCAATGCTCTTAGTCACCTCGCCCAATGGCTTCGCCAGTTCTGGATTTGCATGAGCCAGCAGCGGTACGGTCTGAGAAATACCAATCGCACTGACGACTCTGTCCGCGAGAATTTGGCTTCCGTCAGCGGTTTTTACACCTACCACGCAACCATCACACATCTCGATGCTCACAACCTCAGCAGTAACAAGGCAAGCTCCTCCTGCAGCACGTACTGTGTCGGCCATTGCTGTGGCGATGCGTTGCGAACCGCCAACGGGGTAGCTGGCACCATCGATGTAATGGCTGAAAACCATGGCATGGATCGCAAAAGAGGCCTCAGCAGGGGAATTGCAGTAGTCGCCGTAGTTCCCACACCAGACTGCCTTAAGGTCAGCGTTGTCAGTCAATTCGTCCAAAACACCCTGCACTGTGCGCTGTGCAAGTGGCATGAATGCAGTCTGAGCCTTGGTGAACGTTGCCTCAGACGTTGAACGTGGCAACGCCCGCTCTCCGAAGAAGCATTTCGCAGCCCGGCTTGCTTCACCCACTAGCTCTACGTAACGATCGATCGCGCGCGCATCCTTCGGAAAGTAATCCTTGAGTCGATCCTTGTAGGCTTCTGCGCCGGCCATATGATCGTAGCTATTGGCACCTACGATAATGCGATTGTAGTTTTCGGGCATGGGCGCCCATTCAAGTTGACCACCTGAGACTTTGTCGAAAAGGCGATAGAGGCCACTCGTTTTGCGGTGTACCTCGCCCATATAGTGCAGGCCTACGTCCCACTCGAAGCCCTGGCGTTTGAAGGATTGCAAACAACCACCCAACACCGCGTGGCGTTCGAGCACCAAAACGCGCTGTCCTTCGAGCGCCAACAATGCGGCTGTGCTTAGGCCGCCTGCGCCAGAACCTATGACAATCGTGTCGAACCTGCTGTCTAGCTCGCCACGAGCCAACGCGCGTTTAAAACTCAGATCGTAATCGCTCATCGCTCGTCCCTTCCCTGCCCTTTCCGGGATTTTTATTGATCACTGCTGCGCAATCGCTACGCAGCCTGGCTGAGTGTGGGTACGTGGGGAATCGGCGTGAATGGCACCACACGCCAAAGATTTGTTTCGACACGACAATTTAAAAGGTGGGAACACCAACCGCCCAAGGTATTGGCATCCCAAATCAATTCTCTGTCGCACGGTAGCAACGACAGCAGAGGACTGGCATCGGAGAATCCCTCCACGGTCTTCCTGTGATTTATTTATAAAAACGAGAGAAAGGGACTGCGATGATGGACAGCAACTTTAGGCATATTCAGGTGGAACCCGAGACTCAGGGTTTTGGAGCCAGGATTACTGGTATCTCGATTGATAAGCCACTCACGGCAGCTGTACTAAGAGAGGTGAAGGAAGCGTGGGCTAGGCACTCGGTGATTTACTTCCCGGATCAGCCTCTCTCCCACACACAACTGGAGGCGTTCACGCTTCAGTTTGGTGAGTTCGGCGTAGACCCATATATCATCCCGATGGAAGCTCATCCGCACATTCTCGAACTCAGACGCGAGGCTGATGAAAAGGCAGTTAACTTTGGTGCACAGTGGCACTCAGACTGGAGCTTTCAGGAACAGCCGCCAGCGGGAACCATCCTACATTCCAAGATCACTCCGCCCGTGGGCGGCGATACGCTATTTGCCGACGGCTATCGTGCCTACGATGATCTTTCTGAGACCATGAAGGGACTCATCAATCATCTCGTCGCGATACATTCTGCGAGCATGCCCTATGGCAAAAATGGCCTGTTCGCAAAAGAGACAGAAGCACGCTCAATGAAGATAGTGGTCAGTGAAGACGCCGACAAAACCTGGCCACACCCGCTGGTACGTATACATCCCGTAACGGGTCGCAAATCCCTCTACGTGAGCCCTGTCTACACGCAGGGTATTCAGGGTTTGACTCATGGAGAATCAACGTCGCTGCTGAGTTATTTGTATCAGCACATGGTGCAGGACACATATGTCTACCGTCACCGATGGGCACCGAACATGCTTACTCTGTGGGACAACCGCTGCACGCTTCACAATGCAGAGGGTGGCTACGACGGCCACCTACGCCTCATGCATCGAACAACCATCTCAGGCGAACGCCCTGTTGGTGTTGCCGCCGTTTAATCAATAAACCAGGGAAATACACCCAATGATTGACGTAAGCATTCTGTACCCGAATGAAGCTGGCGCAACCTTCGACTTCGATTACTATCGTGAGCAGCATATGACGATGATTCAGCAGAAGATGGCCGGGGCCTGCAGTCACTTTACTATTGAGAAAGGCCTTCAAGGCCCAGTGCCTGGAAGCGCTCCAAGCTACATTGCGATAGGTCATCTCTTCTTCGAATCACTCGACGCGTTCGCCTCTGCATTCGGGCCGCATGCCAAGGCTATCGGAGCGGACATCGCCAATTACACCAGTCTCAAGCCCATCATTCAGATCAGCGAAGTGATCATCGGCTGATCCCCAAGAAACCCATTGGCGCACACCGAAAGGCACCTGTTTTTAAGAACCAGGTGCCTAATTATTTAACGCTTGCATAAGAGCCATCAATTTATTAATAACTAACAATGAGCCACAACACTACTGCCGCATATATTTTTACAAAGGCTGATCAGTGACACATCCGAACTCTTTCCGTCGAGAAACAAATTCAAATATTTCTCATAAGGCCTTATGTCAATATTGGCTTCTTTAAGCCAATCAGCATCGTAATATGTAGAGGCATAACGATCTCCCGAATCGCAAATTACCGACACTATCGAACCTGTCTGTTTCTGTGAGCGCATTTGCTCCGCAATACAACAAACACCAAAGAAATTGGTTCCCGTAGAACCACCAACACGGCGCGATAACCGCTCTGAAAGAACGTGCATGGCAGCAAGTGAAGCGGCGTCTGGAATCTTGATCATGTGATCGATGACATCAGGGATGAACGAAGGCTCTACCCTAGGCCGACCAATACCTTCGATGCGAGACGGAGTCGCACAAGTGCTCGCCTTATCCCCAGTATCGTAGGATTCGTAGAAAGCGGAATGTTCAACGTCAACTACACAAAGTCGAGTATTCAGATGCTTATACTTGATATACCTTCCGATTGTGGCTGATGTTCCTCCAGTGCCGGCACTCATAACCACCCAAGCTGGTTCAGGATCTTGCTCCATTGCCATTTGCGAAAATATACTTTCGGCAATGTTATTATTGCCGCGCCAGTCAGTAGCGCGCTCTGCATTTGTAAACTGATCTAAATAATGACCACCCGTTTCACGAGCAAGTTGCTCGGCGACCGTATAGATAGCTCCAGGATTGTCAACAAAGTGACATGTCCCCCCTAATCGATTGATAGCATCGATTTTCTGGCAACTGGTGGAGCGCTGCATTACTGCAGTAAAGGGCAGATTTAGGAGCTTAGCGAAATACGCCTCACTGACAGCTGTTGAACCAGAAGATGCCTCGACTAATAAAGTACCTTTCTTTATCCAGCCATTGCAGATGCCATACAGGAAAAGCGATCGTGCCAAGCGGTGCTTCAGACTACCTGTAGGGTGAGTAGACTCATCTTTCAGATAAATCGATATCCCAGGTAGCCCATTAAAATCCAAAGGAATCAGATGTGTATCGGCAGAGCGATTAGCATCCCCCTGCAACACGCCGATCGCCCAGCGAGTCCACTCTTTATCCTGATTTCCGAGATTAAGATTCATAAATATCCTGTTTTGGCCACTAATTCAACATTCAGTCCAATGCGACAATTGCGTCTACTGCGACGAGGGCTCCTTTCGGAAGTGCGGAAACCTCGAACGTGGCTCGAGCGGGGAACGGTGAAGAGAAATAGGTCGCATACACTTCATTCAACCTGGCGAAATCACCTAAGTTCGTAACCATTATTGTTGTTTTGATAGTCTTTGAAATATCAGTACCTGCTGCTCCAGCAATCGCTGAAATATTGCTGAGGCACTGTTTCATTTGAAGCATGGCATCTTCCGCCACTAGCTCTCCCTTGGAAGGGTCGATACCGAGTTGTCCCGAAACAAACAGATATTCGCCATGGCATACTGCTTGCGAATATGGGCCGACGGCAGCAGGCGCTAACAAAGTGGAAATATTTTTCATAAAAACACCCTACCCTTTTTAGAATATTAAAATTCACAGCTTCGATATTAGTAAAGGTACCGATTGCCGATACCTTTCATGAACTGAACAACAACACTTAACTCAATCAGCGAAAGCTTTTCTTTTTTGAGTTGAATTATTGAAGGGAACGACCCCTACTATTTCAAGCTCAGCATAATCGGTAAATTTATTATAAATTTCTTCAGCATCCTCAAGATATAGCGATTTGGTGATACCACGAACCGCGCGAGGAACCGAATATCTAAAGCCGCTGATAGCGGAGCCGGAAAGCCCCATACTGACGAGCGCGCTATAGGTAAAATTGAATATCTTCGAAATGTAGGGAGTTTCCCCAGACCTTTTCTCGACAAACTCAAAATTCTCACCCAAGTAGGGATGACTGGAAATTTGAGCATCTTCCTCCCCATGAGCCGGGCTATATTTGTCTTGCCAGAGTGCTATGCTATTGGCAATGCTTGAAAGCTCCGGGCGTAGAGAAAAATCATTCACAAAACCGACGGCGACGATCAAATAGTCCACTTTGAGCTTGTCTCCAGACGCAAGGGAGACCTCAACTTGTTCTTTTCCGTCATCAATTACGAGTTTCACCCCTTCCCAGGCCGCATTGGTACGAACGCTTGCACCTTCTAGGCCTGACAATCGATTGTAGGCGTCCTGCGGAGCTGGAATGTTGTACCTGAACATATGCCGCATGTATTTCCACTTCAGGGAATCGTCCATATCAGCGTAATGATTAAGGAACCCTGCTTTTGCCATCCAGATCTGAGGATTAATACGCTGGATATCCTTGCGACGAATACAAACAGTTGCTTCTAACGCACCTGCCTCAAGCGCGGTCGAAGCGTTATCGAATGCAGATGCGCCTGCACCGAGAACAGCTATCTTCTTCCCTACAAGCTTGGAAAAATCAATATGCTCTCCTGAAGAAGCATATCGATCTTTGGGCAGTGCCGATGAGATAAAGTTGGGTACATGCCATGCCCCGCTGCCATCAACGCCCGTCGCAACAACCACTCTGCGAGCATAAACAAACTCGCGAGACGATATTTCCCCTCGACCGTCAAATCTGTTCAGCTCTAGTCGAAACAGTTTGTCTTCTGGAATAACGTTGGATACACCAGTAAGATTCTCGACTGGAATCTTCAGCGTATCGCGACACCATGTAAGATACTCTTGCCAGTCCCCTTTCGGAATCTTGACCAGCTCTTCCCAAGCCTCTTCACCGTATTTGGCTGTGTACCAGGCTTGAGGTGCAAGACTGGTTAAGGACGCATCAATACCTGGCAAATGCTTTACGGTACGCAAAGTGCGCATCCGCGCCGTATTGTTCCATGGGCCTTCCAGTCCCTTAGGCTGCTGATCAAAAACAACGATGTTATCAACCCGTTCGCGCAAAAGACCCGCCGCGATTGCCAGCCCGCCTTGGCCTCCCCCGATGATCGCCACGTCATAGACATGCTTGCCGCTAGGGTGCGTCTTGGGCAGCACCCAAGGGTCATGGGGAAAACGTAGAACATGGAGATCGGCCTGTACCCTGGACGCCAATTCATCAAGAGCACTACATTCTGTTGATTTCACACTCATTTTTCTTCACCTATCTACATAGATCCGAAATATAGGTCATCTCGTCGCAAACAGCCCTAGAGGCCACTCATATCGCTCTTTCGCTAATCCTGCTTGATAAAGTCAGTGTATTCTTCCTTCACTAAAAGCAGTTTCCAATCTTCACCGCTAAAGCCAAGCAAAACCGAATAGACTTCTCAAAAAAGCTATACTTTTGGAAATATTTTCCAAGTATTCGCTAATGCGTGAACAAAGACCTCCAACAACACTGCAGAGCCCACAAATTTTTTTCGTCCTGGTTACGTAAAAAGTAACGTATTGCGATAGAAACGAATTCCAGCGTCATACGCTTCTAATGCGATCTCACGCATTGGATATTTCGAAGACGTTCTTAATGGCAACGGAGTGATTACATCATCGCCGAGTGCGATTTTAGCCAGCATTTTTCCGAAATAGGCATTTGGCGCAATGCCTCGCCCATTACATCCGATGGTTGCAAAGATGCCCGGGCGCGGCTCAACGAGATGCGGCAATCTGTCGACCGTTTGGCCAAGCGTGCCTGACCACCGATAGCCCCATTTGAATGTAGGCGCGAAAGGATAGACAAACTTCATTGCGCGAGTTACCCAGTTATCCCCTTCCGAATGAATGGGAAGGAATCCAATAGATCCAACATGAAGACGCCCTACCGGGTCATATCTAAACCACAGCGGTATCTTATGGGTGTCCCACATGGCTATGTAGTGAGGCAAAATTCGCTCTCTCCACTCAGGAGGTAACGGATCTGCAGTGGCGATACCAAAAGCACCAAGAGGCATTATTTCCTCTTTGAAACCTGGTACCAGATCATTGCTGTATGCGTTGGTTGAGAGAATGACCTTGTCGGCTTTTATTGTCGTATTGCCGGTGGTAGCGACCCATCCGGTACCTGAAGGTTCCAGGGATGTCACTTTAGACCCGGTAGAAATTCTAAGACCTCTGGCGACTGCGGCTCGCGCTAACCCGCGCACGTAGGCAAGCGGTTGAAGCGTAAATCCGCGATGATCGATCAGTGCAGCTTTATATCGGGTCGATCCGTTCATCTCTTCGAGTTCAGAGCCATAGACCATCTGAACATTCGCGCCCAAGGCTTGCCAATCCGTGGCCTGGGTTTCGAGTTCTCGTGTTTTTTGAGGAGACGTTGAACAGCGGATGATAGGCCTTTCGTCAGCGGCACAGTCAATACCGTAATCGCGTATCAGTTGACGGACGACGTCAGGCGCGCTGCCCAACTCCTTCAAAAAGAGCTGACCGTAATCCGGGCCGAGCGCACGAAGAATTTGTTCCGGCGAGAGAAACTGACCAGGATTTACCTGCCCTGCGTTCCGTCCGCTAGCACCAGAACCAATTTCTTGGGCTTCAACCAATATTGTCCTAGCGCCGCGTTCTGCACAGTGGAGCCCAGCAGTCACGCCATTGAATCCGCCGCCAATGATCAAGACATCGCAGGACTCTTGCCGCGCCAGAATCACGCTTTCTGGCTTTTCCCCACCGGTCGCAGACCACATTGAATGGTTGATTTCAGATTCTTGTCCGCTAATGAAAGGTCTATCGCCATTAAACATAGTCATCCTACTTCGCTACGAGCGCTTAATTTATTAACTGTTTTCAATCGCTACAAAGGGTTGGTTTTTTTTGCTTAACTAAATAGCCATGGTATGCAAAATTTTCCGCTCCAGCGCCGTGACAGCGCGAGTAATAGGAAACGCAATTACAAAATAAATTACTGCAGCAGCGGTCAAGAGTTCCACCGGATGCCCTGTTCGGTTAGATATATTTTGACTAACGAACATCAAATCTGCCATACCCACAGCGGAGACGAGTGCACTCTCCTTAAACAAGCTAGTGCAATTCGATAAAAGCGTGGGAGCCGCTCTGAGGAGCGCCTGCGGTAGAAGAACGTACAATGTATGGACACGGTAAGTCAGTCCGAGAGCAACCCCCGCATCATGTTGTTCTTTACTAACGAAGCTGAACGATGCACGGAACGTCTCACTGGTTATCGCCGCCATATACAACGTAAGCGCGATGATTCCACAAGTCAGGTTCGAGAGTTCAACACCCAATAAAAGAGGTAAGCAGAAAAATATCCAAAACAACTGAATTAGCACTGGAGTGCCGCGAAACAGCGCCACATATACGGTACTAACCCCATATATAATTTTGTTTTTTGAGCTGCGAGCTATGGCCACGATAAAGCCTAAAGCGCAACCCAATACCACACAGATTACTGTGAGCTTTAGAGTTAATAAAAGGCCAAAAAACAACGCAGCCTTGTAATCGAAGATTACTGAAAAATCTAGTTCCATGGCCGCATCCTCATGAGTTTTCCGCTTTACCGCGGCGCTCTATGTATTCTACGAGCTGAGATATTGGGAACGATATCGCAAAATATATGAGTGCAATAACCGTGAACACTTCGATAGGGCGATAGGTATCGGTGGCCAAGATTTTTCCCATGTACATTAAATCTTGCAAGGCGACGATCGCAACGAGTGCCGTTTGCTGAAAAGCGCCGATACCATTTGCAACCAACACGGGTAGAGCCGATCGAAATGCTTGGGGCAAGACTACATAGACTGTTCGTTGAAACGGAGAGAGACCTAACGCAATAGTTGCGTCGTACTGATTACTTTGCACTCCCTGGATTGCCGCCCTGTACGCTTCTGCGTTGAACGCTGCGAGATTAAGTCCAATGGCCAAGATCCCCATCGTCAATGCGTCTATGTAAACATCGAAGATGATCGGTATGCAGTAGAAAAACCATACTATCTGGACAAGCGCAGGAGTACAGCGAAAGAACTCAATGAACAGAGTGAATGGCCAGCGGAGTATCGGATTGGGGCTCATTACCAGGAGCGCAATAACGAAACCCAGAGTCAATCCTATGATGTTCGCCGCCACGGTGAGCTGTAGGGTTACGACTAACCCTTTCAGTAGTGGCCAGAGCCCGTCCGCGATAAAGAACAAATCAAATTGATAGTTCACGTTTGACTCCTTCAGTCTCGCCAATATGAAAGACTCGCTGAATGAACTCTCTCGTTCGAGCTTCCTTCGGCCTACCGAGTACCTGCTCAGGAGGCCCGTCTTCGACCACTACTCCGCCAGCGCAGAAGATCACCCGAGAGGCAATGTTTTTGGCAAAGTGCATATCGTGAGTCACTATCACCATAGGCATGGATTGTTCAGCCAAATGCATAATGACTTGCTCGACTTCAGCGACAAGCTCAGGATCAAGAGCCGACGTAACTTCGTCGAACAGCATCAATTTTGGGTCGAGCATTAAAGCCCTAGCGATGGCCACTCGCTGCTTTTGTCCACCAGACAGGTGGGCTGGATAGGCTTTTTCCTTTCCTTCCAATCCAAATCTGACCAACAAACCACGTGCTCGCTGTTCTGCCGATTGTCTTGACTCTCCTCGAGCCTTGATCGGCGCAAGTGTCAGATTTTGTAAAATATTCAGATGCGGAAACAAAGTGTAATGCTGGAAAACCATACCGATGTTGCGACGAATATCCTTATCAATTACGGTTCTTCCGAACTTATCAGTCGTAATATAGTTTTTACCTTGAAACAGTAATTGGCCTTTATCAATATCTTCTAGCCCCATCAACACTCGTAGCAACGTACTTTTTCCGCCACCACTCGGCCCAATCACGACGACACGGTCACCAGGGCACATGCTAATGTCCAAACCTTGCAGCACAGGTTTTACGCCGCCTGCGTAGCTCTTGTGCAGCCCCTTCATTTCTACGAGATAGTTTGCATTTGCCATTAGCTTCTACTCCAAATTCAGACAGCCACTACCACTCACAAGGAAATTATTTAGTCTCGTGCGCAATAGCTTTCTTGATTAGCTCATCCATATGACCGGTCGCGACGGCATCATTGATATAAAGGTCTAATACTTGAAGATCAGCGTATGAGGTATCGCGCCGTAGGCCGAACGAAACCCCTTTTTTATCGATCGCTGGTACAGGTCTAAGAACTACTGCCCAGTCAGGGTGAGAAGCGGCGAAAAGGTCATTAGCTGCCGATGTATCGAAAATCACATCAGCTCGTTTTGACATAACAGCCAAACGGATTTCGTCGGGGCCAGGCAGCCGCATGATCGATGCGTTTTTGATGATGGCCGTTAAAGACTTATCCTGAGCCGTGCCAGATGACACCGCGATGGTGACTCCCGGTTGGTCGATATCAGCAACTCCCTTAGGCTGATTCGTCTTGGGATTTTTCTGGTTGTAAATAAAGGTCGATTCGGTAGCTGAAAGGTTTTTAGAGAACACGATAGAAAGCGCACGTTGCGGGGTAGCCGTAAGTGCCGGTGCCAAATCCCATTTTCTGGATTGCAAGCCAGCTATCATGTTGTCCCAACTGGTGTCCACAAAGACCGGCTTGACCTTCAGTATTTCAGCGAACTCTCTGCAAGCGTCGACAAAGAAACCTGAATACTCCCCGGTGGCCGGGTCTTTCATGATGTAGGGCGGAGCCTCCGCCGTGCCACATCGAATAGATCCAGATTTTTGGGCTGCGGCCCATATGCCATCCCCCTCTCCCTCGGCGTAAACGCCTGACGATGCGGAAACCACTCCTACTAGAACCAATGCCGGTAACAGACGCATGCCCATACGTTTGAAAATCATATCGGTATCTCCCAGTGATGCGCTGGCCATGCGCAGATTTGAGGGGATGGCCCTCTGAGCCTCTTGTTATTTTCAGCGCGCCCGCTTTGGGGCTGGGACGCACCTCTTTTTTTCTCCCTGATGAAGCACTCCGCTCGATCCGTCTCGCTGTTGAAAAAAGACTACCATTTGACAATAGGTAAACTATTGCAAAGTTTCCACACCTCAGCCTCTTGACTTGGAAGCTACTTCCAATGTTTTCTCTATCTGTGCAATATTTTTTCGAGGCTGTGTAAATGACCAGTTCTTCAAAGCTGCCGGATCGCTCCTCCCGTCTAGACCGTATCGATCGTCGAATATTGGCGGGCCTTCAGCGCGACGCTACTCAACCCGTAACCGAGCTCGCAGAGCAGGTCGGGCTTTCCATGACGCCTTGCTGGCGCAGAATTCAGCGTTTGGAACAGCAAGGTTTCATCAAGAAACGTGTCGCGATCCTCGACAGAACGACGCTGAATGCAAAAGTGACAGTATTCATCATGATCAAAACTCGAGAGCACTCCATTGAATGGATAGATCGTTTCTATCAAGCGACTCGCGATATGACAGAAATTGTTGATATCTATCGGATGAGCGGTGAGGTTGATTATCTGATCCGCGCTTTCTTGCCGGATATTCAAGCCTATGACGTACTTTATAAAAAAATCATCGGTCAGCTACCCGTAGCGAACATCACGTCCATGTTTGCAATGGAAGAAATAAAATCAACAAGCGAAGTACCGCTTGATTTTATTCCAGACTAAATCAGCTTCAGAGGCAGCTCTTCGTATCCAGACGAGCTGCCTGGTCTAAACGCTAACCATCGGAATTGGCAATTTTTTTCCTAATTCCGAACCGGGTTGGGCGTACTGCCACAGCAATGGATAGAACTCTAGGAAATCTGCACTTAGCGGCTCATACAGAGCTGTCAGCTCTTCGTATGCCCCACGTAAGCCTTCTGGTTGGGATAGGCGCGAGGAAATGACTTCCAGCCCATGTCCGATCATCGAAAAATCCCTATACGCGCCAAGCCAATCTTCCGAAATGATCAATGGCGCGATCTGGGCCAAGCGCTCCGGCAACGCGGGCTCATCCTCTAAAAGTCGGTAGATTTTTTGAGAAAAAACGTCCAGGGGCTGATCGGCGTATCGCTCCCAATCCCGCGCCAAGCAATGATCAAAAAACATGTCGAGGGCGATACCTGCGTAGCGACGTCTTGTGACAGGAAATCGCTCCAGCGCCCTTCTAACCAGTGGATGGGAATCCGTAAAAGCATCAATTCGCCGATGCAGCCTGATTGCCTCTTCAGTCTGCGTAGAGAAATTTCCTAAAAACGTCCCCTTTACAAAATCCCCATAGAGACTCCCCAGCAGCTGCTGTGGCTCCTGACCGCCTAAGTGGAGATGTGCAAGGTAGTTCATCAGCGACTCCTACTAACTATAGGGCTTTTGGGAGGGTTGATAGCGCTGGGCGCCGCCCGTCCGAGATCGGCCCTCTACATAAACGCTACCATTCACTAGGTAGGTCATCAATAGCAGATTTAAGGCCGACCAGTCATCCTAGCTGTGCAGCTACGTGTCGCCCGCAGTCACCTTCAAAATGACATGATGACGCCGATTGTCGTTTTTCTCGTTGCACGCCTACCAACTAGATGGTAGCGTATATTCAGATTCAAAATTATCCCCATGAACCTGCAGGGCGTTAACGCCCACGTGAGAATCCTATGCAAGATTGGAAGCAAACTCGTCAAGACATCAATGCGCGCCTGGTACAGCTGAATAGCCTGTCCCCTGAGACCTTGAAAGGCATGGCTTCGCTAGGAGGTGCTGGCGCGAAAACAAACCAGCTGGACGCCAAAACACGCGAACTGATTTCGTTAGCCGTAGCGGTGACCACCCGCTGTGATGGCTGCATCGCGTTTCACGCTGCAGAGGCCAAAAAGCTCGGCGTAACTACTGAAGAGGTGGCAGAAGCTTTGGGCGTAGCAATCAACATGAACGCAGGGGCTGCGCTGGTCTACAGCACTCACGTGCTCGACGCCTTCGACAAGTCATAAATCTTTCTTCGCCCTTCAACTCTTTAACGACGTCGAGATTAATCATGAATAAGCTGTTCACCCCTTACGATTTGTCAGGCATTGCGCTGAAAAACCGTGTTGTCATGGCGCCGATGACCCGCACCCGTACCCTGAACAACATTCCAAATGAATCCAACGCACTGTATTACGCGCAACGTGCTTCTGCCGGTTTGCTGATCACCGAAGGCCTGCCTATCTCCGACGAGGCTCGCGGCTATCTGTACACCCCAGGCATTTACGAAGATGAGCACTTGCCAGGCTGGCGCAAAGTCACTGAAGCCGTGCATGCCAAGGGTGGGAAGATTTTTGCGCAGCTCTGGCACGTTGGCCGTATGTCTCATGTTTCGGTGCATGGCATGGTGCCAGTCTCCTCGGGTACGGTGCCTGCGGTTGATACCACGGTGTATGCGTGGATCGAGCCTGGCAAATCAGGCCCGGTTCAACCCAGCGCACCACGTGCTCTGGAAACTGAGGAAGTAAAACGCGTTATCGCCGACTTTGTGAAATCTGCGCGGATGGCAATGGACGCAGGTTTTGATGGTATCGAAATCATGGCGGCGAACGGCTTTCTGTTCGATCAGTTCCTGAGCAGCGCCCTGAACACTCGAACCGACCAGTACGGTGGCTCCATTGCCAACCGTCAGCGCTTCCTGCTGGAGACCATTGACGCAATTGCTGCTGAAATCGGTAGTTCCCAGATTGGTGTCCGTTTCTCGCCGTTTGGCCGCCTGTATGACTTTGGCGTGTACGACGGTGAAGAAGAAACCTGGATGAGCATGGCGGCAGCCCTCAATGAACGGGAACTAGCGTTCGTTCACCTGAACTACCAACCAACCATCCTCGCCGCGCAAACACCTCCGGGTTTCGGCGCTGCATTCCGTGAAGCTTACAAAGGCACTTTGATGGCTGCTGGCGGCTTCACCAAAGAGATCGCAGAGTCTGAACTGGCCAAAGGTGAACTCGACCTGATTGCTTTCGGCACCGCCTACATTGCCAACCCTGATCTGGTAGAGCGTATGCAGAACGGCTGGCCATTGGCGGAAGGCGATCGCGCAACCTACTACGGCGTCAGCGATTCGATTGACAAGGGTTACACCGACTATCCGACTTACGCTAACGCTGCTCAGCCGGTTCCGGCCGAAGCGTAATTGCTTTAAGGCAAAGCCTACGTTGAGTTCTGCGTGGGCAGGCCTGTCGTAATGCGGAGCCTACCAGTCATGTCTGCTGTAAAGACCGGATAGAACCCGCGCCCCAAAGTCACGAAGATATGGGCGTCTTCGGTACTGACCTATAGCCCTTATTGAAATGGAGCACACTATGCCGTTAGTCATTATTAAAGGTATCGAAGGCGTCTTCACGGAAGAACAAAAAGCCGAGGCGATTCATAAAGTTACCGAGGCCATGGTATCGGTCGAAGGCGAAAACATGCGTCCCCTCACGTGGGTGCTTTTCGAGGAAGTCAAAAGCGGCAGTTGGGGCATTGCAGGAGAGCCAATCACCGCAGAGAAGGTGCTTAAGCTACAAGCTGGCAAATAAATTGCTGCCCTGATAATCAAGCCTTCTCTGGATTTGCTGCATCTCGTTCCTTGGGACTTGGCATCTTCTCCAGGGAGGGCTTTTTCATTCAAAAGGACATTAATTGGCCTCAAAGTGCTTGAACGAAAACCATCCTTTACATGGGGTGGGTTCTATCGCTCATCGACCTAACGGACATCCTGGAGGTCATCTTGATTCTTATCATTTACGCTCATCCCTACCCCGAAAAATCACTTGTTAATCAAGCAATGCTCGAACGCGTATCCGGCAATCCGGACATAGTCATACGCTCCCTGTACGACCTTTATCCGGACTTCAATATTGACGTTGAGGCTGAACAGAGAGCGGTCGATCAAGCACAGCTGCTCGTATTGCAACATCCGATGTATTGGTACAGCTCCCCGCCCCTTTTGAAATTATGGATCGATAAAGTATTCACTCACGGTTGGGCATACGGCAAAGGCTCTGTCGCCCTCAAAGATAAGAGGCTGCTGTGGGCCGTCACGACGGGTGGTGAGCACGATCATTTCCAAATAGGCGACCACCCAGGTTTCTCGGTGTTGGCTCAACCCCTCCACGCAACGGCAATCTATTGCAACATGCGCTGGCTGAATCCTGTCGTGGTGCACGGCGCGTATGCAGCTGAACCCGACTCCCTACACTCACAAATCGAGCACTATTACGCGCGCTTGGCCTCCTGGAAGGAAGATTGATATGGAGACTCACAGTCTGATTGAAATGCTCATTTACTTGGGCTCGGCTGCCTTGATAGTCCCAATCGCCGTTCGATTAGGACTTGGCCCGGTTCTGGGTTATCTATTGGCCGGCTGCCTGATCGGCCCGTGGGGCCTGAAGCTGGTAACGGATGTGGAATCCATTCTGCATTTTGCTGAAATCGGCGTGGTCTTGATGCTGTTCATCATTGGTCTCGAACTTGACCCCAAGCGCCTTTGGGCGATGCGCCGCATGGTGTTCGGTGGCGGTGCCCTGCAAATGCTTGCGTGTGGTACAGCAATTGCCGTGTTTTGCGCCGCACTTGGCTTGAACTGGACAGCAGCACTGTTGGTGGGGTTGACGCTGAGTCTGTCGTCGACCGCCATCGCCATGCAGGCCATGAACGAGCGAAACATGATCCCGACCGCCGTGGGTCGCAGCAGCTTTGCCGTGCTGTTGTTCCAGGACATCGCGGCGATTCCGCTGGTCGCGATGATTCCATTGTTAGCCGCAAATGGTGGTACGCCTACCGGCGCGGAACTCGCGTTGTCCATCGCGAAAATCGTCGGTGCGATCGTCGCGGTGGTGCTCTTAGGTCAGTACGTTTCCCGACCCGTCCTGCGCTTCGTGGCGCGCTCAGGCTTGCGCGAAATCTTCAGTGCCGTTGCGCTATTTCTGGTGTTCGGATTTGGGTTGTTGCTGGAAGAGGCAGGATTGTCCATGGCCATGGGCGCCTTTCTCGCCGGTGTCCTGTTAGCCAGCTCGGAATACCGGCACGCGCTGGAAAGTGACATCGAGCCATTCAAGGGACTGCTGCTCGGTTTGTTCTTTATTGGCGTCGGAATGTCGATCGACTTCGGTACGTTGATTGATGCACCGCTGAAAGTCTTGACGCTGACCTTGGGTTTTATCCTGATCAAGCTGCTGGTGATCAAGCTCCTTGGTCGCTTCTTGAGTGTCCCGACTGAACAACGCTCTTGGCAGGCGGTATTTCTGGGTCAAGGCAGTGAGTTCGCCTTCGTCGTGTTTGGCGCAGCAACGGTTGCCGGCATCCTGGTCGACCCTTGGGGTAAAAGCCTGACCTTGGCGGTAGCACTGTCTATGTGCGTCACACCTCTGCTGATCCTAGTGCTCAATCGCTTGGAGTCCGCAAGTAAACAGGGCAACCAAGAGGCTGACACCATCGACCAGCGCAATCCTCGGGTAATCATCGCCGGATTTGGTCGATTCGGCCAAATCGCGGGCCGTCTCTTAATGTCCTGTGGCTTTGAGGTAGTGGTGCTGGATCATGATCCCGATCATATCGAGACGTTGCGCAAGTTTGGGGTCAAGGTGTTCTACGGCGACGCGACCCGTCTTGATTTGCTGCACGCCGCCGGTGCTGCTCAAGCAGTGGTGCTGATCAACGCCATCGACAATCAGGAAGATAACCTGGCACTGACTCGGCTGGCCCAAGAGCATTTTCCCTCCCTGAAGCTGGTGGTGCGCGCTCGCGATATGGGGCACATCATTACCCTACGCCAGATGGGCATAGAGGCAGTTGAGCGGGAGACTTTTGAAAGCGCTTTGTCCCTTGGACGCAGAGCGCTGGAGCAACTGGGCGTCGGGCGCTACGAGGCCCGTGAACGCGCGGATCGATTCCGCCGCCTGAACCAGGAAATGCTTGAAGAAATGGCCGCGCAGCCCGAGGACGATACTGAGTTCAAGTACGACGCATACAAGCGGGCCAACGCCCTTCTGACGGAAATTTTCAACGAAGATCGAGCTCATCCGATCAATAACTGGCCGGATCAAAGTCGAGCCAAGGCGGAAGAGAAAGATAGCTAAACGAACGTCGAAAAATTTAAAGCCATTCTGAGGTCAGTCTAAAAGACGTCCTTTAAGTCAGCCAAGATTGCTTTCTTCAACGCGGCAACCGATCGAGAGCCGGCCAAGACTAAACGCAACCGCCCTTCGTGAAAAATCGCCAAGGATGGCACTGACCGGATACCGTACATTTGGGAAATCGTCGGCGAAACAGCCACATCAATCCTTCCGAAGGCCGCGCGAGAATGCAGCTTGTCAGCCAAGTCGTGAAAGACCGGCTTCATTTCCTGGCATGGCTTGCACCAAGACGCCGAAAACAGCACGACACTGCTGCCTTTTGCAACGAATCTGGCGAACTGTTCGGCTTTCAAGTCTACGATACGGTTCATTTGCACCTCACCCACAACACCACTTCAAATATAGAGATTGCAGCACCAACAGGTGCCGCAAAGTCTCTAGCATCAATTACACCCATCAATACCGCAGACTTGACCGCTGAACGACTCCTCCTCGCCCTTTGCTTCCAAATACATTTGATTCAATGCTTGGAGAAAGTCTTCTGGACGCTGAGCACCCGCCATGGAAAATGCATTATTGAACACAAAAAATGGAACGCCTGAGCCGAATTGGGCCGCCGCGCGCTCGTCTTCCTGCATCTGAAGGCGCAGATCCGGGGATGACCACGCGAGTCGAATCGACTCATCAGATACCCCTACAGACTTCGCTATCGCCTCTAAACTTTTTCTGTCAAAGAGCGATTTACCCTGGGTGGTACTTTGCTCATAGAGCGCTTCCACCAGGTTCTTCTTCACTGCTACATCTTCGACTGCTTTGACCAATACGTGCGCGTCCGCAGTGTCACCAAACAGCATGGTTTCGAAACGGTAATCAAGCCCCGAAGATTGGCCATATTGCTTAACCGTACTCATCATGGTTACAGCGGCGGTTGGACTACCCAATTTACGTTTGAGGGCTCCTACCATAGGCTCAGCAACATGGTTCGGGGCAAGACGGTAAGCTCTAACGTTGACTTGAACGCTGTCCTTGTGAGGAAAGTTTTCAAGCGCTTTTTCAAAACGACGCTTAGCGACCCAGCACCAAGGACAGACGTAATCAGACCAAATATCTATTACGAATTTCTTCGAATCACTGCTCATAAATCACTCTGTATTGAAGGGAATAAAGAGGCCGTCGCTATTGAGGAAAGACTTAAAGCGACTGTTAACAATTCGTTTGATGGCCACTGGTATGTTTGATCTCACGAGCAGACATCGCGGCTGATCGCTCCAGCGATTCGAGTAAGCAGTCGAACCCAGCCAAGGGATCTGCCGATCGGCCTAATGTCCAATCAATAAGACTCGCCCCCTCTAATGCACTCAACAGCATAAATGCATAGGATTGAGCGGGCTTGGCCAGTAACCATCCTTTCTGAATTGCTGCCTCACTGATGGTTCTCTGTAGCCAGTCAAGTTGTGTCTCGAAAAAAACTCGAGTAAGCACTTGAAGCGATAAAGGCAGTGCTGCCATTTCTGCCGCCAGTGCGCCACACAAAGGTAGAAGCCCTTCATTCGCACTGACGACGAAAAGACGGGAAAACGCTCGAAGCCGCAACAAGGGATCTTCATCGGCGTCTTCGATTGACCGAATGGTCGCATCGAAGCGATTGAAAGAGTCCTTGATCAACTCTTGACCGAGACACTCTTTGGTCGGGAAGTGATGATGAATGCTGGCTTTTCTAATGCCAATCGTCGCGGCTAGATCAGCATAACTAAACGCTGAGTAGCCCTTAGACCTCATCTGGGTTTCCGCGACTTTTAACAGCGCTGCTCTTGTCGAAACTGACATTGAAAACTCCTGCGGCTAGCCTTCAGCCGCCCTACACCAAAAGCTGGCAGGCTGCTGCCAGCTGGGCCAGTCAAATGGCCTTGGATGAACGTTCGAGCCATTGCACCTCCCAGCACTCTTGGTGATGGAATGGAAGTCGACTTAGGCGACTTCCATCAGACAGCGTTAGCTGAAATCAGGCACGAACGGCCATGATTCCCGCATCCACGTCCCAGATAGCACCGGTCACCCAGGATGTCTTGTCCGACAGCAGGAACACGATGGTGTTGGCCACATCCTCAGGAACACCAACTCGACCCAGTGGGTGGAAATCGTTCAGCGACTTCATCGCTTCTGGGATCGCCTCTTTGTCCATGAAACCTTCATAAATCGAGGTGTGAACGATCCCTGGCGAGACTGCGTTGACGCGGATACCCGAGTGAGCCAATTCAATTGCCAGGTTACGGGTCAGGGCGTGGAGACCTGCCTTCGCCATGGAGTAGGCAGAGGCCGGCGAACCTGCCAATGCAGCCTGTGCACCGATGGAGCCGACGTTGACGATTGATCCTTCGCGCTTGGCGGCGAGCATGTTCTTGACCACTGTTTGGGTGATAAAGAACGTCGCACGATTGAGAGACAGGTACATGTCGTACTCAGCTTCGTCGTGTTCGGTGAAGGCTTTGGGAATGAAAATGCCAGCGGAATTCACCATCAGGCTGATATCGCTGTGGTTGGCGTTGATTTCATTTCGAACGAAATTCATGCCTTCTTCAGTCATGAGGTTTGCGACTATCACGGAAACCGGGCCAAACGCGCTCAACTCGTTACGGACGGCGTCGGCCTTGTCTTGCTTGCTGCCTGTCAACACCACGCTGCCACCGGCTTTCAGCACCATGCGAGCAGTTTCCAGACCCATACCACTGGTACCACCTACCACAAGCAGTTTCTTACCTTTGAAAAAATCGTTCATTTCATACTCCAGTTAACTAAATTTTCGAAAATTGCAGCGCCAGAGATCGTTCGTCTGCTGGCGCTCTTAGGGTTCAGAGAGTCAAACCTGATGAAAATCAGTCCTCACGAACCTCGAGGGTCGGCACCATACGGATGGCTTTCGAGAAGTTGGCGTAGTTGACCGACGTCTTGAGTACATTCTTGTGCAGTTCTTCCACGCGTTCACGCGGCGCATCGGTGTGCAGACGAACGACGAAGCTCACTTCGTCGTAGCCTGGGTTGACGCTCTCGTCGAGGCCCAAGAAACCACGCAGGTCGAGGGTACCGTCCGTCTCAATTTCCAGACTGTGGATCTTGATACCCATCATGGCGGCGTTGGCTGCATAGCCGACCGACATGCAAGCGTTGAGAGCGGCCATTAGCAGCTCTTGAGGGTTAGGCGCACTGTTCTGGCCCAGCAACTCATTTGGCTCATCGGCGACGATTTCGAAATCACGCGAATAGGTCTCACCGGCGAGGCTGTAGCGACTGACTTTCGCCACAGAGCGCGTCTGGCCTTTCCACTGAGTCTTAACGTTAAAGCTGGCGTGGCGCTTGCCCGCATCCTCAGCAACACCTTGGGCAAACTGCTGCAGGGCGGCTACGTCAATACCGTTCAGGTTATTTGTCATTTGGTAAGTCCTCTGTGCAACGCATTTTTGCACGTGGGTTGATGTTCGACGGAATAACTCTACCAACTGGTAGGGAGGCATGCAATAGAATTTTTTTGAAATTGCTTGATGCGAGAAAGCCAACAAGGAGTAATCTACTCACAAGCCCGGTAAACATAGCCCACAGCTAAGCACCGTTTATCCGAACGGACAGACGGTAAAACGCCTACGAGTAGGATGGCTTAAAGCAAAGAAGCTATTACCCTCTAAATCTTTACCAAGCTTAAAAAATTAATTGAAAAGGTATCAGGGAGAGTAGTCATGAACCGTAAAATTGCTTCAGGTCTTTTTTTATCAGCAATTGGAATATACATCGCTGTGCCTCAAACGTCGTTACGTACAGAGGCGCAAGAACTACCTACCGCAAGCTCTGTTTCGGTTGTTGATAACCAATCCAAATCTACCGCTACTGCGTCTGATGGTGCTGATCATGTCGGCGCCGGCGCATTAGCACGAAGTGGCGCTGAGCATGGCACGGGCCAGGTGGCCGCTGATGGTGCCGATCATGTCGGAGCAAAAGGTCTGGCCGCTGATGGCGCCGATCACGTCGGGGCAAAAGGTGTCGCCGCTGATGGTGCCGATCTTGTCGGAGCAAAAGGCCGGGCCGCTGACGGTGCCGATCACATCGGGGCAAAAGGTGTCGCCGCTGACGGTGCCGATCACGTCGGGGCGAAAGGTCTGGCCGCTGATGGTGCCGATCATGTCGGAGCAAAAGGTCTGGCCGCTGATGGCGCCGATCACGTCGGGGCAAAAGGTGTCGCCGCTGACGGTGCCGATCACGTCGGGGCGAAAGGTCTGGCCGCTGATGGTGCCGATCATGTCGGAGCCAAAGGCCTGGCCGCTGACGGTGCCGATCACGTCGGGGCAAAAGGTGTCGCCGCTGACGGAGCCGATCACGTCGGGGCGAAAGGTGTGGCCGCTGATGGTGCCGATCATGTCGGAGCTAAAGGTCTGGCCGCTGATGGCGCCGATCACGTCGGGGCAAAAGGTGACGCCGCAGATGGTGCCGATCATGTCGGAGCCAACGGCCTGGCCGCTGACGGTGCCGATCACGTCGGGGCGAACGGTCTGGCCGCTGATGGTGCCGATCACCTCGGGGCAAAAGGTGTCGCCGCTGATGGTGCCGATCATGTCGGAGCAAAAGGCCTGGCCGCTGACGGTGCCGATCACATCGGGGCAAAAGGTGTCGCCGCTGACGGTGCTGATCATGTCGGAGCCAAAGGTGTCGCCGCTGATGGCGCCGATCACGTCGGGGCAAAAGGTGTCGCCGCTGACGGTGCGGATCATGTCGGAGCCAAAGGTGTCGCCGCTGAAGGCGCCGATCACGTCGGGGCAAAAGGTGACGCCGCAGATGGTGCCGATCATGTCGGAGCCAAAGGCCTCGCCGCTGACGGTGCCGATCACGTCGGGGCTAATGGTCTGGCCGCTGATGGTGCCGATCACCTCGGGGCAAAAGGTGTCGCCGCTGACGGTGCTGATCAAGTCGGTGCAAAAGGTGTCGCCGCTGATGGTGCCGATCATGTCGGGGCGAAAGGCTTGGCCGCTGACGGTGCCGATCACGTCGGGGCCAAAGGTGTCGCCGCTGACGGTGCAGATCATGTCGGGGCGAAAGGTGTCGCCGCTGATGGTGCCGATCATGTCGGAGCCAAAGGCCTAGCTGCTGACGGTGCCGATCATGTCGGGGCGAAAGGCTTGGCCGCTGACGGTGCCGATCACGTCGGGGCCAAAGGTGTCGCCGCTGAGGGTGCCGATCATGTCGGAGCCAAAGGCCTAGCTGCTGACGGTGCCGATCATGTCGGGGCGAAAGGCGTGGCCGCTGACGGTGCCGATCACGTCGGGGCCAAAGGTGTCGCCGCTGAGGGTGCCGATCATGTCGGAGCCAAAGGCCTGGCCGCTGATGGTGCCGATCATGTCGGAGCAAAAGGCCTGGCCGCTGACGGTGCCGATCATGTCGGAGCAAAAGGTCTAGCCGCTGAAAGCTCGGATCGCGCGGGTAAAAATCAAGTGGCTTCCAAAGAAACTAAGATTCGGGTCGGTGGTATTGGCTCCGATGCGGTGGCTTCACTTAGGTAGTTGGTCAATCTATAGGAGTAGTAGTGAATCCTATGGATCTATATCTCTAAAGGTCGCGGTGGAAATGGCAGTTAGCTGCCATCTCCTCCGCAGATCCGTGCGGAACTATCGCATACGGCTCCTCGCCTTAGTGACGCGAAGCGTTCCCCTGAGTAAGAATGTGCACTTCTGGTTTTGGGGGCTTTCTTGCCTTCATAGGCGGCATGCCGGAGACCAAAACCGCCAAGACGTATCCGGTTTTCGTCGGCGCGTGACAGTTGAAATACTCCCCCCTCTCACCTGCGATGCTGTACAACGGAAAATTCGATCAGCTTTGCCGTCGAAGCGTTAAAGGGAGAATCAATCTTGGCTAGTGCGGTACTCATTGCACCGGGAGATGCTGCGCCTGCCATTGCGCCAACCCACTAAACTGTCGTCCGCGTAAAATGCCCCCATGGAAGAGTGGCAATATAGATCAAATCCTAAGCACAAGTTACGAAACGATAATATTTTGCAAAATCAAATTAAACCCAGACTGATCAACGACCTTGTCGCTAAGTGCCCAGGAAACAAAACTGCTGCCTTCAAGCAAGCTCAAGATCGCTCTCGAAACCTCTTTCGGATTGAGATCTGCCTTAATAACTTTTTGGGATTGACCTATGACTAGATTACTTTCTAACCAAGAAATATGAATCTCAAAAAATTTCTTAGTCAACTCCTTAAGACTTTCTGGCAGCGCAGACAGCTCAGCTGCAAGCGCACCGCAAAGTGGCAACATGCCATTATCCGAGCTATCGACAAAAAGCTCGGCAAATGCTTTTAGCCGACCTACTACATCATGACTCTCTTCGTTTATTGACTCTAGATTCTTGGAAAATCTAAATAGGTAACTCTCAATAACAGCGATTCCGAGCCCTTCCTTTGTAGGGAAGTGATGATGAATGCTCGCCTTTTTTATGCCAATTTCGTCAGCCAGATCGGCATAGCTAAATGCAGCGTAGCCTTTGGTGCGCAGCAATAACTCGGCGGTGGTTAAAAGGTCGGAACGCGTACTCATAAAGCTTACCTAGAGTTTTTAATGAATGCATATTAGCTGCCTTAAGGCAACAGTTCAACTCTAGAGATGAGAGGACGCTGTAAAACGACCTCTCAGCTCTATTAAGCTAGGCCCCTACGTGGCTAGGATCGCTTTTAATTTCTTCCGAACCTTTAGCTTTGGAACGGACGGCCTTCGACCAACCCAGAATCAGTGCACCAGCGACTAACGGTATAGAAAGAACGGTGTAAGTTCCGTTGGGATAATCGAACGCCAAGAGAACCAATACCACAAGCAAGAAAACAAGAGTTAGCCAAGAGGTGAACGGCGCTCCAGGCATTCTAAATGAGACCATTTCGACCTCACCTCTTTTTACAGCACGACGGTAATTTATTTGCGACAAAACAATGAATGCCCAAGTCGAAAGAATCCCCAGCGATACCAAATTCAGTAAGAGCTCGAATAATTGCGCGGGGATCAAGAAATTCAGCACAACACCAAATACGTTAATCCCCATGGTGACCAAGATCCCCATATAGGGTACCCCTTGACTACTCATGCGTTTAAACATTTTCGGCGCTGACCCACCCATCGCAAGTGACCTCAACACGCGCCCAGTGGCGTATAAACCTGAATTGAGACTTGAGAGCGCCGCTGTCATTACAACAATGTTCATTACGGAGCCAATGCCAGGTACACCAAGTGCTTCAAAAAAAGTTACAAAAGGACTGACGTTAGCGCTATAGGCTGTCCAAGGGAGCACAGTAACAAGCAGGAATACGGAGCCCACGTAAAACAAACTTATTCTCCAGATCACCCCATTAATGGCTTTGGGAATAACTTTTCTTGCATCCGCCGTCTCGCCAGCAGCAGTTCCCACCAACTCTATGCTCGCATAAGCAAAGATGACGCCTTGCACGATGATGATTGCTGGCAAAAGCCCATGAGGAAATATCCCCCCGTTATCCGTGATCAAATGCAAGCCCGGAATATGTCCTGCCACCTCATGCCCAGTAGCAAAAAAGAACGACCCGACCACCAAAAAAATACTGATAGCGGCGACCTTTATCACAGCGAACCAGAACTCCATTTCACCAAACCATTTGACACCGACCATGTTCATCAATGTCACTACACCCAAAGCACTTAGCGCGAATACCCACTGAGGAACATCCGAAAACACACTCCAATACTTCATATAAATAGCAATGGCGGTTATATCAACAACACCTGTTAACGCCCAAACTACAAAATACATCCATCCTGCAACGAAAGAGGCACGTTCACCCATAAACTCCCTGGTGTAAGATACAAAACTTCCACTGCTTGGACGGTGCATCACTAGCTCACCCAGCGCCCTCAAAATGAAAAAGGCGAATATCCCACAAACCAAATAAATCACCGCAAGTGCAGGCCCCGCGATTTGCAGTCTGGCCCCTGCGCCCAGGAACAGACCTGTACCGATGGCTCCACCTAGCGCCATCATTTGTACATGACGTTTCTTTAAATGCTTTGAATATCCGCTTTCATGAGAATCAAGCCAGTTCGATCTATCTTTTAGTTCGCCGCCACACTGAACTGCTGAGAGAGATTGTATTCTTTGTTTTTTCATGTTTCACCCAAGCGATTAATTTGCAGTTTTTGTTCTTATCCCTTGCAAACTTAACTTTCTTCTTCCCATTCCAAACGGGAAGTGCGAGAGAAGCCTTGAGCTCCCATGTCGTCAAAGACACTAAACCTCTCCCGCTCAATGCCACAACACGCTCAGATCATCGCTTTTCGGTCGACCAGGTAGCGAAATCCCAAGACACAAAAAACCTACCATTCACATGGTAGTCATGCAAACTCTATTTTTAAATATTTTCAATATCTTGTTTTTTAACGAGTTTTACCTACAAGCCAACCTTGTGGTAGACATTTAATGAAAATGGCATTTTAATCTTGAATCTGCGGTAGCTAGTGCGTAGCCAAATCTCACCAAACGCTAGAATTGGAAGCCGGTATGAAAAAATATAAAAACGTGCAAACCCTACTCGCCCACGCCTCTATCGAGCCTGATCAGCATCATGGCTTCGTTAATACACCGGTTTACCGGGGTTCCACTGTGGCGTTCCCTACGTGTGAGTCGATGCGTGAGGGCCGCCAAAAATATACGTATGGCCGGTGGAACAACCCCTCGACGGAAGCATTGACTCAGGCCCTCCAGCAGCTGGAGGGAGCGGAAGGCACGGTTCTTTGCCCTTCGGGGCTCTCGGCATGTACGACTGCCATACTGTCGGTGGTGGGAGCTGGCGATCACCTGCTCATTGCCGACAACGTGTATTCGCCGATAAGGGCTTTTTGTGAGCAGGTGGGTCAACGCCTTGGAATCGAGGTCACGTTTTACGACCCGACAATAGGTGCCGGCATCGTAGATTTCCTCAAACCAAACACTAAAGCCATCTATACCGAATCTCCCGGCTCTTTGACTCTGGAAATACAAGACATCCCTGCAATAGCCAAGGTTGCCCATGAACATGACATCCTAGTTATTACAGACAACACTTGGGGTACCCCGCTTTACTTTCCATCACTGGAACTTGGTGTCGATCTATCCATCATGGCTGCCACGAAATATATCGTCGGTCACTCAGATGCCGTTCTTGGTACCGTATCAGCCTCCAAGCGTGCGTGGGATAGCCTCAAGCGATTCCATTTCAACATGGGATTGTTTGCGAGTCCGGATGACGTGACGCTGGCGCTCCGAGGGATGAGGACGCTAGATGTGCGACTGGAACGTCATTACAAAAACGCGACGACTGTCGCTAAGTGGCTGGAGACACGCGAGGAAGTGGAAGCAGTTTATTATCCTGCATTAGAGTCTCACCCTCAGCACCAATTATGGAAAAGGGATTTTAAAGGAGCATCAGGTTTACTGTCCTTCGTGACAAAACCTTCCACGCAAGCAGCGGCAGATGCACTCTTGGATAGCCTATCGTTGTTTTCAATTGGCTACTCTTGGGGCGGTTTTGAAAGCTTGGCGATGATCGCAGATCCCAAACCCGTTAGAAGTGCGACATCCTGGGAAATTGATGGGCACCTTGTGCGGCTGCATATTGGTCTTGAAGACCCATCTGATCTGATCGAAGACCTCGAACAAGGCTTTGCGAAATTCAACATGTTACGCGGCTAATCTTCAAGCTAATTATATGCACAGCCCTTAATTGGGCTGTGCTTTCTTGTCCGCCCGAATGCTTTATCTCAAGATCAACACCTTCAACACTGCTCGCCGATAAGACTCATCTATTTCCCTTCTAAAACCTGAATCCGACGATAAAGCGTTCGCTCACTAATCCCCAGTTCTTTAGCTAAATCTGCTCGCGACCCCTCGAACCCATTAAGTACCTGGGCAAGGTTTTTTAGGGACTTGCTATTTCTATTTGTAGTTTTGTACTGGGAGATGTAGCCAGTTACATTCGTAGGCAAGTCTCTTTCCCGTACAATCCCGTCGTCACTGAACAGACGCGCCCGTTCAAGAATATTTTTTAGCTCCCTGATATTCCCCGGAAATGAATACAGCATAAGGCGCTTCAATGCTTCCTCGTCAATTTCAGCCCGACTGCCAGGTGCAATTCGTTTTAGATGACTTTCTATAAGCAGCGGCAAATCGTCTAAACGCTCTCTCAATGGCGGAAGCGTTATAGGGAAAGCACTGATTCTGTAGTAGAGGTCTTCGCGAAAAGTGCCAAGTTCGACCATATCCTTTAAAGGCTTATGAGTCGCAACAACGAGACGAAAATCGGAATGGATCGTCCGTAAACTACCAACAGGTCTAAAACTGCCAGACTCAATTAGACGCAACAATTTGACTTGCATGGAGAGAGGTACATCGCCTATTTCGTCCAGAAAAAGCGTACCGCCATGCGCAGCCTCTGCAAGCCCAATTTTCTTACTGAGCGCGCCTGTGAATGCTCCTTTTTCATGGCCAAATAATTCACTCTCGAACAGCGACTCTGAAAGGCCGGTGCAGTCGACTACAACCAGAGGTGCGTTTGAGCGCGGACTACCCATATGGAGCGCCCTAGCGAACAGCTCTTTACCGGTTCCCGACTCACCCTGCAAAAGAACGGGAATCGGGGAAGGCGCCGCTCGCTGCAGCGCGCTCAACGCTTGTTTAAAAGACGGCGATACGCCCACTAGCCCCTGCTTTTGCGGCTGCGCAGACGCTATGTCTACGGTGATCAATCTTTCAACGTAAGCAACTACCTGGCCCTGGCGATCCAAAATGGGACGAAGCTCAACATCAACGTGTTCTGGCCCCCGGGGAGTGTGGTGAATATGCAGTACCCTTTCCGCAGCATGGCTATCAAACGCCTTGCGCATTGGACAAAGCTCACCCGCCTGATCGCAGGGAACCGCATAGCCATGCGAAACCTTGAAGCATTTGGAGCCAACGTGCGGTTTTCCCTCAACACCAAAATGCCTTTGATAGGCCTTGTTGGAGGCAATGACGTTGTACTCGACATCCAGGACGATGGTGGGTCTATCGTCATGCTCAAGGTAAGAAATCAACGCTTGAACATCTACATTGCTCGTAGCGATTAGCCCACTACTCATAATCTTCTCCCGAACACGTATGCTTTCTACTGCCAAATACTGCCACAGACTGCCAGTTAACTGCCAAAAATAATGACAGACACGAATACCTCGCCCTGGAAACTCAGGAAACACGCTGTTTAGAGCGTTCAATGGAAAGATCAACATTGGCATGGATCTTGAGACTGCTGACATAGCAGCTATTCAGGAGCTATCTAATGTATTTCGGCGCAAAAATATTGGTCGAAGAATTCTTTGACGAAGCGACATCGACGTTCAGCTATCTGTTGCTTGACCGCTCTACCATGCAGTGTGCGCTTATCGATAGCGTGCTTGACTACGATCCGAAATCGGGCCGCACAAAAACCGAATCAGCCGACAGAATCGTTGCACGCGTGACGGAGCTGGGCGCATCCGTCGAATGGATCCTTGAGACACATTTACATGCCGATCATCTGACCGCTGCTCAATATTTGAAACAACGGCTAGGCGGCAAGATTGGCATCGGAAACAGAATAAAAGACGTTCAAAAAGTCTTTAGCCACTTGTTCCATACAGAAGATGAACTTAAAAGCGGTTCCGATCAGTTTGATATTTTGTTTGATGACAACGATACGTTTCATATTGGCAGTTTAACCGCCCAAGCGTTGCATACGCCTGGTCATACACCTGCCTGTATGACCTATCTTATCCAGGATGAACAAACAGGTCTCGCGTTCGTGGGCGATACATTGTTCATGCCCGATTACGGCACAGCAAGGTGCGACTTCCCTGGAGGGGACGCCAGAACACTCTTTCGGTCAATACATAAGATTTTGGCGCTTCCTGAATCAACCCACATTTTGATGTGCCACGATTATCGTCCGAATGGCCGACCGCTCGCGTTTATCACCAGTGTAAAAGCACAAAAGCGTGAAAATATCCATGTCCGTGAAGGTACAAGCGAAGATACATTTGTGAACATGCGAGAAACACGTGATGCAACTCTCGACATGCCAATGCTGATACTGCCATCCGTCCAAATCAATATGCGTGGCGGCAACATGCCAGAGCCAGAAACGAATGGTATCCGCTATCTGAAAATACCGCTCAACACGCTTTAACGCTTTAACCTTGCGTAGTTATCAACGGAAAATAATATGAATACTTATAAATTAAGTTCGGATTTTTCTATTGCGTCGCAACTGACCGTGGTCGATGTGAAGCAACTGGCTGAGCTCGGGATTCGTACTCTCATCTGCAACAGGCCGGATGGCGAGGCAACCGACCAGCCAACACATGTAACGATCCGCCAAGCAGCCGAAGCAGAAGGCATGACGTTTCACTACCTGCCCACCCAAGCATCAGCCATTGCTGATGAAACGGTAGATTCCTTCGTCGCAATTTTAAAGGAAGCGTCGAGACCTGTGGTTGCCTACTGTAGAACTGGCACCCGGTCAGCGATGCTGTGGGCGCTCTCTGAGGCAGGCAAGCAGAGTCTGTCCGCCATTCTCGAAAAAACCAAAAGCGCACAGGTGGATGTTTCTTCACTTGCACGCAGAATCAGCAATGGTGGGCGCACCGCTAATGCCATGGCTACGACTCATCACCAGATCGTCATTGTTGGTGCCGGCTCTGCAGGCATTGCCACCGCAGCCAGCCTGAAGTCACGAGAACCGAATCTGGATATCGCACTAATCGACCCTGCTGATGCGCACTACTATCAACCTGGGTGGACTATGGTCGGCGGAGGCATCTTCGAGGCTGAATCTACTGTAAGGACGATGGCTTCTGTCATGCCTCGAGGTGTGACGTGGATCAAAGCAGCGGTAACTGCTTTCGACCCACAGGCCAATGCAGTCGTCCTCGATGGAGGGAGAGTTATTCAGTACGACCAGCTTGTCGTCTGCCCTGGCTTGAAGCTCGATTGGTCGGCTATCAAAGGACTGACTGAGACATTAGGCTCCAATGGCGTAACCTCTAATTATCGCTACGATCTTGCGCCTTATACCTGGAAACTTGTCCAGGAACTCAAATCAGGCAAGGCCCTCTTTACGCAGCCGCCAATGCCAATCAAGTGTGCGGGTGCGCCTCAGAAAGCGCTCTATCTCTCATGCGATCACTGGTTGAAAAACGATCGCCAGGCACAGATAAAAACGCAATTTTTTAATTCCGGCGGTGTGCTATTCGGCGTCGCCGACTACGTCCCTGCCCTCATGGCGTACATGGAAAAATATGCGGTCGACTTGAAATTCAGCCACAAGCTAGTGGCCGTGGATGGCCCCAACAAACAGGCGACTTTCGAACGTACCGATAAAGAAGGAAACACCCAGACCGTGATTGAGTCGTTTGACCTCCTTCACGTCGTGCCCCCGCAGGTTGCTCCAGATTTTATTCGCTCAAGCCCGCTCGTGGATGATGCGGGCTGGGTCGACGTAGATCCAGCGACCTTGGCTCATCGCAAATTTTCCAATGTTTGGGCGCTAGGAGATGTGGTGAATACCACAAATGCGAAAACCATGGCGGCTGCACGTAAACAAGCGCCGGTCGTAGCGAACAATGTCCTGGTTAACCTAGGGATGAAACAGCATCAAGCTGCGTATAACGGCTATGGCTCCTGCCCTCTGACGGTTGAGCGTGGAAAAGTTGTCTTGGCCGAGTTTCTCTATGGCGGAAAGCTAGCGCCGACGTTTGCCACCTGGTTTCTGGATGGGCGCAAACCCTCTCGTTTGAGTTGGTTTCTTAAAGAGAGAATTCTCCCGCCGTTCTACTGGCACTGCATGCTGAAAGGACGCGAATGGTTCGCTGACACGGAAGTAAGTCAGGCGGAGCATTAACATATGGATGAGCACAGCATGCTGGCCGTCGTTCTTGGCGCGGTCATTGGAGGTGTTCTAGCCATGACTGGTGCAGGCGGGGGAATCCTCGCCATTCCTGTATTGGTTTTCGGTCTAGGTTTATCAATGACCCAAGCGGCCCCTGTCGGACTGCTAGCAGTGGCGTTAGCTTCCGGCGTCGGAGCTGTGCTCGGATTGAAGCAAGGCGTCGTTCGATATAAAGCAGCTGCCTTCATATCATCGATTGGAATCGTGGCTGCGCCGCTAGGCTTACACCTGGCTCAACGCATTCCCAACAAGCCTCTCGCACTCGTATTTTCGTTGGTGCTGGTGTACGCAAGCGTGCGCATGTTGCGCAATGCAAGTCGGGAAATCCGTAATGGCGGTGCCGCTCCACGACGCGAGGTGTTGCCCTGCGTACTTAATCCGGCAAAGGGCCGGTTACGCTGGACGCTGCCCTGTGCTCGAGTATTGGCGTTAACCGGTTTCACGTCGGGTTTACTGTCAGGCTTGCTGGGTGTCGGAGGAGGTTTCGTCATCATTCCGGCCCTGACGCGATACACCAATCTGGAAATGAAAAGTATTGTCGCAACTTCTCTTGCGGTGATCGCGTCGGTTTCAATCGGCGGAGTGATTGCAGCCGCGATCAGCGGCGTTATGTATTGGCAAGCAGCGGTACCGTTTGCCGTCGGTGCGGTTTTAGGGTTGATCGCGGGAAGGCAGCTAGCTCACAAGCTGGCCATTCCTCGTTTACAACAGGCGTTCTCGATCGTCGGAATCGTCGCAGCCATCATGCTGGGAGCCAGCGTATTCGATTTAGGTCTGGGATCATGACATGCCAGACAAATTCTAATATCAGCAAGCGTCTCCACTTGGAGACGCTCATTTGCCGAGTTACGGATTACCTGGCTGGCACAACCTTCTGCCGCTGCTCTCCTAAGCCGTCAATCCATAAATGGATCTGATCGCCGGGGTGTAGCCAAAGAGGCTCCGGTTTCATCCCCATGCCTACCCCTGGAGGAGTGCCTGTACAAATTACGTCACCGGGATGCAGCGTCATGTACCGACTGCAGTAAGACACAATCTGCGCAACAGAAAAGATCATCGTTTTCGAGTTACCTGTTTGGCGCCGTTCACCGTTTATGTCCAGCCACATATCGAGGTTCTGCGGATCCGCGATCTCATCTCGAGTCACCAGCCAAGGCCCAATCGGGCCGAAAGTGTCACATCCCTTGCCTTTATCCCATTGCGAACTTTGCATCTGGAAAGCCCGCTCAGAAACATCGTTCACCACGCAATAACCAGCTACGTAATCCAGAGCATTGGTTTCGGACACGTATTTAGCTTCACTTCCAATCACTACCCCCAGCTCAAGCTCCCAATCAAGCTTTGTAGAATGCGGAGGCTGAACGATGTCGTCATTCGGCCCGGAGAGGCAGCTGATGGCTTTATGAAAGATGATGGGTTCGGTGGGAATCGCCATGCCAGCTTCTTCAGCATGATCTCGGTAGTTGAGTCCAATGGCGATAAATTTACGCACTTGGGCCACGGGGACTCCGTAACGAACACCCTCCTCTACCACCGGCAATTCAGCGAGATCTAGCTTCGATAGTTCAGCAAGAGCTGCAGGGGCCAGTACCGAAGGATCGATATCGGTGATATGCGCAGAGAGATCGCGGATCCGACCTTCGGCGTCCACCAAACCTGGACGCTCTTTGCCTGGCGGGCCAAAACGACAAAACTTCATTACTACCTCCGCTGCCTTCTTACAAAGTGGATCAACGAACATCAATGGAGGCCGTTGAAAAAAGCGCAGCCTCGATCGAAGTGGGATCTGTGCTCTGTCAGCCCGCTGAGCGCTCCAGTCCGATGAAGGCCTGTGGGGAGCAGTGTCAGCAATCAGCGACTCTTTTGGTAATTGAGCAAATCCATCTTATGACATAAAATATATTTTTCGCAACAAACAATATTTTAGCTTCGAGAGAGAAGGTAATGGTAGAAAGCGCGGCCAAAAGTCTCACTCAGGCGACATACGAACGGCTACGCAGAGACGTTTTGTCCTGTGTGTTGCCGCCTGGAAGTAGAGTCAATGTGAAGGAGCTAGCTGGACAGTACAAAGCCAGCGCAGGCGCAGTACGAGAGGCCCTGTCCAGGATGACTGCCGAGGGGCTTGTCATAGCCGAACCTCAAAAAGGATTTCGAATCTCAGCTGTTTCGCTGGCGGATCTGAACGACCTCACGCAGGCCCGAATTGAGATAGAAGCGAGCTGCCTTCGCCACTCCATCGAAAACGGCAATGTCACTTGGGAGTCAGGATTGGTTTCGGCCTACCACTGTCTTTCGAGGATTGCGGGGCCTGACACCATCGACCAATACGAAGCTGACGCCTGGAATACAGCGCATGAGGCGTTTCACGAAGCACTGGTCAGCGCATGCCCAAACACCTGGTTGTTGCGAATGCGAGCAATGCTATTCGAACAAACGGCGCGCTATCGGGCGATGTCGATAGCAATGACTGCCAAGAATAGGGATATCGGTGATGAACACAGGAGGCTCCTCGATGCAGCCTTAGCAAAAGATGCGACCAAGGCCAGTGAGCTGTTGATTCATCACATTCAGACGACTTCCGCAGCTCTGATAAAGGGGCTGGCGAGTATCCAAGCAATGAAGGAGCAATAGCGCTGAGTTAGTGCATCGCCTCTTTAATAATATTGCGGTTCGCCCAAATTGACTGGATCGCAATCAAATTCGAGCGGAGGCAAACGGGCAAGGAGTGGCTGGCGCCGCAGAATATCGACTCCAACCACATCGGAGTCGGTATGAAAAAATCAATTTTAGTCGCTAGCATCTTGGCGCTTTCGTTGGCCGCAGGTATTACTCAAGCCCAAGAGTTCAAGGTGCAAAGCAGCAGCCCATTGAACGGACATCTTCAACAGGCCCAGTTCGCCAATGCGTTCGGCTGCAACGGCAAAAATCTTTCCCCTCAAATATCCTGGAGCGGCGCTCCGCAAGGTACGAAAAGCTATGTGGTGACTATGTATGATCCCGACGCACCTACCGGATCAGGCTGGTGGCACTGGGTACTGGCGAACGTACCTGGAAATGTAAATGAGCTAAAGGAAGGCGCGGGCAGCTCTGGAGGCAAACTTCCAGCCGGTACGCTTGAGGTTAGGGGCGATAGCGGTATGCCTGGCTACCTTGGAGCCTGTCCGCCTGAGGGACAGACACACAATTTCCTCATCACGGTTAATGCCCTGAAAGTCGACAAGCTCGAATTACCACCTACTGCCACACCGGCGATGCTCGGGTTTATGGTGCTAGGCAGCTCGCTTGGCAAAGCAACACTCACGGTACAAGGCAACCGCTAATGTCGATGACGAACGCTTACGACTCCTACCGGGCTCTGCACATCATTACTCGACCCGGAGTCGGGACAGCAGGAGTCGTTCTCCAGCAACAGAATCTGGAGTTCAAGCGTTTGTATATTGAAAGCCCTGTGCTGATATACGTCGAGAAAGGCATAAAAGCGGTTCGGTGGCCCGGAGGAGAGTATTTGATCCGCGCAGGTGAAGCGATCGTTGTAGCTGGGGGTCAATCGCTCGACATCACCAACAAATTAGCGGAAGACGGTAGCTACCGAGCGCACTGGCTGGCGTGGGATGAAACGCTGATCGCCTTATACGCCGAATCCAATCCGGATTTGCCAGTCATTAAACATGCCCTTCCCATAAGCAGCGATACCGCAGATTTTGCGGTATCGCTTCACCGTTCAATTAAGGCGGTGGAGGACAGCACAGTCCCGACCATGATTGCTCGCCATCGCTTGCAGGAGCTTTTGGTGTGGATCAGCATAAACGGAGGACGACTTGAGCAGTCACGAGTGCTGACAATGGCGGTCAAGGTCAGACGACTCATAGGAAGAGATCTGGCTAACGAATGGAGCGCTGGAGCCGTAGCGTCGGCATTTGCGATGAGCGAGGCCACTATGCGCCGTAGATTGGCTGAGGAAGGGACTAACCTAAGCAACCTGCTGATCGATGCTCGCATGTCATTTGCGCTGCAGCTACTCCAATCGACAACTCAGCCTGTAATGCAGATAGCACTTTCTGTGGGCTACCAGACGCCGTCTCAATTCGCCGTCAGATTTCGAGATAGATTTGGCTTTCCACCGAGTGCAATCAGGGGACATCGACGCGCAGATCCTTGATTTGATCGAGCTCCCCGCCCCCCCTCTCCTAGCCCCGGCAATATGCCAGAGTTTTTTGCTTGCCTCATGCCCCCAGAGCAGAGCAAAAAAGAACTCTCTGGGAGTCCACCGCACAATCACAGATAATTCTGTTGCAAGCCTACCAACTGAACGGTAGCCTTCATCATAGCAACCAACCAGGCATTTTATGATTTCGCTTGGTCTTGAGTAACTGCTACTGGTTCGCAGCAGCTGAAACTCCAAGCGCGAGGTAACTTTACAAGTCTGTAGTAACCTATACGCACTGTGGGGAACAGCTAGTGTCACAGCACATACTTGATGTACCGCAACTCAAAGGCTCCAAAAAAGTTGTCCTGCTCACCGCCTTAGCGATGCTAGCTTTTGCAGCTAACTCGGTGCTTTGCCGGCTCGCACTTCGTCATACAGAAATTGACCCTACTTCCTTTACACTTATACGTCTGGTGAGCGGAGCTATCATGCTTTGGGTGCTCCTGGCGATTAAAGGTGCGACACGCCCCTCAGGAACCTGGTTTGGTGCTTTGACTCTGTTCGCCTACGCATTTGCTTTTTCATACGCATATTTGAACCTGGAAACTGGGACAGGCGCCCTACTGTTGTTCGGCGCAGTACAACTCACCATGCTTGGTTACGGGTATTGCAAAGGTGAGAGGATGCAAGGGGTTGCCATTGCAGGGTTACTCCTTGCTATTGGAGGTCTTGTGGCCTTGTTATTACCCGGGACAAGTGCGCCTGCGCTTGGTAGCGCTGGAATTATGCTGTTGTCAGGCATTGCATGGGCCGGATACTCCTTAATCGGCAAGCAATCGAACGACCCACTCGCATCGACTACAGGAAATTTCTTGCGAGCCGTCCCTATGATGCTTTTGGCTTCAGTCCCCTTCATTAGTGACTTTTCGATCGATTTTTGGGGGACTCTTTGCGCCATTGCTTCTGGGACGATTGCCTCAGGTGTTGGTTATGCAATCTGGTACGCGGCGATACGTTCGCTTTCATCGTTCCGAGCAGCAACCATCCAATTGAGTGTTCCTGTCTTAGCGTCTCTCGCTGGGATACTCATCCTTGGTGAGCACCTCACCGTTCGCTTAGCACTGACATCGTTGGCAGTGCTAGGAGGAATTGGGTTGGTGCTCAGCGACAAGCGCTTAGCAAATGGTGCTAGCTGAGTTCGACTCCTGTCCGTTCGGCACTTTGAAGGTTGATTTTTAGGTTGGCCATTGAAACACTGAATACCGACCGATCGGTACAGAGTGAGGTGCCGATGGGCCGCCATACTTGTTGATCAGGAGAACAAAAATGAAGAATGACTCAACAGATGACAAAACTGAGATTGCCACAACCTTCGCTCGCCGAGACTTCCTAAGCAGAACAGGCATGATCGTCGGCACAGCGGCACTTGGTGCAACATTTGCACCTCTTGTACGAGCTGCAGAATCCTCAGTTAGTAGTGCAGTTGGAGGCAAGCAGCTAGAGGTGCCGACCTGGACAAAAACCTTAGGCGGCCCCACAGCTGTACCCTACGGTAAACCTTCTAAGTTTGAGACTAATGCAGTACGCAACTTGTACCCTGGGCTGAAGGAGCCAATGTCAGCCTATAGCACTTCCCCACTCCAAGAATTGGATGGAATCATCACGCCCAATGGGCTGTTCTATGAACGCAATCACGCAGGGGTGCCAGAGATCGATCCTGCTAATCACCAGCTGGTGATTCATGGGCTGACGAAAGCAGCACTTCTATTTACTGTGGATGAGATAAGGCAGTTTCCAGCCGTCTCACGCATTCACTTCATCGAATGCTCAGGAAACCCCTCCTTTTTACCGCCCTGGGGCAAAACGGCAGCTGAAGTAGCTGGCTTGGTAAGTTGCGCCGAATGGACTGGTGTGCCATTGAAAACACTATTGGAAGAAGCAGGTCTCAAGCCTGAGGCGAAATGGGTTATCGCTGAAGGGGCAGATGGTGCAGCTATGACTCGAAGCATACCGATCGAGAAGTGTCTGGATGACGTAATGGTCGTGTACAGCCAGAACGGTGAAAGGCTACGCCCCGAGCAAGGGTACCCAATACGCCTGCTAGTACCTGGTTATGAAGGCAACACCCACATCAAGTGGTTGCGTCGTTTACATGTGACCGATGCTCCTGCTTATAGCCGTGAAGAAACGGCTAAATACACCGATCTCATGGCCGATGGGCGATCAAGAAAATTCTCATTTGTGATGGAATGCAAGTCGCTCATCACCTCCCCTTCCGGTACGCATAAACTCACACGCAAAGGCCTCCATGAAATGCGTGGCATCGCTTGGAGCGGAAACGGCAAAATTACACGAGTGGATGTGTCCGTCGACGGCGGCCGTAACTGGTATGAAGCGAAGCTCCAAGAACCTGTACTCAATAAATCTCTGACGGCATTCCGCGCCCCATTCGAATGGTTGGGAACGGAAATGGTCATTATGAGCCGCGCTATTGATGAGACAGGGTACGTTCAACCAAGCCTCGAACAATTGAAGGAAGTGCGCGGAGAGGTCTCTTTCTACCACAATAATGCTACCCAGCCTTGGCGAATCAACTCCAATGGGGAGGTGACAAATGGCCGTGCATAAAATGATAGTCGTGACGCTGGGGGTATTAAGTATTTGTACTGTTGCGAGCGTAGCGGCTGACCAAAAGCATGGCTTGGGACATGCAGTGACAGAGGAACAAATCGCAAGTTGGAATATTGACGTTGCCCCCGATGGTAAGAACCTGCCCGTCGGTCAAGGTACAGTCATGGACGGAGAGAAGATTTATCAGACATCCTGTCTTGCCTGTCATGGCGCCAACCTCGAGGGCGGCATGGGGCCAGCACTAATGGGTGGAAAAGGCACCTTAACCTCTCAAAAACCGGTGAAAACAGTCGGTAGTTATTGGCCTTACGCGACCACACTATACGACTACGTCAGGCGCGCTATGCCGTTCCAACAACCTCAATCGTTGAGCAATGATCAGGTGTACTCAGTGGTTGGTTATATTCTGAACAAAAACGAGCTGCTGGAAGCGAACGCTACGGTTAATGCAGAGACCCTTATAAAGGTCAAAATGCCAAATCGCGACGCGTTCTACGTCGACGATAGGCCCGATGTCAAAGTGAAGCCTTGCTACAAGGACTGTCAATAGTCCGAGAGCTGGAGCGTCAGCTTCTTAGGCCTAGAGGCTGACCTCTTTCAAGAGATCACTCCCGATGCTTGCCCCCTTTTCTAATTCAGAAGCTTAAGCTCTAACCTCAGGCGCAAGGGTAGGAGTCTTCAACCCAGGGAGTAACATATGGCAGAAAAAATCAGAGATTGCCTCTGGCGAGCGCCGGCCACCAGGTTTAATCCATAGGTAGCTGTAGTGGTGGATTCCGAGTATCCCTTTGACAGCTAAGGAGTCCGCTGTAACGAATACTCCCTCCTCAACGCCCGACTTCAGTATTGCCGACCAGATTTGCTCGTACTGACGGTGAAGGTCGAGCAACTCTATTTTGCGTTCGCCAATTACTGAATAGACCTCTCGGAAACAAACTGTCATTTCAGCAAGATGATCGACAATTGCGCGCATAACCACCGACGAGAAATGCCTAAACTTCTCCTCTGCGGGGAGATCGGTTTCGATTAAAGGAACGCCTTTCGCGATCAGCACCCTCAGGTAGCGGCTCGTGATTTCGAACAACAGCTCCTCTTTACTACCTATGTGGTGGTAAAGCGCCCCTCGACCCAACCCGGTTGCCTTTTCAAGCTCGGCCATTCCGGTCGCATGGTAGCCTCGGGTGGAAAATAGCTCCGCTGCGATACGCAGAATGCGCTCTTTAGTGCCACCTTCGGCAATGGGCAACTGGCCAGCCATTTCAGCCTTTGCCATGCGCGTCCTTCCTTCTGATACAAATTTTTCACTAGATCATGACCTATTCAGCGGGCGATACACTGAGGCCAGTTGTACGAGGATCTAATGCTGATACGACCAGCGTCTCGACCGGTCAGCACACAATTTATATCACAGGTAACGTGTTTTTGACCTTTAGGGATGGTATTAGCCAGAGGAAACAGCGTCAGCACCTACACCATTTTTTGAACACGTCCGACATCGGCGGGAATAGCGAATAGCCGAGTCGTAGGCTTAGAAATAACGCCTGATTGAAAACCCGCTGTATTCGACTCATGGTGGCTTTAGGAGCTGCTCCCCGCACCACCTGCTATACCCCGTGACGGCCACTTCCGAAAGCTTCAATTAACGCGTCCTGCATGAGCATTGCGGTGCGCGTGCGGTGCTCTGACTCGCGAGCGACAGCAAACACTGGACGGTCGACTATGAACTCGGGAAGAGGCAAGCGATATAGCTCTCCACTAGAGACCCAAGGTTGAGCAATGTGATCGGGCACAATCCCGACGAAACCGCCGCTGAGTAGCAACTGCACAGTTGCTTCGACATGGTGGGCCAGGGGTGAGGAATGCTGAAGGAAGGAAGTTGGGGCTGAATCTTGGATCAGGTAGCCGCGACGCACATATCGCGCTCCCTGCTCGATGATATACCGCGTCTCATCTTCGTCTTTGCCATAAGCTTGATGACCTCGCCCGCAGTACAAAGCAGAGGTCTCGTTGCTGATCACTTGATAGGTGAGCGACGGCAAATCCGACTTACAGATTGTGATGCCCACTCCAGCCTTCTTCTCGGCTACCGCGCGTTCGACCGCGTCCGGCGGGGCAACGCTGATACTCAGGTTCACCAACGGATACATGTTAGAAAATCTTGCAAGGGCAGTGGCGATGGGATTGGCGGGGGTGAATGTGCTGTGGTCAATTAACCACAAACTAAGGTCACCTTTGACCTCGCCTTTGGAGTGGGCAAGCGTTTCGCGAAACTCATCTATGGAATCTAGCAACCGTAGAACAGCTGTGTACGCGACCTGCCCTTCCTGAGTTAACTGAAACCCGCTGCGCCCTCGCTGGCACAGCTGGCTACCGAAGCGCCCTTCCAGATCGGACAGTTGTCGACTGATCGCTGATATGCCCATACCAGTAGCCTCCTCGGCGGCGGACAGCCCGCCACACTCCACAACAGCCTTGAAAAGCCGCCAGTGTTTGAGGTCAATGTCGTGTAGAGGGGGAACCGCTGGGCTGTTCACTTCTTGTACTCCAGGATTGGTGAGTAAAGCGCTGGTATCGGCATACCTGCGCACTCGTCCTTGTTATTGGAATCGTGTGGAGCAGATTAATCTGGGGCCAGTTGAGCGTCCAGCCGCATAAGTGTTGCAGCCAGCACCTCTGTCCCGTGCATGAGTTGCTCAGGCTCAAGCCACTCTTCGGGGCAATGGCTTCGGCCATTGAGGCATGGAACAAACACCATGCCGATTGGCCCGGTAGCGCCCACGTAGACAGCGTCATGTCCCGCCCCGCTGGGCATGGTTATGTTGGTGTAGCCCAGACTTTGGGCGGCTGCGCTCACAGCTTCGATTACCAGCATGGAGCAATCGGTTGGGTCGGCATACGTCAATGCCACCGATACTGCGCTCAAGCGCAGATCTCTGAGCACCGGCTCACATTGGTTCAACAGATCCTCTGGAAATTTCAGCAACACATCTTTGGAGTCACTGCGCACTTCAAGCACCATCTCAACCTTCCCCGGCACTGCGTTTGGTACATTTGGGGTCACATCAAGACGGCCGACGGTCGCAACGACATAGTTGGGGTTTCCGGACAGCGCAGCGGCCATATCGCGGGCCTTTACGATCATGTGCGCAGCACCGACCAACGCGTCTCGGCGAAGATCCATGGGTGTCGTACCGGCATGATCAGGTAAGCCACACACCGTGATGCTTACCCGCCGGATGCCGACGATGTTGGTAACTGAGCCGATCTGCACGCCCTGGCTCTCCAACACGGGCCCTTGTTCTATGTGCAACTCGACGAACGCGGCGGTGCTCTCGGGTGCCCTCAACGCCTGGTTCAAACCATTTGGATCGCCGCCGATACGTGTTAAAGCCTGCGCAAGGCTCTCGCCAACCCGATTCTTGGAAGCGAGCATATCGGTGCTTAATAGCCCAGCAAACGCGCGACTTCCTACACAGGATATGCCGTAGTCGCTGGGCTCCTCTGAGAGAAAATCAATCACCTGGAACGGATGGCGCAGGCACCGTCCTGCGTCCTTAAACGCATGGGCAACCTCTAACGCTGCCAATACGCCGATGATTCCATCGAAGCGCCCTCCCGCGACCACGGTATCGCAATGCGAACCGCTGATTAAAGGCTTGCGGCCAGGCTCGCTGCCTTTCATCTCACCGATTAAATTGCCACCTGCATCCAAGGTTACGCAAAGACCTGCGGACTCGAACTCGCCTTTGAGCCAGCGTCGTGCTTCTTCGAACTGAGGGGAAAAAGCACGGCGCGTCCACGGCACGCCAGGAACAATAAAACTGGAGAGCATTTCAACCCGGCCCCACAGCCGGTCGCGGTTCAATTTCACTTGGGAATCACTCATTTCGGTCGGTGCTCTTGTTTTGATTGTGGGGGCGCAGGAAACGACCGTAACCTGGGCTGTTGAGTATTGTTCCTTGGTCAAATACGCCTTGGCCGCGACAGAATGTTTTCTTGACCCGCGCGGAAAACTCCATTCCTTCGAACGAGCTCCACTTCACGGCGCTGAGGCTTCCGGAAGGATCGAAGCGGTAGCGCTCTTCAGCGAGAATCACGAAATCTGCGTCTTTACCGATTTCAAACCCGCCCTTGCGATCGTCCAATAAGGAATGTGCAGCAGGGTTATGGCTAAGCAGTTTCGAGACCAGCGTGGGTGAAAGGCTACGGGTGGTCGCCCCTGTCCAAAGCGCTGGCAGCAGCGTTTCCAAACCGGGGCCGCCGGAAGAGTTGCGGAACACATTTGGGTTATTTTTGCGCTCCAGCCCCCAGCTGACATGGTCGGAAGAAACGAATGTGCAATGGCCAGCAGCTATGTGGCCCCACACTTTTTCAGTTTCTGTCTTGGGTCTGATCGGTGGGTAATGCTTGGTCTTGGCTCCGAGCCGTCGTGTGTGCTCTTCATGGTTAAGCATCAGATATTGGATACAGGTTTCAATAGTCGCTGTATGACCGGCCTTGCGGTACATCTCGCAAAGCTCAAAACCGCGCCCGGTGGACACGTGAACTGGATGTGCACGAGCCCCTGTCTGCGCTCCGATCTCATAGATCAGTGCCGTAGCCAGATCTTCGATCAACGGCGGGTGAGCTCGAAGAAAGGCGTCCCAACCCGTATCACCCACTTCGATTTGACGTTTGATGTTTTTGCGGGTCAGTTCCTGCATCTGGTTATGCACTCCACACACCAGTCCAGAAGGAGCTATGAGACTGAACAGCTCGTTCAGTAAGTCCTCCTCGATGCGAGGGAAACGGCCAGGGGCTGCCTCGAACGTTGAGAATTTGAAGGCACAAGCACCGGCCTCGATTAGTCCGGGAATGGCGCCCACCCCATGCTTCTCATCCACGGTAGCGAAAAGCCCCACATCGATATGGCAGTCCCGCTCGACTTCGGCCGCCTTGCGCAGTAGCTGTGCCGCACAAGCTACAGGCTCAGGATCGTCATATGGCATATCGACCATCACAGTGATGCCCCCGGCTGCTGCTGCACGGCTGGCCCACCCCAAGCCTTCCTGGTTCGCCTGACTACCAGAATGCACCTGACCGTCGATAACACCTGGCAGCACCCAATGCCTGCGTTCGTCGAGCGTGCACTTGGCGGCCGGCGGCTGACCTGCTCCACGAGCGGCAATTTTTCCGTCGCGGATGGCAAGCCATCCATCTTCAACTATCTGTTCGTGATCGACGATTCTGCCACGCACTACGAGATCGAAATCACTCATCGCTCCACCTCCTGAGGTGTTTCTTTTTACGAGTGAGTATCGAACTGTGCCTGCGGCATGAACCATGACGCATATGGAAACTTCGGTTGCAGCTTTTTGCATGGTTCGCCGAGGTGCCGGCTTAAATAATCGAGTCACCCGAGGGGAAGCCTGCCAACTGTGCTTCCGTAAAAAAACCTGAGAGTGGCTTGATATGACCCAACAAAAACCTCAACAGATAAAAGCTGCGCGTGGAAGTACCTTGCGGTGTAAGGGCTGGAAGCAGGAGACGATCTTGCGAATGCTCGAAAACAACTTAGAAAACGCGGAGGACGCGTCACGACTGACGGTCTACGGCGGGATCGGCAAGGCTGCACGTAACTGGGAAAGTTACGACGCGATCGTTGAGTCACTAAAGAATCTGGAGAACGATGAGACCTTGGCCATTCAATCGGGCATGCCGGTGGCCATTTTCAAAACACACCGTCTGGCCCCACGTGTAGTAATGGCCAACAGTAACGTTATCAAGGCCGACTGGCCAAAATTCTACGACCTAAGCGCCCAGAACCTCACCGCATTCGCCTCCTACACTGCTGGGCCTTGGCAGTACATCGGCAGCCAAGGCGTAATCGAAGGGACTTTTGAAACCTTGGCCCTGGTCGCTGACCGCCACTTCGGCGGCGAGCTCAAAGGCCGTGTGTTCTTCACCGCCGGCTTAGGCGGCATGGGGCGCTCGCAGCCACTTGCAATGACCATGCATGGTGGCGTCAGTGTGACAGTGGAAGTACGCCAAAAGAGCATCGACGAACGCCTGGCCAATGGCTACGCAGACATTCAGGCCGCCTCGCTCGAAGAAGCGATCGGAATGGCCGACTCTGCCCAGAAAGAAGGCCGTGCTCTTTCCATAGTAGTGCTCGGCAATATGGTTGAAGCATTGGAGCAGGCTCTGAACTATGGATGGAAACCCGACATCGTTACAGAGATGTGCCCATGCCATGACCCGTTCGCATTGATTCCGGCCGGACTGTCCTTAGCGGAAGCCGCCGAATTGCTTGAGCGCGACCGTGACGCCTACATGGCGAAATCCCGTGAATCGATGAAACGCATCGTCAAGGCTATGAACCGCTTCAAGAATGAGGGTGCGGTGGTTTTTGAATACGGCACGTTCGTGCGCAAAGAGGCGGTTGACGCTGGCATGTCCCGCGAAGAGGCCTTCGCCTATCCAGGCTGCATTGCTGAATACGTCCGCCCGCTCTTCTTCATCGGGCGTGGCCCCTTCCGTTGGACTTGCGTGTCCGGCGAAGTATCGGATCAACGTCGACTCGACGACTTGGCACTGGAGATGTTCAAGGACGATCCACTTGTAACTCGCTGGATCAGCCGCTGCCGCGATCGCTTGCCGATAGAAGGCCTGCCAGCCCGAATCTGCTTCCTCGGATTTGGTCAGCGTCGCGATTTCGGTTTGGCCGTCAACGCCTTGGTGCGTTCAGGCGAACTCAAAGGCCCGGTCGCTTTCTCGCGGGACAACCTCGATACCGGTTCCATTGCCAACCCCGCATTTGAAACCGAGAACATGCTTGACGGTTCGGATGCGATCTCCGATTGGCCGTACCTGAACGCTCTGCTCAACGTCTCGGCCATGGCAGACCTCGTGGCGATTCAATCCAACGGCACGATGGGCATTTCCGCCCATACCGGCGTCACCATGATCGCCGATGGATCCGAAGAGGCAGACCTACGTCTGGATGCTTGTCTCACCACCGATGCCGGCATTGGCGTAGTGCGCCACGCCCAAGCGGGCTATCCGATGGCGAAATTGGTAGCCCAAGGCCTCGGCCCGCTGACTGACCAAGAGATTCAAGTCCCGCTGTGGTGGAGCCCGCAAGCCACCCTGCATCGCCCATAAAGGACTAAGTCATGGCCCTTCTTCATTTGATTGAGCAAGTCAACGTTATAGGCACGGACGGCACAGCCCGTGTTATCGACGTGCTGATCGACGGCGACCGTTTCGTTGGTCTTGCACCACGAATCGATCATTCGACGGTCAATCTCGACGAGCGTACTGATGGGCGCGGCAAGCTGCTGATACCTGGTCTGATCAACGCACACCATCACTCGCACGACCGTTTTGATAAGGGCCGTTTTTCCGGCATACCGTTGGAAATCTGGATGGGGCTCTACAGTCCACCAACCCACCGCCGAGGCTGGACGCCGCGAGAGGTTTACCTGCGCACCCTGGTAAACGGAATCGAGATGCTGCGCAATGGCATCACCACTGTAGTCGATGACGTGCACTTCGGTGGCCACTTGGAACCTGAGGTGGTGCACGCGGCATTTGAGGCATATTCGATCCTAGGCATCCGGGCCGACGTCAGCGTAGCTTGGTGCGACCGACCCTATCAGGAAGGAATTCCCTATCTCGCCGAGCGTCTGCCATCGGAGCTCAAAGGAGCAGTAACCGAAAAAGCGGCTCCACAGGTGCTTGCATACTGGCAGGAGATGGCGCAGCGCTGGAACGGCAGAGTGCGCTTCGTTTTCTCGCCCTCTGGCCCTCAGCGCTGCACCGCTTCTTTTTTGCAGAAAACCTGGGAGCTGGCCGAGCAGTATGACCGTCCCGTACTCATCCATCTGCTGGAGACCCGGATCCAGGCACTCACGGCGGCAAAGTTCTACGGCATGCCCATGGCCAAGTACATGGACGAGCTCGGCCTGATGAACTCGCGCAGCGTTCTCGCCCATGGGGTATGGCTCACGGCCGATGAACTCGACCTGATCGCCAGCAAAGGGTCGAGCGTGGTGCACAACCCTGCCTGCAACATGAAGTTGGGCAGCGGAGTGGCGCCGGTGGCCGAGATGCTCAAGCGTGGTATTCCGGTTGGCTTGGGGACTGACAATAACAATGGCAACGACTTGAACTCCATGTTCGATGCCATGCGCCTTGCCGCCCTCTCCAATGCACTACTGGATCAATCGTCTTCCAGTCCGGTGGATGCTCTTCAAGTGTTCACGATGGCTACTACGGGCGGTGCCAAAGCCATAGGCCGTGGACGCCAAATCGGCTCAATTGAAATCGGCAAGCAGGCAGACTTTTGCCTGATCGACTTAAAGACCTCTGCCTTCACCCCACTCAATGACGCGCTTACCCAACTGGTGTTCTGCGAGCAAGGCAATTCGGTGCGGGACGTTTATGTGGGAGGCCAGAAGGTTGTCGACAAGGGTCGCATCACCCGCCTGGATGAAGAGGCACTCCTACTCGAAGTTGCTGAACGCATGCTGACGTTGCAAGGAAGAATTGGCAGCGGTCAAAAAGCTCGCGAAATCCTTCGGCCGTATCTTGAAGGGGCCTACGAGGACTGCCTGCGCGACCCGCAAATGGAAGAACTTCGCCACTCAATCAATTACTTCAACCAACCCCGCAAAGCGCCAAAAGCGTTTTAGAGCGATCAACATTTTGACGACCTGTGAGCACAAAAATGACTAAAGAACAAAAAATCGTTCCCGGCAAAACCCGCCTCGCGACCTGGCGCGCGATCTACAACGGCGCGCCTGCATGCCTTTGTGAAAGTGCACGCGCAGGCATCGAGGCCTCCGCCACAGCGGTGGATACCCTGGTCGAGAGTGGTCGCGCTGTTTACGGCCTCAATACCGGCTTTGGAAAGCTCGCCAACGTGCGCATCAGCGACGCGGATCTGCGTCAGTTGCAGAAGAACCTAGTGATGTCGCACATGACGGGGTATGGGCCGGCCTTAGGCGGTGATGTCGTGCGGTTGGTGATGGCACTCAAAGTAGCAAGCCTTGGGCGTGGTGTTTCCGGTGCTCAATACCGAACAGTCCAGTTGTTGGAAGACATGCGCGAACGTGGCGTGATTCCTTACATCCCCGCCCAAGGTTCGGTCGGTGCAAGCGGCGACCTCGCCCCATTGGCACACATGACCGCTGTAATGATAGGCATGGGTCAAGCCTGGTATGACGGCGAACTGCTCGACGGCGCCGAGGCGCTGGGTCGCGCCGGTCTGGAGCCCATCGTATTGGCGCCTAAGGAAGGCTTGGCGTTGATGAACGGCACCCAAGTATCCACTGCGCTGGCGCTTACCGGATTGTTTGCTTTGGAGAATGCCTTCAAGGCCGCACTGACCATCGGCTGCATTACCACTGAAGCACTCGCGGGTATTGCGAGTCCCTTCGACCCCCGCATCCACGAAGTTCGGGGCCACGCTGGGCAAATTACGGTCGGCGCAGCCTTCAAACGTCTGCTCGATGGCAGCCCGATGCGCGCCATTTCCGAAGCGTCGGGCAAGGTGCAAGATCCCTACAGTATCCGATGCCAGCCGCAAGTGCTCGGCGCTTGCCTGGACATGATCCGTTTCGCCAGCAACATGCTAGAGATTGAAAGCAATGCGGCATCTGACAACCCGTTGATTTTCGTCGATACCGGCGACGTGATATCGGGCGGCAATTTCCACGCTGAACCTGTCGCCTTCGCTGCGGACATGCTCGCCATCGCTATCGCGGAAATCGGCAACCTTTCCGAGCGCCGATGCAACCTGTTGCTTGACCCATCCTTTTCGGGTTTGCCACCGATGCTAACTGTAGATGCAGGCCTGCACTCTGGATACATGACGGCACATATTTCCGCCGCAGCCATGGCTTCGGAGAACAAGCAGCGTGCCACCCCAGCCTCTATCGACACCATTCCGACTGCCGGGAACCAAGAAGATCACGTGTCTATGGCCACGCATGGTGCGCGCCGACTGCTGGAGATGACCTCCACGCTGCGCGGGATCCTCTCGGTCGAAGCGCTTTGCGCAGTTCAAGGCATGGATCTACGCGGTGGCAATCCCTACAGCAAAGCGCTTTCGACGAGCATTTACTGCATTCGCGACCAAGTGCCCGCTATGAATGAAGATCGACCGATCGCGCCGGACATGGCGACCGTCGCTGAACTGATCAGGAGCGGGGCCTTATCCGCAGCAACACCAAGTCTAGACGAACTGTTCTAACCAACGCCGCCACCGGCTCCTGCCGGTGGCCAAGCTCAGATACACAGCCTGTCACCTGCCAACTACTGCACAGAGAAAAAATCATGAACAAGAATCTCGTTGTAGCTTGCGTAGCCGCCACTCTGTTCGCCGGCTCAGTCATGCTCAAAGCCGAAGCCGAAGAGATGCTACGCCTGGGCGTTGATCCTACTTATCCGCCACTGGAATACCGCGATCCTCAGGGCAAATTCGTCGGCTTCGACATCGACTTGGGTAATGAAATTTGCAAACGCATCGAAATGAAATGCGAGTACGTGAACAGCAGTTTTGATGGTTTGATTCCAGGTTTGCTGGCTCGCAAGTTTGATGGTGTCCTTTCCAGCCTGTCCATCACAGAGCAGCGCCTCAAGCAAATTGACTTCACCGACAAGCTCTCTAATCCCTCTACCCGTTTGGTTGCAAAGGAGGCCGCCGGCATATTGCCTACCGAGGAGGGTCTTAAAGGCAAAACCGTTGGGTACCAACAAGGCACCATCCAGGAGTCCTACGCCCGCACCTACTGGAAACGGCCCGGCATCCGACTACAGGCCTACGCCAACCAAGATCAGGTTTACTCGGATCTGGTGAACGGTCGTATCGACGCCGCGCTCCAGGATGAGGTGCAGGCCACTTATGCCTTCCTCAAAACCGATCAGGGAAAAGGCTACGCATTCGCCGGGCCTGTGATCGAGGATGAGAAAGTCTTGGGCAGCGGCACAGCGATCGGCGTGCGCAAAGATGACACCGATCTCAAACAGCGGATCAACAAAGCCATTGCATCCATGCTTGCCGACGGCACTTACAAAAAGATCGCGAGCAAATACTTCGACTTCGACATCTACGGCGGGTAAACGCAGAACGCCGGCCACGCCGATGCGCCGGGCCGGCTTCGCAATCTCCCTCTCTGTCCACCGTTTGCGAGTAATGTGCCATGCAATGGCTTGAATACTTACCGCTGATTGCTAAAGGCGCTTTAAGCACCGTTCAGTTGGCGCTGGTAGCGCTGGTACTGGCGCTGTTTTTGGGGCTGCTCAGTTCCTTGGCTAAGTTGTCGGGCCGAGCCTGGCTAGTTATTCCAGCGCAGTGCTACACAACCTTGATCCGAGGTGTGCCTGATCTAGCGCTCATGCTGCTGATCTTTTACACGATCCAAATTGGAGTGAATCACATCACAGACAAACTCGGCGCTGGCCGAGTGGAAATAAACCCCTTCGCCGCCGGCGTCATGACCCTCGGTTTTATCTACGGAGCCTACTTCTCCGAAACGTTCCGAGGGGCATTCCTAGCCATTGATCGTGGTCAGACTGAGGCTGCAAATGCCTATGGTCTGTCAGGGCTACAAACGTTCAGAAAGGTGCTGATGCCGCAGCTAGTCAGGTATGCCCTGCCCGGCATTAGCAACAACTGGCAGGTTCTGGTGAAGGCCACCGCACTGGTTTCAATCATCGGTCTGAGCGATTTGGTATTAGCCGCCCAGGAAGCAGGCCGCAGCACTCACAATACTTTGCTGTTCATGCTAATAGCGGGAGCCGTGTACTTCTGCCTTTCCGGGATCTCTAGCCTGTTGCTGCACTGGGTGAAGTGTCGCTCAGCGGCGTGGGCCCGGGAGGTGGAATTATGATCGAACTCTTCACTACTTATTGGCAAAGCTTTCTGTGGTCGGATGGGCAGCAATGGAGCGGTGTCGCAGTTACCCTCATGCTATTGATCGCCTCAACAGTGGGTGGCTTCGTTCTTTCGATTCCGCTCGCAGTGGGCCGGGTCTCCTCGTCCCGAATGCTGAGCGCAGCCATATGGCTGTACACATACACGTTCCGCACCACGCCTCTGTATGTACAACTGTTGATTATCTACAGCGGGCTATACAGCTTGTCATTCATCCGGGATACGCCGCTAGTAAGCGACTTTTTCCGCGACGCATATTGCTGCACTTTGCTGGCATTCATCCTCAACGAGTGCGCCTATATGACCGAAATCCTCGTGGGTTCGATCCGGGCCAGTCAGCGAGGAGAGATTGAGGCCGCGAAAGCCTTCGGGTTGAGCGACACCACCATCAACTTCAAGGTGATCTTGCCAAGTGCTTTGCGCCGCGCCCTGCCGGCATACAGCAACGAGGTCATTTTCATGCTGCACGGCACGACCTTGGCGTTCACCGCCACCGTGCCCGACATTCTCAAAGTGGCAAGGGATGTGAACGCAGAAACCTACCTGACGTTTACCACCTATGGGCTGGCCTCACTCCTTTACCTAATGATCTCTCTTTGCATTATCGCCAGCTTCCATGCTGCGGAAAAACGCTGGCTCAAGCATCTCAAACCCAGAAAGGCCACCAAAGCCGCCAAACCTTCCGCTCCTACTCTAAAAGAAGGTAGTTTCGTATGAATGCCCTGACCGTTGACAACATCCATAAAAGCTACGGTAGCCACAAAGTTCTACATGGCGTGTCGTTGAGTGCCCAGCGTGGGGAGGTGATCAGCATCATCGGCTCCAGCGGTTCTGGCAAAAGCACATTTCTTAGATGCGTTAACTTTCTTGAGCAACCGGATTGCGGCAAGGTCAGCCTGGATGGCCTGTGCATCGATATTGATCCCAAAAAATCGCCTAAACCTGACAAACAGAAGCTTCGTGGACTGCGCACGCGGCTGGCCATGGTGTTTCAGCATTTCAACCTGTGGGCGCATATGACCGTGCTGGAGAACGTCAGCATGGTGCCGATGCAAACATTGCAAGTCACCAAGGAAGAGGCGCGTGCCCGTGCGGTCGCTTACCTCAAGAAAGTCGGTTTGGACGAGCGCTTCCACAATACTTATCCGGCCCATCTGTCCGGCGGCCAGCAGCAGCGCGTCGCTATCGCCCGAGCGCTAGCAGTCGAACCCGAGGTAATGCTTTTTGACGAGCCCACCTCGGCGCTTGATCCAGAACTGGTAGGGGAAGTGCTCAAGATCATGCAGCAGCTTGCCCAAGAGGGACGCACGATGATCGTGGTCACGCACGAGATGGGTTTTGCGCGAACGGCCTCAAGCAAGGTCATCTTCTTGCACGGTGGCAAAATCGAAGAGCAAGGTACGCCAGAGGAATTATTCGACAATCCTAAAAGTGAGCGCCTTCGCCAGTTTCTTGCCATGGGGCTGAAGTGATGAGCAGTGAGCACGGCTCCGGCAGCTTGATCAATGTCCCTGAAACCATTTACGCCATACGGCACGAGCTCCACAAACATCCCGAATTGGCTTTTGAAGAACATTCAACCGCGAACCTTATTGCTGAGTCATTGCAGAGCTGGGGACTAGAGGTGCACCGGGGGCTGGCAGGAACAGGTGTCGTCGGGGTATTGCGAAGCCAAGTAGGCACGCGATCCATCGGACTACGCGCCGACATGGACGCATTGCCGATACAGGAAAAGAATCAATTTTCACATGCGTCTGTGCATGCCGGCAAAATGCACGCGTGCGGTCATGACGGCCACTCCGCCATGCTGCTGGCTGCGGCGCAAGAGTTGTCACGCACCCGCAGCTTTGACGGAACGGTCTATTTCATATTCCAACCCGCCGAAGAGCGTGATGCAGGCGCCCTACAAATGATCAAGGACGGGCTGTTCGAGCGCTTTCCCATGGACGCAATCTTCGGTATGCACAACTGGCCGGGATTACCGGTCGGCCAATTCTCGTTGCGCCCTGGGGCCATGATGGCCTCGGACACCGAATTCCGCATTACCGTCTCTGGTAAAGGCGGACACGCAGCGTTGCCACAGCAATGCACCGATCCAATACCGGCCCTTGCGCACCTTGTCCAAGCGATCCCGATCATTACAACGAGGAGCCTATCGCCTTTAGATCCGGTCGTGCTATCGATTACCCATATTCATACAGGCACCGATGACACGTTGACGGTCATTCCAGACCAGGCCCAGCTCGGAGGAATCTTTAGGGCGTTTTCAAGAAACTCCATGACAACCATTGAAACGCGGATACGTCACTTGGCATTGCATGTGTCGCAAGCATTTCATTGTGATGTTCAAGTGCAGTGCAAGTCCGACTATCCCCCTCTGATCAACCATGCGCAGGAGACGGAGCTGTGTGTTGATGTCCTACGTAAACTCGTCGGGCCCGGCCAAGTGGTCACCGACGCGGAGCCGACAATGGCCTCCGAGGACTTTGCGCACATGCTCGAGCATACGCCTGGGTGTTACGTTTTCATTGGCAACGGCGCCAGTGACCAGCGCGGTCTCGGTCACGGCGACGGGCCATGCGTGCTTCACAGTGCCAGCTTTGACTTCAATGACGACATTCTGGCCCTAGGCGCCACCTACTGGGTGCGGCTAGTGGAGACTTACCTTCCGCACACTGACCATGCGGACAATCACCTGCGGTAAACGGTCGCCTCATCAATTTTCAAGGAGCAATCATGCAACTCGCAAAAAGTATCAATCTGAAAGTATTGCCCGACGTCTACAGCATTTCCCGACTGCACGGGGACGAAAAGCTTCCGTCCTGGGCAGATGGCACAGGATTCGTCAGCATCTCACGTTCGCCTGAAGAACTGTCGATCGTCTGCTTGCAATCACGTGTACCTGAAGGCGTTAAAGTTGACCGCGACTGGAGGTGCGTTCAGTTCGTGGGCCCATTCGCCTTCGATGAAACAGGCATCATCCTCTCTGTCATCCGCCCTCTTACCGAAAGCAGTTTTGGCGTGTTCGTGGTGTCAACCTTCGATGGCGATTACATGCTGCTCAAAGAGACCGACTTCGAGAAGGGACTGTCGGTACTAACTGAAGCTGGCCACAAAATTCACCGCTAACTCAGCAGGCTGCGCCTAACTTTTATTAGCGGCGCAGCTTTACAGAACACATGGAGCGCCTAGTGATGTCGACGATCTGGACGCCAGCAATGGTCGATACTGCCCAACTTGCCGATCGGCTGTTAGTGCTGGGGCCGAGAGGTTTTTTAGCGACTTCCGATACCGTACTGTTTAAAGAGGCGTGGGTGTCGACCCTTGATCTGCATGTCGGCAGCGTACATGGCGTGGGTTACCTGAACGGTTCGCCCATACATATGATTCAAACCGCTTCTACCCAAGAGCTACCAAGCTGTGCCTGGATGCCACTTAGGCATCTGATGCTTGAACGTGACCTTGCAACTTACAAAATGTTGGCCTACGCAGCTCAAGTGGGAACCTGGGCACAGCAACATCGGTTCTGCGGTGCCTGTGGCGCGCCTACTGTCACGTCGAAAGCAGAACGAGCGTTATGCTGCGAAGACTGCCGCCTGCGCTTTTATCCCAGGATCTCTCCCTGCATGATCGTCCTGATCACGCGAGGCGAAGAGGTGTTGTTGGCCCGCTCACCCGCTTTCGCACCAGGGCTTTACAGCACCCTTGCCGGGTTTGCGGAGCCAGGGGAGTCCATGGAAGGATGCGTAATCAGAGAAGTCCGCGAGGAGGTGGGAATCGAGATATGCAACCTTCGCTATAAAGCCAGTCAGTCATGGCCTTATCCGCACTCAATGATGTTCGGCTACCATGCCGACTACGACGGAGGCGAAATTGTGCCGCAGCCGGGGGAGATCGAAGATGCGCGCTGGTTCAACTTGCATGAACTACCAACTCTATCTTCCCACCGCTCGATATCTCGTTATCTTATAGAGCTACATATTGCCGAAATGAAGGGCATGCCCTCTCCTGCTCCGCCTCAGTGAGGATAAGTTTGGAGCTGTTCGACTAGATGTTTTTCGAACTACCCGAATTCAGTGAGCTCAGACATGGAAACTTAATCTTTCTAGCTTTCTAATGGCACACCAAAAACAGATATTCGCAATAAGGAGAAGGTCACACATGAATATAAATTTGACTATGGGGATGCGCTTGCAGGAGGAGCGGAAGCGACTCGGGTACAGCCAGGAAGGCTTCTCCCTGCTCATGGGTGTCTCTCGTCGAACTCAAGTTAGTTATGAGACCCGTGACAAAAATGCGGGCTTATTATATTTGAGTAAAGCCCAAGCCAAAGGTTTAGATATTTATTACATCATCTCTGGAAACGCCATAACTGCTGAACAACAGCTACTTTCCGAAACAGAGGCAAACCTGCTGAAAATTTATCGAAACCTTGACCGACAAGAGAAAGAGTCGTTGATGATCATTGCTCAATCACTAGCCAAAGCCCCATCAAAAATATAACGATTTTATCGATTATTAGAACTGCCTAACTGAAGTTTAATACCCCCTCTCTGTTCCATCCTTATCCAGCCCGTCCCTCGATCTGTTCGATCTGTCAGTCACCACGCTGATCCGCGTCAACGCGCGCTTAGCTCTCCCAGACCTCGTTTTCCGATCGCTCAAACGACCAATGACCACTTGAACAGCGGAGACAAAAAGTCCAGGATAGACAAATATCACACGAACAGGTGTCGCTGGCATGGCTCAAACCGTAGAAACCACCCTTCCTTCGCAAACCCCGGGCGTGGTGCACAAGCTCTGCAAGCACACCTTCGGTGGTAGCTTGGGTCAACGAAGTGCCTACATACAGGCCGGGTTGCATGCCGACGAACACCCAGGGCTTCTTGTGATTCAACATCTTCTCGTTCATCTGCAAAAGCTGGAGCAGCAAGGGCGGATTTTCGGTCGAATTGTGATCAGGCCATTCGCTAATCCTGTTGGCATGGGTCAGCAGGTTTTTGGCCAACTAACTGGACGCTTTAATCTCGCCAATGGTGAGAATTTCAACCGTAACTTTCCAAATATCGTCGACAAGCTGGAGACCGTGCTGACAACGACACGACCAGCCCATAACGACACTTCAGCAATGAAGGCATTGATGCTGTCTGTACTTGGCGATTCGATTCCTACGGAAACTGTCGCCGCGAATAAGTACCTGTTATTACACGAGGCGCTACAGCACGACCTGTTTATCGACCTGCACTGTGACACCTCAAGCATTTTGCACATTTACGCCAACCTCAATCAGCAGGAACGGGCAACACGTCTCGCCACATGCATGGGTGTAACGGCGGTGTTTCTCGAAGAGGAAGCCGGTGGATTCCCACTTGACGAGGCATATGCCAAGGCCTGGAAAACGTTGTATGTGAAAGAGTTCGTGGACAAAGAACACCTTGGTTTCTCCGCTACCGTCGAGCTTCGCGGCCAAGCCGATGTGGAAGACGATATCGCCGAACAAGATGCGATGGGACTACTGCGTTTTCTCTGTGCCGAAGGCTTGATTCGCTTGGACGATGACACCGAACACCCCATCAGACCGGAGCAGGTGACTATCTATCCACTGGAGGGGGTTGCCCATCTAGAAGCAACCGGCACAGGCATTATTGCCTGGAAAAAAGCGCTCGGCTCCGCCGTGCAGCGCGGAGAAATTATTGCCGAAATTTTGCCACTTGATATGCAGCTCGGAACTTCGCGTATTCCGGTACTAAGCCCAGTCGACGGCGCTCTCATTGCCCGACATCACATCAGGCTGGCTCGAGCGGGTCAACGCATTGGTATGGCAGCGGGAACCGAACCGCTGCCAGGACGTATTACAGGCCAATTGATGCACGCTTTCTAACAACCAGAGTAGGTACCAAACCTATCAATAAGCTACGAAGACTCAATTTTTAAACTGCCTTGGCAAGCTGCTTTTTGCGGCTTCACCAACAAAACCGACAATCAATCTGAGGCACCTAAAAATGAAAATCCACGCAGTATTCAGCGGTCTTATGCTCGCGCTCTCTATGTCCATGGCCCACGCGGCAGACCAACCGCTAAAAATCGGCATAGAAGCGGCTTATCCTCCCTTCGCCTCCAAGTCACCCAACGGAGAAATCACCGGTTTCGATTACGATATTGGCAATGCGCTCTGTGCAGAAATGCAGATCAAGTGCCAATGGGTCGAGCAGGAATACGACGGCCTGATCCCCGCTCTAAAAGTCAAAAAGGTTGACGCGATTCTATCGTCGATGTCGATCACAGAAGAGCGCAAGAAATCTGTCGACTTTACTGACAAGTATTATCAGAGCCCCGCTCGACTGGCGATGAAAAGTGGAACACAAATTGGTGAAGACCTCTCCGGCCTGAAAGGCAAGCGCATCGGTGTGCAGCGCTCCAGTATCCATGATCGCTTTGCGACCGAAGTCCTGACGCCTAAGGGTGCGGAGATCGTGCGCTATACCTCGCAAAATGAGATCTACCTGGATATGAATTCCGGCCGGCTGGATGGAACTGTCGCTGATCAAATCATTCTCAGCGAGTCATTTCTAAAATTGCCTACCGGTCAAGGATTCGCCTTCGTTGGCCCGCAGTTGACTGATCCAAAATACTTCGGTGACGGCATCGGCATAGCCCTACGCAAAGGCGATGCCCCGCATGTACAAAGTTTCAATGACGCCATCAAGGCATTGAGGGCCAAGGGTATCTACCAAGCCATCAACGCGAAATATTTCGACTTCGACGTATATGGTAAGTAACCGCTGTTGAGCACCGTTTGCTAACAAACTATCAAAACAAAAGGTACCCACATGAAGATCAAAGAATTCGGCGTTGAAATCTGGATGAACGCCTATGAAAACGAGTGCAAATACAACCTGGCCGAAACTTGCGTCGAGTCTTTGACCATCGAACAACTACTGGAAATGGCCGGTAAAAAAGACAGCATTCTCGATGAGCTGCTGCCGTTGAAAATGACGTATGGCGCCATCGAAGGTTCTGATCGCTTGCGCAACAATGTGGCGGCTTTGTACTCGAAGCAGAGCAAGGACAACGTGATCATCACCCACGGTGCGATCGGTGCTAACGCCTTGGTTTATGAAACCCTAGTTGAACCAGGTGACCACGTTATTTCCGTGGCTCCGACTTACCAGCAGCACTACTCGATTCCCGAGAGTTACGGCGCCGACGTTTCGATTCTCAAACTGCGTGAGGAGAACGCTTTCCTGCCTGATTTGGAAGAGCTGAACGCGCTGGTCAGGTCGAACACCAAAGTAATTGCCATCAACAACCCGAACAACCCCACCGGGTCTTTGATGGATCAAGCCATGCTTGAGCAGATCGTAGCGATTGCCCGTTCGGCCGGTGCCTACCTGCTCAGTGACGAGGTCTACCGGGGCATTGACCAAGACGGCGACGGCTTCACCGTCTCGGTGGCAGATCTGTACGAAAAAGGTATCAGCACCGCCAGTATGTCCAAGGCGTTCTCGCTGGCCGGTCTTCGTTTGGGCTGGATCGTCGCGCCAACCGACCTGATTCATCGGGTCACCATTCACCGCGACTACAACACCATCAGCGTCGGGATGCTAGATGATCATTTCGCGTGTATCGCGTTGGAAAACAAGGACAAGATTCTTGCCCGCAACAAATCCATTACTCGCACCAACCTCGAATACCTCGATCAGTGGATCGCGAATGAGCCCAAGGTCTCGTTCGTCAAACCGAAATCCGGCACCACGGCCCTTCTGAAGATCGATGTCGACCTGTCCTCCCGTGACTTGTGCGTCAAGCTCCTGGAAAACAAAGGCGTTATGTTCACGCCAGGCAGTGCTTTGGACATCGAAGGTTATGTGCGCATTGGTTATGCCAACAACCTATCAGTCCTGAAAGAAGGCCTGGAAAAGGTTTCGGAATTTCTCGCGGAGTTTTGATCTTCTCCTCCATGCCTTCGCCAAGCCGCCTGGCATGGTCTGATGAATGATGCCGACAGCGATGCCGTCGGCATTTTCATTACTCGATTACAACATTCGCATGATGTTGGACGCTCCCATAGGCGGTCGTTACTAGCCCTACAAAACCTCGGCTCGTAGTCAAACACCGCAGCTGATACATTTGTCCACCTAATGGAATCTCTTGCGACCTGCTCCAGCATGAAAAAACTTAATAATTACAAGGCCATCGCCGACGGCATCGCGCTGCTGTATTTCCCTCATGCGGAAGTCATCATTCACGACGTAAAAACGCAAACCATCGTCCACATAGCCAACAATATTTCAAAACGAAAACTGGGAGATGATTCAGCCCTCGATCAGTTACCGGGAGATTTCGAGATCGTCAGCAACCTGGGCCCTTACGAGAAACTTAACTGGAACGGACAGAAAATTCGCTCCATTACCAGCGTGCTGAGAAACGACGACGATGAGCCCGAGGCGCTTTTGTGTATCAACATGAATTTCACCGTGCTGGAGATGGCACGTGAAGCGCTGAACAATTTCTTCGAGCCCAGCCGGTTGCTTCCACAACCTGACGCATTGTTTCGGGATGACTGGCAAGAACGCATCAATACCTTTCTGCACGCTTGGCTCAGAGAACATAATCTGTCACTTCCTGGACTGACGCGAAATGACAAACAACGGCTGGTTGAAGCTCTATTCGCCGAAGGCGCTTTTGAAGGCCGAAGTGCTTCAGACTACATCGCTAACGTTCTGTCGATGGGAAGGGCTACCGTGTACAAGTACGTGAAGCGCCTGCGTGAAGCAGCGTAATTCGATTTGAAGATCGAGGTAGGGGCGCATGGTGGGTACCCAAACCCAACCAAACCCGATGATGTGTGGATTTTTTACCAACCGTTCGAAATGTGACACCCCTGATGTCTGTGGATGGGTAACTTGCTTCGAGGAATTTAATAGACGAATCGTAGCTTGGATTGGTACGCGTTCGGGGAACGGCTCCAAGTCCTATAGCTGCAAAGCCGATGGCAGCTTAACGCATCCAAGTAATCATTGAGGCATGAAAAAGCCCGTGGGGATTGGCCCACGGGCTTCAAGATACTGCTAGGTTTTCAACAACTATGAATTAGATAGTTTCTTTCGAATTAGCCATTGCAGATATCCTATTAAGATTTAGAGGTGATGATGATTATAAACCCCATCCCCGGTAAAAGCAAGTCACCCTTTTTGGCAAGCACCCGAGTATCGTATCCACTTCCATCTGGATAGGATGAAGGCTCATCCATCACACGACTGCCGGTATTTGTGAAGTGGAATTTACAATTGTCGCACTTTATTGCCACTTCAAGCCCAACAACAAATCGGGTAAGGCCTGCAGCAAGGTAAGGATCTTCGAAAATATCTTGTTTATATTCTACGGTTCGTTGCAGCAAGATAGATCTGGTTTTGCTGAAATTTTCGCTCTTCGAATAAACTTCATAAGGTAGTTCGAAACGCATCTCTTCAGGGTTGTCGGGTGCAGCTTTGAAGAAATCTTTAGGTTCGTATGATTTTTGATCGACAACAAGCGAGGTCATGCTCGGCGGTGTATAACTTCCAGTAATACGTTGCCAGATATTGGGCTCCGCATCTGGTGAGATTACCACCTTACTGGTGGTAGTTGTTTTGACAGTTAGATAGCGTTTCGTATGATCAAGCTTGAAGCGATAGACCATTTTCACATCTTCGAAGTGGTAGTCTAACTCGGCGCTGAAGTAGGTGTCGCTGATTTTTTGTGTAGCCTGGCCGTGAACCCTAGTGAGGCACTTCTTAAAAATCGAGTCTGTTAAGGTGCGCCATTTCCGCTTGTTTTCTTCTATGCCTACAGCCAGTTCTGGGGCGAAGAACACCTCGTGGATGTTGCGCTGAAAAACCTCTGTGAACTGGGCTGACTTCATGATCGCCGCAAATACCCCTGCTCCCAGCACGGCGCCGCCTGTTTTTACAAAGATTTCAGCCATGCCTTTAGGGAAGAGCCAAAATCCGTCTATTTTTGTAGCGAAGAGTGATCCAAAGACCACCAGAAGGAAGCCGCCAATTATAAACAATAGCGCTGCATTCTTAAGTGGTTGGATGATGGTGTTAAGGAATTCCGGAATTTTCACGATTATGGGTTCTATCGAATCTGTAAGTTTTGTCTGCCCCGGTGATTACCGGGGCAGATTTTGTCACCAGCTGAGAATTTTTTCGATCCGCGAGATGAGCGTGGCCCGGTCAGTGATCTGGCTCAGCTCTTTGGTATGGAACGCATTTTCCGCAGCGTGCAGGTCTGCAACCTTGGACTTGTCATGCTTGTTGAGAAGCTTCTCTAGGAAGTAAAGGACTTCATAGCCCTCGTCTTTGTCCACCTGCTGACGATCCAATGCCCCGGTGTAGGCGGAGTCGCCTTCGTCTCGGCTCCAGGTGTATTTGTGCTTGTCCGTTTGAAGGTCTGAGCGTTTAAGTTTTACAACCATGTGAACTCCATGTACGTGGTACAGCTAATCAGGAAATGAGCGCACCGTGCGTCACAAGGCTCCACCTCTAAAGGCAAACACGATGGTGCTCGGGGCGGTGTAATCGTGCCTCACCTCTGATGCCGTGTCACGAGAATGTATAGCCATTTGCTATGACATCTTGGTTCTGTTCCCATGGCAGCCGTCAGTATCGTAGAGGCAGCAGTGGAGAGTCGGTAGATCGGAAGGAAGAATCCGGCATACCGGAGAACTTGTGTAATGCTCCCGAAACGGCACATTAAGTATCCGTCCCGCCAAGGCATCTATTCGAGACAACCTATAAGTCCTTATCACCTCAGAGCTTCCAAAAAAAAGGGCCCTCGAAGGGCCCTTTGTTTGTACTCAACCCAAGCTCACTTGGTCAGCCAGGACTCAACGGTGTCGGAGCCGTGCTCAGCTTTCCACTCTTTCAGAGTTTTGTGATTGCCGCCTTTGGTTTCGACGACTTCGCCAGTGTGAGGATTTTTGTAGATTTTCACTTGGCGAGGCTTACGAGTGCCGGCTTTAGATTCGACTGCAGGGGCACGGCGACTGGTATGAGGATCAAGCAAATTGATCACGTCTTTGAGGCTGTAACCGTACTTGGCAAGCAAGGCACGGAGCTTCGTTTCGAATTCGATTTCAGCCTTCAAACCCGCATCCCCCTTAAGGGCTTCGAGCGCTTGGAGCTGTTCAGCTAGGTGTTTTTCGAGTTGGCGGAATTCAGCGAGCTTGGACATGGGAAATCTCTATCTGATTAGTATCCTCAACGTACACCAAAAACTCCGAGTTGCATGATGTAAGCGCGATTACTTTTCTGATTAGGTCGTATTCGTGACGGAATTCGCACTGGAGCAAACGTCCATTAATCAACATCTGGCGACGAGAGACGGTTCGTAAAATCGCAAAGGAACATTGGTGTGATGCCGCAGCATCTGAACGTTTGCGGAACGGAATTACGAGCGGAAGTGTCGTTTGTATTAGACACCTTGGTGTCGAAATCCCGTTCAGATTAGAGAGGTGGTTTTCATGAACAATATCATCTACATCGTTGGGGCAGTGGTGATCGTCCTAGTTATCCTTTCGTTTGTAGGCCTTGTATAGCCTGTCAGCTGAAAAACGTTTTGGTGACCGGATGCGGCTTAGTACAAACCAAGCCACGGCACTTGGAATAACAAGTCATCCTGACATGTACCTGACGACTCTCGACGGTCGTTACTTTGTCGTAAAAAGGACAGCTGTGACGTTGCACACTCCCCCTCTCTGATACAGGATGTTCGACAGCGCCTGGTCATCAACTTGATGGAAGCACGTCGTGAGGTAGGCACCCAGAGCATCTAGATATCTAGGGCAGTTAAAGGCTAGCCGAGCCCGGGAGACGTTAACTGCCGTTACCCCTCCCCCCTTCTTCACTCTACTAATGCCCGGCAGATCACATTCAAGGCTCTGAGGTATTGTCCCTCCTGAGTTGACAGTCAAACCGTTTTCACCCTCTTTTTCCCCTACCTGTAGATCATTAATCTGAGCCCATGTTGAACGAAGCCACTTACCCCTCTCGATAAAGGATTTCATCATGAGCAACGCCACTTACAACCGCCTGAACAAAGACGACGCCGTAGTCCTGATGATCGACCACCAGACCGGTCTGATCTCGCTGGTACAGGACTTCTCGCCCAACGAGTTCAAGAACAACGTGCTGGCCCTGGCTGACGTGGCCAAGTTCTTCGAACTGCCCACCGTCCTGACCACCAGCTTCGAACAAGGCCCTAACGGCCCACTGGTACCGGAGCTCAAGGAAATGTTTCCGGACGCGCCTTACATTGCCCGTCCTGGCCAGATCAACGCTTGGGACAACGAAGACTTCGTAAAGGCGATCAAGGCGACCGGTCGTAAACAGCTGATCATCGCCGGCGTCGTGACCGACGTTTGCGTGACCTTCCCGACGCTGTCGGCCCTGGCTGAAGGGTTTGAAGTGTTCGTGGTCACGGACTCTTCCGGCACCTTCAACACCACTGTGCAACAGGCGGCGTGGAACCGCATGACGCAAGCCGGTGCGCAAATGATGAACTGGTTCTCGGTAGCCTGCGAGTTGCAGGGTGACTGGCGCAACGACATCGAAGGCCTAGGCAACCTGCTGTCCCAGCGCATTCCGAACTATCGCAATCTGATGAACAGCTACTCGGCATTAGCAGCGCGCCGAGCTTAAGTCGGCCTGGCAATTGCGAAAGCGCATACAACAAAGGGCCCTCGAAGGGCCCTTTGTTTGTACTCAAAAGGAAATCACATGGACAGCCGAGGCTCGACATTGACGGAGCTGCCATGCGTACCTGCGCCAAACATACGGTGAGTTCAACCAGTCCGCTAAATCGCGGGCGGTCAGTCACGCGAATTTGATGGCGCCGCCCTGGAAGTCGTCGCGCGCCAATCGCAGGTCATCGGCGTCCTGATTGAGCCGGTGAACCAGGTTGAGCAACCGTTGCCGCAACACCTCGTCCGTGAGCTGCTCAGTTGCACGCATAACATCCAGCGCAGCGCGCTCATTGTTGGTAGCGACGGAGTCGAGCAGTTTGCGCATGCTTCTTGATGGCCGATTCATCTCTAGTACCCAGGATTCCAATGACGCGAATCATACGGCCAGATTATTTCGCCAGTGTTTCAACTACGAGGGCTGGCTCGCAGGCACCGGCTGAGTCGTCGTTGGAAAGCCTAAACTATTGGATCGAGCTACCGGTTTCAAACAATCTGCAGCCTAAAGAAGGTTTCCACATTGCGTTCCGGGGTTCAAAACCATAGCCTCATAAAATTGCTGAATGTGCTAGTGGCAGATGATCATCGACAAGGAGAGCAGGATGACGACAGCGCAAAGGAGAAATATATGAGCCTTGCAATAACCATCCTCAGTATGTTCGCTGCTTGGGTGGCGGTAGCTATTGCCATGCTGTGAGGAGTATTGCGAATCGCACGTCGACACCAACCGCAAACCATCCAGAGAACTCCCGATGAGGTTTCTTGGCAGAGAGACTCACCGATGCCCAGAGCCAGCATCTAGCTGAGCGTTATTCTAATACCAGGTCAGAAAGCTCACGTCGGACGTGCATTGGTTGCGGTGCATTTTGGGCTAGGCGCTGCACTGAGTCGGCACGGAGCTTCCGAAATGAATCTCACGACACCTGACGGTCGCTACTTTGTAATCAAAGGACAGCTATGGCGTTGCAGTCACCCATCGCTGAGTGAGGATGTGCGGCAGCAATTGGTCAACGACTTGATGGCGGCGCGTCGTGAGGTAAAGGCAGCGAAAGCTTCTGGCGATCCTGGGCAGTTGTCGGCGGTAAGGGCAAAGGTGCAGAAGGCTAAGGTAGCACTCGGGGAGCGCGGGCCGGTTTGGTGGAACGATGGAAGCCCTGACTTCAATAGGTATCAGGTCGCCAATACCCCCTATGCTGACTGGTATCTCTCATTGAGTGACGCAAACCCTCCAGCGAGTTGACCGCAGCCCTAGCTACAATTCGCACGATACCGGCCAAGGGAGCGACCTCCCCTGGCAACGTCTCGGGTTACTCCGCGATCAGACCCCTGGTTCTCCACCGAGCGCGAACGAAATTCTCAAAGACATAGTTGCCCTGCAGCGGCAACTTATCGGCGTGGTCGCACACGATAATCTGCGGCATGACGCCGGTTTCTTCGAACGTCACATCGCAGAATCTGGCCAGGTTGGTGAACATCTTCGAAACAGCGTCTACATCCTCGTCGACAGTCTTGGCAGTCTTTCTATCCCCACGCAGATCATCTGCTTTGAATGCATCAGAATCATCTGTTGAGGGAAAATAGACCTGTGTCGGCTGATCAAGGAATAGGATCGGCGGCACCTTACATTTGGGATAAGCCGCAAACTGATAGTGCAGCGCCATGAACAGTGTCAAATGCGAATACAACCAGTTGGCTCCGCTGCCCATCGAGCGCAGGAATACCTTTTTGAAGTGGCCACCAGCGATGGGCCGCTCATGCCAAAGATCGAAGGTTTCTACGTCAAATTTTAAAGAGCCCGTTTTATAGGTTTCCTCGAAGTCGAAGTCCTTTCCGAAGGTTTTCATTTTTTTGTTGATATCGTTCTGAAGCGCCCACAGCTTTGACTCAACGTCGTACTGGGACATAAGCCCATCAAATCTATCAACTTCTTTTTGCCAGAAATCCGCCATACCCGTTGCCTCGGATGGGGGATTCGCGATGCGCTTTTCAATGGCGAGCTCGAGTTTGATTTTGGCCTTCTGAGCCGCGCCATCGGCGGACTTTGATTTCTCCAGCCGATCCGCTTCATCGTCTAGGGGCTTCAGAGCCTTCTCTACGAGCGCGAGCTCCTTGCGAAGCTTTTTGAGCTCTTCCTCAATCGCCCGGCTCTCCTCACCGAATCCTTCCCGCGCGTAGGACGAGACCTTGAGTTCATCATTCAGCCAGTTGATCGCTGCCGATAATTTGTTGGCTTCGTCCTCAGCCACATCCGATTGCGATGCGCAAACGGGGCAGGCCGCGTGTTCAAGGTTGGTCGTCGTAGGGATGGGTAACGCGGTCACAGATTCCGCGAAACCCGACGCCTGCTGGGTAGATACTTTCAGCAGATAGCGAGTATTGAGCGCCTTCTGAATGCTGGCCATCAGTACGGCTTTCTGCTCGCGCAGTTCAGTCCGTCTGGTTTCAAAAGCACTGGATTGGCCATCAACTCTGACTGAGAGACCTGTAAGGCGCTCCAACGCTGGCTTGGGCTTTGCCAATATTTCCTCAGGCGTGAGCTCTGTTAACGGCACACCGGCGAACGCTTCGTACTCCTTCAACAGGGTTGCGAATTCAGAAAGGTAATCTTCCTTGATCTTGTCCTGCTTTGGTATCTGAGCCTTAGCACGCTTGAGCTCATACAGAGCCTCAGTACGGAGCTTCGCAAGATCGAAGTAATCCTCTCCAACAATATCCATGAAGATCTTGAAGTGATCGGTGGCCTGGTCACGTTTACGCTTCTCTTCGAACCGATAGAAAATCGCATGCCGGTTGGCCACCAGGTTCTGATGCTGCAGCATAAACGACGGGAAACTGCGCACCGAAGGTGTGGCGCTCCACTTGCCGGTCATCTCCTGCTGCAGAGGATCTGTGTCGATGTTCTCCAGCGTGACACCGAAGTAGCGCCCTAGGCTCTTAAGGAAGTCGGCCTTGGGTTGGTAGAAATTAGAAGTGAAGAACGTATCCACGTCTTCGATGAGCTGGAGCACGTTGTCCACTGCTTGCCCGGAAATCTCGCGTAAAAAACACCGGTTGCTGGCCGCCGCTCTCCCTACGACAACTGCCATGCTCGGGAATCGCAGTACGGTAAAAAATGTCTTCGCACGATCCGTGATAATGCCCTCCGGGATCGTGTCTTCGGAGCTCCCCAGGCAGTAATCGAAAATGTCGAGGATCGCACTTTTACCTTTGGAGGATTTGCCGGTCACAATATTGAGACCAGGCTCAAAGGGGACGTGGTGGACGTTATGATCACTGTCCACGACACCGATGTATTGTACGTAACACTTCATAGCGATTTGAGCCCCAACATCCTGTAAATTGAAACAACGTTTTCGCCAGACAGCACCATGGCCAGTTTCTGGCTGTACCTCAGCAACGACTTATCCGAGTTGACCGACTGCGGCTTCTGGAGCGATCGAACGGACAGCTCGGGCGTGATTTCCAGACTTTTTTCAGCGGCCAGGATAAGCAAGGAAGCGTTGGTGATCGGCTTGAACTCCTCAACACGAAGGGCCAGCCCAATGAGCCTTTCCGCGTCGGAGGCCATCGTCCGCAGTGAACTGTCCCGTCGCGCCCTGTGCAGGAAGGCATGCATCGGTTTGTAGGTGACGAGGGGAAGGATCAGGTAGCTGAGCAGTACATCCTTTTCGACCGGTTCCCAGTGCTGATAGAAGCTCTGGATAACAGGTGCCAGCGCAAAAGGAGTTCTATGCAACGTATACAGGTGATCAGAGACTTGAGTGGTCATCACCACAGCCTCCAGTGAAATTCGTCATCCTCATCCTCGGGTTTCTCTCCTGCGAGCATGTGATAGATGCCATTGCGAAATTCGGGCATCGTGTGTTCCAAACCGCAGAACGGTTCAGGGGGCAAACCATTACGCTCAAGAAAGAACATCATGGATTGGGTACTCAGCTGGGTTGAACAGGTAACCCCCGTGCAGCCGAGCATCGCCGCATCACGCCCGTATTGGTGCTGTGTAAGGTGATTGCTGAGGTAGAGATCCACCATTGGTTTGAAGAGCACGCCATCCGTGTACAGATCGGAGATCGTCGTCTGGGCAACCACTCGATGCAGAGCTGCCCGCTTCAGGTACTGCTCTCCGCCAATTTCTGTGATTTTCTGAGCAAACGGCATGGGCCGAATTTCTTCGACATCGACGCTCTTCTTGAGCGCCGCCATATCCACTGGGGGAAAAGTTTTCGGATGCTTCATGTACCGATGCGTAAGCTCTGACAATTTGTCAGTAAAAGCTTGATGGGTGATCTTCCACCCCTCGATCACTAGCTCTGGGCTGCACATGAAGCCCAACAGCTCATAGATGAACTGCTGGTATTTGGACGGTCGAATGGGCTTGAGATGACGAGTCTCGTAGGTCTTGAGGCGTTGCTCCAGTGACTCGGCGCCTGTTGTGATGTGCATCCGCTCCAGCACTTCCATCAATGCGCCACGGCGGTCAAGAGTCATCACGTACTGTTGAAGCGACTGGGACTTCGAGGGCTTGGAAATGACCTCCCCGGCCTCGGACTCCTTCTTCGCCTTGTTGCCGGCACTGGCTTGAGAGGATGCAACGATACTCTCCATGATCGAAAGCCGCTCGGCGGGAGTGGCCGTGTTCCATCCCTTGAGCAGGGTTTGCGCTCCGAACTCCTGCGTCGTCAGCAGCACCAGGCTCTTGAAGGAGGTGCGATCAAAGTTTTCATGTAGCCAGTTTTTCAGGGTGTTCCAGAAATTGGCATGGCTATCCGTGAGGTTATCGGTGTAATGCTTGACCTCTGTCTGGCTTTTTCCAGGAACCGTGACATCTCCTAGGACTTCGAGCCACAGGCACTCGTCAGGTGCCAGGTCATAGCAATGCTCCACGGCAACGAGCAGCTGGTACTGAAGCGCCTTGAACAGGAGCGTCGCATCGAACGGCAAGGGTGCGTGACCGGGTAGCGTCGTATTCGGGTGTTGAGTCGTATCCATACATAATCCAATGTTGGGCATGGCTTCCCTGACCAGCGACTCGCTTAGCAGACCGAGCACACGCATCGCTTCTTGATACGCGTCAGCAAATCAACGCAGGGCATTGGCCCGGCGTCGGTGTTGGGTAGATAACCGTTATTCCAATACTGTATATAAATACAGTATTTGTTCGACATTTGGACATATGCTACCAGCAGTTCAGCTCGTAGTCGCGCAAAGCCATTACAGGTACTTGTCGACCTTCGCGGCCCACAGCTTCCGACGCAGCCATTCGAAGCTGCGATGGAAAATCGAAACGTCGTCCTGTGCTTTAGGCAAGCGGAGCGCGCAGGCCGCCCGGCCGAAGACGTGAGGATGGAAGCCCGCCAGGGCCAAGACACGTAGGGGCTTGGTTCAACGACAGCCGTCCCCGGAGGGGCACGCCTTGGCCTCCTAACAAGCAATTAAATACCCGCGCAACATTCACTGCCGCATCGAAGATACTTATTATCAGTGCAACTTCGTTGTGAACAAGTTAGTAGATTAGATATTGTATAAAAGGACTCTCCCCCTTCAAAGTATAGAAACGCCCTCCTACTGATATTTTAAATCTAGAGTAGGATTAGCAACTACGAGATTTCCAACACTTATGAAAAACATTCACCCTATATTTCCTCAAATCACGCTAAGAAAATATTCTGAGGGAGAAATACGTTTGCCAAGCTTCGACTCACCTACCGCTTGGGAGCATGGCAAGAGTCTGTCAGACCACGAAGAAATCAACGATTTAATCCACACCAATGAATGGTGCTACGCCATCGACGGTATCGTTGGACGTGGTAGCTATCAGACTGAAAGTGAGGCAATAACCGCAGCTGAGCACGCGCTGTTCAGCGAGCATGGAGATTTCGCTCAGGCGGCCCTCGAATCAGCGCTACAGGCCAATGACTTCAAGATTGCAATATCCCTCGCCGAGGGACGCGGATACTGGCGTGGGTTAGCCGACACACGTAAAAAAACTACTTATCTCGCCGACCGTATCATGTCGATGTTGGAGCCCTATAGAGAATAGGATAGAGGCTCCTACGTTTACTACGACCAAACTTAATTGGTCATATGTAACAAGATAGGCCTCTAGATTAGCCTATAACTCATTGAGGTTTGGGCTAAACCTTCACAGCCTCTTTGGCCAACTTAAAATATGAGTTTGCGAGGCGTAAGTGCCAGTTGTCCAGCCCCTCATCCTTCCTACGAACGTAGCTTTCAGTGTCTCCGATATAGACTGAGCCGTTGATCATATATCGTGAGATACGCAGCCGAAACGGATTGGCGTCGAGCAGCACATGATTCAGTTTGGTTTTCCATGTGTTTTCATTGATGAAGTAAAAAATCACGATCGTACTGGTCTTGGAAAGCTCGTATAGCCTCTTGAACGTTTCCAAATCCGGCTCGTGAGTGCGGATTACCTCAATGATGATATTTGGGCAGCTAGACCTGGGGAAAAATTTATTTGCATCCCTGCCGGCGATATCGGGCTGAATGTAGCGTCCGTCACTGAAAGCAACTCTGGCGTCCCCCTCTTTCACCCAGCGGTAATCACTACCTGTTAGGGTAGAAAAAATTACCTGTGTATGCCGAACACTATCTTCATCAAATACATACACACATAGTTCAACATCATTTGTTGCCGTAAGCCTTCCAAGTATTTCATCAACACATTGATTATGCGCGGGGTCGGCTTCGCTTTGGCCAACGCGAGTACCAAAAGATAAGGCACCAATCCTTCGAAAATGTGGACGTTCTTTGTTTCTAACAGGAATCACAAGCTCATCATCTTCATTGAGCAGTGTCTCTGCTCGCATCGCTGGATATGCGTTGTTATCCAAGATTTCGCTTTCCTGATACGTCCTGCCCGTATTACTGCCTTTTGCTACCATTCCCTGCTCCAGCCCGAGATTTTCCGAAAGCGGGAACTATAGCGGCTGCGAGTTCAGCTGTCCTTCAGAGTCCGCACGGAGCTGTCACTTCGGTGATCTATCTAGCCCGCTCCGTGATCAAAGCCTATGCTAGAGCCTCCCGCTACGTTGGCTGCCGTCAGGCCCATTCAATATTGATCGTTCAGTGAGTGCAGAATGACACCCGAAATCGACGAGACGCATGCTGTCCCGCTGAAGTACGTAGCTTTCTGCGATGTACTTGGCTTTTCTCAAGCAGTAGAGACCGAGTTTGACGCAACCATCTCGCTCTACAAGACGTACCAGGCACGTCTCACCGATTGGCCATTTCCGGAGAAAGTCGACGTCTCCGTGTACTCGGACTCAATTTTGCTGGTTTGCGATGAGCTTGCACCGCTGCTTTATGCAGTCCAAAGCCTCTGGTTCGCGACCCTTCACAATGATTGGCTCATCCGGGGCGGGATAGCCTATGGCAAATATTGGGAAGACAGGAGCAATGGCAACCTATTCGTGGTCAGTGACGCGCTGGTACGGGCTGTGCGCCTTGAGTCAACCATCAAACACCCCTGCGTAGCCCTCTCGCCTGAAATCGACATACCGCTTTCCATTTGGTTCGCGCGATTCAAACATGGACTGTTTGATATGCCCCTGTTCCATCATGACGGCCAAAACGTAGTCAACCCGTTCAACAAATTTTGGTTTGTGTCCGCGCGAAACCGAGTAGAACAGATGAAGTCCCTGTGGCCTCAACATAGTTCAAAGTACGATTGGTTTCTAGGTCTCGCTAATGAGGTTGAGAAAGAAGAGCTTCTGATTCCATCTTCCGCCATCGAAGAGATGCTGGAGAAAGGAATCATAGGTCTAAAAGCTGATGATAACACTCCTTCCTAAGACTTCTGTTTTTTGTCACTCATGAAGACCAACAACATCGCGCACCGCGCTATTACACAATACACCGCTGTAAAAAACCAAATAACACTTGCATCAAAGCCGAGAGCAGTTACAAGATGGAACTGAAAGCTAAACTCCCCAATGGAAAATTAGTTGATCCTGCTTCAATTGGAATAAGATATTACGGAACTGACAAGATTCACCCTGATCTTGCATTTAAGTATGGCATTCCTCTAAAAGGAGGATGCAATGATCTTTATGGACATGTTTTAGGCAATCCAGACAGTGCTTTTCGAGGCACCACAGAGCGTCCAATAATTTCGCATCATCAGGAACAAGGCGCGATCTATTGGGCCGGTCACGAAGGCTGGGTATATACGCTAGGATTGATGCAGGGTTGGGATGTAGAACGATTGCTGGACGGATTGGTTCCGACCGCAGGCGGTTTCACCGGATCACCCCACCTCGGAGAGCTAGAGTGTGCTATCGATTCGAGAATTAGCCCGCAACTGATTCAGGGTGCGAATAGGGTTTTCAAAAGTAGACGGTTTCTGGAGCTAGGTGAATGGATAGAAAACAAGAATTATCAACAGTCGAAATTGAAGAGTTGCGCAATAGGTGGAAAGGCCCAATAGGCGAGCGCATTCGCCGAGCATTACTAGAAGGGCTTAAAAAAAACTCATATGAATGGGTTGAGATGCTGAGCCAGATACCAAAGGTCAAGGTTGCAGCCCCGCATCCTGAGGTTCTCGATGACCTGCGTGGAATTGCGTTTACCGGAGAGAATCTAGACAACGTTTCTCTGACTTTCGTGGATCTCAGCTACAGCATATTTGAAAAATGCTCCATGAATAGCGCACGCCTCCAAGGCTCGAAGCTTTCGCATGCAAGTTTCAAGTCAACCAAGCTTATTAAAGCTGACTTGGTACAGGTGGTTGCAGATCATTCTAGGTTTGAAAACTGCAATTTGTCTGGCGCGCTACTGCTGGCGGCTAACTTCAGTGACAGTTCTTTAAACCATATGGACATGCGCAAGAGCATTCTCATTGACTGCAGTTTTAACGATTGTCAACTAACAAAAATGATTTTGTATGGTGCAAAAGTTGAGGGAGCAAAGTTTCCTGCGGGATTCGATGTGGACAAGCACCTAAAAACACAGCCCGACAATGGTTCGCGTAGTCCGTCCTTATAACATCCCGTTCCTCTGCTAAGGTAAATGAATTAGGTCTGAACAGTTCGAGATCGATAGGATGCTAGCTAGATCAAGTTTTCGCCACGCTATCAACGCCAAGACGCTTGTATCTGCGGAGAGTATGCTGGCCTCCAATGTTCAGACATAAAAAAGCCCCAGCGAAGGGGCCTCTACCCTGATCCTGAAGCCCCCCTAGAAGGCCTCCTCTTCCTCCCGAATGTTCACTTCGTCCCATCGCTCCCAAGCAAGTCTGCAGACAAGGAAGCTTGATGCCCACGATTGGGCTCCGCTGCTTACTCTGACTTAGCGCCAGGTCAAAGACTCGATTGAGTACGAATCACAATACGCACAAGGCACTTTGCATAAAAAAACCACGAATTGATCAGCAACCCTTGCCTGGTTCTATAATTTTTTTGACTATTTTTTGTCTGTGCGAAATTGACTTTTTGTCAACTCGCCGCTCTGCAGGCCACAGTTGTATTGAAGTTACCGCACATATATACAGTAATTTTTTGGACAGGCATTTTTAACGCCTGCATTTCAATAGATTTATCTTCCACTCTGCGCCTTGATTTCCCCACTTCATCTGCTAACAATTGACGAATTGAGGTTGTGACCCAATCAATTCTTCGAGAGCAAAGACACGCATGAGATACGACATTTGGTTTTTAATTATTGATACCACAGTTGATGCTTATTCTCTGAACGACCGGCGAGACAAGAACATACTGCTCGTGGAAACCGTCAGCACTTCAGATGATCCGCTCTATAAGCATTGCAATAATATTCGTGAGCTCGAAGCAACGTTTGAGCGATATCGCAATTACCGAACCAGTGATGACGTCGTGGAGTCGCCGCACGCCAAGTTTAAAGTCCTTCGAATCGATCCTGTCCCGATTTATTCATAAATCTTTCCAGATCAAGCCCTCGTCACGACTCACATCCCAACGTCAACAAGTCACGGTATCAATTCTCCCATCAGACGCACCGCCACCTACTGCAGCACAGGCGGTGTGAAGACGTAACGGCCCTGCCTAGCTCGCAGGAATACCTTGAGACTCGTCCTGCCAATTCCTCGCTTAAAGGTCGCGACAACGTAACGAGAATTCAGCGTCGTGAGCACCCAAAATTTTCCCTCTTTTTTTGCAAAGCATATCTCAGACGTCCGCACAAAATGGCCGTCCGCAAACCGCCCAAGCTCGTCGCGCCGCCTGTGGCCAAAGACGACACCAATGGCTGAACATGAAGAGATAAATACATCGCTTAGATAAGCTGTGATTGGCTCCTCGAACGGCTGAGCATCTGCTTGGACTATACGTTTCAGATGAAAATCTGTAAGGCGTTTACTATGCAGCTCTACGTTGATCGTATTCAGCATTTATCCGCTCCCAGGTGCATATTCATTGGGGTGTAACTCGATTTTTAGAATGTAACAATGACAATGTTACAGTGAGAAAATCGTGTTACACCGCTGGGAAACCTTGCATTTTTTTCAGTAAATCTTCCGAAGATTTGTCAGAGTGCTGGCATCGAAGGTTGGATCGTGAACGTCGACGTACACAGCGCCGCTCTCAACCTCCATCAGGCACACAGGTATCTCGTTTTTGTCATAGCCTACGGAAACCGACGTGAGCCTTTCCATTCGCCAGCTGCCGATTTTATTGATCCAGGGCGGCGTGACGACCTGGAGCTCATCTATGACGAGGTCAGGGCCTTGCGTCGAGATGAGTTCGAACAATTTAGTCTCGTCATTAAGCATTTCCACTTGTGAGATAAATCGATCCTCGTGACGCAGCTTAATGCCGACGTGATACCAGTGCGTCGCCAAGCTCCGAGACACCGCGTGCCAGTGGGTTAGCCCTTCCCCGAACATCCCTGGCAGCCCAGCTAGATCAACATCTTGAGTTCTGAACATATTTGCCTCTGATTAGTGCAATCTTTTTCTGGGGAAGCTTACTGGTCGCAAACTGAATGCCACGCTTCCTACGCTACTTATGAAGTTTGCTAAAACGGTTTGATAACTCTTGTGCAGCTACTGCTCTCCACCCTTCCGGGTCAGAGGTCTTGTTAAGCACATTCCACCCGGCCCATAGAAAAAACAAAGCGGCCAAGGCAGCTTCAACGAGCGCTACGATGCTTGTATATTCCATTATCATTGGATGCTGACCACCGATAAACGTCATCATCGGAACTATAGATACTAGCCATCCCACAGGAAAAACTATGCAAAAGGCAAGCACTGCATAAAAAACCATCAGGAGCGGGACAGTGAATCTAATGCTAGTTGCAAATGTCTTTGCACCGTTTTCTTTCAGCAGTCCGTAGACGATTCCAGTGTTCTTCTCTTTATTCGAAGAGTTCTTGAAAAACCCGTAGAGAGTGACGGTCTCCCCTGCATCGATTTCTTCGTACATTTTCTTAGGTAATGTAAGGTTCGGAAGAACTTGGCCATCAATACTGACGATGGCTTTATAGCTATCTCCGTGATCCGAGCTGACTTTTACGTAGTCGACCTTTCCCGCTACTTTTACACAATCAAAATTGAGCACAAAAAAATTCCTGATTTTCGTTATGGGCGTCCAAGCTCTAGACCGGAAAAGATCTTAAAATTTAGACAAAGAGATGCCATTAAGCTTGCGTGACTGCGAGCCTTGCCTATATCAAATACGGTGATTGCTGGTGGTACTAATATGCGTAGTGGGTTCTCAGCTCATTGCCTCGATTAGAAAAAAGAGAAGATTGTTTTTAAGTTTGCCACCCTCTCCTGGCCGCCCCCCATGAGCGCGTAAACGGTGTTCTTGGTTTCAAACATCACGCCATCAAATGAGATCGCCATGCTGCTTCTTACCCAGTCGCCGGGTTGGAATCGGGCTCGACTGTCATGGACGACCTTGTGGGCAAAAACGAAAAGCGGTTCATGGCCAGCTTTCTCGATTTTCTCGAGATCGGCGCAGGTGGCATCAACACGAAAGATCGTCCACTCCTCAACTAAGCAAAACGACTTTTGAGGGTATTTTTCAAGGAGGTGATTTTTGAGTGCATCAACGTCTTCCGATGAGCCTTTAAGTGGTACCCCGGCGTCATCCAGCACCGAGCCATCTCTCATTACACCTACGGCCAATTTTCTAGTCCTCGGCAATACTTCTGAAATGTCCGGGCTTCTAACACGTCGGGCCTCGGAGGATGGGGTAAACGCTTCGATATACCAATAGTACCACCACATAATGTTTATCGGAACTGTCGTGTTATGGCTCTATCCTCGTTTTTCAGGACAGATCATGTCTCTCAAGAAAGAGATCGCGGCTACGATTAGGGCAATCCGGACGCACCAGGGGTTGGATTACGGCGATCTCGCACATGTGAGCGTAAAAGCGAACATAGGGGCGTTAGAGCAAGGCAAGTCCAACATCACGCTGAAGAAGTTGGATGATCTTTCTGCTGCTTTGGGTTTCGACCTTGTCGCTCTCCTGACCATCTGCGTTGCATTGCGCAACGAAGAATCTGTTAGCGCCACCCTCGCTCGCGCAAAGGTACAACTGGATTCGTTTTTGGCTGAGGGCGGCGAGGAATTGCTTCGCGAGCAGCTCTCTGGAAATGAGCTGGTCAAGCGCCCGCCAGGCAAGCCAAAAAACACCAAAAATTTAGACGCCGTCAGGAAGCTCAGAGACGCTGGATCCTCTCAGGCAGAGGCGGCCGAAAAATTGGGGCTGGCGAAATCCACTGTCCATCGATATTGGAAATCTTGATTGGGGTGAGATTGGTTTTTCTGAGTTTGAAAAAGGTGAGTCTTTCGAGATTTTTGATCGATGTAGAGGACTAGGCAAGGCTACCGTTCGTCGGTAATGCATGGCATTTCAGAAGGCCTGAAATGTCAATGTTGACACGATTTTGCGTTATTTTTTCGAGCCGATAAACCGTAAAAGTCGTTGAATTTACTGGGTTTTATCGATGACAACGAAAAATGTCAACGCAGGGGGCTACCGGATAAGTATATGAATGGCGATCGCAGCAACTTCAGCTTCGGCTGGTTGCCCGTACAATCGGGTCAATACGGCTCGTGCCTGACACAGGTCGACTTCAAGGCGAAGAAGGTCATGCCCCGCCCTTCCATTCGCGGCATGATCGCCCGGACTTATTTCTACATGAGCAAGCAGTACGGCTTGCGCCTGTCAAAACAGGATCGGCAACTGTATGAAGCCTGGAACAAGACCTACCCGGTACAAGCCTGGGAACGTCAACGCAATCAGAGCGTGGCGTGTGTGATGGGGCGCGGCAACGAGTTTGTCGGCCCGGTAGACATGAAAACCTGCGGCTGACCGGCCGCTGAAAACACAAAGGCCTGGGGCATCACACCCCAGGCCTTTTTCGATTTTAACCGCCGCTTTTGGTTATTGGGCCGTCGGGTGCTCAACGACCAGCGACTCGATGTTCCTTTTTTTCGCCCGAGTAAGCGCTGCCGTCACTTCCGCTTGTTTGGCTTCTGCCTCGGTTTTCGAATTGAATGGCCCTATCAGGATACGAACCTTTCCATTCTCCCTGATGACACTGGAAACGAAGCTATGCTCAATCAACCAGCCGCTCAGGTCGCTGACCGCCTGGGGCGTTTCGCCGCGCACCTCGACGTCCCATTGCGGACCGGTTGTCGCCGCGGGTGCGGAAGTGACTGTCGGTTGCGGCTTTTGCGCGTCAACCCCCTTACCGTCATTGCACCCGGCCAACGTCAATACTGCGATTACCAAGGCCATTTTGCGCACAACGCTTCCCTCTGGATGCTGAAAGCGGCGATTTTAACACTCATGGATCCTGTTCGAGCGCCGCAAAATGGGCGCAAAACAACGAGAATGATGGTTGCGGCCTCTGTATAGTTACGCCTTGGGAATTAATGCAGCATCTGCGCGTCAGAAAGAGGCACCCAAACAGCGAGACTTCGCACTAATCTATACCTATACCGACCTCTGCACTGTCCGAATCAGGTGCCCCCACAAGCAATCAAGGAGAAAACCATGCTGATACTCACCCGCAAAGTCGGTGAAAGCATAAACATCGGTGACAACATAACGATCACCATTCTGGGCGTTAGCGGCCAGCAAGTCAGGATTGGCATCAACGCCCCGAAAGACGTTGCGGTGCATCGCGAAGAGATCTATCAACGTATTCAGGCTGGCCTGACCGCCCCAGACAAGCCGCAAACACCCTGAATCCTGCAGTGGTCAGTAGCCAGCCTATTCAGCCTCGAATAACGGCTGGCTCAAGATTCAAGCACCGCATCGCTCTCCGCCCAGCCTCTCTTTGCTATGCCTTCGCAATGTGGAATCGATACTACCGCCCTCGCCTCATACCTGACTGTCAGACGTTTCGGATTTGCTGCGAGAAAGGGCTTCCTCCTTCCCGGCTAACCAAACGTTACCCCACGCGCCATGCCCACGGCGGCCACGACCATTAGCAGCAACAGCAGCGCTTCGATATGACTGATACGGGCAAACAGCGTTGCGCGCCCGGTATTGATAGCCGCCCCACGTCCCAGCGCAATCCGCCATTTGATCAGCGCCACCATCGGCATAATTTCAAGCAGCAGGATGAGGACGAAGAGGGTCATTTTGAGATGAAACAGCGGTTGGTGAAGATAGTAATCAGTGCCTTTTTCGTACCCACCAAAAGCTCGCAACCCACCCGTGACCAAGAGAATGACTGCAGAGATCCCCCACAGATTATCCGCAACCAAAACGCTACGAGCCTCCCCCACCCCAGCTATCAGACGACGTAAAGCCGTGCCGCGGGTCAGTACTGCCCAGAAGCCCAGCGCAAAGGCCAAGAGGTGAATCGCCGCCAGAAACCAGTGAGACAGCATCGACATACTCCCTATAGACAAAGTTGAAACAGCCCTACAGTAGTAGTCCATCGGAGGGGGATTTGCCCGTGCACGTAGCTCCGCTGATTACCCGCACATCAGGGCGACCCATACGCCGGTTGTTTCAAACGTCAGCCTCAATTGGCAAATAGCGGGCGCAAAAAAGCCGGGTTCCTGATGGATACCCGGCTTTTTGAGAACGTTGGACTTAATCCGTTCTTTTTGAAGTCGAAGTGCGAGCGTTACTTAATCCTTTTGCATTGTGATCACCTGGCGTAGAGGTCGAAATGGCAGAGGCCTTCGTTACTCCTCGCGTGTCCTTGGACTTCGCAATGCCCGAAGTCACTGCACCATGGCCGCTATCATCACGATCATTACGATCGTTACCATAGTGGTTGCCACTGACACCACGATCGCGGACAGCTTTGCCTGCGTGATCACTGCTCAAGCCATTGCCGTGGCCATTGCTGGCGCCGCCAGAATGGCCAGCCCCACCGTGGCCACCGCCGTTACCGCCGCCATTGCCACCACCATTGCCGCCGCCGTTACCACCACCACCACCACCACCACCACCCTTCGCGTAGGCGGAACTCATGATGGACAGGTCAGCGGGCAATAATGGGGTGGCTGCAAGCATCATCACGCATGACATGACAGCTGCAAAACTCTTGTTTTTAAATAACATGGGGGATTCCGTGAGGTTGAAATTGCACGAAGTAATTGACCCGTTCACCTCCCATACAGTTCAAAGGTCGACGACCAGCGGGCAGGCAATTTGCTGTGATCGAACAATTGCACATTGCTTCCCGTGTTTTGCCCGGCCGTTACGCTGCAAAAATGCGATTGGAATGTGTTGCTTTCACATCAATCGAATGCGCCATTGAGAACCTCGTAGATGATCCCGGTAGCGATCGCCACCAATATCAAGTCAGTACCAGCCTGGCGCCACTCGTAGCCATCGTAGTGCGGAAGCCTGCCGAGCAATCGGCCATCGAGTTTTTTGGCGATCCCCGGCGGTAGCGGTTTTCCGCGGGCGAGGTTTTTTTGAATGCCGGGTGGCAAGGCGGGCCCGGGGCTCCAGTAATCGCGATAACCACCCACGATTCCAAGGACACTACCGTGGTTGATGCTCGGACCGTGGCTCCAATCGTCCCCCCCTGAACCTTTCCCTTTGTTTCCTTGGCTGGAGTTGCCATGGCCCTGAATGTTTTGTGGATTTCCCTTGCCGCTTCCCTGGCCCTTCCCGTTTCCCGGGTCGGCCAGTACAGTCATTGAACCGGACGCCAAGGCAAGACACGTCATAGCGGCAATCAACGAGCGAGATCTAAACATATCCGTTCTCTCAGAAAGGGGATGCCCCCCCCTGCAATGTAGACGGTTATGGCTGTGTTAGTTCAGGAACTGTGTTCACTGGAGGTGGCGACAGGGCCAGACGGGGGAAATTGAATGAATGGAGAGCAGAGCTGGCCCAGTTAGTTGATAGCTGGGCCAACTGCAGTAGACTTCTGCGAATCCCTTCATAGCCCCAACTCCTGATCAATATCGATGCCGCCTCGACCCGATTCAAGGTCATCGTCGATCTTGCGCAGCATGCAGACGGCGTTTCGCCAACCTAAATCAAATGACCATTTGGCGTATACAGGTAAGAGGATCAGAGCCTGCTGCTGTCTACCGTATAAGAGTTGTGCAATTTCCAAAGTTTTGGACAACTCAAAGATCAATGCAGGCAAAACAAGGCGTCGCAGGCCAAACTCGAGAGCGGCGCTGAAGCCTGCACCATTTGCGAGATCGACTGGCTCTAAGGTGCTTAGGTGCCGTAGGGCGCTAGTGTCTGATCGGCCCGGCACGGTATCCACCTGCACTTTTTTACCCCGCCATCTTCAATCGTCAGACACCACCCGCATGCCCCTCTCCGCGCCCAACGGTAACGAGCGGTGTTTTGAATGGGAGTTTTGCAAATCACAGACAACAAAAAAGGGCCCACCTTTCGGTGAGCCCTTCTAGACCGCCCAGCAGAGCGGATTTTGTTTGGTAGGCGCGATTGGACTCGAACCAACGACCCCCACCATGTCAAGGTGGTGCTCTAACCAACTGAGCTACGTGCCTGCTGTGAGGCGGCATTCTACGGAATTCCGGAGGGGTGTCAACACCTTTTTTTCACCTAACCCTATGAATATGCAAAATATTTAATTTTGCTATGGCGAAGAAGATTTTCCGGTGGCTGGCGGTCATTTTTTAACTCGGGTAGGATCGATGCACTCGTAAAATATATTAAACAGAGGCTGCAGGATGGCGAACACTCCCTACCCAGAATCCTATTACGCCGCGTCGGCGAATACGGCGCCGCCGCGCCCGGCCTTGCAGGATGATGTAGAGACTGATGTCTGTGTGATCGGCGCCGGCTATACCGGCCTGTCCTCTGCCCTGTTTCTGCTGGAAAACGGTTTTCGGGTAACGGTCCTGGAAGCCGCCAAAGTGGGTTTTGGCGCATCGGGGCGCAACGGTGGCCAGATCGTTAACAGCTACAGCCGTGATATCGATGTGATCGAGCGCAGTGTCGGTCCCAAGCAAGCTCAGCTGCTGGGGCTAATGGCGTTCGAGGGTGGACGGATCATTCGTGAGCGGGTGGCCAAATACAACATCCAGTGCGACCTGAAGGATGGCGGTGTGTTCGCCGCCATTACCGCCAAGCAGATGGACCATCTGGAGTCCCAGAAGCGCCTGTGGGAGCGCTTCGGTCACACGCAACTGGAGTTATTGGATCAGCGACGCATCCGTGAAGTGGTGGCTTGCGATCAATACGTCGGCGGCATGCTCGACATGAGCGGCGGGCATATTCATCCGCTCAACCTTGTCTTGGGCGAGGCAGCAGCCGTGGAGTCGCTGGGCGGCACTATTTACGAGCAGTCGCCAGCGGTGCGCATCGAGCGCGGCGCCAATCCGGTGGTGCATACGCCTCAGGGCAAGGTCAGGGCCAGATTCATCATCGTCGCTGGCAACGCTTATATTGGTAACCTGGTGCCGGAGCTGGCAGCCAAGTCGATGCCCTGTGGGACCCAAGTGATCGCCACTGAACCCTTGGGTGATGAATTGGCCAAACGCCTGTTACCCCAGGACTACTGCGTCGAAGACTGTAACTACTTGCTCGACTACTACCGCCTGAGTGCTGACAAACGCCTGATTTTCGGCGGCGGCGTGGTCTATGGCGCGCGCGATCCGGCGAACATCGAAGCGATCATTCGGCCGAAGATGCTCAAGACCTTCCCGCAGCTCAAGGACGTGAAAATCGATTACGCCTGGACCGGCAATTTCCTGCTGACCCTGTCGCGACTTCCCCAGGTCGGACGACTAGGCAACAACATCTACTATTCCCAGGGTTGCAGCGGCCACGGCGTGACGTATACGCACCTGGCGGGCAAAGTGCTGGCCGAAGCATTGCGCGGTCAGGCCGAGCGCTTCGACGCCTTTGCCGACCTGCCCCACTACCCGTTCCCCGGCGGACAATTGCTGCGTACACCGTTCGCTGCGTTGGGCGCCTGGTATTACGGATTGCGGGACAAACTGGGGTTCTGACTGACAGACGAAAAAAGGGGCAACTGAATAGTTGCCCCTTTTTGCATCAGCATATCTCGCCCTGATTAAGGCTTACACCTTCTGATCTATTTTCAGAAATAGACAGTCTTCAGAAGTCGACCGTCGCCGAAAGAAGGTAGGTGCGCGGGGTCGCCAGCGTCAAGCCAGGCTCGCTGTCATCCGAGGCTCCGGCCGAACTCCAGTAGCGTTTGTCCGCCACGTTCTCGACATTGGCACGCAGGGTGATGTTCTTTTCGTCGACCTTGAACGCGTAGCGCGCCCCCACATCGAAACGCTCCCAAGAGTCGATTTCCTTGTTGTTGGACTGGTCCAGATACTGCGAGCTGGAATAGAGGCCGCGGCTGGTCAGGCTCAGGCCCTGTACGGTCGGTACATCCCACTCGGCGCCCAGGTTGACGTTGTATTTCGGCGTGGCCGGTGCCCGGTTGCCGTCGAAGGTGCCATTGGTGGTGTTGGTCAACTCGCTGTCGATGTACATGACACCGCCGAGCAGACGAAAACCTTTGAGCGGTTCACCGAACACACTCAGTTCCACGCCCGTGTTCTCACGCTTGCCGTTCGGGCCGAAAACCCGGGTCGTGGCGTTGGTCTCATAGGCCGGCTGCTTGATCCGGAACACTGCGGCGGTCACGGCGAACGCACCCGCGTCATACTTGCCGCCGACCTCGACCTGTCGACTGATGAACGGCGGGAATATCTCATCCTCGTTCACCGAGGTCGATGGCGCGATCTTGCCTTGGCTCAGGCCTTCCATGTAGTTGGCATACAGCGACAGCTTATCGGTTGCCTTAAACAGGATGCCGCCCGACGGCGAAACCTTTTCCTCACCGTAAGCCGTGTCGCCTTTGACCTCATCCGTCCAGTCGTCAACCTTCACGCGCTGCCAGCGGGCGCCGAGGGTCAGCAGCAGCCGGTCATCGAAGAAACCCAGCGTGTCGGACAACGCCACGCCGCTGAAGCGGTTCTCGGTGTAGACCTTCGAATCGAGTCGAGCGGGTCTGCCGGGTGTTGGTGTTTCCACGGGATCGTAGAGGTTGCTGCGGGCCGCGGCATAACGGGCGCCGCCATTCTCGAAGTCCATGTAGAAATAGCTGGCGGCCAGGTTGACTTCATGACTCACCGGGCCGGTATGAAACCAGTTGCGCACCCCTGCCGTGGCCGTCTGGACATTTTCGTCACGGGTGAAGTCGCGCGGCTGAACGCTGAAATCGCCGGCGTCATTGGTGACTGCAACCGCATGCCGGAGAAAGTCATGGTTGCTTTTACGCGCGCCCACACCGCCGTACAGCATGACGGAATCGCTGACATCGAATTCGCCGTTCACCGCCCCGAACGTGTCGTTGGTACTCGCCTTGCTCCAGGGCTGCGCATAGTTGTCGCGAACATCATTCGCATTCGGCACCTTGGCATTGGCGCCGACCTGTACGCGCTCCTGCGGGGCGTCGGTATCACGCTCGGTGCGCCCGAGGTCCGTCGAGAGTCGCAGGCGTTCACCGCGAAAATCCAGGCCCAGCACAGCCATCTCGCGGTCGACACTCTGGTGATCCCATTCGGTGTCGCCAGACTGCTTCACGCCGTTGAAGCGAATACCGAATTTGTTGTCTTCACCAAAGCGCCGGCCGACATCCACCGCACCGCCGACCTGGCTGTCGGAAGCGTAGCTACCGGTAAACGAAGTGATGGGCTTGTCGGTCGCGCGCTTGGGCACCACGTTGATCCCCCCACCCACGCTGCCCCGCGGCGAGATGCCATTGATGAGCTGGCTCGGGCCTTTGATGATGTCGACGCGGTCGGCCATCTCCATATCGATCGTATACGTCGGCAGAATGCCGTAGAGACCGTTGTAGGCGACATCACTGTTGAACAGGCTGAACCCGCGAATGGTGAACTGCTCATAACGCCCACCCGCCGGATTAGTGGCGCGAACCGAAGGATCACTGGCGATCAGGTCACCCAAGGTACGAGCCTGCAGGTTTTTGACCGCCTCACCGGTGTAGGTGGTCATGCTGAACGGCGTTTCCATGAAATCTTTCGAGCCCAGTAAGCCTTGCGAACCGCGGCGCGCGACCTGGCCGCCGGCATACACCTCGCCGTCCGCCCCGCCCGTGGCACCGAGAATCGAGGTGGGGGCCAGTTGCAAGCTGCTGCCTTCTGGCGCCGGGGTCAGGATGTACGCCTGCTCGCCCACCGGTTGCAGTTGCAGACCGGAACCCTGCAACAGCCGGGCAAAGCCCTCCTCGACCGCGAACTCGCCGGAAAGACCGGAACTGGTGCGACTGCCCACCAGCGCCGGGTCGACCGAGAGATTGACGCCAGACAGACCGGCAAACCGGGTCAGCGCATCGCTCAGGCTGCCGGCAGGCACCTGGTAATTGCGCCGGGCACTGTCTTCGGCCCAACTGGCAGTGATGAATAACGGACTGGCACTCAGGCCCAGCAACAGGCTCAGATGCAACAACGGACGCAGGCGGGAAGAAGCCGGGCGCGGACAGCAAGGTATTACTGCGGGCATTGATAGAATTCTCTTGATTCGTTCACATGCCTTGAATGACAAGCGAGTCGAAAAAAGGGGACAGGCTTCACACACTATTTTTGCGCGGCAGCAACGTCACCCAATAACGGGTACGTGAATGCACCTCCAGCGGCAGGCTGGCCGCGAGCAACGCGAGGACGCGATCGGTGTCGTCCAGGCGGAAACTGCCGGTGACACGCAACGCTTCAAGCTCCGGCTCCCAACGCAGCACACCTGGTCGATAAGTGCCGAGTTCGCGCAGGAAATCCCCCAACGGCTGGTTTTTTGCCATCAGCACGCCTTCTCGCCACCCTGGCGCAAGCACGTCGAATGGGCTGATCGGTCCGACACCGACTGCCTGAAGACTGACCTGTTGACCACTGCGTAAAGCCAGCGCCGGCCCCTGCAATGGCTGCAATTGCACGGCGCCGCTGTACACCGACACGCGGCAACCGCGCGCTTCCTGACGAACACAGACTTCACTCTGGCTGACGATGATCTGTCCAAACTTCGTGTGGATCGTCAGCGGCGACGCGCTCGGCACCTTCAGCGACAGTTCGCCCTCAATCAGCTTCAAGCGCCGGCTCTGCAAATCCACATCGATGGCACTGGCCGTGTTGAGCTGCAGGGAACTGCCATCAGCAAGTCGCACCTGTTTGCGCTCCCCGGTGGCCGTATGCAGATCGGCTTGCCAAATCTCCAGTGGCAACTGTCGGCTGATCAGCCAAGCGGCCGGCACCAACGCCACCACACCCAATGCACGCTTTAGCACCACACGCCGACCCGGCTCGGGGCGATCCAGACTTTTGAGCGCCAACGCTGAAGGCAGATCGGCAAACCGCTGACGCAAGGCTTGAGCCTTCTGCCAAGCCTGCTCGTGACTGACGCAACTGTCGCGCCAACGCTGCAGATTCGCCCGATCCTGCTCGCTGGCACTTCCAGATTCCAGCAAGGCGAGCCACTGCGCGGCAGCACGCACTGCCTGACGGGCATCAGGTACCGGACTGCTCACAGCTCCACCAACAGGCAATGCTCATAGGCTTGCGCCATGTAGCGTTTGATCGTGCGTTCCGACACCCGCAGGCGCTTGGCGATTTGCTGATAGTTCAAGCCTTCCAACTGACTCCAGAGAAACGCCCTACGCACTGCCGCCGGCAATCCATCGAGCAATTCATCCAGAGCTTGCAGGGTTTCGAGCAACAACCAGCGCTGCTCGGGCGACGGCACACAGTCTTCCGGCAACGCCGCCAGTGCCGTCAGATAAGCCTGCTCGAGGCTTCGACGTTTATAGAAATTACTCAGCAGGCGTTTGCCCACGGTCACCAGATAGGCACGGGGCTCTTGCAGATCGGCAATTCGTTGAGAGCTGGCGAGTAGACGCAGGAACGTATCCTGGCTCAGATCCGCCGCATCACAGCCATTGCCCATGCGTCTTCTCAACCAGCCTTCAAGCCAGCCACGGTGATCGCGGTACAGGTCGTGGAAGGTTTGCTCCTTCGGCATCGCTGCATCACTCATCTCAAGAAGCCCTGTGCCAGGAGTTATCGTAAATGAGAGTGATTCTAATTAATGCCAGGACTGCGAACCAAGCCCTTTATGCAGTTGGTGCGCAGAAAAACTTGGCGGGAAGGACATGAGAGAGGAAAAGCCAAATCGCGGACACAAAAAACCCCGGTCTTTCGACCAGGGTCTTTGCTATCGACTCGAAACAGACACTGGCTTTACCAGTGGCTTGCTTCGTAGCTCCAAGGCGTTCAGTGGGCCTTGAAGCAGATATGGCGCAGCGGACGGGACTCGAACCCGCGACCCCCGGCGTGACAGGCCGGTATTCTAACCGACTGAACTACCGCTGCGTATCGCTTTGGACTTTCGCCCAAGTAACTCGTCTGACTGGAAAGCTTCGAGGCTTTTCAATCTCGAGACAGGTAAACCTGACTCGGAAAATATGGCGCAGCGGACGGGACTCGAACCCGCGACCCCCGGCGTGACAGGCCGGTATTCTAACCGACTGAACTACCGCTGCGCGTCGCTTTGGACTTTCGCCCAAGTAACTCGTCTGACTGGAAAGCTTCGAGGCTTTTCAATCTCGAGACAGGTAAACCTGACTCGGAAAATATGGCGCAGCGGACGGGACTCGAACCCGCGACCCCCGGCGTGACAGGCCGGTATTCTAACCGACTGAACTACCGCTGCGCGTCGCTTTGGACTTTCGCCCAAGTAACTCGTCTGACTGGAAAGCTTCGAGGCTTTTCAATCTCGAGACAGGTAAACCTGACTCGGAAAATATGGCGCAGCGGACGGGACTCGAACCCGCGACCCCCGGCGTGACAGGCCGGTATTCTAACCGACTGAACTACCGCTGCGCGTCGCTTTGGACTTTCGCCCAAGTAACTCGTCTGACTGGAAAGCTTCGAGGCTTTTCAATCTCGAGACAGGTAAACCTGACTCGGAAAATATGGCGCAGCGGACGGGACTCGAACCCGCGACCCCCGGCGTGACAGGCCGGTATTCTAACCGACTGAACTACCGCTGCGCGTCGGTGGAGGCTTTTAAAAGCTTCCATCTTGCTTTCGCAAGACTCTCGGAAGTGGTGGGTGATGACGGGATCGAACCGCCGACATTCTGCTTGTAAGGCAGACGCTCTCCCAGCTGAGCTAATCACCCGTTTGCATCTCCGAGGCCGCGAAATTTACGCAGGTACCGAAGCTAAGTCAATACCCTGCTTGAAGTTTTTCTGAAAAAGACAAAATTGTGTCTTAACAGTCAAGCCGCTTTCGCGAGCAAGCCCGCTCCCACACTGGATCTGCGGCGGACCACAGGTTTGTGATCGACATAAATTCAGGTTGGGAGCGGGCCTGCTCGCGAAGACGGCGGCACATTCAACATCAATGCTGGCTACATCCATCGCAGCCACGCCTGGATTTACTCGCTGTAAATCATCTTCTTGGTCATGCCACCATCGACCACGAATTCCTGGCCCGTGACGAACCCGGCGTTCTTCGACAGCAACCACGCCACCATCGCCGCCACGTCCTCGACCGTCCCTACCCTGCCCGCCGGATGCTGCGCATGATCGGCGTCGGTCAGCGGTTCGGCACGCCGTGCCGCAGGGTCTCGCGCGTCGATCCAGCCCGGACTGACCGCATTGACGCGAATCTCCGGCCCTAAACTGATGGCCAAGGCGTGAGTCAGGGCCAACAGACCGCCCTTGCTCGCCGCATAAGCCTCTGTGTCGGGTTCTGACTGGCCGGCACGGGTCGAGGCCAGATTGACGATGGCGCCGCTGTGAGCGCGCAGGTACGGCGCACAGTGCTTGGCCAACAGCATCGGCCCGCTGAGGTTCACCGCCAGCACCCGGTTCCAGTAGGCCAGATCGAGGCTTTCCAGGGTAATGTTGTGCGGGTCGGCCACCGCCGCATTGCACACCAGCGCATCCAGACGCCCGAACTGTCCCAGCACCTCGGCCACGCCCAGTGCTACCTGCGCCTCATTCGCGACGTCCATGGCGATGAACCAGGCGTTTTCGCCAAGCACCTTCGCCACTTTCGAACCGCGCTCCCGATCCAGATCGGTCAGCACCACCTGCCAGCCTTCGCTGATCAGCCAGGCCGCGATCCCCAGACCGATACCGCGCGCAGCACCGGTGACGAGCGCGACGCGGCCATGGGTGCCCGTGGTCGGCGTCGACAGCTCGATCACAAGGCAGCCAACCCGCGCGCCAGATCGGCCTGCAGGTCTGCCACGTCTTCCAGACCGACCGCTACACGGATCAAGCTGTCACGGATCCCTGCCGCTTCACGCTCTTGCGGCGCGAGACGGCCGTGAGAGGTGGTGCTCGGGTGAGTGATAGTGGTTTTGCTGTCGCCCAGGTTGGCGGTGATGGAGATCAGGCGAGTCGCATCGATAAAGCGCCAGGCGCCCTCTTTGCCACCCTTGACTTCGAAACTCACGACCGCACCGAAACCCTTCTGCTGACGCTGGGCCAGTTCGTGCTGCGGGTGGCTCTTGAGACCGGCGTAATGGACTTTCTCGATACCGTCCTGCTGCTCCAGCCATTCGGCCAGTTGCTGGGCATTGGCGCAGTGTGCCTTCATGCGCAGGCTCAGCGTTTCCAGCCCCTTGAGGAAGATCCAGGCGTTGAACGGGCTCAGGGTCGGCCCGGCAGTACGCAGGAAACCGACGACTTCTTTCATCTGCTCGCTACGACCAGCCACAACGCCGCCCATGCAACGGCCCTGGCCGTCGATGAACTTGGTCGCCGAGTGCACGACAATGTCCGCGCCCAGCTTCAACGGCTGCTGCAACGCAGGGGTGCAGAAGCAATTGTCGACCACCAGCATCGTGCCCTTGGCATGAGCAATTTCCGACAGCGCTTTGATATCTACCAGCTCGGCCAGCGGGTTGGACGGCGACTCGACGAACAGCAATTTAGTGTTGGCCTTGATCGCCGCATCCCAGCCGGACAAGTCCGCCAGGGGCACGTAATCGACTTCGATGCCGAAGCGCTTGAAGTACTTTTCGAACAGGCTGATGGTCGAGCCGAATACACTACGCGACACCAGAACATGGTCGCCGGCGCTGCACAGGCTCATCACCACTGCCATGATCGCGGCCATGCCGGTCGCGGTAGCCACGGCTTGTTCGGCGCTTTCCAGCGCGGCAATGCGTTCTTCGAACGCGCGCACGGTCGGGTTGGTGTAGCGCGAGTAGACGTTGCCCGGTACTTCGCCGGCAAAGCGCGCGGCCGCGTCGGCAGCGGTACGGAATACGTAGCTGGAAGTGAAGAACATCGGATCACCGTGTTCGCCTTCCGGCGTGCGGTGCTGACCGGCGCGTACGGCCAGGGTATCGAACGCTACGCCTTCGAGGTCGCTGTCCAGCCGACCGGCATCCCAATCCTGACTCATGCTGTCACTCCTTTCCTTATTCTCGTAAATTAAAAGCCAGATACAAAACCGGCCCCTCAGGGCCGGTAGTTACTCAGTTGTTGTACAGATCGATGATCGCACTGACTGCCTGGGTCTTGACCTTGGAGGCATCGTTGCGCGCCTGCTCGATCTTGTTCAGGTAAGCCTCGTCGACATCACCGGTGACGTACTGGCCGTCGAACACCGCGCAATCGAACTTCTCGATCTTGATCTTGCCGCCACCGACCGCTTCGATCAAGTCAGGCAGGTCCTGATAGATCAACCAGTCAGCGCCGATCAGGTCGGCAACGTCCTGGGTCGAACGGTTGTGAGCGATAAGCTCGTGAGCGCTCGGCATGTCGATGCCGTAGACGTTCGGGTAACGCACAGCCGGTGCCGCGGAGCAGAAATAGACGTTTTTGGCGCCGGCTTCGCGAGCCATCTGGATGATCTGCTTGCAGGTGGTGCCGCGAACGATGGAGTCGTCCACCAGCATCACGTTCTTGCCGCGGAATTCCAGCTCGATGGCGTTGAGCTTCTGGCGTACGGATTTTTTCCGTGCTGCCTGACCCGGCATGATGAAGGTCCGGCCGATGTAGCGGTTCTTCACGAAGCCTTCGCGAAACTTGACGCCCAAGTGGTTCGCCAGCTCCAGGGCCGCGGTGCGACTGGTGTCCGGAATCGGGATGACCACGTCGATGTCGTGATCCGGACGCTCGCGCAGGATCTTCTCGGCGAGCTTCTCGCCCATGCGAAGGCGGGCCTTGTAGACCGAGACGCCGTCGATAATCGAGTCCGGACGCGCCAGGTAGACGTGTTCGAAAATGCACGGAGTCAGGGACGGATTGGTCGCGCACTGACGGGTGTGCAGCTTGCCGTCTTCAGTGATGTAGACCGCTTCGCCCGGTGCCAGGTCGCGAATCAGGGTGAAACCGAGCACGTCCAGCGAAACACTTTCGGAGGCGATCATGTACTCGACGCCTTCGTCAGTGTGACGCTGGCCGAAGACGATCGGACGGATGCCGTGCGGATCACGGAAACCGACGATGCCGTAACCGGTCACCATCGCCACGACCGCGTAGCCACCGACGCAACGGTTGTGCACGTCGGTGACGGCAGCGAACACGTCTTCTTCGGTCGGCTGCAACTTGCCGCGCTGGGCCAACTCGTGTGCGAACACGTTGAGCAGCACTTCCGAATCGGAGTTGGTGTTGACGTGGCGCAGGTCAGATTCGTAAATCTCCTTCGCCAGCTGTTCAACGTTGGTCAGGTTACCGTTATGCGCCAGAGTGATGCCATACGGCGAGTTGACGTAAAACGGTTGAGCTTCGGCCGAGGTCGAGCTGCCCGCGGTCGGGTAACGCACATGGCCAATGCCCATGTGGCCGACCAGGCGCTGCATGTGACGCTGATGGAACACGTCACGCACCAGGCCATTGTCCTTGCGCAGGAATAACCGGCCATCATGGCTGGTCACGATACCGGCAGCGTCCTGGCCGCGGTGCTGGAGGACGGTTAGCGCGTCATACAGCGCCTGATTGACGTTCGACTTACCGACGATACCGACGATGCCACACATGCGACGCAACCCCTACTTAATGGATCTGAACTGAACACAACTCACTGAGGCGTTTTGGCCGTCGGCAAGAGATGCTCCTTGAACGGTATATCAGCGGGTACGCTGATTCCGCTGGCAAGCCACTGACTACTCCACCCCAGGATCAGGTTTTTGGACCAGTCTGCAACCAATAGAAATTTTGGCACGAGCTGTGACTCTTGCCACCACCCGTCCTGCTGTACCGGCCCCAGGCTCAACAGCCCGACCGCCACAACCACCAGCAACACGCCACGCGCTGCGCCGAAGGCCATGCCGAGGAATCGATCGGTCCCGGATAGCCCGGTGACGCGAACCAATTCGCCGATAAGATAATTGATCATTGCGCCTACGATTAAAGTGGCGACAAACATGATGGCACAGCCCGCGATCACGCGAGCCGACGGCGTTTCGATGTATCCGCCGAGGTACTCGGACAATGAGCCACCGAACATCCAGGCAACGCCTCCTGCGATGATCCAGGTCAGCAGCGAGAGTGCTTCTTTGACGAAGCCGCGGCTAAGACTGATCAAAGCGGAGATGGCGACGATTGCAACGATCGCCCAATCAACCCAGGTAAATGGCACAGTGCAGCCTACAGACAGATAAGGCGGCGCATTTTAGCAGAGCCCATGGCTGTCGGTAAGCTGAGATTATCAGTGCTTTTCAAATCGGGGCGATAGTTTTAACCACGCTCAGGCTGAAAACGTACCACAAAGCCCTTGAGGTTCTGTTGGCGACTCAACAAGTCACGCAGACGATCGGCTTCCGCGCGCTCGATCAGCGGCCCGACGAATACCCGATTCTTGCCATCGGCGGAGCGGATATAGGCGTTATAGCCTTGGCTGCGCAGGGTTTTCTGCAAACTTTCAGCGCTTTCTCGACTCGTCAGGCTCGCCAGTTGCACCGACCAACTGACCGACAGGCCATTGGCATCGACGCGGCTCGGGGTGGTAGCCGGCTTGCTCGGTGCGGCAGTAATTGGCTGGGCAGGTGCCGGTACAGGCTTGGCGACTGGCGCCGGAGGTGGCGTGACCGGTTTGGGAGCCGACGGGGCTGGCGGCGCTGGTGCCACAGGAGCACTTGGGGCAATCGGTGTTGACGGTACTTGCTGCGCGGCAATTTCGTCATCGCTTGGCACAGGTTCCTGCGGCAATGCCTGCGGTTCAGGCACCACCACCGGCTCGACCTGCACTTGCGGCAGAGCCGGCGCTTGCGGTGCGGCCGGCGCATCGACCCTCACCTGGCGCTGTTCGTCCTGACGGGAAAACAGCATTGGCAGGAAAATCACCGCCAGCGCCACCAGCACCAGGGCACCGACCATGCGCTGCTTGTACGCCTTATCCAGCAAAGCCATTTGCCGCTTCCTCCGTGGAGTGCCGGGCCAGCCATTCAAGGGCCTCGGCGACACAATAAAATGATCCGAACAACAGAATTTCGTCGTCGTTCGTCGCCTGCGCGCACTGCCCTTCCAAGGCGGCGGCCACACTGTCATAAGACGTTACCGAGGCGCCAAGATTCTGCAACGCCGCGTGCAACTGCTCAACGGGCCGCGCCCTCGGCGAATCCAGCGGGGCGACAGCCCAATGCTGGACACTAGCATTCAATTCACCGACAACACCATCCAGATCCTTGTCCGCCAACAACCCGAACACCGCCAGACGCTTGCCGGCCGGCGGTCGACTGGCCAGACGACGGGCCAGGTATTCTGCCGCATGGGGGTTGTGCCCCACGTCCAGCAACACATTCAGACGCTTGCCCTGCCAGTCGAACTGACGGCGATCGAGACGACCGACCACGCGTGTCGCTTTCAGGGCTTCAATAATCTGTGCATCTACCCAAGGCATACCGAGCAGCAGGTAAGCCTGCAGTGCCAATGCGGCATTCTCCATCGGCAGATCGAGCAATGGCAGATCATGCAACTCGACTGCACGCCCTTGAGCATCAAGGCCGCGCCATTGCCAGTTGTGATCGGTGATACTCAGGTCGAAATCGCGCCCACGCAGAAAAAACGGGCAATTGAGCTCGCGCGCTTTATCCAGTAAAGGTTGGGGGGGATTCAGATCGCCACAGAGCGCAGGCGCGCCTTGGCGAAAAATGCCGGCTTTTTCGTAAGCCACGGACTCACGGGTATCACCCAGGTAATCCGCATGATCGACGCCGATGCTGGTGACCAGCGCCATGTCCGCATCGACCACATTGACCGTGTCCAGACGACCACCCAGACCCACTTCCAGCACCACCGCATCAAGCCCTGCCTGTTGAAACAGCCAGAACGCCGCCAGGGTGCCCATTTCGAAGTAAGTCAGGGAAGTGTCGCCACGACCGGCCTCGACCGCAGCGAAGGCTTCGCACAGCTCGGCGTCGGTGGCTTCGACACCATTGACCTGCACCCGCTCGTTGTAACGCAGCAGGTGCGGAGAATTGTAGACACCGACGTTCAGGCCCTGCGCCCGCAGCAATGAAGCCACGAATGCGCAGGTAGAACCCTTGCCGTTGGTGCCAGTAACCGTGATCACCCGAGGCGCCGGTTTGCCCAGTCCCATGCGGGACGCTACCTGTTGCGAACGCTCCAGCCCCATGTCGATCGCCGAAGGATGCAACTGTTCAAGGTAGGCGAGCCACTCGCCAAGGGTGCGTTGGGTCATATGTTGGCAGGCACCGGCGGAACAACGATCGGCTCAATCGGCGCGGCGACGAATTTTGGCGTCGGCAAGCCCATCATTTGTGCCAGCAGGTTGCCCAGACGCGGGCGCAGTTCCTGACGGTGAATGATCATGTCGATCGCGCCGTGCTCCAGCAGGAACTCACTGCGCTGGAAGCCTTCCGGCAGTTTTTCGCGAACGGTTTGTTCGATAACGCGCGGGCCGGCGAAACCGATCAGGGCTTTTGGCTCACCAACGATTACGTCGCCGAGCATCGCCAGACTGGCGGAAACACCGCCGTAGACCGGGTCGGTCAGTACCGAGATAAACGGAATGCCTTCTTCACGCAGACGCGCCAGCACCGCTGAGGTCTTGGCCATTTGCATCAGGGAGATCAGTGCTTCCTGCATCCGCGCACCACCGGAGGCGGCAAAGCAGATCATCGGGCAGCGGTTTTCCAGGGCGTAGTTGGCAGCGCGCACGAAGCGCTCACCGACGATGGCGCCCATCGAGCCGCCCATGAAGGAGAATTCGAAGGCCGATACCACGACCGGCATGCCCAGCAAGGTACCGCTCATGGAGATCAGTGCATCTTTTTCGCCGGTCTGCTTTTGCGCAGCGGTCAGGCGATCCTTGTACTTCTTGCCGTCACGGAATTTCAGACGGTCAACCGGCTCCAGGTCCGCGCCCAGTTCGGCACGACCATCAGCGTCGAGGAAGATGTCGATGCGCGCGCGCGCGCCGATACGCATGTGGTGGTTGCACTTGGGGCAAACATCCAGGGTCTTTTCCAGCTCTGGACGATACAGCACCGCCTCGCAAGACGGGCATTTGTGCCACAGACCTTCAGGCACCGAGCTCTTCTTGACCTCGGAACGCATGATCGAAGGGATCAGTTTGTCTACTAACCAGTTGCTCATGCTTTCTTTCTCCAGTACCGGCGGCCCGAACGCTCTGGTTCGCAGCCCCGCGTATGCCCTTGAGCTAAATTCATATGTGTGGCGATGATCGATGGCTTGCCGGGTCAGCGAGATGTGACCTGCGTACAACCCCAAATATCCTCAGCCATGCCTGTGGACGGCGGCAGTGTGCCAGCCGTCACATCAACGTGGGAGCTGTCGAGTGAAGCGAGGCTGCGATCTTTTGATCTTGCATGTAAAAAACAAAGTCAAAGATCGCAGCCTCGTTTCACTCGACAGCTCCTACGAGCTCCGATGTACCGCTTTGATGAATGCCTGAATCTTTGCGTGATCCTTGATGCCCTTGCTCGCCTCTACTCCACCGCTGACGTCCACCGCGTAAGGCCGAACCCGGGCAATCGCTTCGGCGACGTTGTCCGGTGTCAAGCCGCCCGCCAGGATGATCGGCTTGCTCAGGCCTTGCGGTATCAGAGACCAGTCGAACGCTTCACCGGTTCCGCCGGGAATGCCTTCAACGTAAGTGTCGAGCAGGATTCCGCTGGCACTGGCGTAGGCATCGCAAGCTGCTGCGATGTCGTCGCCTGCCTTGACCCGCAACGCCTTGATGTAGGGCCGGTGCCAGCCTTCACAGTCGGCCGCGGTCTCGTCACCATGGAACTGCAGCAGGTCCAGCGGCACGGCATCGAGGATTTCCCCCAACTCGCAGCGGCTGGCATTGACGAACAACCCCACGGTGGTCACGAACGGCGGCAAGGCCTTGATGATCGCCCTCGCCTGCTGGAACGTCACAGCCCGCGGGCTTTTGGCGTAGAACACAAATCCGATGGCATCGGCCCCGGCCTCGACCGCCGCCAACGCATCCTCTATGCGGGTAATCCCACAAATTTTGCTGCGAACGGCTGACATGTCGATAGAACCTCAGGACAAATCCGGGAAAGTCCCGGATGGTAACAAAACCGTTCGAAGGCGTCAGCCGTCAAGTTCCGAGAAGCCTGTCAGGAAGTGTGGGCCTATGTAACGCTCGGGCAATTCAAACTCATCGCGATACTCGACCTGTACCAGATACAGGCCAAACGGATGGGCCGTCACCCCGCCGGAACGACGCACACGACTTTCCAGGACTTCCTTCATCCACTCCACGGGACGCTCGCCGGCACCGATGGTCATCAGCACGCCTGCGATGTTACGCACCATGTGGTGCAGGAACGCGCTGGCGCGGATATCCAGCACAATCATTTTGCCGTGGCGGGTGACGCGCAGGTGATGCAGCTCCTTGATCGGCGACTTGGCCTGGCACTGACCGGCGCGAAATGCGCTGAAGTCGTGGGTGCCGACCAGGTATTGCGCGGCCTCGGACATGCGCTCGACGTCCAGCGGGCGATGGTTCCAGGTGATTTCATCGTTCAGGTGTGCCGGGCGGATCTGATCGTTGTAGATCACATAACGATAACGACGGGCGATGGCCTTGAATCGCGCATGAAAATCCGCCGGCATGACCTTGGCCCAACTGACACTGATGTCATGCGGCAAATTGATATTGGCACCCATGACCCAGGCCTTCATCGAACGCTCGACCTGGGTATCGAAATGCACCACTTGCCCGCAAGCATGCACACCGGCGTCGGTACGCCCTGCGCAATGCAGCGACACCGGTGAGTCGGCGACTTTGGACAAGGCCTTTTCGAGGGTTTCCTGCACTGTGGCCACACCGGAGGCCTGACGCTGCCAGCCGCGATAGCGCGAACCTTTGTACTCAACGCCCAACGCGATCCGGAAAAAGCCGTCGGCCGCCATTTCGGCGGCCGGATTATCTATATTTGCCAAGGGGTGACAGCCTGCTGATTTACGCGAAGGCAGGCATTATAAGGCCGCTTGGCCGGGATGTCAGAGCTGCGTGTTTATTGTGAATTGTCGGGTCGGGATTTGTACTGGGACTGAGACCCCCATCGCGGGCAAGCCCGCCCCCACAGGATCGGGGCTATTCGCATTGTTTGTATCCGACACCAATTCCTTGTGGGAGCGGGCTTGCCCGCGATGACGGCGTAACTGTCGACATTGATGTCGAATCTGACGGTTCGCCTCACATCACTACTCAAACAAAAACGGCAGCCTCGATGGGCTGCCGTTTTTGTTTATGCCTTACCGATGACTCATGCCAGACGCGAGAGCATTTCCTTGGCTTCGCTCTTCTGGCCAGCATCGCCTTCGGTCACTACCTCATTGAGGATGTCCCGAGCGCCGTCGTTGTCGCCCATGTCGATGTAGGCCTGGGCCAGGTCGAGTTTGGTGGCGACTTCATCGGTGCCGGAGAGGAAGTCGAAGTCCGGCTCATCGGCCGCGGAGGCCAAAGCGTCTTCGGCGGTGAAGCTTGGCTCACCGAGGCTCTGGGACAAACGATCCAACTCGGCGTTGACGTCGTTGAGTTCGCTTTCAAAGGCGTCAGGCTGATCCGGGGCGGCGTCCATTTCATCGGCCAGTGACAGGTCGAAATCCGCAGGCAGCTCCAAATCATCGAGCGTTGGCTCGGTCACGGGTGGCGCTTCGGCAGCAGGCAAGTCCTTGAGGTCTTCATCCAGACTCAGCAGGAAGTCGTCTTCGGCCAAGGTTGCCGGGGAGGCATTGCCGCCCAGATCCATGTCCAGATCGAAGTCCGACAGATCGTCGAGGTTTTCCTTGATTTCAGTCTGTTGCTGCAACACCGACTCAAAGCTCAGATCGTCGTCCAGCGGAAATTCGTCCAGCTCAGCCAGAGCTTCTGGTGCCGGTGTTGGCTCCGGCTCTGGTGCTGGCTCTGGTTCCGCCGCAACGGCAGGCGCGATCGGAGTAGCCGCCTCCAGATCGTCCAGGCTCAAATCGAAGGCGCTGTCGAAGTCGGACAATGCCGGTTCCGGGGCTTGCGGCTCGTCCAGCAGCAGATCCTTGACGTATTGCGCGTCCAGTTCGGCGGCGATGGCGGCGGCAGCCAGACCGCTGGCCGCCACAACAGCCATGGCCGGGAAGCGGCTTTTCAACTCTTCGACCCGGGCGAAGTTATCGCCGTTGGCCACCAGTTGACGCTCCTGGGCGACGAACGCATCGCGGTCGCCCTGCTGACCGTAGACTTCCATCAGCTTCAGACGCAGGTCACTGCGTTGCGGCTCTTGCTTGATAGCGTTTTCCAGCAAGGCGGCGGCCTGATTCAGACGACCGCCTGCAATGTGCGACTGCGCCTGAGCCAGTACGTCGTCGGAACGCTCGGAACGCTCGGCGGCAGGCGATACCAGTGGCGCAGCGATCGGCGGCGTCACCACAACTGGAGCAATCACCGGGGCCGGTGTGGGCGCAGGTGTTGGCGCGGTCGCGAGTTTCACGCTCGGCGGCGGAACTTCCAGGCCTTCGAAGCTGCTTTCTGGCAGGTCTTGGTCGACGGAGAACTCTTGCTCCTCCTCCAAGGCACGGGCCATGCGCAGATGCTTCTCGGCCTCTTGCTGGGCTTTGCGGCGACGGGCCAACAACAGCAACAAGAGCAGCAGAACCACCGCACCGCCACCCACCAACCCCAGCAGGATCGGGTTGGTCAGCAGCTCGTTGAATTTCTGATCATCGGATGTTGCAGGCGCTGGCTCGACGGCTGGTGCCGGAACAGCTTCTGGTGCAGCAGTCTCTGGCGCAGGTGCCGGAGCTGCGTCCGCAGGCGTTGCCGCAGGGTTGGCCGCCAGCTCGGCTGACATCGCCGGAGCGGTCGGAGCTGTCGCCGGTGCGTCCGCGCCGCCTTCGGCCTGCAACTTGGCCAATTGGTTGTTCTTCAGTTCGATCAGGCGTTGCAGCTTATCCAGCTGACTCTGCAGATCGCTCATGCGGCTTTTCAGTTCAGCGTTGTCACGACGAGTGGTGTCGAGGCTTTCCTGGGTGACGGCCAGTTTGTTACTCAACGCTTTCGCATCACCAGCAGCACCTTTGCCCCCCTTGCCGGTATCGGCAGAAACCAGGCTCAGTTTGTCTGTGGCGGCTTGCGACGAAGCATCTTCACCGCGAGCACGCTTGGTGGCGTCGAGTTGCTGCTGACCGGTTCCCGGTTTCGCCACGTAGCGGCGGCCCTGACGCCACGCGGTGTTCTGCGCGGCGACCTCAGCAATGGCCTTGGGTTGTGGCAGGTTGGTGCTCTGCACCTGATCAGGCAGACGCAACACCTGACCGGTTTTCAGTCGGTTGATGTTGCCGTCGATGAACGCATCCGGGTTCAGCGCCTGGATGGCCAGCATGGTCTGCTGAATCGAACCGCCGTTACGCGCCTTCGCGGCGATTTCCCACAGGGTATCGCGCGCTGTGGTGGTGTATTGCGACGATTTGGTCGCACCGGTAACCGGCGCGGTCACCGTTTGGGCTGGCGCCGGTTGCGCGGCGGCATCAGCGGTCTGCGGCGAGAATTTGGACGGGTCAAGCAGCACACTGTAATCGCGCAGCAGACGACCGTTGGGCCACATCACCTGAACCAGGAATTTCACCATCGGTTCGGACAGCGGTTTGCTGGACGTGACGCGCAGGATGCTTTTGCCGCTGGCGTTAAGCACCGGGGTGAAGGTCAGGTCATTGAGAAACGCCTGGCGATCGACACCGGCCTTGGCGAAATCTTCGGGCGAGGCCAGGCTCGGCACCACTTCGGCAGACGTGAGGTCCTTGACGTCGAGCAACTCGATTTCTGCGACCAGAGGCTGGTTCAGCGTCGATTTCAGGGTCAGTTCCCCGAGCCCGAGGGCATGCGCCATACCGGAGGACAGCGCCGAGGCGGCCGCTATTGCTAACACCAGTTTGCGAACTTGAACCATAACCTCTTCCTTTGTTTGAACATTCCTCGGCCAGCGAGAAGGTGTTGATTGCCGCTGCCGTAAGGCATTGCGCGCGGCGACGAAGGGTCGTCGCGCGCGATCATTTCATTCATGCAATGGGAAGCCCTGCGGGGTGGCTCACCTTAAGCATTCCGGCCAAGCATGACGCTCGGCGGGAATCATTCGATAAATTGTTGCCAAGTATCTTTTACAGCAGGTCTTTTATCAACAATTCAGCCACCTGCACAGCATTGAGCGCAGCCCCTTTGCGTACGTTATCTGACGTCAGCCACATATTAAGTTCCGCCGGGTCGTCGATCCCGCCGCGAACCCGACCAACGTAAACCACGTCCTGCCCTACCGCATCGCCTACCGGGGTCGGGTAATCGCCCGCCTCGACCAGTTCGATGCCGGGTGCCGCGTCCAGTGCCGCGTTGACTTTCGCCAGATCCACAGCGCTCGATGACTGCAAGGTCACGCTAAAGCTATCGCCGAAAAACACCGGAGCTTGAATGCAAGTGACGGAAATCTTTAATGAAGGTAGCACCATGACCTGACGCAGCTCGCGCACCAGACGTTTTTCCAGCAGCGTATGGCCCTGATCATCAGGTTTACCGACTTGCGCCAACAGGTTGAAAGCCATCTGCCGGTCGAAGAACTTCGGCTCCAGCGGGCGCACATTGAGCAGCTCGGCGGTTTGTCGAGCCAGCTCGGTGACGGCTTCGCGGCCTTGGGCAGAAACCGCCAGGCACGCTGTCAGGCTGACGCGTTGCAGGTCGAGCAAACCGAGCAATGGCGCCAGCACCACCGCCAGCGTCGCGGCCGAAGGGCTTGGGCTACTGACCTGGAAGGGCTTTTTCAGACCGGCCAGAATTTCAGCGTTGGCCTCAGGCACCACCTGCGGCGCCTGATCGGCCGGCAAGGCGCCGGACAGGTCAATCAGCGAGCAACCGGCGGCCGTGGCACGCGGAGCGAAACTGAGGGTCACCGCCGGGCCGGCGGCAAAGAACACCAACTGGACTTTGCTGAAATCGAATTCATCGACTTCCCGTACCCGCACGTTCTTGCCGCGAAACGGTACCGAATGCCCGGCTGATTCACTGCTCGCCAGCAGGTGCAGGTTACCGACCGGAAAATCCCGCTCTTCGAGAATCTGGACGAGTGTTTCGCCGACAGTACCGGTGGCGCCGATCACGGCAATATCAAAGGACTGGCTCATGGTTCTACCTCTGGCGAAACGGGGGGTGCGGCACTTTACCGGGTGGTTGGCAGTGAGGCAATTCACGCCATCCTGATCGTTCCCACGCTCCGTGTGGGAATGCATCCCGTGACGCTCCGCGTCACCGCTTCAAGAGCGGACGCAGAGCGTCCATGACGGCATTCCCACGCAGAGCGAGGGAACGATCGGTGGGCAAAAAAAAACCCGCACCTCTTTCAAGGCACGGGCTCTTTCATTACTTCAACAGATCAACGCTCAAGCAGGATCCGCAGCATGCGACGCAGCGGTTCGGCCGCACCCCACAGCAGTTGGTCGCCGACGGTGAAGGCACCGACGAACTGCGACCCCATGTTCAGCTTGCGCAGACGGCCAACCGGCACGTTCAGGGTACCGGTAACCTTTGTAGGGCTCAGCTCCTGCATGCTGATCTCACGGTTGTTCGGCACCAGTTTGACCCATGGGTTGTGCTGGCTGATCAGCCCTTCGATGTCGGCAATTGGCACATCTTTGTTCAGCTTGATGGTCAGCGCCTGGCTGTGGCAACGCATGGCGCCGACGCGCACGCAGATGCCGTCCACCGGGATCGGGCTCTTGAAGCGACCGAGGATCTTGTTGGTCTCGGCCTGGGCCTTCCACTCTTCACGGCTCTGACCGTTCGGCAGTTCCTTGTCGATCCACGGGATCAGGCTGCCGGCCAGCGGTACGCCGAAGTTTTCGGTCGGGTACGCGTCGCTGCGCATGGCTTCGGCGACACGACGGTCGATGTCGAGGATCGCGCTGGCCGGATCGGCCAGTTGATCGGCTACAGCGCCATGGGTCACCCCCATTTGCTTGATCAGTTCACGCATGTGCTGCGCGCCGCCACCAGAGGCCGCCTGATAGGTCATGGCGCTCATCCACTCGACCAGACCGGCTTCGAACAGACCGCCCAGCCCCATCAGCATCAGGCTGACGGTGCAGTTGCCGCCGATATAATTCTTGGTGCCCGCATCGAGCTGCTGGTCGATGACCTTGCGGTTCACCGGGTCCAGCACGATCACCGCGTCATCCTGCATGCGCAGGCTGGAAGCGGCGTCGATCCAGTAACCCTGCCAACCGGCTTCGCGCAGTTTCGGGAACACTTCGCTGGTGTAGTCGCCACCCTGGCAGGTCAGAATCACGTCGAGGGTTTTCAGCTCTTCAATGCTGTAAGCGTCCTTGAGCGGAGCAATGTCCTTGCCCACGGAAGGGCCTTGGCCACCGACATTGGAAGTGGTGAAAAACACCGGCTCAATAAGATCGAAATCCTGCTCTTCCAGCATCCGCTGCATGAGCACGGAACCGACCATACCGCGCCAACCGATCAGACCTACACGTTTCATCGCAACTACACCTTCTTAAAAGTGGGCCGCTGCTTTCATGGTTGAAAGTTGCAGCGGGCCAAAGAGATTACAGATTCCGCAGCGCGGCGACTACTGCATCGCCCATTTCCTGCGTACCGACCTTGGTGCAACCGGCCGACCAGATGTCGCCTGTGCGCAGGCCCTGATCCAATACCAGGCTCACGGCCTTCTCGATAGCATCGGCCGCATCCTGCAGATTGAAGCTGTAACGCAGCATCATCGACACCGACAGAATGGTCGCCAACGGGTTGGCAATGCCCTTGCCAGCGATGTCCGGGGCCGAACCGTGGCACGGCTCGTACATGCCTTTGTTGTTGGCATCCAGCGACGCCGACGGCAGCATGCCGATGGAGCCGGTGAGCATCGACGCTTCGTCGGAAAGAATGTCGCCGAACAGGTTGTCGGTGACGATCACGTCGAATTGCTTCGGTGCACGCACCAGTTGCATGGCGGCGTTGTCGACGTACATGTGGCTCAGTTCGACGTCCGGGTAGTCCTTGGCCACTTGCTCGACGACTTCACGCCACAGTTGGCTGGACGCCAGCACGTTGGCCTTGTCCACCGAGCACAGCTTCTTGCCACGTACGCGGGCCATGTCGAAACCGACACGGGCGATACGGCGGATTTCGGTTTCGCTGTACGGCAGGGTGTCGTAGGCCTGACGCTCGCCATTTTCCAGCTCACGCACGCCACGTGGCGCGCCGAAGTAGATGCCGCCGGTCAGTTCACGGACGATCAGGATGTCCAGGCCGGCAACGATTTCTGCCTTCAGGCTGGAAGCCTCGGCCAGTTGCGGGTACAGGATTGCCGGACGCAGGTTACCGAACAGGCCCAGTTGCGCACGGATTTTCAGCAGACCGCGCTCAGGGCGGATGTCACGTTCGATGGTGTCCCATTTCGGACCGCCCACGGCGCCCAGCAATACTGCATCGGCGGCACGGGCACGGGCCAGGGTTTCGTCGGCCAGCGGCACGCCGTGCTTGTCGATGGCGGCGCCACCAATCACGTCATGACTCAGTTCGAAGCCCAGGCTGTACTTGTCGTTCGCCAGCTCCAGCACCTTGACCGCTTCGGCCATGATTTCCGGGCCAATACCGTCACCCGGGAGAATCAGAATCTGCTTGCTCATGCGTTCCTCATGTCATCAGTCGGCACGCCCGTGGGCATGCCCGGAAAAATTCTATCGCTCGAAGAGCTTATCGTTCAGCCATCAGCACCAGCACATCTGTACTGAACGAACCATCGGCTTCAATCTCAAAATATTCGCGAACTTCATTGCCCATCGATCGCTGCAACTCACGGATCGCCGCGCGCATCACCTGCGGCGTGCGCATGCGCTCAACCCAGGAGGTGTATTCAAGGCGCAGCCGTTGGCGCGTGGTGCTGCGGGTATGCAACCCCGCTTCGCTGACCTGACGCAACCACTCACCGGCAGAATAATCGCGCACGTGACTGGTGTCGCGCAGCACTTCGACGCTTTGCAGGTAAGTGTCGAATAGAGGGCTGCCGGGCGACAATACATCAATGAACGCCGCCACTCCGCCAGGCTTCAACACCCGACGAACTTCCCGCAAGGCCAGCCCGAGGTCGCTCCAATGGTGCGCCGAATACCGGCTGAAAACGAAATCGAACTCGCCATCGGCGAATGGCAGGCGCTCGGCGGCACCCAGTACCGTGGACACGTTGCTCAAGCCGCGATCGACGGCAGCAGCGGCCACCACGTCGAGCATCTGCTGAGACAGATCGTAAGCGACCACTTCCTTGACCAGCGAAGCCACGTGAAAGCTCACATGACCGGCGCCGCAACCGAGGTCGAGCACGCGAGCATCGCCCTGCCCCGCCAGTTCAGCCTGTAGCAGCGCGAATTCAGTGCCTTGAGCGTGTACGGCGCTGCTCAGATAGGCTGAGGCCTGTTCACCGAATTGCTTTTGTACTACCTGACTGTGCTGGGCGGTGCTGGTCATGGGGACTTCCTTTTTGGGGTTTAGCCTTGTGTTGTCTGGCGGGCCTCTTCGCGGGCAAGCCTCGCTCCAACAGGGATTTGTGGTGTTCACAAAACCTGTGGGAGCGGGATTGCCCGCGATGAGGCCGGTCCTATCCTTACAAATCCCGGATCAATCACGCGTCACGAAACAACCACGGCTGGCTCGCCCGATGCTTGGCTTCAAACGCGGCAATCGCCTCGTGGTCCTGCAAGGTCAGGCCGATATCGTCCAGGCCATTGAGCAGGCAGTGCTTGCGAAAGGCATCGATCTCGAAGCTCAACACCTTGCCATCCGGACGGGTCACGGTCTGGGCTTGCAGATCAACCTGCAACTGATAGCCCGGAGTCGCCTCAACCTGCTGGAACAGTTCATCGACTTCAGCGTCGCTCAGGATGATCGGCAACAAGCCGTTCTTGAAGCTGTTGTTGAAGAAGATGTCGGCGTAGCTCGGCGCGATGATGCTGCGGAAACCGTATTCTTCCAGCGCCCACGGCGCGTGCTCGCGGCTGGAGCCGCAACCGAAGTTCTCGCGGGCCAGCAATACGCTCGCACCTTGATAACGCTCGGCGTTGAGGACGAAGTCCTTGTTCAACGGGCGCTTGGAGTTGTCCTGATACGGCTGCCCGACATCCAGGTAACGCCATTCATCGAACAGGTTCGGACCGAAACCGGTGCGCTTGATCGACTTCAAGAACTGCTTCGGAATGATCTGGTCGGTGTCGACATTGGCTCGATCCAAAGGCGCGACAAGACCAGTGTGCTGGGTAAAAGCTTTCATGCTGCGCTCCTTTAGATCAATTCACGGACGTCGACGAAACGACCGTTCACCGCGGCGGCGGCGGCCATGGCCGGGCTGACGAGGTGCGTACGGCCACCGGCGCCCTGACGGCCTTCGAAGTTACGGTTGGAGGTCGAGGCGCAATGCTCGCCCGACTCCAAACGGTCCGGGTTCATCGCCAGGCACATCGAGCAACCCGGCTCACGCCATTCAAAACCCGCCTCGAGAAAAATCTTGTCCAGGCCTTCGGATTCGGCTTGAGCCTTCACCAGCCCCGAACCCGGCACCACGATGGCCTGTTTGATGGTCGAAGCCACTTTACGGCCCTTGGCGATCACGGCAGCGGCGCGCAGGTCTTCGATCCGCGAGTTGGTGCAGGAGCCAATGAATACGCGGTCCAGCTGAATGTCGGTGATCGCCTGATTGGCGGTCAAACCCATGTACTTCAAGGCGCGCTCGATGGAATCGCGCTTGACCAGGTCCATTTCCTTCGCAGGATCGGGAACGTTCTGATCGACAGCCAAGACCATCTCAGGCGAGGTGCCCCAGCTGACTTGCGGTTTGATCTGAGTGGCATCGAGTTCGACGATGGTGTCGAATTTGGCATCCGCGTCGGAAACCAGGTCTTTCCAGGCCTCGACAGCCAAGTCCCATTCCGCGCCTTTCGGAGCAAATGGACGGCCTTTCACGTAAGCCACGGTTTTTTCGTCGGCGGCCACCAGCCCTACGCGAGCGCCAGCCTCGATCGCCATGTTGCAAATGGTCATGCGACCTTCAACGGACAAGTCGCGAATCGCGCTACCGGCGAATTCGATGGCGTGGCCGTTACCGCCGGCGGTGCCAATTTTGCCGATCACCGCGAGGACGATGTCCTTGGCGGTCACGCCGAACGGCAATTGGCCTTCGACGGACACCAGCATGTTCTTCATCTTTTTCGCGACCAGGCACTGAGTGGCGAGCACGTGCTCGACCTCGGAAGTGCCAATACCGTGAGCCAGGGCACCGAACGCGCCGTGGGTCGAGGTATGGGAGTCGCCGCAAACCACGGTCATGCCCGGCAAGGTTGCGCCCTGCTCCGGGCCGATGACGTGGACGATGCCTTGGCGGACATCATTCATCTTGAATTCGACGATGCCGTATTCGTCACAGTTATCGTCGAGGGTCTGAACCTGCAAACGCGAGACCTGGTCGACAATCGCTTCGATGCCGCCCTTGCGCTCCGCGGTAGTCGGAACGTTGTGGTCCGGGGTCGCGATATTGGCATCGATGCGCCAAGGCTTGCGCCCGGCCAGACGAAGGCCTTCGAAGGCTTGCGGTGAGGTCACTTCGTGGATGATGTGACGATCGATGTAGATCAGCGCCGAGCCATCGTCGCGCTGCTTGACCAAATGCGAATCCCAGAGCTTGTCGTAGAGCGTTTTGCCGGCCATCAGACGGTTTCCTCATCAGCTTGTTTCTATGCCCTGGGTCTTGAGCAACTTCAATAACCCCTTGGCTTGTGAGGTCGATCCTAGGGGGTTACATTAAATAACTCAAATTCATATTTTTTATGCTTTGCATAACCAACTGGAATACAACCGAGACATCATCATGGACCTCGCCAACCTCAATGCTTTTATCGCGATTGCCGAGACCGGAAGCTTCTCCGGCGCTGGCGAACGGCTGCACCTGACACAACCCGCCATCAGCAAACGCATCGCCGGCCTGGAGCAGCAATTGAAGGTGCGGCTGTTCGATCGACTGGGCCGGGAAGTCAGCTTGACCGAAGCGGGTCGCGCCCTGCTGCCACGGGCCTATCAGATCCTCAATGTGCTGGATGACACCCGCCGCGCCCTGACCAACCTGACCGGCGAAGTCTCCGGTCGTCTGACATTGGCCACCAGTCATCACATTGGCCTGCACCGTTTGCCGCCCTTATTAAGGGAGTTCACTCGACGTTACCCACAAGTGGCGCTGGATATTCAGTTCCTCGATTCGGAAGTAGCTTACGAAGAAATCCTCCATGGCCGCGCCGAACTGGCGGTAATCACTCTTGCACCGGAGCCCCACGCACTGGTCAAGGCCACGCCCGTGTGGGACGACCCGCTGGATTTCGTGGTCGCCCCGGAGCATTCGCTGATCGCTAACGGTCCGGTCAGCCTGGCGGATATTGCCCTGCACCCTGCGGTTTTTCCCGGCGGCAACACCTTTACCCACCACATCGTGCAGCGCCTGTTCGAGGCCCAGGGCCTGACGCCGAACATCGCCATGAGCACGAATTACCTGGAAACCATAAAAATGATGGTCTCGATCGGCCTCGCCTGGAGCGTTTTGCCGCGCACCATGCTGGACGATCAAGTGGCGCGCATACCTTTGCCGGGCATACAGCTCACTCGCCAGCTAGGCTATATCCTGCACACCGAACGGACGCTGTCGAACGCGGCACGGGCCTTCATGGCTCTGCTGGATGCACAAATCGATCAGCCAAGGACTCGCGGCTAAGCTGTGCTTCTTCTTTTTGTGCTACGCCTATAGAGCCCCAAAACCCTGTGCCTAACGCCCAAGTCAGCCCAAGGCCTGTTATCCATGCCCAAATCTGTTGAACGTATGCCGCCGATGCCGCGAATTCAGGCACTTGACCCCAAACGGTCCGAGCAGAGCTGGGAAAGCGCCCCGCAGTTGCTGGCGGCCCTCAACGGCGCCCGGCTGGGCGCCTGGTATTGGGACATCGAGCGGGGGCAGATCAGTTGGTCTCGGGGTACTCAGGCGTTGTTCGGCTTCGATCCCCGGCAACCGTTGCCCGAGGACCTGGAATACCTCGACCTGCTGCCCCAGGAGGATCGGGCGAAAGCCATCCGCGCCTTCAATGCGGTGATCGCCGGCGCCCCGCTGGAACAGGCCATGCACCACCGCATCCGCTGGCCCGACGGCAGCCTGCACTGGCTGGAAATCAACGGCAGCCTGCTGCCGGACAAAAACGGTCGTCCGCGAATGATTGGGGTCATTCGTGAAATCACCCATCAGCGCCAGCGCGAACAGGCGCTGAGCAGCTCGGAAAAACGCTTCGCCACGCTGTTTCACCTGTGCCCGAACATGGTCTTGCTGACCCGGCAGGAAGACGGCCTGATCAGCGAAGCCAACCAGTATTTCGAAAGCCTGTTCGGCTGGCCGGTGCAAGACGCCATCGGCCGAACCACGCTGGAACTGGGCCTTTGGGTCAACCCGGAGCAACGGGCGCAACTGGTCAAGGCCACCAAGGCCAAAGGTGAGCTGATCAACATGGAGGTGCAATTTCGCGCCAGCAATGGGCAGGTTCACGACGGCATCCTCAGTGCGCAAAAGGTCGAACTCGAAGGTCAGCCCTATCTGCTGAGCACGTTCCTCGACACCACCGAACGCAAAATTGCCGAGCACGCCCTCAAAGACAGCCAGGAACGCCTCGACCTGGCCCTGGATTCGGCGCAACTCGGCACCTGGGACTGGCACATTCCCAGCGGCATGCTTTACGGCTCGGCACGGGCCGCCCAGTTGCATGGGCTGGAGCCCAAACCCTTCCATGAATCCTTCGATGCGTTTTTTGAAGGAGTGCCTGATGAAGAGCGCGGCACCATGCGCGACGCCTACCGCAGCTTGCGCGAAGGCCCGGCCGGTAATTATCAACTGACGTACCGGGTGCAGCTGCAGGACGGCAGTTCGCGCTATCTGGAAAGCCGCGCCAGACTTTATCGCGACGAGCACGGCAACCCACTGCGCATGGCCGGCACATTGCTGGACATCACTGATCAGGTAGAGCGCGAACAGCAACTGGTGGCGTCAGAAGAGAAATTCGCCACTTTGTTCCAGGTCAGCCCGGACCCGATTTGCGTCACGCGCAAGGACACCGGCCATTTCATCGAAATCAATTCCAGTTTTACTCAGACATTCGGCTGGAGCACCACCGACGTGATTGGTCGCAGCGCTGACGAAATCGGCCTGTGGGACGCTTCGGCAAAAAGCCTGCAACGAATCGAGCGGGTCATCCGCGAACAGGGTCTGAACAATGTAGCGATCGTCGTGCAGCACAAGGACGGGCAGTCCCTGACCTGCGTGATCTCCAGCCGGCAGATCAGCGTCGGCGACCAGCCGTGCATCGTCACCACTCTGCGCGACATCACCCAGCAGCAACGCTCGGAAGCGGCGCTCAAGGCCAGCGAGGAGAAGTTCGCCAAGGCCTTCCACTCAAGCCCCGACGCCATCACCATTACCGAGCGCGACACCGGACGCTACCTGGAAGTTAACGATGGTTTCTGTCGTCTGACTGGCTACCGCGCCGATGAAGTGATCGGCCGTACGGTGTATCAGGTGGGCATCTGGGCTGAAGAGAAACAACGCTCGGCGCTGCTGGCGGAACTACAGATCAAGGGCCGGGTTCACCACCTGGAAATGCTCGGGCGCAACAAACGCGGCGAGTTGCTGACCGTCGAAGTCTCGGTGGAACCGATCACCCTCAACGAAACGGCGTGCCTGCTGTTGACCGCGCGGGACGTCAGCTTGCTGAAAAACGCCGAAGCGCAGATCCGTCACCTGGCCTACCACGACCCATTGACCAACCTGCCCAACCGCGCCCTGTTGATGGATCGTCTGAGCCAGCAGATCGCCCTGCTCAAACGCCACAACCTGCGCGGCGCGCTGATGTTCCTCGATCTCGACCACTTCAAGCACATCAACGACTCCCTCGGCCACCCGGTAGGCGATACGGTGTTGAAGATCATCACCGCGCGCCTTGAAGCCAGCGTGCGCATGGAGGACACCGTCGCACGCCTGGGCGGAGACGAATTCGTGGTGCTGCTCAGCGGTCTGGAAGGCTCGCGCAGCGATGTCAGCGCCCAAGTCCGGGAGCTGGCGGACACCTTGCGTGAACTGCTGTCCGAACCGATGTTCCTCGACGGACAGCGTCTGCAAGTAACACCGAGCATTGGCATTGCGCTGATCCCCGACCACGGCTCGACCCCGACCGACCTGCTCAAACGTGCCGATATCGCCCTCTACCGCGCCAAGGACTCGGGCCGCAATACCACGCAGATGTATCACAACACCATGCAAAAGGCCGCCAGCGAACGCCTGCGCATGGAAACCGATCTGCGCCTGGCCCTTTCCCGGGGTGAGTTCAACGTGCAATACCAGCCTCAGGTGGACGCCCGCGACAACCGCATAACCGGCGCCGAAGCCCTGGTACGCTGGCATCATCCGCAACTGGGCGCGCAATCGCCCACCGAGTTCATCAAGGTGCTGGAAGACAGCGGGCTGATTCTGGAAGTCGGCACGTGGATCCTCGACGAAGCCTGCGCGGCCTTCAAACACCTGATCGCCAATGGCCTGATCGATCCGCTCGACTTTAGCCTGTGCGTGAACATCAGCCCCCGGCAGTTCCGCCAGAACGATTTCGTCGAACGCATCGAACACAGCCTTGGCAGCCATGGCCTACCCTACTCGTTGTTGAAACTGGAAATCACCGAAGGCATCGTCATCCAGAACCTGGACGACACCATCAGCAAAATGCGACGCCTGAAAAAACTCGGCGTGAGCTTTGCCATGGACGACTTCGGTACCGGTTATTCCTCACTGACCTACCTCAAGCGCCTGCCGGTAGACACCCTGAAAATCGATCAATCGTTCATCCGCGATGCCACCACCGACCCCAACGATGCCGAAATCATCCGCGCCATCGTCGCCATGGCCCGCAGTCTGGAGCTGGAAGTCATCGCCGAAGGGGTGGAAAACCTGGAGCAACTGGCGTTTTTGCAAGGGTTGGGCTGCCATTTGTATCAGGGGTATTTGCACAGTCGGCCGTTGCCGGTTGAGGAGTTTCAGAAACTGCTCAAATAATCGGGGTCACTGTTGCACCGCACAGGAGACGTTCCGTAACAGGCACTCCAATTGCCAGTTTTTCTCTCAACCTGTAGGGTCGCGTTTTTTTGCACCGCCTCAAAGAGATCAACCATGCAGGATGCAACCCTCCCCCGCCCGGCCTTGCTGGGTATCGACCTTGGCACCACCAATAGCCTGATCGCCGTTTGGCAGGAAGGTCGGGCACAGTTGATTCCCAACGCCCTTGGCGATTTCCTCACCCCTTCCGTGGTCAGCCTCGATGAGGACGACAGCATTCTGGTTGGCAATGCGGCTCGCGCCCGTCTAACCACCCATCCGGAACGCACAGTGGCGGCGTTCAAGCGTTTTATGGGCAGCGACAAACAGTTCGAACTGGGCGGGCGGCAATTCAGCCCGGAAGAACTGTCAGCACTGGTAATCGGCTCTCTCAAACAGGATGCCGAAGCCTGGCTGGGCCATCCGGTGCATGAGGCGGTGATTTCGGTGCCGGCCTACTTCAGTGACGAGCAACGCAAACGCACGCTGTTTGCCGCCGAGCTGGCAGGCTTGACGGTGTCGCGGCTGATCAACGAGCCGACCGCCGCCGCCATGGCATACGGGCTGCACGAGCAGAAGTTCGAGCGCACGCTGATTTTCGACCTGGGCGGCGGCACCTTCGATGTCACGGTACTGGAATACGCAGTGCCGCTGATTGAAGTGCACGCTTCCACCGGCGACAACTTCCTCGGCGGTGAAGACTTCACTGCAACGTTGCTACAGGCCTGCCTGAAAGACTGGCAACTCACCCCGCAGCTGATCGACGGCCAAGGGTTGGCCAGCCTGGGCGATGCTCTGGAGCAACTCAAATGCAAACTCAGTGAAGGCACCCAGCATCTGAACTGGAATGGCGCCGGCGTCTTGCGCGAGTGGTCGCTGGATGAGGCTGCAGCGCTGAAAATCTGGGAGCCGCTGCTGGCCCGGTTGCGCGCTCCCATCGAACAAGCCCTGCGCGATGCACGGCTCAAACCCCGGGACCTCGACAGCCTGGTGCTGGTCGGAGGTGCTACGCGGATGCCAGCCGTGCAGCAGATGGTCGCCACACTGTTCGGGCGCCTGCCCTATCGCCACCTCGACCCGGACACGATTGTCGCACTGGGCGCCGCCACCCAGGCGGCGTGCAAGGCCCGCGACAGTGCAATCGAGGAGCTGATCCTGACCGACGTCTGCCCATACACTCTGGGCATCTCGACCAATCGCGGTGAAGACGTCAGCGGCGCCTTCTCACCGATCATCGAACGCAACACCGTGATCCCCACCTCTCGGGTGCAACGCTTTTACACCACCCATCCGCAGCAAAACCAAATCCGTATCGCGGTCTATCAGGGTGAACGGCCGTGGGTACGGGACAATATTTTCATCGATGCCTTCGATGTCGCGATGACACCCAGCGACCAGACACAGGCGCTGGATGTGCGCTTCAGCTACGACATCAACGGTTTGCTTGAAGTTGACGTAACCCTGCTGGCCAGCGGCGAACGCCACAGCCACAGCATTGATCGCAGCCCCACCGGGCTCGACCCGCAATCACGGCAAAACAGCCATGAACGGCTCAGCGCCCTGAAAATCCATCCACGGGACGCGCTGCCCAATCGCACCCTGCTGGCACGACTGGAGCGAGCGTGGACGCAGAGCCTGGGCGATGAGCGCGAACAAATTGCCGGTTGGCTGGATGCCTTTACCGCCGTGCTCGGTGGCCAGCAATCGGTGGAGATTGCCAGCCATCGGTCACAACTCAATAAAGCGCTGGATCAACTGCGTCTTTAGCCGTTAAGCCGCCGCAGGGTCGCCTGCAAACCACCGGGCAACGTGTCCTCACCGGCGCTGTCCGGCGGCACACCATAGCGGTTAGGCAGCTTGTCGCCGGGAAAGCCGAACAACACCAGAGGCAGGAACGGCAATACCGGCGTCAGGCAGGCGATAATCAGCAGTGTGGGAATCCCGCGGCCAATGTCATGCAGCCGACGCAGAATCGCACTGAGCAACAACGCGATGCTCAGCAGCAGCATGACAATCCCCGAGACGGCGGTGCCGCTTAGCAACGCCACGATCGGGGTGATCAGCACACACCCCAGCACTTGCCCGATAAACGCCTTGCGCCCCAATCGCGTGCCCAAGCGCCAGACCGCAACCGACGGCACCGGGCGAGTGTCGCTTTTGGCCAGGAGCAGGCGCTCGCTCCAGGACAGCAAGGCAGTCAATGCCAGACGCAAGCCCACACTGTTCGCGGCTTCATCCTTGCCACGCTGCAACTGTTGCAGCACCTTGGTCCTCGGCACTCCTGCCGCGCCATAACGAATCAGACTTCTCAGCGTATCGAGGACTTCATAGACCAGCAGCTTGTCGACGTCGAAATCCGTCAGCACTTTGCGCGGCGGCCAAACAGGATCCCCTTTGAGCAAACCATCACGAAACGCTTCGAACCAGTCATCTTCACAACTGATAGCAGCGATGGATTGCAACAGTGCACGATGCTGCTCGGCGTCAAGGCTCGGATCGTGATACAGCACCCCCCAGAGCAGCATCAGCCCCAGCAAATCCTCGCCGCACGCATCAGGATCACTTTCAATGCAGGTATAGAGCTGCGCATTACCGGGCAGCGCTGCGCTGTCGAGGGCCTGTTGCACATTGAACAGCTGCTGCACGAGCAAACCATGGACCGGATCGGTACCTTGCAGCCACCCCAGCAAACCGGTGCAGTTACCTTGCTCACGCTGCAAACGCCGCAATAACGGCTGGAGCCGACTCAGGGGATGAGCCGGGTTGACCTCCAGTCGCTCCAGGCATTGCGTATCGATCAACGTCAGCCAACGCTCAGGCTGTTCGAGCAATGCCAGCAGGAATACCGTTTGAGCGTGCCATTGCCACGCTGCCTCGCCTTGCGCAATGTCCGGCAGGACTGCGCCTCGCTGCCCCAATTGAACCAGCAGGCTCAAGCTCCGCAAGTTCGTGTCCGCCTCTGCGTCCAGCAAGTCAAATGCCTGATCGATCCGCACCAGGGCAGACTGGTCGTAAGCCCGCAGTCTGCGCAGCCACAGGCGGCAAATCTTGTGCGGCTCACCTTTTGTCAGTTCCTCGGCCAGTTGCGGCTCAACTGAACGACTGTTGAGAAAGGCCTTCATTGCCAATGGAATCGGCGCCTGATTCAACCAACAAAGTTGCTGCTCTGCCTGATACTTGAACCCGCTCAGCACCAGCCCCTCAAGGGCATCGAACGGGTGCGGCTCGTCCAGTATTTGTTGCAACAACCACACATCCCCACGATGCAAGGCCCATGCATGCCGGTACAGACGCTGCAAGCGGGAATCCGCATGCTCCCCTAGCAGCAACGCCAGCAGAGGCAGTTCATCCCCTGTCATCCGCCAGTCGACAAATGCGGATGCCAAACCTTGCAGATTGAGTTGCCCAACCCCAAGCCAGCGAGCCAGCGTTTCGGGGCGCTGTGAAGGGCTGCCATATTCTTGAGTGACATCGTCCAGGTCATGGGACCAGTCACGGAAATTTTCCAGACGGTCAAATGCCTGAATCAGCAGCGCGAGAAAGTCTGGTTGACGTTTGGCGCAAAGCTCCAGCAAGCAACTTTCAGCCTTCGGGTGACGATACTCCAGCCAGAGCCGGATCCAGCAGGGCAGCGCCTGATCCTCAAGCCCCAACAAACTGTTTTGACAAGCCAACAAATAAAGCCAATCGATATCGTCTGGCGCCTGGCTCTGTTGTTCGACACACAGCTGCAGCAGACCTGCACCACCGATACCCGCCTGAGTGAACCGCACCAGCAAACGCTTGATGAATACTTCGTCCGTCGGCAGCGGCAAACAGGTGTGATGGTTGGCGAAGTCTTCGAATTCATGGAGCGGACGATGCTCGAAGAGGTAGTCGAGGCTGCGGGCATACCACAGGGTTTCCATCTGCGCAGGCTCGGACCACCCGCTCATCAGTGTCGTGTCGAACGGGTCTGGCGCCTTGATGCGTTGCAGGAACTGTTCGACTTTATTCGCCTGCTCGAACCCCAGATCCAGCAGTTGGTGCTCCCAACCCATCCGTTGCGCCAGCAGATTCGCGCAGCGGTAAGACAGCGACCCGGCATTGGCCAATGCATGGAACAACCCCCAACCGAGGTCATCAAGAGCGTCCAGAGGCAACTGATCCAACGCTTTAACGAACGCTTGCCAGGCCTCTGGATTGAAGCGCCGAGCCGGATCTTCGAGCAACGCGTAAAAATCCACCAAGGTCTGCGGAACCTCAGGGGCACCAGTACCTTTATCTTCGATTTCGTCCTCTTCATGACGAGCGAAGCGGGTGGCACTTTCATAGGCCTCACGCAGTGCCTGAAAGCCCTCAGGATCACTCTCCGGATGATGTTCCGGTAGACGCGCGCGATAGGCATTTCGAATAACTGTCTGGTCTTTGGTAGGTTCTATACCCAGGCGTATCCAGCAACTCATGACCAGTCGAACTCCTCAAGGGACGCCGGGCGTGGCAGTGGGTTGAGGTCCATGTGCCAGGGCAGGTCTACCAGGAAAGAAGGGATGTCGTGCGCAAGACCACGCGCTATGAAAGCGCTCCGCGAAAACTCCCCTTGCCGATCAAGCTCATGAGCCATCTGTTCGTCACTGTTGCCCAGACAGCTCCAGAACGCATGACCGGCCAGGAAACCATTGAAATAGGAGAACCAACTGCCGTAATGGTATTGCGCTCTCACGGCGAGTCGGCCATGCAGCCAAAGACTTTCAGTTAAATCGATCCACTCATTGCGCAAGCCACAGCGCAAGAGAAACCCCATGCGCCCGAGATCCCAAGCCCTGATGCCACCCGGCCCGCATCCACCGAAGGTACGCCCGGCGAATTCGTGCAAGTCGCGTTCGCGGGGTGACAGCGTTTCAAGCAGTGCCTGCCATTCGCTCGGCAAGCAACGCTGCCACGACCGATACGCCCCATCGAGATGAGAGGCATGACCGTCGTCCGCCATCCCTTCGAGCATGCTTAATAACTGCGGCCGGTCGCTGATACCCCAGCTGCATTGCAGGTCGATGAATTGCGGATCGGAGTAGAAAGCAGGCTCGTCATAATGGGCGCGAGGATTGAGGGCCACCATCGGCGCAGAAAGACCGCACAGCCAACGCTGTTGTATCTCTTCCATGAAAAAAAACTCCGGGCCGACCAGACAGGATGGGAGTCGGCAAAACTGGCGCGGATTGTAGAGAAACCGTCGCAAGGCGGCAAAGTTTGCAGTGCTGTTTTCGCCAGGAAACAAAAAGGCCCCGACAAGTCGGGGCCTTCATTCAGCGGGTTACAGCCTGTTCAAACGAATGTATGTCTTCGAATGACTCAATGCTGCAGCGCCGGTTTTTCCGTCCCGTTGATCGGGATGCGTTTGGCTTTCGCTTCTTCCGGAATCACGCGCAACAGGTCGATACTCAACAAACCGTTGCGCAGTTCGGCGGCCTTGATTTCAATATGGTCCGCCAGACGGAACGACAGTTTGAAGGCGCGCTGAGCGATGCCTTGGTACAGATAAGTGACGTTTTCGTCCGCGTCACGTTTGCCGCCACTGATGGTCAGCACACCTTTCTCCACTTGCAGGTCCAGGTCTTCTTCCTGGAAACCGGCGGCCGCTACAACAATGCGGTATTGATCATCACCGTATTTTTCAACGTTGTAGGGTGGATAGGTGGTGCCTGGCTCATTGCGCAGGGCGGTTTCGAACAGGTCGTTGAAACGGTCGAAACCTACCGAGGAACGGAACAGTGGGGCCAGGGAAAATGCAGTACTCATGATTCAAATCTCCTGAACATAATCAGCAAGTTTTTTTGTCTCCGCGACCCGAATTCGGCATCACGTAATCCTTAGATAAGGATCGCTGATTACTTTTCAAGAGATTTTTTTTCAGATTTTTTTATGTAAATTCAGGCCGCTTCAGGCACCTGCAGACCCAGTAAACGCGAGACATTATCCAGTTCGGTCTCACGACGCAGGACGGTGAACAACTCTACCGCTTCGGGATAATTGCGGGTCAGCATCGCCAGCCACTGCTTCAAGCGACCCGGCGATTGACGTGGCGTCATCTGCGCCTTGGCTTGCAGCCAGAAGTCCTGAATCAGCGGCAGCAGCTCGGCCCAGGTCATCTCGACGACGTCTTCACCGGCGCGGGCGGCGGCGATTTGCCGGGCCAGATCCGGGCGCGATACCAGACCACGACCGAGCATGATGTCTTCGACGCCGCTGATCTCGCGGCAACGACGCCAGTCCTCGACGCTCCAGATGTCGCCGTTGGCAAATACCGGCACTTTGACTACGTCCTGCACCCGAGGGATCCATTCCCAGTGGGCTGGCGGCTTGTAGCCATCAGTCTTGGTCCGTGCGTGAACCACGATGTGTGCCGCACCGCCTTCAGCCAGGGCCGTAGCGCAAACCAGCGCGCCGTCCGGGCTGTCGAAACCGAGGCGCATCTTGGCGGTCACCGGGATATGCGCAGGGACGGCACGACGGACATGCTCGACGATTTGGTTGAGCAGTTCGGGCTCTTTGAGCAGCACCGCGCCGCCACGGGATTTGTTGACGGTCTTGGCCGGGCAGCCGAAGTTGAGATCGATGACTTCCGAACCCAATTCGCAGGCCAGCGCGGCGTTTTCCGCCAGGCATACCGGATCGGAACCGAGCAGTTGCACCCGCAGCGGCACGCCGGAGGCGGTCCGGGCGCCAGTCAGCAGCTCCGGGCCGAACTTGTGGTAATAGGCAGGCGTGAGCAGTTGATCGTTGATCCGAATGAACTCGGTCACGCACCAATCAATACCGCCCACACGGGTCAGCACGTCCCGCAGGATGTTGTCGACCAACCCCTCCATGGGCGCCAAAGCAATTTGCATGAAAAACACACTCAACGAAAAACGTGCGGCAGTTTACTGGATTGCGCGAGAAATCTGCAGAACATCGCTGATTCCTGGTGGGAGCGGGCTTGCTCGCGAAAGCGGTTTAACATTAAACAATTGTGCTGCCTGTCAGTCCGCTTTCGCGAGCAAGCCCTCCCACATTAGGTTTTCGCTGAATCCAACTCCTGCAACGCGGGACCATAGCCTTCGATGAATTCCACCGGCATGCGCTTGGGCTTGCCGGTCGACAATTCGATACACACGAATGTGGTCTGCGCCCGCAGCAACGTCGTGTTGTCGCTGGGGCGCTTCAATTGAAAGTGTCGGGTCATTTTCAGGCGCTGGTCCCAATCGACGATCCAGGTCGCCAACTGCAACTCATCGCCCTCATAGGCTGCTGCCAGGTAATCGATCTCGTGCCGCACCACCGCCATCGCCCGATCCAGCCGCCGGTACTCGACCAGATCCAGCCCAAGCCGTTGCGAATGGCGCCAGGCGCAGCGCTCGAGCCAGGTCACGTACACCGCGTTGTTCGCGTGGCCCAGCCCGTCGATGTCCTCGGCGCCCACTTCCAGATCAATGATAAACGGCGTTGCCCGATCCCAGCCCATGCCCCACTCCCGGTCAGATGATTTCGACCGGGGCAGTGTAACGGAAGCTCAGGCCGATTGGCGCGATTGCAGGCTGCGACCGGCCAGCAGCGAAAGAACGCCATCGATCACCCGCGGGTCGGCGAGCACCCGTTGATGACCGCCCTCTTCCAGGCGCAACAGACGGCTATCGAACCAGGCTTCGTGGATCAATTGGGATTCTTTGACTGGAACAAAGTTGTCGTCCTCGGCATGGACGATCAGCCCCGGCATGTCGAGCTGATAGCGCGCCACATCCAGCGCAGCGGCGCGCATGCCGACGTCTTTCTCCACCTGGCGAATAAACGCCGAACGCGCTTTGGGCGGCAGGCGCACATAGCGGGCGAATCCACGCAGTACCCCTAGAATTCGCGCCGGGGCGGCGATCGAGACCAGGGTTTCGGTGCGCAAGCCCAACTGAACTGCGAGCATGGCACTGGCGCCGCCCATGGAGTGACCGATCACCGCTTGCAACGGCGGCAATTCAGCGGCCGCTTCGAGCATCGCCCGGGCGAACAGCACCACATTGGCTTCGCGCCCAGGGGAGCGACCGTGAGCCGGGCCGTCCAGGGCAACCACGGTGTAGCCGGCATCGACTAGCGCGGTGATCAGGGCAGCAAACTGGGTTGGCCGGCCTTCCCAGCCGTGCATCAACAACACCGCCGGCCCCTGCCCCCAACGCAGCGCCGAAAGGCCGAAGCGCAAGGTGATCCGCTCGGACTTCGCCAGCAGCGGCAATTCCCAGTCACGCGGCGGTAATTCGCGCGGGGTCATGAATGCCAGGCGCATCTTGCTCGCCATCAGCTTCGGCGCGAACCAGCCCAAGGTGCCATTAACGCCACGAACCCAGCTCAACGTGTTCATCGCCCATCTCCTCAAACTGACGCCTTTAGGTCATAGCACCGCCGATTTGGCGGCGCGCAGCAAACGATCAGACAACTCTCCTGGCCCCAGCGCCCGCGCCAGAGCCAAACCACCGACCATCAAGGCGATGTCGGCCAAGACTTTGTCGGTGTCTTCCGGGCTGGCCGCCAACTGCGCGACCATCAACTCAACATGTTCATTCAACGCCACACGAAACTCGTCCGGCAGACGGCCCAGCTCCCCGACCGAAGCCGGAATCGGACACGCATGCTCGGTGGAATCACGGTGTTTGCGCGACAGATAGAACGCTGCGACCAAGGCGCGACGCTCTTCGCCGGTCAACTCGGCGTCCATATCGGCGATCAAGCCACGACGATGGCTGAGCAGCTGCTTGAACGCTTCCAGCATCAATGCGTCCTTGCTTTCGAAGTGCGCGTAGAAGCCGCCGACCGTCAGGCCGGCCGCACCCATCACTTCGCCCACGCTCGGCTCGGCCGGGCCGCGCTGAATCAGCGCTGCACTGGCAGCCTTGAGGATGCGCTCGCGGGTTTGAGCTTTTTTATCGTTCATCGTTGCCTCCGAATATTACGACTAGAATATTATTCTCATAATAATTTTTCGCAAGTCGTGGATGTGACCGCTGGTCTGAAGAACAGTTTTGAGGAAAAAGGAGAGTTGGCCAAATGCCAGACAAACAAAAGGGCCATTCAATAATTGAATGACCCTTAAAAATCCCGCAGAGCGGGTAATCGTGGCGTCCCCTAGGGGACTCGAACCCCTGTTACCGCCGTGAAAGGGCGGTGTCCTAGGCCACTAGACGAAGGGGACACAAACCCTTCTATACAACTGATCAGTGCTGAGAGCTGATCGATTCAAGGCCGGTGTGGCCAGACCTTGAACTGTAAAATTGGTGGAGCTAGACGGGATCGAACCGTCGACCTCTTGCATGCCATGCAAGCGCTCTCCCAGCTGAGCTATAGCCCCGGATTTTTCGCCTCGCGGCGGAGCGACATCTTGCAACATCGCTTCTGTAAAACTGGCGTCCCCTAGGGGACTCGAACCCCTGTTACCGCCGTGAAAGGGCGGTGTCCTAGGCCACTAGACGAAGGGGACGCAAACCCTTCTATACACTTGATCAACGCTGAGTGTTGATCGCTTCAAGGCCGGTGTGGCCAGACCTTGAAGTGTAAATTGGTGGAGCTAGACGGGATCGAACCGTCGACCTCTTGCATGCCATGCAAGCGCTCTCCCAGCTGAGCTATAGCCCCTCATCGCTGAGGACGGGGCGAATCTTAATGGCGCATCGGAAGGCTGTCAAACTTATTTTTAACAATTTCCAAAATTTTTTGCCCACATAACAATCACTTACCGCCCTCCCCCCGTAAATTCGGGGGAAGTGCCGAAGATCAGGATCAAAAGATCGCAGCCTTCGGCAGCTCCTACAGAGTCAAACGCCGTCAGGCAATCGCGCCCAGAAGCTTTTCCCACTCCTTGTTTTCCTTCTTCGACACGCCGCCCAGCAGGTCGATAGCCTGACGCAGACGGAAACGGGTCAGGTCCGGACCGAGGATTTCCATCGCATCGAGCACCGACACCGAGCTGGCCTGGCCTGTAATCGCGGCGAACATCAGCGGCATGGCGTCACGCAGCTTCAATTCCAGAGATTCGACCACCGATTGAATCGTCGCAGTAATGCTGTCCTTCTCCCACTGACGCAGGCTTTCCAGCTTCCACAAAATCAACTGCATCAACTGACGAACCTGATCACCCGAGAGTTTCTTGGATTCGAACAACTTGGCGTCCGGGTTCACGCCACCGGCGAAGAAGAAGCCGGCCAGCGGTGCGACCTGGCTGAAGGTTTCAACCCGGCCCTGCACGTGCGGTGCGATCTTCATCATGTATTCAGGGTTCAGCGCCCACTTTTGCAGACGAGCGGCGAACTCTTCCACCGGCAGGTCACGCAGCCATTGGCCGTTGAGCCACGACAGCTTCTCGATGTCGAAAATCGGCCCGCCAAGTGAGACGCGGCTCAGGTCGAAGTTGTCGACCATTTCCTGCAGCGAGAACTTCTCGCGCTCGTCCGGCATCGACCAGCCCATGCGGCCCAGGTAGTTGAGCATTGCTTCCGGCATGAAGCCCATGCGCTCGTAGAACGTTACCGAGGTCGGGTTCTTGCGCTTGGACAGCTTGCTCTTGTCCGGGTTACGCAGCAGCGGCATGTAGCACAGCTGCGGTTGTTCCCAGCCGAAGTATTCGTACAAGAGGATCAGTTTCGGTGCCGAAGGCAGCCACTCTTCACCACGCAAAACGTGGGTGATGCCCATCAAGTGGTCATCGACCACGTTGGCCAGGAAGTACGTTGGCAAGCCGTCGGTCTTCATCAGCACTTGCATGTCCATGCGATCCCACGGGATCTCGACATCGCCACGCAGCATGTCCGGCACCACGCACACGCCTTCGGTCGGCACTTTCATGCGGATGACGTGTGGCTCGCCGGCGGCCAGGCGGCGCGCGACTTCTTCCTTGGATAGCAACAGCGCACGGCCGTCGTATCGAGGGGTTTCACCGCGGGCCATTTGCTCGGCGCGCATCTGGCCCAGCTCTTCGGCTGTGCAGAAGCACGGGAAGGCATGGCCCATGTCGACCAGTTGCTGGCAGTACTTCTGATAGATATCGCCGCGCTCGCTCTGACGGTAAGGACCGTGCGGGCCGCCGACGTCCGGGCCTTCGCTCCAGTCGATACCCAACCAGCGCAGGGCGTCGTAAATCTGCTGTTCGGACTCGCGGGTCGAACGCAGTTGGTCGGTGTCTTCGATCCGCAGGATGAACTCACCGCCATGCTGCTTGGCAAAGCAGTAGTTGAACAAAGCGATGTAAGCGGTACCTACGTGGGGGTCCCCGGTAGGCGATGGCGCGATGCGAGTGCGGACGGTGGTCATGGCATGTCTCGAAAAGAATAAAAGCGAAGATCAAACAAGAGGCGAATGGTAACAGGCGATAGCGGCCCGGCTCCAGTCAGCGGGGCATATAAGCCAATATTGCATTGGGGGATCAGGCTGGTGGCGGTGTTGCCTACCAGGAGGTTGCAGGCAGGGCTGAAGGCTTGGGAAGCGCGCAATTGATATTTATAGTGTTCCGGCGGACCTCATCGCGGGCAAGCCCGCTCCCACAAGGATTGAGGGTATTCACACACTATGTGCCTACCTACAGACCCTGTGGGAGCGGGCTTGCCCGCGATGAGGTCCGCCCATTCATTGCACATCTCAAACCGCGATCAACCGCTCCCGCAACTTGCCGATTTCGTCGCGCAACTGTGCCGCGGCTTCGAATTCCAGATCGCGGGCGAGTTGGTACATCTTTTCTTCCAACTGACGAATGCGCTTGCTGATCTCGCTCGGCGAGCGCAGTTCGGCCTCGTACTTGGCACTTTCCTCGGCGGCCTTGGCCATGCCTTTGCGCTTCTTGCTGCGCGAACCCGGCACGACCGCGCCTTCCATGATGTCGGCAACGTCTTTGAACACCCCCTTCGGCGTGATGCCGTTGGCCAGGTTGAAGGCGATCTGCTTGTCGCGACGACGCTCGGTTTCGCCAATCGCCCGCTCCATGGAACCGGTGATGCGATCCGCATACAAAATCGCCCGACCATTGAGGTTGCGCGCCGCCCGGCCGATGGTCTGGATCAGCGAGCGCTCGGAACGCAGGAAACCTTCCTTGTCCGCGTCAAGAATCGCCACCAGCGAAACTTCCGGCATGTCCAGACCTTCACGCAGCAGGTTGATCCCCACCAGCACATCGAAAACGCCCAGACGCAAGTCACGGATAATTTCGACCCGCTCCACAGTGTCGATGTCCGAGTGCAGATAGCGCACGCGCACGCCGTGATCGGCCAGGTAATCGGTCAAGTCTTCGGACATGCGCTTGGTCAGCGTGGTGACCAGCACCCGCTCTTCCAGGGCGACGCGCTTGGTGATTTCCGAGAGCAAATCGTCAACCTGAGTCAACGCCGGACGGATTTCGATTTGCGGGTCCACCAGGCCAGTCGGGCGCACCAATTGCTCGACCACTCGGCCGGCGTGCTCCGCTTCGTAATTGCCCGGCGTGGCCGAGACAAAAATCGTTTGGGGACTGATGCTTTCGAACTCGTCGAAACGCATCGGCCGGTTATCCAGGGCCGAGGGCAAACGGAAACCGTACTCCACCAGCGTTTCTTTCCGGGAACGGTCACCTTTATACATGGCGCCGACTTGCGGCACGCTGACGTGGGATTCGTCGATCACCAACAAGGCGTCCGCCGGCAAGTAGTCGAACAAAGTGGGCGGCGCCTGGCCGGACTCACGGCCCGACAGGTAGCGCGAGTAGTTTTCGATGCCGTTGCAGTAGCCCAGCTCCAGGATCATCTCCAGGTCGAAACGGGTGCGTTGCTCAAGTCGCTGAGCTTCCACCAGTTTATTGTTGGAGCGCAGGTATTCCAGGCGCTCCTGCAATTCGACCTTGATCCCTTCGGTAGCTTCGAGCAGGGTTTCGCGCGGCGTCACATAGTGGCTCTTCGGATAGAAAGTGAAACGCGGCAGTTTGCGGATGACTTCACCGGTCAGCGGATCGAAGGCGGACAGGCTTTCCACTTCGTCATCGAACAGTTCAATGCGGATCGCCTCAAAATCGGATTCCGCCGGGTGGATATCAATCACATCGCCGCGCACCCGAAAGGTCGCCCGGGCGAAGTCCATGTCGTTGCGGGTGTATTGCAGGTCGGCCAGGCGACGCAGCAGCGCACGCTGGTCGAGCTTGTCGCCGCGATCGACGTGCAACACCATCTTCAAATAGGTTTCCGGACTGCCCAGACCGTAGATGCAGGACACCGTGGTGACGATAATCGCGTCCTTGCGCTCCAGCAGCGCCTTGGTCGCGGACAATCGCATCTGCTCGATGTGGTCGTTGATCGAGGCATCCTTCTCGATGAAGGTATCGGACGACGGCACATAGGCTTCGGGCTGGTAGTAGTCGTAATAGGACACGAAGTATTCAACGGCGTTGTTCGGGAAGAACGCCTTGAATTCGCCATACAGCTGCGCGGCCAGAGTCTTGTTGGGCGCCAGCACCAGCGTCGGGCGCTGTATCTGGGCGATCACGTTGGCGATGCTGAAGGTCTTGCCTGAGCCGGTCACACCGAGCAATGTCTGGTGCGCCAGCCCGGCCTCAATGCCCTCGACCATCAGGCGGATGGCTTCCGGCTGATCGCCGGCGGGCTCGAAGCGGGTGACTAGCTGGAATTCAGACATAACTACCTCTGGGTTCGCATCTGCACGGCTGACCGGGCACGAACGAAAAAGACCGCAAACGACCGACGTCGCCCGAGGAAAAAACTGGATTGTGCTCAATGTGGAGCCGTTTGCCATTGCTTTCAAGGCAAACGTCCTACATCGGGTAAAACCTTTGACGACGCCACTCGACCAACGATCGAAAAATAATTGGAAAAACTTACCGTAAAAGCCAAATCGCCTGTCGCCATCAATCACTGATGGCCTCTATACTAGCTCCCCGTTTGTGCACCGCTCTAGTGCATTCGGCTGGAGCGCGACACGTCCCTCCACACTCCATTCAGAGCCGCCGCAATAATGAGCCTGTTCTCCGCTGTCGAAATGGCACCACGCGATCCAATCCTGGGCCTCAACGAAGCATTCAATGCCGATACCCGTACCAACAAGGTCAACCTGGGGGTCGGTGTTTACTGCGACGAGCAGGGGCGAATTCCACTCCTGCGCGCCGTTGTCGAAGCCGAGACGATTCGCGCCGCTCAACACGTTTCCCGTGGTTACTTGCCGATTGACGGCATCGCCGCCTACGACCAGGCCGTGCAGAAACTGCTGTTCGGCAATGATTCGCCGCTGATTGCCGCTGGCCGGGTCATCACCACCCAAGCCGTCGGCGGTACCGGCGCGCTGAAAATCGGCGCCGACTTCCTCAAGCAATTGTTGCCGAACGCCGTCGTGGCCATCAGTGACCCAAGCTGGGAAAACCACCGCGCGCTGTTCGAAACCGCCGGTTTCCCGGTGCAGAACTATCGCTACTATGACGCCGCGACTCACGACGTTAACCGCGCCGGCCTGCTGGAAGACCTGAACGCCCTGCCGTCCGGCTCCATCGTTGTGCTGCACGCTTGCTGCCACAACCCGACTGGCGTGGACCTGAGCCCGGAGGACTGGAAAAACGTGCTGGAAGTGGTCAAGGCCAAAGGTCACGTGCCATTCCTCGACATGGCCTACCAGGGCTTTGGCGACGGTATCGATGAAGACGCCGCGGCCGTGCGCCTGTTCGCCGAGTCGGACCTGACCTTCTTCGTCTCCAGCTCGTTCTCCAAATCCTTCTCGCTGTACGGCGAGCGCGTTGGCGCCCTGTCGATCGTCAGCGATTCGAAAGAAGAAAGCGCGCGCGTGCTGTCGCAAGTCAAACGCGTGATCCGCACCAACTACTCCAACCCGCCGACCCACGGTGCAAGCATCGTCGCCGCCGTGCTGAACAGCCCGGTACTGCGCGCCCAGTGGGAAGAAGAACTGGCAGAAATGCGCCTGCGGATTCGTGGCATGCGCATCCAGATGGTCGACCTGCTGGCGAAAAACGCTCCACAGCGCGATTTCAGCTTCGTCGGTCGCCAGCGCGGCATGTTCTCCTACTCCGGCCTGACGGTTGAGCAGGTTACCCGCCTGCGCAACGAGTTCGGCATCTACGCCCTGGACACCGGCCGCATCTGCGTTGCCGCGCTGAACCAGAGCAACATCGACGCCGTGACCAAGGCCATTGTTCAGGTGATCTGAGTCGTCGCGTGATTGAAAACGGGAAGCCATAGGGCTTCCCGTTTTTTTATGGGTCGCAGATATCGCTCGACCCGACGGCCAAGCCCTCTAGACTGCACATCATCCCGGCTCCCACAGGTTATGAGTACACCCGAGAATTCTTGCGAGAACCCACATGAAAAACGATGGCCTACGCGCCGACCGCGACGAGCTGGACCACTTTGTGCCCCGCTCTGCGGCCAAACGCGGTAATAACCTGGTGCTGCAAGTGGCTGCGGGCGTGTTCCTTGGCGGCCTGGCGTTGTGGCTGGTGCAACTGGTCGCTACGATGGCGTACGCCAAGCTGATGCTCGGCACCATTACCTTCGGCGGTTAAGCCAGTTCGGTTGCACGCTGGCTGGCTGCGTCGTCGTAGGCCACATAAAGCGACTCGGCCACCTGGCTTTTGATTGCCTTGGTGCTTTCCAGGCCCAGAACAAAACCTTCGGCCTTGCCGCCCGCGCGGTTCAATTCGTCAGCGGTGCTGGCCTGAGTGATGGCGTCGAACAGTTTCTCGGCGTGCGGGCCAACGCCTTTGGGCAGGCTGATCTGAGCGATGCTCATGCGAACACCCCGCTGTTTTGAGGTGTGAGGCTTGGGTGATTCATGGCGCGTACCTTTTCGGCTGAGGGCCGGCAGCGCGTGTCACCACTTCCGGGCGACCATGGTAGACCTCTACCGCGATTCTGGTAACCGCCAATGGCCGATAACCCCCTCTGATCCGATGAAAACATCAAACTGCCAACAGAGGCTTGACTTCTCTTTTTGAATCAGTAACATAGACGCCATTCCGCGATAGCTCAGTTGGTAGAGCAAGTGACTGTTAATCACTGGGTCCCTGGTTCGAGTCCAGGTCGTGGAGCCAGACAGCAAAATCGAAAAGCCCCTGAATCGAAAGTTCAGGGGCTTTTTTTGTGCTCGCCATTAAAGTCAAAAGATCGCAGCCTGCGGCAGCTCCTACGTCGGTCGCGTTTTACTTCGACCGAATGCAATTCGTTTCGTACGCGACGAAACGGATCGTGTAGAGAGCTGCCGCAGGCTGCGATCTTTTGATCTACCTGCCTTTTTACCGGGTACCGCCGTCAGACATGCTCACTGCTTTTCGCATGCACCGCCCGCGGCTCGGCATGCCCATGCTCCGTCTCCACCACCGGAATCTCATTCCCGTCGCAGTCATGCAGCTTGCCTTCGCTGAAGTAATCCCCTTCCCGCAATGCCGCCAGATCTTGATAACGCAAGACTCGCTCGGTACCGGCTGCAAACACCGATTGTTGATCCGAGTTGCCGGCAGTGAGGTGGTTGAAGGTCAGGTTCAGCACGATGGCCATGATCGCCGAAGAGCTGATGCCCGAGTGGAAGATCGTCGCGAACCAGCTGGGGAAGTGGTCGTAGAAGTTCGGTGCGGCGATGGGAATCATGCCAAAACCGATGGAGGTGGCAACGATGATCAGGTTGACGTTGTTGCGGTAGTCGACCTTGGACAGCGTCCGAATACCACTGGCCGCCACGGTGCCGAACAGCACGATACCGGCACCGCCGAGGACGGAGGTTGGCACGGCGGCGATGACCCGGCCCATGAAAGGCAGCAATCCGAGCACCACCAGGAACACACCGCCGGTGGCCACCACGAAACGGCTCTTGATCCCGGTTACCGCCACCAGCCCGACGTTCTGGGCGAAGGCGCTCTGGGTGAAGGAGCCGAAGATCGGCGCAACCATGCTCGACAGCATGTCGGCGCGCAGGCCGTTGCCCAGGCGTTTGGAGTCGACTTTGGTGCCGATGATTTCACCAACGGCCAGAATGTCGGCCGAGGTTTCCACCAAGGTCACCATGATCACGATGCACATCGACAAGATCGCGGCGAAATGGAACGTCGGCATGCCGAAATGGAACGGTGCCGGGAAACCGAACATCGGGCCTTGGGTGACGGACGAGAAATCTGCCATGCCGAGGAACACAGCGATAACTGTGCCGATGACCATGGCCAAGAGAATCGACAAACGGGAGATGGTCGCACTGCCGATTTTGCTGAGTAGCAGCACCAACACCAGCGTCACCGCCGCCAGGCCAATGTTCGCCATGCTGCCGAAGTCTGGCGCATGGCTGTTGCCGCCCATGGCCCAGCGCGCGGCCACCGGCATCAGCGTGAGGCCGATAGTGGTGATCACAATGCCCGTCACCAACGGCGGAAAGAACTTGGTGATTCGCGAGAACACCGGCGTGATCAGCAAGCCGATCAGCGACGCGGCAATCACCGCCCCGAGAATCGACTGAAAGCCGCCCTCCCCACCACTGCTGACAATCGCCACCATGGTCGCAACGCCAGAGAACGACACGCCCTGCACCAGTGGCAACTGACAACCGAAAAACGGTAAACCCAGGGTTTGCAGCAATGTCGCCACCCCCCCGGCAAACAATGAAGCAGCAATCAACAAACCGATGTCCGCCGGCGAAAGCCCGGCCGCCTGGCCGATGATCAAAGGCACCGCGACGATACCGCCATACATGGTCAGAACGTGTTGCAGTCCGTAAGCCATATTCGCGCCGATCCCGAGATTCTCATCCTCAGGCCGTTGGTATGAAACATGGGGCGTTTTCATGGTTGGGGGGTTCCCTGGTTTTTGTTGTGCGCACACTGTATTCAATAGTCAGGACAAATGTCTATAGAGTTGTATACAACTAACCAGTCAGATTATGGACATATGGCCATACCGCCCTTTTGCCCATGGAGCCTCCCAATCAAAAGAAAAAGGGGCGAATTGCTCAAATCCGCCCCTTTACGTGTCGCTCAATTTGCCTGCGACACAGGCTCAATCAACCGCTCAAGCACCCGCTTCAACACTTCCCGCGCCGGCACTCGAATCCCGAATTCACTCTCCAGTAACCCGATCAATTCCTCAGCATCCGCCACCTGCCGCCGTTCGCTCTCGCTGCCCATGCGATGAATGGCAAAGCTGCCGTTATTCAATGTGCGTCGCCATCCCTCCCCCGTCCGCGCCACCATCAGTTGTTTGACGAAGGGCGATTCGGGATGGGTCGAGACGTACCAGTTGCCGAGGGTGTAATCGATGTCTTCCTGACGCTGCAGATCGAAGATGTACATGGCCCGCCATTCACCACCGACGTTGGCGCGCAGGGTGTAGCCGTCTGCATGCGGTTCGATACGATAGGGTTCGTGAGGGGTGAACTGCTCGGCTTCGGTATCCAGCATCAGCGGTGCGGTGGGCACCATGCCGCCGAAGCCGACGTCGGTGATGTAGCGCACGCCCTCCAGAGTCACCAGGCTCAAGCGGTGCGTACGCGCAGTCCACGCGCCTTCGGACTGGCCCATGACCACGCGACCGGTGATGCCACGTGCGTCGAAGCCCAATGTCTGAAGCAAGGCCAGGAACAGGTTGTTGAGTTCGTAGCAGTAACCACCGCGACCATCATGCAGGACTTTCTGTTCTATGGACGGCAGGTCGATGAGCACCGGTTCACCCAATAACGTGTTGAGGTTTTCGAACGGGAAGGCACCGGTGTGGCGCAGTTGCAGTTGGCGCAGGGTTTCCAGGGTCGGCGCCGGAGGCGCATCGAAGCCCAGGCGTAGCAGGTACAGCGCAAGATTTGTCAGTCGTGTCTCGCTCATCGCTCAATCCTTTATGCAGAGGTCCGCGGATCGCTCCGCCGATGGGCACCATGTATAAGGGAAAACACGGTCGGACTGACAATTGATTTAGCCAATCGTCGCACGCGCCAAGACTATCGCCGCTTGCGCGAACCCAATCGAATCCATGTCGGCGCGTGATCACTGGCATGAGGTTCGTTGCGAACCCAGGCATCGACGCCGGCCTCTTGCAGGTAAGGACTCAGTGCCGGGTTGAGCAGCAGATGATCGATGCGCAACCCCGAGTTTTTCTGCCAGTGCTGCCGGAAATAATCCCAGAAGGTGTAGATGCGCTCCTCTGGATACAGATGACGCAGGGAATCGGTCCAACCCTGATCCAGCAACCGCTGATAACACGCGCGACTCTCGGGTTGCAGCAGCGCATCCTTGAGCCAGGAGCGCGGGTTGTAGATGTCCAGATCGGTGGGCACCACGTTGTAATCGCCGGCCAGCACCACCGGATGGTCGCTGCTCTGCAGGTCCTTGGCGTGCGAGATCAGCCGCTCGAACCACGCCAGTTTGTAATCAAACTTCGGCCCTGGCTGCGGATTGCCATTGGGCAGGTACAGACAGCCCACCAGAACCCCGTGCACGGCAGCTTCCACGTAGCGGCTATGGGTATCGCTGTCATCCCCCGGTAAACCGCGCCGGCTCTCCAGCGGCTGCGCATCACGCGCCAGAATCGCCACCCCGTTCCACGACACCTGGCCGTGCCACACGGCGCCATAGCCGGCCGCCTCAAGTTCCGCGACAGGGAATGCGCCGTCGACCGATTTGAGCTCTTGCAAGCAGGCAATATCTGGCTGTTCTCGCGCAAGCCAGGCCAGCAGATTCGGCAAGCGGGCGCGCATGCCGTTGACGTTGAAGGTGGCGATTTTCAGGTTCTTCATGATCCGACGCTCGCAACGGATTGGGCGGTATCCAGTTGTGACCGGGGTGCGCCACGGCAGTTGCCGCGGCGAACGAATCAGGCGACTAAAGGCGCGAGCTTACAGCCGATGTTCATCCCAAGAGGCCTTGAGCAACGGCAGCAACGCCTCCTTGCCCACCGGCCGACTGAGATAGAACCCCTGCACTTCATGGCACTGGTCCGAGATCAGGAAGTCCAGTTGCTCCAGCGTCTCGACACCCTCTGCGGTGACGGTCAGGCCCATGGCCTTGCCCAGATTGATGATCGCCTGCACCACGGCGCGGTCATTGCTGCCGCTGCTCATGGACGCAATGAAGCGCTTGTCGATCTTGATCCCGTCGAACGGATACGTGCGCAGGTAACCCAGCGAAGAATAACCGGTGCCGAAATCGTCCATGTTCAGTCGTACGCCCAACTCCTTGAGCGCATTCATGGTCGCCAGGGCACCATCGACGTCGATGAGCATCACGTTTTCAGTGATCTCCAGTTCCAGTCGACTGGCGGGCAATCGGCTCTGGATCAACGCCTCCCGGACATCCTCGATCACATCGCTACGGGCAAACTGCACCGGTGACAGGTTGACCGACACCATCATCGCACCGGGCCAGCTCAAGGCCGTCTCGCACGCCTCGCGCAACACCCAGCGCCCTAATGGCACGATCAAATCAGTCTGCTCGGCCAATGGAATAAACGCGTCGGGGTTCAACAAGCCTTGCACCGGATGCTGCCAGCGCAGCAGCGCTTCGACCGAGACGATCTGCTTGCCATCGACGTGATAACGCGGCTGGTAATGCATCACGAATTCGTTGTTCTTGATCGCCAGACGCAGGTCGCTTTCCAGTTGTCGGCGGTGCTGGATCTGATCGTTCATGTGCGCAGCAAAGTAGCACCAGGTCTTCTTCCCATTGGACTTGGCCTGATACAACGCGATATCGGCGCAGCGAATCAGTTCCTGCGGAAGATGCCCCTGGCGCCGGCTCAGGGCGATACCGATGCTCGCGCCGATGTGCAGTGTGTGGTGATCGTAATGGATGGGTTGATGCAGGCTGTCGAGCAAGCGCTCGCAAAACCGGTCGATTTCCGCGTGGCTGTCCAAGCCGTGGAGCACCAGCACGAACTCGTCGCCACCCAATCGGGCAACCAGATCGATGTCCCGCGTGCACTCGCGCAAACGAATGGCAACCTCCAGCAGTACCGCATCGCCGGCCGGGTGGCCGAGGGAATCGTTGATCGGCTTGAAGTTATCCAGGTCGATCATTAACAACGTCAACGCCGTCGATTGCTCTTTCAGCGCCAGCGCGTCTTCGAGGTAGCGCGCCAGTTTGTTGCGGTTCGGCAAGCCAGTCAGGGCGTCGTGCATCGACAGATGCTGGATCTGCGCATGGGCGGCGACTTCATCGGTGATGTCGCTGGCCGTCCCGCGAAAACCCAGTACCGCGCCCTTGCGCTGGATCGGTCGCGCCGACACCCGGCACACTCGCTGTTGCCCCGATTGATCACGGTAGGAACAGCGCAAGTGACTGACAGCTTGCTCTTCATCAAGTTTGTTCAGCCACAGCGACAAGGGCGTGGTTTCGCAATTGAGCAGCTGCCCGATGTTCTGCCCCAGCCATTGCTGATCGGAGAATCCGGTGACGGTGCTGAAGCGCCCCGACAGATAAGTGATGCAGTGCTGGTCGTCGGTTTCCCAGATCCAGTCAGACGCGGCCTCAGCCACCGCACGAAAACGTTCTTCACTGGCCTCCAGCGCCTGGTTCGACAAATCGAGACTGGTGTAACTGGCGTCCACATGCCCGGACGTGCGCAGGACATAACGAAAGAAGTAAGCGGTCAACATCCCCAGAATCAACAGCGCCCCGCCCAGTGGTGGCAGTAGCGACCAGAGCAATTGGTGACCCGGCTGCTCGAGCCGGGAGACCAGGCTGTAACCGGTGCCGGTCAGGGCGACGGCGGGCTGACCGGGAACAAGGGCGTCGTCGGCCGCCAGGCTCAAATCATTCAACCCGTAATCGGCGCTCAAGGTATCAAGCTTTTCAGGGTTCAACTGGTCGACGTATATCAGTACCGAGGTGCTCTTGGGATCGACCGCCGGGCGTTCGTCATTGGGCACGATCGCGGCCGCCGTCAACAGCGCCGGTTTGCCTTCGAACAAGGTGTACCGGCTGACGGGGTCGATGAGGCTCTCCTGGCTCTGAACCTCCTCTATGAGGCTCGCCATCGACGTCGACAGATAGGCCGTCGCTTCGCCCTGCACCTGAAGCCCACGCACTATGGCGTATTTGGTTCGCTGACGATCGATCACGAAAACGCCATCGTAGTGATCGATGGTGAACAGGGTTTTGCCCACGTTCTGATCGACGTAGGCCCACTGCACATCGACCTTGTCGTTCAGGTGGTCGTAGGCAGTCGTCCAGTTGGCGTAGCTGGCGATGTAGTTTTTCGAGGCGGTGATGCGGTTCTCAAGTGCGCGTTGCGTGTAGAACGTGGTTTTACTCAGATCCTGAGCATCGAGCCGTGCGGCAATGCTGAACAGGGCCATCAAAGCGATCAACACCCCAACCACAAACAGCAGGCCGATGACGAACATCAGGTTGCGGGTAATCGGTGTATGACGCGCAGGTGCAACGGTGGTAACAGCAGTCAAATCCATGCACTTGATCCTGTCAATCGATCGCCTTATCGGGTGAGACCGGCGGGGTCTGGTCTGTCGTCATGACAGCCAGGCTCTCCACTGACCATAGCCGCCATGCTCGGTCATCGCCCCTGAATACACTTAACTGGCTAGCATTAGCGGTCCGAACGCATCAGCGCCTCGACGCCCCCTTCCATCGACAACACCGCCGAACGATTTCGCCCCGAATGCTTAGCCTGGTACAACGCCGCATCTGCGCGCTTGATCAACATTTCGGTGCTGTCATACCCCGTTGGCACAAACGAATAACAGCCCAGGCTGACCGTCACGTAGCCCGTGGGTGAACCGCTGTGGATGATGTTCTTGTCCATGACGCTTCGGCGGATCTGCTCGGCGATGTTCAGTGCACCATGGATGTCGGTATCCGGCAGCAACACCGCAAACTCTTCACCACCGTAGCGCACCGCCAGATCGGCTTTGCGGTGACAGCAACGCTTCAGCGCCCGCGCCACTTCGGCCAGGCAATGATCCCCCGCCACATGACCGTAGGTGTCGTTATAGCGCTTGAAATAATCGATATCGAGCATGATCAGGCTCAGCGGCGTCGACTGCCGGGCACCGCGCCCGAACTCGATTTCCAGCGCGCGCTCGAACAATCGACGATTGGCCAACCCGGTCAGGCTGTCATGGGTGGCGATCAACTCCAGGGTTTTCTGCGCCTTGCGCAAATCCGCCTCGATCCGTTCGCCCGCGCGCACCTGATGAATGAATACCCAACCGAACAACCCCACGCCGAGGACAACCAGAGCGACGATCACACTGGATTGAATCGCCGTGTCGTACCAGTCCTTGAGGATCGCGTCTTCGGAAGATGCCGCCGCGACCACTACTGGATAGGCATCGAGCTGACGGTAGCCATACAACCGCACAATGCCATCCACCACCGAGTCGATCATGGCGTTGCCGGAGGTTGCGCTGGGCAAGTGTGTTTGAAAAATCGCGCCCTGAGCCAGGGACGTGCCGATCTGCGATTCCACAAACGGCCGTCGCGCCAGCAAGGTCCCATCGGTCAACGCCAAAAACATCGCGCCGTTGTTATCGAGGCTGAAGCTTTTGAAGAACTGATCGAAGTACGACATCTTGATCCCGGCCAACAACACGCCCTGGAAATTGCCGTTCTGGTCGTTGACTCGCCTGGAAACAGGAATGATCCATTCGCCATTTTCCCGACTGCGAATTGCCGGACCGATGTGCGCCAGGGACGATACGTTCTGCTGGTGAAACCTGAAATATTCGCGGTCCGCCACACCTGCGCCACGAGGCAGATCATCGAACGACGTCACGACCCATTGCCCCCGCTTGTCGAACAGAAATATTCCGTGCAATTGATCCAGCGTTTGCACCCGCCGCGCGAAGGTTTTCTGCAAACGTGCCGCCTGGACAGCGTCGTAACCCTCCGCCTGAATCCAGTCCACCAGACTGGTCAGCACCAGATCGGCTTTCATGAAGGTGTCTTCGGCCTGCTGCGCCATGGCCCGGGTCAGGTTTGACGAAGACACCTCGGCCAACGCCAGATCGTGTCGACGCGACTGCTCCAGTTGCAGATAAAGCAGCCCACAGAGGCACAGGCACACGGCCGCAATGAACAGCACCGCTGCTTTGAGCAGGGGCAGCCGTTTCAAGGCACCGCCGGGCGCGGGGTGCGGATCGGGAATGGGGATAGGCAAAAGCATGTCCTGAAAGGGTAAGGCATGGGCAGAGGCCCAAAACCCTTATTTTTTGTGAGCTTAGTCTACGGGGTTGTGCGCGGCAATTGCGCCGATTTACAGAGATCGATTTGCCCGCGTGAGTGAAATACAAAAATCGTCTCTGCCAGGATGAAAAACCTCAGGAGCCTATTGAACGCTTCGATATCGGCTGCCATGCCCGGCCCCCGGCCCGGTTACCCAAGGAGGTATCCGCTGGAACCCCGCGGTTTGACGTTGATAGCCGCCGCGCGGTCTTCATCGATGATCATGCGCCGAATATAGTAGGGGCACGCCGGGAGGGATTTCATGCGGTTCAGTTCTTCAGCCCGCAACAATTGCGCGAGGAACTGGTAGCGCTTGGGTTGCCGGTACAGCAAGGCCAATCGGCGAGATGAGCCGCTTTTCGTAGGAGCCAGCGGTGCGGGCTCCTGCTGGCCCGTCCATTTTCTTCAATACCGCCGGTGCTTAAATCACATGACGCAAGGCAAAACCACGTTACCTTGAAGGAGCTACGATTAACTGACACCACGACAGGAAATCGAAATGAGTAAAGCAGATGAGCTCGCCGAGAAGCTGAAACAATCCCGGCAAACCAGTGCCGACGCGACCATCGCCGATCAGGCCATCGACAGCTGGCCTGCCCAGGTCAACGAGCTGTATCACCAGATCGAAGCCTGGCTGCAGCCATCGATCGAAGTGGGCCTGAAACTGCGACGCAATCCCGCTCACGTGTTCGAGAGGGCGCCGGACGGGGCGAGTTACGATTACGCCATCGACCAACTGCTGATCGAAGGCAACCACCATAGCGTCACCTTCGACCCTGTCGCTCGTTTCACCGCCGACGGTGCCGGGCGGATCGAGATCCACTCGACAGGCAAGGAACTCGCCCTGTTGCGAACCTCGGACGAACACGGCGTGACGCACTGGTGGCTTCAGGCGATCGAACAATCCGGCCAACAACCAGATGCGATCGCACTGACGGAACACAACCTGCTCCTGGCGGTACAAGAAGGGCTGGGGCTTTAAGCCTTACAGCTTGCTCTGCCCCACCGCCATCGAGGGAGGCGCCGCTCGCCTCCCGTCCAGCGTTGGCCGTTCCGACGGCAGATTCAGTGCCCGCAACACCGGCTTATCGTACCCATACACATCGGGCTTGAACGTCACCCGCCCATCAAGGCTCAGGTCCACCGTCCAATAGGCCAACAGCACCGGCACTTTCACAGGAAGCCTGATGTTCTCAGTCTTGCCGTTGGCTAACTGCTTTTGAATCCCTTCGCTGTTCCAGCGAACCGGGTCGTTGAACAACAGCTCCACTAATTGCAGCGGATTTTCTACCCGAATACAGCCGGAACTGGTCGCGCGATTGGATTGCGCAAACAACTCACGATGCGGCGTGTCGTGCAGATAAATCGCATAGTCATTGGGAAAGCGAATAACCACCTGCCCCAACGAATTATCCGACCCTGCATCCTGCCGCAGCGTCAGGCCGCGCGGGTTGTCCCAATCCACGGTAAACGGGTCGAGCACGTTGCCTTCTCGATCGATCACGCGAATCCGGTTTGCATCAAGGTAACCGGGATTGTTGCGAATCTTCGGCAGCATGTCCTTGACCAGAATGGTTGGCGGCACCGTCCAGGTCGGGTTGAACGTGACGTAGGTGATCTCCGATTGAAAAATCGGCGTGCTGCGATACGGTTTACCCACCTGCACCCGGGAGCGCCATGTCAGCTTGCCATCGCGATAGAACGAAACCTTGTACCCGGCAATGTCGACGATGACAAAGGTGCCCTGCAGTTTGTACAGCAGCCACCGCGCCCGTTCCATGTTCACGCGAACCTGGTCGATTCGCGCTTCGACCGGCACATTCAGCGCCGCCAGTGTCGCCGGCCCCGCCACACCATCCGCCCCGAGGTATTGCTCGGTTTGATACTTCTTCACCGCCGCCATGACGGTGTCGTCGTAGTCGGAGCGCGCGTTCTTTTTCGTGGTCAGATAACCACCCGCTACCAAACGGGCTCGCAACTGCGCAACCGAGGCGTCGTCCATGCCGGGCCTGAGGGTCTGCCCTTGCGGAATCTTTGGCCAGCCGCCACTGTCGCGAACCCTGCGCAGTTGCGCCAGGCCCTGTCGCAACGTGCCATAAATTGCTTCTTGTGGCGGCGCCTGGGCGAACGCGCGCGCGACGTCATGGCTGTCGAGGGCGGCGAAGAAAAGATTGACGTCCTCCCGGGGGTCGATGCCGAGCGGATCGAAATTCCAATGGATGTCCAGCCGCGAAGGGTCGACCTTGCCGCGCCGCAACTGCAGCAGCGCCGTGATAAACGTCTGGGTCGCCGAGATATCGAAGGCAGCCTGTTGCCCGGGAGTTGACGCTGCCGTTTGCAGCGACGCTCGGGCACTGGCCAGTTCAGCAATTCGAAAATCCGCAGGATCCAGGCCATCGACCTCGGTATCGCTCAGGCTCTTCAACAACTGGACGACATCGTCATCGTCCGTCCAGGCAGCGCGATAGCCCCGATGGCTATAAAAATCCATCACCGCCCGGTTAACGTCGACCCGCTGATGACGCGGCGAGGTGAGCAACGGAGGAAATGCCGAACTCAATGGCGCCAGCGCCGCCTGAATCGCCTGACCAACGTAATCGCCAGGCGCTGCCTCCGCGATCATGCTAACGGGAGATGCCGGCTCAATCGGCGAAGTTTGCGCAACTGCCATGCCGCTTATCAGAAAGCCCATAAAAAATATGCGGCTTATGACGAATAACCTTGTTAACTGCCCCATGGATAATCCTTAATCTCCCGTTTTCAACCGGCTAGCGTCGTGCGCGCTGCTAGACTCGAAACAATCAGATGAGACTTGCGTATGGCCCTAGACCGCTGCGGCTTTTTAATGACGGCCCTGTTGCTGACCGCGTGTACCTTACCGGCAGCCTACGCCGATTCGCTTGAAGCCGCGCTGATCAAAGCGGCCCCCAATGCCAATGCCAAGGTGATTGCCCTGGCCGTACGCGCCTCTCAATGCAGCCGGACCCAAGGCACGGCCCCGGCTCAAAGACTGGCAGTCATCGATTACTCCCTGCCCTCGACCGCGCAACGTCTTTGGGTATTCGACCTTAAACAACGCAAATTGTTGTTCCATGAACTGGTCGCCCACGGTCGCAACAGCGGCGAGAACATGGCCCGCCAGTTCTCCAACCGCAATGCCAGCTTCGCTACCAGTCTTGGCCTGTATCGTACCCAATCCAGCTATGTCGGGCAGAACGGCTATTCGTTGCGTATGGAAGGTCTGGAGCCGGGTTTCAACGACAATGCTTTCGAGCGAGCGATCGTCATTCATGGCGCGCCGTATGTCAGTCCTGACCTGGCGCGAGCGAATGGCCGGATCGGCAGAAGCCTGGGCTGCCCGGCGGTGAGGCCTGCAATTGCGCATCAACTGATCGACTCGATGAAGGATGGGCAGCTGTTGTTTTCTTATTATCCGGATCAGCGCTGGTTGAAGTCTTCTTCGTACATCAATTGCGGTAACGCTACCGTGGCGGACTCGGCCAGGCCGACGGGAAAATCATTGAACACAGAATGAAACTGTCAGAAATGTAATCTTGGCCTCAGTCTGCTGAAAGGCGCCGCCCGTTAGCCTCCACCTCATTAAGTGCTCCTCCCTCCGCTCAGGATGGGCATGAGGGCTTCATCAGGCTGACGGATGGGAAAAACGGCATGCATTCCAACACCTCAAGACGCACCTTCGTGAAGGGCCTGGCCGCGGGTGGCGTCCTCGCGGGCCTCGGGCTGTGGCGCACGCCTGTCTGGGCGATCACCAGCCCTGGCGAACCGAACGTGCTGGCCGGTACCGAGTTCGACCTCTACATCGGCGAAACCGCGGTCAACATCACCGGCAACCCTCGCACGGCGATGACCATCAACGGCGGCATTCCCGGCCCCCTGCTGCGCTGGCGTGAAGGCGACACCGTCACGCTGCGGGTGAAGAACAAACTCAAGGACACCACCTCCATTCACTGGCACGGCATCTTGCTGCCCGCCAACATGGACGGCGTTCCGGGCCTGAGCTTTCACGGCATCGAGCCGGACGGGATGTACGTCTACCAGTTCAAGGTCCGGCAGAACGGCACTTACTGGTATCACAGCCATTCGGGCTTTCAGGAGCAGTCCGGGGTTTACGGGCCATTGGTGATCGACGCCAAGGAACCGGAGCCGTTCCAGTACGACCGCGATTACGTGGTGATGCTGACCGACTGGACCGACGAAGACGCCGTCGACCTGATGAGCAAACTCAAGAAGCAATCGGATTATTACAACTACCACAAGCGCACCGTGGGCGATTTCATCCAAGACGTCAGCGAAAAAGGCTGGGGCTCGACAGTCGCCGATCGCAAGATGTGGGCCGAGATGAAGATGAACCCCACCGATCTGGCCGACGTCAGCGGCGCCACTTACACCTACTTGATGAACGGCCAAGCGCCGAACATGAACTGGACCGGTGTCTTCCGTCCCGGCGAAAAGCTGCGCCTGCGTTTCATCAACGGTTCGTCGATGACCTACTTCGACGTGCGTATCCCCGGCCTGAAAATGACCGTAGTCGCGGCCGATGGCCAACACGTCAAACCGGTGAGCGTCGACGAGTTCCGCATCGCGGTGGCGGAGACATTCGATGTGATTGTCGAGCCAACCCAGGACGCCTACACCCTGTTCGCCCAGTCGATGGATCGAACGGGTTATGCCCGCGGCACCCTTGCGGTGAAGGCCGGGTTGTCGGCACCGGTTCCTCCGCTGGATCCGCGACCGCTGGTGACCATGGATGACATGGGCATGGGTGGCATGGATCACGGAAGCATGAGCGGCGACATGGCGGGGATGGATCACAGTGCAATGCAAGGCATGACGGGCATGGACGGCGGAGATATGCAGGGCATGGACAACATGGCCGGTATGGATCACAGCACCATGGCCGGTATGCAATCCCATCCCGACACGGAAAAAGACAACCCGCTGGTGGACATGCAAGCCATGACCACCTCGCCGAAACTCGACGACCCGGGCCTTGGCTTGCGCGACAACGGCCGTCGCGTACTGACTTACTCCGACCTGCGCAGCACCTTCGAAGATCCGGACGGCCGCGAGCCCGGTCGCACCATCGAGCTGCACCTCACCGGCCACATGGAGAAATTCGCCTGGTCGTTCAACGGCGTGAAATTCTCCGATGCCGAACCGCTGCGACTCAAATACGGTGAGCGAATCCGGGTCGTCCTGGTCAACGACACGATGATGACTCACCCCATTCATTTGCACGGTATGTGGAGCGACCTCGAAGACGAGAACGGCCAGTTCATGGTGCGCAAACACACTATCGACATGCCACCGGGATCAAAGCGCAGCTATCGGGTCACCGCCGATGCGCTCGGCCGCTGGGCCTACCACTGCCATCTCCTGTATCACATGGAAATGGGCATGTTCCGTGAAGTTCGCGTGGAAGAATGAGGCGCTACCCATGACCAGACTCACTCCGATCTCTTTGGCCCTCGTTACCATGGGCCTGACGCTCTCTTCGGCCATGGCCGCCACCGACAACATGCAGAGCATGGACCATAGCCAGATGCCGGGCATGAATCACAGCCAGATGCAAAGCGAGGATTACGGGCAAATGCAGCCCGCCGCACCGACCCAAAGCCGCACGCCGATCCCGGCATTGACCGACGCCGACCGCGCCGCCGTTTTCGTCAGCCCCGCCGGCCACGCCGTGCATGACACCGCGCTCAACTATTACTTCCTCGCCGACAAACTCGAATGGCAGGACGCCGACGACGGCAGCGCGTTGGCGTGGGATCTGTCCGGCTGGATCGGCGGCGACATCGATCGCCTGTGGCTGCGCTCCGAAGGCGAACGCGTCAATGGCAAAACCGAAGACGCCGAAGTCCAGGCCCTCTGGGGCCACGCGATCAGCCCATGGTGGGACGTGGTGACCGGCGTTCGCCAGGATTTCAAACCCGGCGATCCGCAAACCTGGGCCGCGTTCGGCGTGCAAGGCATGGCGCTGTACAACTTCGAAACCGAGGCCACCGCCTTCATCGGCGAAGGTGGCCAGACCGCCGCACGGCTGGAAGGTGACTACGACATTCTGCTCACCAACCGGCTGATTTTGCAGCCGACCGCCGAGCTCAACGTCTACGGCAAAAACGACCCGCAACGGGGCATCGGCTCCGGGCTGTCCAACACCGAAGCCGGCCTGCGATTGCGCTATGAAATTCGCCGGGAATTCGCGCCCTACATCGGCGTGACCTGGAACCGCACCTACGGCAAAACCGCCGATTACGCCAGGGACGAAGGCGAGGACCGCAGCGAAGCCCGCCTCGTCGTCGGCGTTCGGCTGTGGTTCTAATGTATTAACTCAAAAACCTAAAAACCAACCGCTTAAAGCGGTAAGAGGCCTTGCATGCGCACAATCAAAACCATCGCTGTTGCCATCGCACTTTCCACCGGGCTGCTCATGAGCGCACTGGCTCAAGCCCATCCGAAACTGCTCTCCTCTACCCCGGCTGAAGGCGCGGAAGGCGCAGCACCGAGCACTATCGAACTGCGCTTCTCCGAAAACCTCGTGACCCAATTCTCCGGCGCCAAACTGGTCATGACCGCCATGCCCGGCATGGCCCACTCGCCCATGCCGATGAAGGCCAAAGTCTCCGGCGGCAGCGACCCGAAAACCATGGTCATCACCCCGCTCTCGCCGCTGCCCACCGGCACCTACAAAGTCGAATGGCGCGCCGTGTCTTCGGACACTCACCCGATCACCGGCAACGTTACGTTCAAAGTGAAGTGATGGATGAGCGACTCGATCAGCATTGCCCTGCGCTTTGCGTTGTATGTGGATTTGATGCTGTTGTTCGGGGTGGCGTTTTTTGGGCTCTACAGCCTTAAAGGGCAAGAACGGAAATCGGGAGCCGTGTTGCCGTTCCGGTCGATGTTGGCGGGGACGGCAGTGCTGGGTGCGCTGCTGTCCATTGCCAGCATCGTGATGATGGCGAGTGCCATGAGCGGGGAATCGGACTTCGCCGAACTGCGCCCGCACCTCGAGATGATGATGTTCGAGACGGACGTGGGATTGGCCGGTGTGGTTCGCATCGTCGCGCTGCTGACTACCGCTTTGGCGGTGATGCTCCGTGCGCCTGGCGTCAGCTTGTGGATCGCGGCCTTTGCTGGCGGTATCGCCCTCTCCAGCCTGGCCTGGAACGGACATGGTGCGATGGATGAGGGCAGTCGTCGTGATTGGCATTTCACGGTAGACATCCTGCACTTGCTGGTGGCGGGGGCATGGCTGGGTGCGTTGGTGGCGTTTGCACTGATGGCGAAAATCACCGCTTTGCAAACTGAAGCGCGCATCAGGTTGCTGGCCCGCGCGGTTAGTCGATTTGAGGTGATTGGCGCGGTCATCGTGGTGGTCATCACGGTGACGGGGGTTGTGAATTATCTGTTCATCGTCGGGCCGAAGCTGGATGAGGTTTTTCTTAGCACCTATGGGATTTTGCTGTTTATCAAAGTGGTGCTGTTTGCCGGGATGCTCGTGCTTGCCGCGTTGAACCGGTTTCACCTTGGGCCGCTTTTGGAGCGGTCGTTGCGGGACGGGCAATACACGGTCGCCGCCAATGCGCTGCGGCGCAGTGTGGTGGTGGAATTGGTGGCGGCGGTGGTGATTGTGGGGTTGGTGGCTTGGTTGGGGACGTTGAGTCCGGAAATGGGCGCCCTGTAGGGAATTGAAAGCATCCGATGACCGGCCAGAGCAGTCAGTGGACAGGGTGAGGGTCTTTTACTAGCGTCTAACCACACTGGATTTCAAGCCAAAGGGTTCAACACCCAAGCGCCAAGGTGAAAAAGCGGCGCAATTATCGAAAGGAGTTCGAAAATGGCTGACGTAATGAAAGTGGTGGATGTCGACTTAAAAATACTTAAATCAAACCCACCGCAGCTACACATATCGGCAATTGGCTTGGTGAATTCTGGTGGATGGACAAACCCGAGACTGGAGCCACGGGTTTATATTCAGTTCCCGCCAGACGGCATTCAAGACTTCGATTTTGTTGCTGATCCGCCCCAAGGGGCTGCTATACAGGTCATCCTTCCCATCGACGCATCAAAACTTTGGAAAGATCCGCCACTCGATAAACTCAAGGGAGTAAGAGTCCACTCCGCCAGCAACTCGATTGAAGCGCATCTTAAGAGTTCGAAGTCCGTGGCTTGTGGATAAACAACTCATATGAAGGGATACGTGTCGGGCCTTGCCTGACACGTACCATGCGCTGGAGTGAATGGAGTATTGGGACAGTGGATGATAGTCGAGAAGCGCTTTCACTACACTTACTCCCGCTTGAACCCCACTCCATCACAAAAGCCCAATAACAATGAAAACCATAAAAAGCACAGTGATGCTCTGTGGCCCGCTGGCTCTATCCTGCGCAGCACAATAAGCCTCTGTGGGCGTTGTTTGATATGGATCAACAACGCCCTCCGGTCGTAGCGTAAGTTCGGGATTATTCCCTTCTATCGGGAACACGACATGCTCTGATCCGCAGCTGCTTAGCGCTGCCGATCCCCCTAATATTGTGGAGATTGTCATGCACACCTACGTCAAATCGCTCATAGCCGCACTGCTCATCAGCAGCCCATTGCCAGTGCTGGCCACCGACGAACATCACCCCGAAACAGCGCCTGCCGCCCCCACAACCGACTCCACCCAAACCACGCCCATGCAAGACAAGGCCATGAGCGAACAGATGCAGAAAATGCAGGCGGCCCACGACAAAATGATCGCCGCTAAAACCCCGGCCGAGCGCCAGGCGGCGATGCAGGAAGCCATGACCACGATGAAAAACAGCATGGGCATGATGCACGACCAGTGCATGGGGATGGGGATGGGCAAAGGCAAAGGCATGTCCGGCAGCAAGGACGGCTCGGGTACAGCGATGATGGACATGATGATGAAAATGATGGATCAGCAATCCAGCATGATGAAGATGCCGATGGGTCAATAAATCTCGATTGTCGCTGAGGTTCGCACTGGCCGGGATGGCAGGACGAAACCCCAGGACATTTTCGTCAGAATGGAGCTCGCTACATGAACCACTCACCGCCCTCGACGCCTCCAGCCCCCTCCTTCTGGCACAGCAAACCCGGCATCGCGCTGGGCATGCTGCTAGTAATCGGTCTGTTTTACCTGGTCCGCGAGCATTACGGCCATATCTCCCCGATCCTGCCCTACCTGATTCTATTGCTGTGCCCGCTGATGCACCTGTTTGGCCATCACCACGGCGGCAGGCACTGACCCATACATCGCATGGATGACAGTCAAGAACGGGTTTCACTACACTGATCCCGACTTGCCCCTACTCCATCACAAAAGCCCAATAACAATGAAAACCATAAAAAGCACAATGATGCTCTGTGGCCTGCTCGCGTTAGCCAGCGGCGTTCAGGCAGAGCCAAGCACTTCCCATCTGGACACCGTCCTGCAACAAGGCCAACTGCGCGTTTGCACGACCGGCGACTACAAACCCTATACCGTCAAAGGTGAAGACGGCGAATACTCGGGGATCGACATCGCCATGGCCCGCTCGCTGGCCGACAGCCTGAGCGTGAAGGTCGAGTGGGTCCAGACCACCTGGAAAACCCTGATGCCCGACATGCTCGCGGGCAAATGTGACATCGGCGTCGGCGGCATCTCCGTCACCCTGGAACGCCAGAAAAAAGCCTTCTTCAGCACCACCCTGGACGTCGACGGCAAAATCCCGTTGGTGCGCTGCGAAGATCAGGCGAAATACCAGACCCTCGAACAAATCAACCAGCCTTCGGTTCGCCTGGTCGAACCGGCCGGCGGCACCAACGAAGCCTTCGTCCACGCCTTCCTGCCCAAGGCGCAATTGCAGTTGCACGACAACGTGACCATCTTCCAGGAGCTACTGGATAAGAGGGCTGATGTGATGATTACTGATGCTTCGGAGGCGCTGTATCAGCAGAAACTCAAACCGGGTTTGTGCGCGGTCAACCCGACGCAATACATGCAGTATGGGGAGAAGGCATATCTGCTGCCGCGGGATGACATCAGCTGGAAACTGTACGTCGATCAGTGGCTGCACCTGGCCAAGGTGACGGGGAACTACCAGAAAATCCTCGGTCAATGGATCGCGGTGCCAGAGGCCAAATAGCCTACAGCCACCATTCCCTGTAGCAGCTGGCGCAGCCTGCGTCCGGCTGCGCAGCAGTCGCAAAATCAGAGCACTCGGTTCATCAGGCAAATCACGCAACGGCGGAAACACCCAAGCCGTTGCGTCATTCCTTAGTCGTGCAGCAAGCCCGAGCTGTACTCATTAAAGCTGTTGCCGATCGCGCTCCCACCAAAGTTCACCTTGTTGGGGTTATGGCCGTCGAACTGTTGGCAGCCTTCTGAAAAGCAGGAACTGGTGCTCACACCCGAACAGGCGCTCAAGAGCAAAGCACCGGTGATCAGCATGGCTTTGAAGAGGTTCGAGATCATTTTTCTGTTTCCTGTGGGCTGGAGGCATGGCTACACCGAGCTTAGGTGGTCATCCTATGCCACACGGATACCAAACTTGATGAAACATTGCTGAGCGACAGCATTGGTTCAGCTGCCTTCATCGTTACGGCTACTCATTGTCAATCGCGGTGCAGGGTCAATCCTTTTTGGGTCGTGACGGGTTGTCCTGACGATAGGGAATTTCCCATGCAAGCCGGGGAAGGAAAGATTTGTCCCGGCAACATTGGAATGGAGCTGGTAAGAAACCTTCGAATTAAAACCAAACTGTTACCACCACCCTCATCATGAAATCCCTACTTATCATTGTTCCGACCATACTCGTCGCCTTCCTCTACATCGGTTTCTACGAAAGGATGGAAGACGCCTACCCGGAAAAAATATTTTTCATCAAGAAAGCCCCGACATTTCAGATTAAGTTTGAAAATATTTTCGCGTACGAATCAGATGACAAAAAATTGAGTGAGCTAAGTGACACGGAGCGACAGTGGTCATCCAGTACTGCAAATATCGGTTAGGTGTGACTACGACATTGATAAACCAAAACGAGCTTGAGGAATGCAAAAAAAGGTAAGATAACCCATCCTTTGGATGGTAAAAATTGGACAGATCTATTTCATACGCAAAAATAAATCCGCCCCTGAGGGACGGATTTATTTGCTCGTGCCAAGTCGCTCAATCCCTCGCCATTCTGCTTTTCTCCGGATTTTGATTTTCCACCCAGCTGTTGTCGATTTGGGTGCTGTTTTTTTCTTCCGTTTTCGCTGGAGGACATCCGGCAGATCAATAGTGCATATAACATACACTTGATATTTCAATTTTTTCCAAGGACGGCAAATTTACTGCGGCGAGTGTTTTGCGCTCGCCTATACTAAAAAGATTAATAGTGCTGACGAGTGTGTTTGACAAGATATTGAAATTATTGAAATTTAAAAGTGTGGATATCTTTGTGAATTGCTGGTATCGCGACGAGGATTTGATATGAACGTCTTGTTGAAAGAACTTCAGGCCTATCATCATGAAGTGGCTATGAAAATTTCTCAGATCAAAGAGTTGCTGAGAAAAATGAGACATGAATCCGAGGGGGCTGATAACTGCAAGCTGTTGTTCACGATGCTGGAAGCCTTGCACGGTGATGCAGAGCGACACCACCATGAAAATGAAGAGCTTATTCGGCTGGCCTTGCTAGAGACTGAGGCGCCGATCCATCAACGGGTCAAGGATATCGAGCGAGATCATCTGGCATTTGGGCGCATTGCTGGACAGCTGAAGATGTTGGAGGACACCACTAAGGAAACGAGAGTAATTGCTGACACTATCGATGACTTCATCAAAAAATATTATGATCACATGGACGCCGAGGAAAATATTTTCTTTCCGGCGGCAGATAAGTGGCTGTCAGACGACCAGTGGCAGGAAGTCAAGAATCAATGGCATTAATTGGAAGCCACCGTACACTTTCAAAAGTTAGCTACTACTTAGTACTGACATCACTATGTAATTACGCGGACATCATATATTAACTCACAGGGGTGTCCGTATATTGGCGGCTCCTCGTTGCAAGTCGCTCAATCCCTCCCGTTCCTGCCCACTGGAAAATGGGGACGGAAAATGGGGACACATCTATTTTCCCATTCGGACGCGACCGTCAAAAAATAAATTTGTCCCCTTTTCACGCACGCGGATTCTGTCCGGGACTTGGGGTCACAGTTCTCCCTCGGAGAAATTTCTGCGTTTCGACATTCGACGAGACTCCGACGCCTACTGGCGGCATAACCTGTTCGGCCCTTGGTGACAGGGTTATTTGCCACTTACTACGGCCTCGGCTGACTTCTGCACGTTCATCCCGCCGCCTCTCGACGCTCGGTAGCACAGTGGCAAACGGGCAGATCTCCCAGGGTAATTCGCGCGACCTTCCTGCTTACGCCTGTCGGATATACGTCGCAGCGTTCCGTGCAAGTATCGGGCTTTGAAGATGTTGGCCTTCTTACCCCGCTGCGCCGCCTCTATCCGCTTCCTGTTCGTCAGGCCAGCATTTTGCCTCGGGCTTCCTTCAGATTCGCAGTCACCCGCGACACCCTTGCCTCTGGCTAACACTTCCCCTTGCCGGGTGTGTAGAGGACTTTCACCTCCAAGTCACCAGCGAGGCCACCACAGCCAAGCTGGTTACGCTTGCGCGTAACGCACCATGCCTGGCGCACCCAAAAAAAAGCCCTAGCATCTGAGGCTAGGGCTTTCTTGCCCGGCGTCGGGCTGTTTACTCCTGGTCGACTACATCACGCCCGCTGGAAATAGCCGTTCCCACTGCCGGAGAACTCCCCGCTAATGTTCGCGCCATATGGGGGGACCAGTACGGCCACCAGGCGGTGATACCCGTCATAAAGGTACAGGGAGAGTGAACCTGAATTAATCGACAAATTAAGCATCAACGGGACGCCGATGAGGTTCTCAGCATTAGGCACCGTGCCCAGCAGGTAGAGATTGGAAATGTTGATACCGGTACCCGTACCTGTCGCCTGACCGACGAACCGCACTGTGGTTCCTTGCTGACCAACTGGTCCGATATCGGCAGGTGACGCACTAATCTGGAGGGTTTCGGGCTGAGTAAAACAACTGCCACCGCAACTTTCGAAGCAGAAGTCGCCGCAAATGGTCTGCTGGCATCCGCATCCACACAACGATTGCGGGTGCACCTTCTGATCGAGGACCTCTTGTAGCGCCGGCTTCGCACTGACGAACTCTTGCATGCGCTTGATTTGTGCGTCAAAGGCAGCTTGCGATTGCTTTTTGAGCGCATCGACTTGCTCAGGTTTTATATCTTGAAAAGATGTCATGTTTAAAATCCTTTTTGTTTTTTCGAAAAGACCTGGAGACAGCCTCACTCGATCAGCGCACCTTCCAGGAGCACACCACGAACCCTTCAGCTCGCGGTCATCCCTTAAAACACAATCTGTAAGCGCTTGCAACTACTTTAATGGCGGCGCACATGCCTTGGAAATGTCATGCCCTATGGTCGACACAAGACTCACGGCCCGGTGTGTGCTTGAAGATCAAGAACGGCTTTCCCGGCAATCCGTAAAGAAAAAGAAGCCCTAGCAGTTGAGGCTAGGGCTTTCTTGCCCGGCATCGGGCTGATTACTCCGGGTCGACTACAACCCCAGGTTGAATATGCCGGTCCCACTGCCGGAGAACTCCCCGCTAATGTTCGCGCCATATTGCGGGACCAGCGCAGCCAGCAGACGCGGCCCTTCAAAAAGGTACAGGATGAGCGAACCTGAATTAATCGACAATTGCAGCGTCAACGGGATGCCGATGAGGTTCTCAGAATCAGGCACGATGCCCTGCAGGTAGACACCGGGGGAAATGTTAATGTTGGTACCACTACCTGTCACCTGACCGACGAACTTCACTCCGACTCCTTGCGGTTCGATATTGCCGAGTGAGGAACTAATCTGGATGGTTTCGGATTGAGGATAACAACCGCAACCGCAACCTTCGAAGGTGAAGAAACCACAAATGGTCTGTTGGCATCCGCATCCACACAACGATTGCGGGTGCACCTTCTGATCGAGGACCTCTTTTAGCGCCGGATTCGCATTGGCAACCTCTTGCTGGCGCTTGATTTGTGCGTCAAAGGCAGCCTGTGATTGCTTGTTGAGCGCATCGATCTGCTCAGGTTTTATGTCTTGAAGAGACGTCATTTCTAAAATCCTTTTAGTTTTTTCGAAAAGACCTGGAGACAGCCTCACTCGAACAGCGCACCTTCCAGGAGCACGCCACAAACCCTTCGGCTCGCGGTCATCCCTTAAAGCACAATCTGCAAACGCTCACAACTACTTTTTTGCGACACGCATGCCCTGGAAAACATGTAAGGCTCTATGTCGGTGCAAGCTGTGCAGCAGGCATTACTTGCTCCTTTCAGCAGCACCACCGAGGCACTTATGCCCCACGATAAGCTGCGTGAGGCAGCCACGCCAATCGCTCAGAATCGCCCGCCCGCGCAGTCTGCCAAGGGATATACGCACTCACGCCATCTCGGTTCGCGCGCTCGATCGCACCAGGCTCCGCCAGCTCCGTCTCACGGCGCTTGATCCAGGCTTGGGCAACCTGCTTGCGGTCGAAGGTCTGGCTTCCTGATAAACTGTCTTCCCGTCCCGATTGATCCGTATCTGCGCCGTGTAGGCCGTCGAGTTGTCCTTGCGCTTGCGTGATGTGATCGTGCCCATTTCCAGTTGCTACATTGCCGATTACGCTTGCTACATTTTAGCAACCGACTTCGGGAAACAAGGAAAAATGGGTAAAAACCGCTGTATAAAAGATCAGTATCAATGAACTTCGAAAAACCTGAAGCGCCCGTAAACACTAGCCCTAACCGTTCTGAGCCGTCTCGCCGCTTCAGTGTGGCGCCGATGATGGACTGGACTGACCGCCACTGCCGCTTCTTCCTGCGCCTGCTCTCCAAGCACGCCCTCCTCTACACCGAAATGGTCACCACCGGCGCACTCCTCAACGGCGATCACGAGCGCTTCCTGCGTCACAATGAAGCCGAGCACCCACTCGCCCTGCAACTCGGCGGCAGTGTTCCGCTGGATCTGGCCGCCTGCGCACGCATGGCCCAGGACCACGGCTACGACGAGGTAAACCTGAACGTCGGCTGCCCGAGTGATCGGGTGCAGAACAATATGATCGGCGCGTGCCTGATGGGGCATCCGCAGTTGGTCGCTGATTGCGTGAAGGCGATGCGCGATGCGGTGTCGATTCCGGTGACGGTGAAGCATCGGATCGGGATTAACGGGCGGGACAGTTACGAGCAGTTGTGTGATTTCGTCGGCACGGTTCGGGATGCCGGGTGCACGAGTTTTACCGTGCATGCGCGGATTGCGATTCTGGAGGGGTTGTCGCCGAAGGAGAACCGCGACATTCCGCCTCTGCGCTATGACGTGGCGGCACGGTTGAAGACGGATTTTCCGGAGCTGGAGATTATTCTCAACGGCGGGATCAAGACGCTGGAGGCTTGTCACGAGCATTTGCAGACGTTTGACGGCGTGATGCTGGGCCGTGAGGCGTATCACAATCCTTATGTGATGGCTGAGGTGGATCAGCAGCTGTTCGGCAGCAAGGCACCGGTGATCAGCCGGGCCGAGGCGCTGGCGCAGTTGCGGCCTTATATCGCCGAGCATCTGCTGGCGGGCGGGGCGATGCATCACATCACCCGGCATGTGCTGGGGCTGGGCACCGGGTTTCCGGGGGCGCGGAAGTTTCGGCAGTTGTTGTCGGTGGATATTCATAAGGCCAAAGAGCCTTTGGCCTTGCTGGATCAGGCGGCGGAGTTGTTGGAGGGGCGTTAACGGTCACCTGCGTTGAACCTGTCCCCCATTTCAGCATCGTATCTACCGATACCACGCCCCGCCTTTCAAACATCCGTTTTCAGGATGTTGCCGCTGGGGCCTTCGATACGTACATGCACCCTTGAGTGGCTGTCAGCGCTCGGGTAATGTCATTAGACCCATAGGACAGAGCACGCCCATGACTTCCAAGCTGGAACAACTCAAACAAATGACCACCGTGGTTGCCGACACCGGCGACTTCGAAGCAATCGCTCGCGTTAAACCCGTGGACGCTACCACCAACCCTTCCCTGCTGCTCAAAGCCGCGGCCATTCCCGGTTATGCCGAGTTGCTGAACGCTTGCGTTCACGACTGCAAGGGCGATGTGGGCCTGGCTAGCGACCGTTTTGGCGTTGCGGTAGGGCAAGAAATTCTGAAGGTTGTACCGGGCCGTATTTCCACTGAGGTGGATGCGCGCCTGTCGTTCGACACTGACGCCGTATTGAAGCGTGCACACCGTCTGATCGGCCTGTACGACAAGGCCGGCGTTGGCCGTGACCGTGTGCTGATCAAGATCGCTTCGACCTGGGAAGGCATTCGCGCTGCCGAGAAGCTGGAAAAGGAAGGCATTCAGTGCAACCTGACGCTGCTGTTCTCCTTCGCTCAGGCGGCTGCTTGTGCCGATGCCGGGGTGTTTCTGATTTCGCCGTTCGTGGGTCGTATCTACGACTGGTACAAGAAGGCCACCGGCAACGACTACACCGGCGCGGATGATCCGGGCGTGCAGTCGGTGACGCGCATCTACAACTACTACAAGGCCAATGACTACAAGACTGTGGTGATGGGCGCGAGCTTCCGTAATCTGAATCAGATCGAGCAGTTGGCCGGTTGTGATCGGCTGACCATTAGCCCGGATCTGCTGGAGAAGCTGGCGGCGGATACTGGCAAGCTGGAGCGCAAATTGGCGCCAGGGCATGCCGGTGAAGCGCGTCTGAGCTTAAATGAAGCGCAGTTCCGTTGGTTGTCCAACGAGGATGCGATGGCGACCGAGAAGCTGGCTGAGGGGATTCGTCAGTTTGCTCGGGATCAGGAGAAGCTTGAGGCATTGTTGCAGGCCAAGCTTTGATCTAGTTCGCAGCGATGCAAAAAGGGCGAACCTTAGCGGGTTCGCCCTTTTTTGTGCGCGTTTGGTAATGGGGATTGGGTTGGCTTCGCGCTGGTGGCAGTGGTGGGTGTGCGCACGTCTTCGAGGGCAAGCCCGCTCCCACAGCTGAGATCGAGTATTTAACGAATCACTTCAAAGGCTCAGTGCCGCTCCAGCGCATTCACCAGGTCATGGAACGCCTCACGGTTGGAGTCGTTCAGGCCCATGAGGATTTTGTGCGCCTCGAGGACTTTGACGCGTACCACTTCTTCGGACTGATCCTGGTCTGGCAGGTCGGTCAGGCATTCAGGGCATGGGATCGGGCGATCAACGATGTTGAACACCTGCTCGAAGCCCATGGACTGCAGCAGACGGGTGATGTCTTCGTGGGTGGTGACGACGGTCGGCAACAGGCCGACCTTTTGCCGCGACAGTATCGACAGCTTGGCCAGCAGGCCCAGGGTGGTGCTGTCGATGCTGCGGGTTTCGGTCAGGTCGATCACGATGGCGTTGAAATTCAACGCAGTGAAGATCTTCTCAATAGTCGCATCCAACGCCGAACACAGGGTCAGGCGAACTTCACCGACGAACTTCAGGACGAAGGTGCCGTCCTGCTCGGCGAACTGGATTCTACCGGTACTCATTAAAGATTCCTGCTCAACACCAACAGGGCGATATCATCCGGCATCTCCCCTAGCGTGGCCAATCCAAAAACCTGGCGCAGACCATCCAGGCTGCCGCCCGCTGCTTTCACCCGTTGAGGTAAAGCAGCTTCTTTATCTTTGAGTGTGGGTTCCGGCAAAAGGTCCAAAATGCCATCAGACATCAGCGTCAGGCTGAACACCGGCGGCAATTCCAGTACGCGGTCTTCGTAGGTGGCTTCATTGAAGAGGCCCACCGGCAGACCGCGCCCTTCCAGGTAACGAACACTGTCTGGCGTGTACAACACAGGCAACGGCAGGTGACCGCCGATGCTATAGGTCAACAAACCGGTCTCCTCGTCGATGACTCCACCGACCATTGTGACGTGTTTACCCAGCTTACAACTGATCAGGCCCCGGTTGATATGACCAAGAACCTCTGAAGGCTTGAACTCCGGCAAGGTGCCGTTGCGCTTGGATTCGAACAGCAAGCGCGTGGTCATGAATTTCAGCAATACGGTGACGAAGGCTGAAGAGGCGCCATGACCGGAAACGTCCGCCAGGTAAAACGCTACCCGACGGTCGTCGACCCGAAAGTAGTCGACGAAGTCACCCGACAGGTACAGCGACGGGATGATCTGGTGTGCAAACTGGAACTCGTCGATGCTCCAGGGGCTGACCGGCAGCATGTTCATCTGCACTTGGCGACCGGCGTTCTGGTCTTCCTGGAGCAGGTTCAGGCTGGCTTCGAGCTCGCGGTTGGCCTTTTCCAGCTTCTCGCGGTAGCGCTGGTTTTCCAGCAGCAGGCGCGCACGATCCAAGGCCCGGCGCACAGAGTGCTCGAGCACGGCCAGATCTTCGAGAGGCTTGATCAGGTAGTCCGCCGCGCCCAGGCGCAGGGCCTCGACCGCGTCGTTCATCACGCCCGCACCCGACACCACGATCACCGGGGTTTGCGGCGACAGCTCAGTGACCTGGCGAATGAGTTCGAGTCCGCCCATCTGCGGCATGCGCAGATCGCAGATGACCAAGTCGGGCTTGTCTTGCTCGAATACCTGAAGTCCCTGCTGGCCGTTGCTGGCCTGCAGGACACTGAAACCACTGTCTTCCAAGTAGGCCGCGAGGCTCGCGCGCACTACTTCGTCATCATCGATTATCAGCAGCGTGGCACTGGTTTTTGGCATGTGGGCAAACGGCGCCAGAATTAGGTTGGCGTAGCAGGCTGGGCATTGGCCCCCGCACACACTACTGGATTCGCTTTCTAGCCTCTCTGACTGCACCGTTTTCGAGCGTTTGCCCTACTCACAGGTCCACCAAAGGTGCCCTTCTAAGGCGCAGACGGTACTCCCATCCGCGAGGCGTTTCAAGCTCACGCCGATGGTCGCTTGACGTCTTTACTTGTCAAATCACCGGGAGTTATAAGAACAGGCAAAACCGTAACCCAAAGGAAGGATCGAGCCCATGAGCCAAACTGATCGGGACTACAGCGAAAAGCGCGATTTCATCCGCATGCGGGTCGATGCCGATGTGGCGCTGATTCATGAAGGCGACGAGGTGCCAGCCGTCTGCATCGACCTTTCCAGCAGCGGCATGCAGGTTGAAGCGCCTCGCGTGTTCAAGGTCGGTGACCGGCTCAGCGTGCGGATTGATTCCGATCACACGGCGCTCAAAGGCCTTGAGGCCGACACCGAGGTGGTGTGGGTGAAAGCACAGGACGGTGGCAGTCAGAAACTCGGGCTTACAATCCTGAAGATGAAATAACCCGATTTAATCCACAAGCCCAACGAAGGAAGGCAGCCAAATGGCCGCCTTCCTGGTTTTACCGGTCGAGATTAAAAATCGTCTTCGACCTGGCCGTCCTTGACCTTGAATTCGCGGTTTTGCAGGTATGCATTGCGAATGAAGGTGTATTTGTCGCCGCTGATCAACTTCTCGGCCGACAACAGGCTGGCGCGGGCGTCGACGACATTCAGGCCGAAGATCGAGTTACGCACCGGCACGTCGTGGATGTAGCGGTATGGGCCGGTATAGCCGTCGACATACTTGGAAGGCGCATCACGCAAGGTGCTTGGGCCCAGAAACGGCAACATTACGTATGGGCCGCTGCCCACGCCCCAGTAACCGAGGGTCTGGCCGAAGTCTTCATCATTGCGATGCAAGCCCATCTGGGTGCCCACGTCGAAGAAGCCCAGCAGGCCGAAGGTGGTGTTGAAGATCAAACGCGCGGTGTCGACGCCTGCCGCGGCGGGCTTGACCTGCAACACATCGTTGGCAAGGTTGGTCACGTCGCCGACGTTGCGGAACATGTTGTGGATGCCATCCTCCAGAAACTGCGGCGTGACGAACTGGTAGCCCTGAGCCAACGGCTTCAGTGCATAGGTGTCGACAAAGTCGTTGAACTTGTAGATCGGGCGGTTAACGCTTTCCCAAGGGTCTTCTTCCGTGGCAGCCTGGGCCGCGAACGGAACCAGCAATACACTGGCACACATACAAAGCTGAGCGAGATGATTGCTCCAGCGCATAGAGAAACTCCTTGGATTCGTACTGGCGCGGGCGCTTGGCCCAGGCGCAAAGGCCGCTAGTATATGACGGAAAACCCTGTTTAGGCAGCATCGTACGCGATGCCCTACGGATGATTCGTTTGACTGCGCGCCATTCATATCCGTGTCACTCAACTGTCACCGTCCACGAATAGCCTTGTTACTATTTCAAGGATGTTGACATGCCACGCGCCGAAACCTCGCCTCTCATCGCACCCCGCCTGACCGCTGTACTGTTCGGCCTCAGTGGATGTCTGGTGGATTTCGGCGCACGCACCCGCCAATCCGGCACACTGACTGCCGAGCATGCCGAAGCCACGTTCGGCGCTATGGATAGCCTGTCCAGCTTGCAGCGCCAACAGATTCCTTGCGCCTGGCTCGATGAACTGCCCCCCGCCCTCACCCACTCTCTGGCCGCGGCACTCCCGGACTGGATCAAACCTTCGCAACACCCGACAACAATCAATCCATGGCCGGCCCCGAACGCCTGTTGGCAAGCGTTGATGGCGTTGAATGTCGAGCGTCTGGACGGCTGCGTGCTGGTCAGCGGTGAGCCGCGACTTCTGCAATCGGGCCTGAATGCCGGGCTGTGGACCATTGGCCTGGCGTCCTGCGGTTCGCTGTGCGGGCTGGCCCCCAGCGAATGGCAGGCCTTGAGTCAAAAGGAACGGGAACATCTGCGCGGCAAAGCGACAATGCAGTTGTTCGGCCTGGGCGTGCATTCGGTGATCGATCATCTGGGCGAACTCGACACTTGCCTGGCCGATATCAGCCTGCGCCGGCTCAAGGGCGAAAAGCCCTGATCGAGATCATGCAGTTTGCCCGGGAGTGGATTAATCTAAAGATCAGCCATAGACCTTTGGCGCGCCGCTGCGGTCTATGCCAGTGCCTATCGATAAAAGGAAGAACACCATGCCTGCCCGCGAACTGCAAGAACAGCTCAACAAACTGCGCGAGCAATTGGAACAGAATCCACCGCTGACGGAAGCCGAACGCACAGACTTGCACGCGCTGATGCAACAGATCGAACTGGAACTTGAACTCGAAACCAAAACCCAAGACACCAGCCTCGCCGACAATGTGAACCTGGCCGTTGAACGTTTCGAAATCGAACACCCTACCCTTGCCGGCACCTTGCGCAACATCGTACAAGCCTTGGGCAACATGGGGATTTGAATCCGCCAGATGCATAAAGCCCCGCTATTGATAGCGGGGCTTTTTAATGTCTGCGACCTGAAATGAAACCCCTTGTGGGAGCTTTACTGACGAACCAGGCGATGGTTCGGCAGTTGTACGTCTTCAGTGCTGCGATACGGGTTGATGTCCAACCCGCCGCGACGCACATACCGTGCATACACCGTCAGTTTCTCTGGCTTCAGCAACTGTTGCAGGTCGAGGAAAATCCGCTCCACGCACTGCTCATGAAAGTCCGAGTGCTGACGGAAACTCACGATGTATTCCAGCAAACTCGCGTGATCCAGCGCCGCGCCGCGATACTCCACCGCCACGCTGCCCCAATCCGGCTGACTGGTAACCGGGCAGTTGGACTTGAGCAAATGGCTGTGAACGCACTCTTCAATAATGAGCGACTCATCGCACCGCAGCAGTTCCGGACGCGGATGCTCATAGTTGCTGACGCTGATGTCCAGGTCATCGATGCACACACCCGGCAACGCCACGACGCCTTCTGCCTCAACCTCTTTCAGGCTGCGAATCCGCACGCCCACCGGTTTGCCGGCAGCGGCCGAGAGGTCTTTCGCCAGCGTCGCTTCAAGGCTCGCGGTATCGGCAAACGCTGTTTGGTTCAGCGAGTTGAGGTACAGCTTGAACGACTTCGATTCGATGATGTTCGGCGAATCCGCCGGAATGCTGAATTCGCCAATCGCCACCACAGGCTTGCCGGACGGCAACAACCACGACAGCTCGAAGCAGTTCCAGAAGTCCACGCCCTTGTACGGCAGGGTTTCAGCCGTCAGGCCCAGTTCGGCCCATTTCGCGGTACGCGGGATCGGGAACAGCAAGGACGGCGTGTAGGTGGCGATGTATTCGCTGGATTTACCCAGCGGCGAATGTTCGGCTGCGGGATGCATGGCGGAAACCTGACTGAAGAATCAGCGGATTCTACCAGCCTTTGCTCCCGCCTTTGAGTGCTTACTGACTGACTGTCAATTTACCGACCATGCCGGCCTGATAGTGGCCGGGGATATTGCAGGCAAATTCCAGGTGGGTGGCCTTGGTGAAGGTCCAGGTCAGCTCGGCGGTTTTGCCCGGTTCCACCAGCACACTGTTCGGGTCATCGTGTTTCATCCCATGCCCTTCGGAAGAATGCCCCATGGAGCCGTGGTCCATGGTCTTCATCCCTGTGGGCATAAGCATGCCGCTTTGCTGCATCTGAAGCATTTCCTGCTGGTGCCGAGCATGCATCGCCGCGTCGCCAAGGTTGAATTCGTGCAATAACTGGCCTTTATTCACCAGTACAAAACGCACGGTTTCCCCGGCCCTGATATCCATCGCCTTAGAAGTGAAGGACATGTCGCCCATCACCACTTCAACGCTGCGGGTAGCCTTGGCGGCCGTTGCTGGTTGACCGAAGTCATAGGAATGCGCGGGGGAAGCCTCAAGCCCCAGGCTCAGAGTCAGCAAGCAAGCAGCCAGTACCAGATGATTGTGCAAAAACATAGTCGCGCTCCAACAAGATGAGGTTCAGCTTGTGGGAAACTCTAATCCGCGGGTACTGCCAACCACCTGACAGACAAATTACAACTTTGTCAGGTAGGCCTGCTTCGCCGCCACCCACGGTATAACGCACCTGTTCCAACTGCCCGAGTCGCCCATGAAACTGCTGATTGTCGAAGACCAACCGAAAACCGGCCATTACCTGCGTCAGGGCCTGACCGAGGCCGGGTTCACCACTGAACTGGCGGCCGATGGCAACACCGGCCAGCAATTGGCGTTGAGCGGTGATTACGCCTTGCTGATTCTCGATGTGATGCTCCCCGGACGCGATGGCTGGCAAATTCTGCAAGCGGTGCGCGGCGCGGGCCTCGACACACCGGTACTGTTTCTTACAGCCCGCGACGCGGTGGAGGACAGGGTCCACGGCCTGGAGCTGGGTGCCGACGACTATCTGGTCAAACCTTTTGCCTTCTCCGAACTGCTGGCGCGGGTTCGTAGCCTGCTGCGGCGCGGTAGCGCAACACCTCAGGAAACCAGCCTGCAACTGGCCGACTTGCGCCTGGACCTGATCCGCCGCCGGGTCGAGCGCAACGGCCAGCGCATCGACCTGACCGCCAAGGAATTCGCTCTGCTGGAAATGCTCCTGCGGCGTCAGGGCGAAGTGCTGCCAAAGTCGCTGATCGCTTCCCAAGTGTGGGACATGAATTTCGACAGCGACACCAATGTTATCGAAGTGGCGATCCGCCGTTTGCGCCTGAAGATCGACGATGACTTCCCGAACAAATTGATCCACACCGTACGCGGCATGGGTTATGTCCTTGAAGAGCGCCCTGCCTGATGCGCCGACTTTCACTCAGCAATCGCCTGGCGCTGCTGTTCGCAGCTTGCACTGCCGTGGTGTCGTTGTTTGCCGGGGTGTTGTTCAGCCGCGCCAGCGAGGCGCATTTTGTTGAACTGGACCAACAGTTACTCGACGGCAAACTGATTGGCTTGCGCCGGGCGCTGGAGGACATTCAGTCCAGCGAAACCGACGCCCGACTGGCCGATGAATTGAGCCGACAAGCCGATCTTTCGTTGCGCATCATTGGCAGCGACGGCCAACGCTTGTACGACAGCTCAGCCCGTTTACCCAAAGACTTGCCGCGCCAGTCGGGCCTGTCGACGGTGAGCGATGACGGTACCGACTACCGCGTCCTGAATGCGCCGCTGTTCCCCGATAAACCCGATTCACCGCAACTGACCCTGCTACTGGACATCACCCATCACCAGCATTTTCTGCAACGCATGCAGCACCTGATTTGGCTGACGGTCGGTTTGTCGGCGCTGGCCACCGCCCTGCTCGGTGCCTGGGCGGCGCGCAGTGGTTTACGCCCGCTGCGGCGCATGAGTGCGGTCGCCAGCGGCGTTTCGGCGCAATCGCTCAACGCCCGCCTGCCAGAAGCAGACATGCCGCCAGAACTCGCGGAAATGGCTCACAGCTTCAACGCCATGCTCGGACGCCTCGACGACTCTTTTCAGCGCCTCTCGGCGTTCTCCGCCGACATCGCCCATGAACTGCGCACACCGCTGTCGAACCTGCTGACCCACACCCAAGTCACCCTCACCCGCCCTCGCCCAATCGAGGATTACCGCGAAGCGCTGCACAGCAACCTCGAAGAACTGCAATGGATGGCGCAACTGGTCAACGACATGTTGTACCTGGCCAAGGCTGACCACGGCTTGCTGATGCCCAAGCGCGAACCGCTGGAACTGGCGGAAGAAGCCGATGTGCTGCTGGAGTTTTTTGCGCCGCTGGCCGAGGACGCTCAGGTGAAGTTGAGTCGTGACGGCAGCGCGCGCATGCAGGGAGACCGCAGCATGTTACGCCGGGCGCTGTCCAATTTGCTGGACAATGCGTTGCGGTTTACGCCGGTCGGTGGCGAGGTGCGGGTAAGGATTGTCGAGCAGCCGACTGGCTTGAGCTTGAGCGTTGAAAACAGTGGCGAAGGGATTTCTGAAGACTTGGTGCCGCGCTTGTTTGACCGCTTCTACCGGGCAGACCCGGCACGTCGTGAAGGCAGCAGTGAGCATGCGGGTTTGGGGTTGGCGATTACCCAGTCGATCATCCGCGCCCATGGCGGGCAGATTCGTTGCGAATCGGATATGGGGTGGACGCGGTTTGTGATTGAGTTGCCACGAACCTGATCGTTCCCACGCTCTGCGTGGGAATGCAGCCAGTGACGCTCTGCGTCACATCAAGAGCCGAACGCAGAGCGTCCGCTGAGGCATTCCCACGCGGAACGTGGGAACGATCATTGGAAGCTTACGAATACCGCAACGCAGTAGCCGGCTCGACTTTCGCCGCCCGCCACGCCGGATACACCGTCGCCAAAAAGCTCATGATGAAACCGGCGGAACAGATCAACAACACATCCGCGCCCTGCAGTTCCGACGGCAAGTTACTGACAAAGTACACATCGGAACTGAAGATGTGCTGCCCGCTGACCCGCTCCATCCAGCCCACGAGTTCGCTGACGTTCAACGCTGCAATCACGCCCAGCACGCCGCCAATCAAGGTACCGACAACCCCGATCACCGTGCCCTGCACCATGAAGATCGCCATGATCTGCCGAGGTGTCGCGCCAATGGTGCGCAGGATCGCGATGTCCGCGCCCTTGTCGTTCACCACCATGATCAGGGTGGCGATGATGTTGAACGCCGCCACCGCGACGATCATCAGCAACAGCAAGCCGATCATGGTTTTCTCCATCTTCATCGCGCTGAACAGGCTGCCTTGGGTGTGGGTCCAGTCGTCAGCCTTGTAGGCAGCGCCCAAGCCGGTCGCAATGTCGCTCGACACTTGCGGCGCGGCGTACAGATCCTTCACCGCCAAACGTACGCTCTGCACCTGATTCGGCTGCCAGTGTTGCATCTGCGCGGCATCGGCGAGGTGGATCAGCGCCATCGAGCCATCCAGCTCGGCGCCGACCTTGAACACGCCCACCACGTTCAGCCGCTGCATGCGCGGGGTAATCCCGCCCGGTGCGGTGCTGATTTCCGGCACGATCAGGGTGATCTTGTCGCCGACGTTCAGGCGAAAGCGTCGTGCGGTGATCTCACCGATCACCACGCCAAACTCGCCCGGCTTCAAGGCGTCGAGACGCCCCTGAACAATATGTTTGGCAACAATCGACACCTTGCCTTCCAGCGCCGGATCGACACCGCTGACCTGGATCGGCTGCATGGTGCCCTTGTAGGACAGCATGCCTTCCATCTCGGTGAACGGCACCGCTGCCGTCACTTCAGGATTCTTCATCGCCGCGGCGGCCACCGGCTGCCAATCTTCGATAGGGTTCACGCCGACGATGGTCGCATGGGGCACCATGCCGAGGATGCGCGAACTCATTTCGCGCTGGAAGCCATTCATCACCGACAGCACCACGATCATCGCCAGCACGCCCAGGGCGAGGCCGATCATCGAGGTCATCGAGATGAAGGAAACAAAGCGATTGCGGCGCTTGGCGCGGGTATAGCGCGTGCCGATAAAGATCGATAACGGTCTGAACATTCGCTGGGGCACCGTATAAAAATAAAAGACCCGACGCACTGTTCAGTACGCCGGGTTTCGGTCAATCAGATGGGTGTCAGGTAACCTTCCTGCAAATGCAGGACGCGATCCATCTGGCGAGCCAGGTTCATGTCGTGGGTCACCACCAGGAACGCGGTGCGCATCGAGGTGCTGAGCTCCAGCATCAAATCCTGAATGCCTTGGGCAGTATGGGAGTCGAGGTTGCCGGTCGGCTCGTCGAGCATCACCAGGCCTGGTTTGTTCACCAGGGCACGGGCGATGGCCACACGCTGGCGTTCGCCACCGGACAATTCCGCCGGTTTATGCTCCAGACGATGGCCCAGCCCTACTCGCTCCAGCAACGCCGTAGCACGCTGACGCGCTTCCGGAATCGCGGTTTTACCGATCAGCAACGGCATGCAGACGTTTTCCAATGCAGTGAACTCGGGCAGCAAGTGGTGGAACTGGTAAACGAAACCCAGCGACCGATTGCGCAGCAGGCCACGGGCCTTTTCGTTCAGTGCCGAGAGCTCTTCACCGGCTAGCCAGACGCTGCCCTTGGTCGGCGTATCTAGACCGCCCAACAGGTTGAGCAAGGTACTTTTGCCCGAACCCGAGGTACCGACGATAGCCACGCGCTCACCCGGGTGCAGCTCCAGCTGCAGACCGGCCAGAACCTCTACCGATTCCGGGCCTTCCACGTAGGATTTGCCCAGGTTGCGGCAGCTCAAGATTGCTTTATCACTCATGCCCGACTCACTCATAACGTAGCGCCTCCGCAGGCTGGGTGCGCGCGGCACGCCAGGCTGGATACAGGGTGGCGAGGAAACTCAGAACCAACGCGGCGGCGCAGACCATCAACACGTCCTGGCTCTGCACTTGCGACGGCAGGTAATCGATGAAATACACGTCGGCGTTCAGGAATTTGTGGCCGATCAGCCCTTCAAGAGCCGAGATCGCGGCGCTGACGTTCAGCGCGGCGAAGATCCCGACCACGGCGCCGATCAGCGTACCGAACACACCAATGACCGTACCCTGAACCATGAAGATCGCCATGATCTGCCCCGGCGTGGAGCCGAGGGTGCGCAGGATCGCGATGTCGCCCTTCTTGTCGTTCACCACCATCACCAGTGTGGAAATGATGTTGAACGCCGCAACGGCAACAATCAGCAGCAACAGCAGGCCGATCATGGCTTTTTCCATGCGAATCGCTTGATACAGATTGCCGTGGGTGCGGGTCCAGTCGCGAGCGTAATACTGATCTTCGCCAAGTTGCTGAGCAATGGTCCATGCCACGCGTGGTGCCTGGAACAGATCGTCAAACTTCAAGCGGATGCCCTGGACCTGATCCGGCTTCCAGCGATGCAGCTTCGCCAGATCCTGCAGGTTGGTAATGCCCAGATACCCGTCGATCTCACCGGCCCCGACATGGAAGATGCCGACCACGGTAAAGCGTTTCATGCGCGGGAACATTCCGGCCGGGGTCACGGTGACTTCCGGCGCGACAAACGTCAGCTTGTCGCCGACCGCCACGCCGAGCTTGGCCGCAGCCTTGTCGCCGATGACGATGCCGAAACTGCCTGGCGCCAGATCATCGAGTTTGCCCTGCTGCATGAAGTTATCAATGATCGATACCTGCCGTTCCTGCACAGGGTCGATGGCATTGAGCAGCACTTTGGAGACCTTGCCGTTGTTGGTCAGCAGGCCCTGCATCTGGACGAAGGGCGCAACCGCCGTCACCTGCGGGTTCTGCTTGACCTTGGCGGCCAGGCTTTGCCAGTCGCTGATCGGCTCACCGGACTCGATGGTCGCGTGGGGCACCATGCCCAGCACGCGGGTGCGCATCTCATGATCGAAGCCGTTCATCACCGACAGAACGACGATCATCACGACCACGCCAAGGGCGAGTCCGATCATCGAGGTCAGGGAAATGAATGACACAAAATGATTGCGACGCTTTGCACGGGTATAACGCGTGCCAATAAATACGAAGAGAGGTCTGAACATGTCGGGGCTTGTTCGGAGGGAAAAGGAACGTCCTTGTGGCGGGGGTCGATAACCAGCTTTACACTCAGACCACCGCCGCTACCATGGGTTCGCCATGTCGACATTAGATGAAGAAGATCGCCGCGAATACTACCGTATCGAGGACACGATCGCACTGGAAATTCGGCCCCTGTCTGCTCCCGAAGCCGCAGGCCAGGAAGTGTTGCAGGATGCTTCCCCTCTATTCAACCTGCTCAGCGAACTGCACCTGAGCGAATTCGAGTCGCAACACCTGCTGCGACAGATCAGCGAACGTGACCGGACCATCGCCGCGTTCCTCAAATCCCAGAACAAACGCATCGACCTGCTGAGTCAGGTGGTCGCCCTGACCGTGCTCGGGCAGATTGGCGAACCGCAGCCGGTGATCCTCTCCGAAGGGGGCATCGACTTTCAGCATCCGACGCCCATCGCCACCGGTGCGCATCTGTCGGTCAAATTGGTGCTGATGCCGCAAGCCCTTGGCTTGCTGCTGCGCGCCCGCGTCACCCACTGCGACCGCAAGGGCGACGGCTACGATGTCGGCACCGAGTTCGAATACGTCTCCGATGCCCAGCGGCAATTGCTGGCCCGTTACATCTTGCAGCGACAGGCACAAGAACGACGCCTGGCCCGCGAACAAAACGAATCAGGCATCTAATTTAAGGAAGAACCGTGACCCTCATCTACGGCCATCGCGGCGCCAAGGGCGAAGCACCGGAAAACACCCTGACCAGCTTTCAGGAATGCCTCAAGCACGGCGTTAGGCGCTGTGAACTGGACCTTCACCTGTCCAAGGATGGCGAGTTGATGGTGATCCACGACCCGACCCTCAAACGCACCACCGAGCGTCGCGGCAAAGTAGTCGAACATACCGCCGCTGAGCTGGTGACCTACGACGCGCGCAAGGGTGGCCCGGGCTGGATCAAACCCTGCCCGATTCCAACACTGGAAGAGTTGTTCGAGAAATGCGATTTCGAGCATTGGCAACTGGAAGTCAAAAGCGCTTCACGCACCCGTGCCGCGACCACCGTGCTGGCGATTCGCGAAATGGCGCAGCGTTTCGGTTTGCGGGACAAGATCACCATTACGTCGAGTTCACGCGAAGTATTGAAAGCCGCGCTGGACCTGGTGCCGGACGTGTCTCGCGGTTTGGTGGCCGAATATGCCTGGCTCGACCCGCTGAAGGTCGCGCAAAACTATGGCTGTGAGATTCTGGCGCTGAACTGGACCCTGTGTACGCCGGAACGCCTGCAGAAGGCGCAGCGTCAAGGGCTGCATGTGTCGGTGTGGACAGTCAACGAGCCCGCGCTGATGCGCAGACTCGCCGACTTCGGCGTTGACAGCCTGATTACAGACTTTCCCGGTTTGGCCATCGCCACGCTCGAGAATTGCTGAAATCGGTCTCCCCGGCCGGCTCAGGCCACCGGCCGGAGCCGCTCAAAAAAGCCGGTTGAGGCCATCGTACGCCGCTACCCGATAGGCTTCAGCCATGGTCGGGTAGTTGAACGTAGTATTGACGAAGTACTTCAGGGTGTTTTGTTCGCCCGGCTGGCTCATGATCGCCTGACCGATGTGCACGATCTCCGACGCCTGATAACCGAAGCAGTGAACGCCCAGTACTTCCAGGGTATCGCGGTGGAACAGGATCTTGAGCATGCCTTGCGGCTCGCCGGCAATCTGCGCACGCGCCATGCCCTTGAAGAACGCCTTGCCCACTTCGTACGGCACCTTGGCCTGAGTCAGCTCCTGCTCGTTCTTGCCGATCGAGCTGATCTCCGGAATGGTGTAGATGCCGGTTGGCACGTCGTTAACGAAGCGCCAGCTGCCGTTGTCGACAATGCTGCCAGCGGCCGAACGACCCTGGTCGTGGGCGGCACTGGCCAGGCTCGGCCAACCGATCACGTCACCGGCACCATAAATATTCGGTACGCAGGTGCGGTAGTTTTCGTCGACTTCGATCTGGCCACGGCTGTTGACCTTCACGCCGATATTTTCCAGACCCAGCTGATCGGTGTTGCCAGTACGGCCGTTGCACCAGAGCAAGGCATCGGCCTTGATCTTCTTGCCGGACTTCAGGTGCAGGATCACGCCATTGTCCACGCCTTCGACGCGGTCGTAGTCTTCGTTGTGGCGAACCGTGATGTTGTTGTTGCTGAAGTGATAGCTCAGCGCCTGGGAAATTTCCGAGTCGAGGAAGCTCAGCAACTGACCGCGGTTATCGACCAGCTCGACCAGCACACCCAGACCACTGAAGATCGAGGCGTATTCGCAACCGATCACGCCAGCGCCGTAAACGATGAGTTTGCGCGGGGTGTGGCCGAGGCTGAGGATGGTGTCGCTATCGTAGATACGCGGGTGATGGAAATCGATGTCCGCCGGGCGATAAGGACGCGAGCCGGTGGCGATGATGATGTGCTTGGCCACCAGTTTTTCAACCACGCCGTTGGCGCAGACCACTTCGATGGTTTGCTCGTCAGCGAAGCTGCCGGTGCCGAAGAACACGTCGACGCGGTTACGGGCGTAGTAGCCGGTGCGCGAGGCGACTTGTTTGGAGATGACTTTTTCGGCGCTTTTCAAAACGTCCGGGAACGAGAACCAGCGCGGCTCACCAATGGCCCGGAACATCGGATTGGTGTTGAACTGCATGATCTGCCGGACCGAGTGACGCAAGGCCTTGGACGGGATGGTGCCCAGGTGGGTGCAGTTGCCGCCGACCTGGCGACGACTATCGACCATCGCCACCTTGCGCCCTGCTTTGGCGGCATTCATTGCCGCGCCTTCTCCCGCCGGGCCGGAACCCAACACCACCACGTCGTAGTTGTAGACAGCCATGCATACTCCTCAGAACAGGCCGCGGCGCCCTCGGCACCTGCGGCTAAATCACGCCGATCTGCGGCGTGAAGGAACAATTTTGGGCCAGTGCAGAACCCGGACACAGTCTATAGAACCGTCAACGCCGGGCACATTAACCCTTGGTCGCGTCGTAGGCTAGTTTTGCCTGCACTACAACGCCATCAAAAACGCTTTTCAGTGCCGCAATCACTTGGTTTTATCACCTGCCAGGCGCTCAAATGCCTGATTGGTGCGTGTAACGAAACCTGTATCGGCACGAATCACAAAGAATGCACCAATGTCATGGGTTTCGGCATAGTCCCAACCCCGTTCAGGCCCAAGGATCAGCAACAGCGTCGATAGGCCATCGGCCATTAACGCAGAAGGATGAATCACTGTGACTGACGCCAGGGTATGTAGGACAGGTGCTCCGGCACGAGCATCGAAGGTGTGGGAATAGCGCCTGCCATTCTGCTGAAAATAATTGCGGTAGTCGCCGGAGGTGGACACGCCGTAACCGTCGACGGCGATGATTTTTTGCGCGACATGCTGGTCGTCGCGGGGCTCTTCTAACGCGATGTGCCAGGGTGAGCCGTCGAGTTTTCTGCCTGCGGCCTTGAGCTCACCGGTGACCTCCGCCAAGTAGTTGTGGATGCCCTGCTCTTCAAGCTTTGCGGCAATCGTGTCGACCGCGTAACCGGCAGCGATGCTGTTGAAGTCGACCTCAACCGCAGCGTCCTTGCATAACTGATCGCCATCTATGCGCAAGTGGGTGTAGCCGACGCGTTGCTGCACCTCGGCAAGCGCTTCGGTGCTGGGGACTTTTTCCTCACGCGCCTGCGGACCGAATCCCCACAGGTTGAGCAGCGGCTCCACCGTCAAGTCGAAGGAACCTTCGCTTTGGGATGACAACTGCTCGCCCACACGGACCAATTCGAGCACAGGGTCAGGCATGACCTGACAGCGACCGGCCGGCAGTGCGTTGAAGCGTACGGTGTCCGAGTCGCCGCGATAGGTCGAGAATTGTCGATCCACTTCGGCGAGGATATTTTCTACTTCGGCCTGCACCGCTTTCGGCCCGGGCGTGGAGGAATGTCTTACGTATTGAATGGAATAACGACTGCCCATGGTCGGGCCATCGAAGCGTTCCAGGCTGTCGCCGCTGCCACAACCGGACAAAACGCCGGCCAGCACCACAAGTCCACTCCACCGTCCAATTAACAAATCTTCATCTCCCCTCAAAACCGCGCCCGCCATTATGGGCCTCAGAGCGCATGGGAGCGAGCCTGCGTGGCGAGGGGGCTTGCCCCGTCCGATTGCGAAGCAATCGTAAATCCGGTCACCGCTATCGCGAGCAGGCTCGCTCCCACAGGTGCAGCGTTTTCAAACAAGATTTACCAGCGTGAGTACTTACAAATGTCTTCCAATACGAGCAACGGCAAAGCAATTTTTCGCGTCGTCAGCGGAAACTTCCTGGAGATGTTCGACTTCATGGTCTACGGCTTCTACGCCACGGCCATCGCCAAAACCTTCTTCCCTGCCGACAGCGCTTTCGCTTCCCTGATGCTGTCTTTGGCCACTTTCGGGGCCGGCTTCCTGATGCGTCCGTTGGGGGCGATTTTCCTCGGGGCTTACATCGACCGTCACGGTCGCCGCAAAGGCCTGATCATCACATTGGCAATGATGGCCGCCGGCACACTATTGATTGCCTGCGTGCCGGGTTATGCGACGCTGGGTGTCGCGGCACCGCTGATTGTATTGTTCGGTCGCCTGTTGCAAGGCTTCTCGGCGGGCGTGGAACTGGGTGGGGTGTCGGTGTACCTCGCCGAGATCTCCACACCAGGTCGCAAAGGCTTCTTCGTCAGCTGGCAGTCCGCCAGTCAGCAAGCCGCGGTGGTCTTCGCCGGCCTGCTCGGCGTGGGCTTGAACCACTGGCTCAGCCCCGAAGAAATGGGGGACTGGGGCTGGCGCGTGCCGTTCCTGACTGGCTGCATGATCGTGCCGGTGATCTTCGTGATTCGCCGTTCGCTGGAAGAAACCCCGGAATTCCAGGCGCGTAAACACCGCCCTACCCTGCAAGACATTGTCCGCTCGATTGGTCAGAACTTCGGTATCGTCCTCGCCGGCATGGCGCTGGTGGTGATGACCACGGTGTCGTTCTACTTGATCACCGCCTACACCCCTACCTTCGGCAAAGCCGAACTGCATCTGTCGGATCTGGATACGTTGCTGGTGACCGTGTGCATCGGCCTGTCGAATTTCTTCTGGCTGCCGGTGATGGGTTCTGTGTCTGACAGAATCGGGCGCAAACCCCTGCTGTTGGCGGCGACGATTCTGGCGATCCTCACGGCTTATCCAGCGCTGTCATGGCTGGTCGCGAACCCGAGCTTCAGCCATCTGCTGATCGTCGAGTTGTGGCTGTCGTTCCTGTATGGCTCGTACAACGGCGCCATGGTGGTGGCTCTGACCGAGATCATGCCGGTGGAAGTTCGCACGACCGGTTTTTCCCTTGCCTACAGCCTGGCGACCGCGACCTTTGGTGGTTTCACACCGGCGGCCTGTACGTATCTGATCCATGTGCTGGACAACAAGGCGGCGCCGGGGATCTGGCTCAGTGGCGCGGCAGTGTTGGGGTTGATTGCGACGCTGGTGCTGTTCAAAGGCAATCGGCATGAACTGCGGACCGCTCAAGCAGCGGTGGCTGGCGGCGCCTGATCCATCGCCTTCGCGGGCAAGTCTCGTTCCTACAGAGAAGAGGATCGTTCCCACGCTCTGCGTGGGAACGATCACCCACAAACAAAAACGCCCCGACCAAAGTCGGGGCGTTTTCATGTGCAGCTAAGGCTTAGCGCGGGAATGCTGGCGGGTTTACACCGGCCATGTCTTCCATCACGCGCACTACCTGGCAGCTGTAACCGAACTCGTTGTCGTACCAAACATACAGAACAACGCGGTTGTCGTTGCAGATGGTCGCTTCAGCGTCCACCACGCCGGCGTGGCGCGAACCTACGAAGTCGGTGGAAACCACTTCCTGCGAGCTGACGTAGTCGATTTGCTTATGCAGATCGGAGTGCATGGCCATCTGGCGCAGGTACTCGTTGATCTCTTCGCGGCTGGTGGCTTTCTCAAGGTTGAGGTTGAGGATGGCCATCGACACGTTTGGCGTCGGAACGCGGATCGCGTTACCGGTCAGCTTGCCGGCCAGTTCAGGCAGCGCCTTGGCGGCAGCGGTGGCAGCACCGGTTTCAGTGATTACCATGTTCAACGCGGCGCTACGGCCACGACGATCGCCTTTGTGGAAGTTGTCGATCAGGTTCTGGTCGTTGGTGTACGAGTGAACCGTTTCGACGTGACCGTTGACGATGCCGAACTTGTCATTCACAGCCTTCAGCACCGGCACGATGGCGTTGGTGGTGCAGGAAGCGGCGGAAACGATCTTGTCATCAGCGGTGATCTCACCGTGGTTGATGCCGTGAACGATGTTCTTCAGCTTGCCTTTACCAGGCGCGGTCAGAACAACACGGTCAATACCCGGGCAGGACAGATGCTGGCCCAGGCCGTCGGCGTCACGCCATACGCCGGTGTTGTCCACCAGCAGCGCATCTTTGATGCCGTACTGGGTGTAGTCCACTTCGGTTGGGTTCTTCGCGTAGATAACCTGGATCAGGTTGCCGTTGGCGGTGATGGTGTTGTTCGCTTCATCAATGATGATGGTGCCATCGAATGGACCATGTACCGAGTCACGACGCAACAGGCTGGCACGTTTGACCAGATCGTTCTCGGCGCCCTTGCGGACAACGATGGCGCGCAGACGCAGGCCGTCGCCACCACCGGTTTTCTCGATCAGGATGCGCGCCAGCAGACGGCCGATACGACCGAAGCCATACAACACAACGTCGGTGCCGGTACGACCGGAACCATTTTGCTTGCCGACCACATCGGCCAGTTCGTCACGGACGAACTCTTCGACGGTACGGCCATTGCCTTCGGTCTTGAACTTGACGGCCAGCTTGCCCAGGTCCACCGAAGCGGCACCGAGCTTGAGCTCGCTCATCGCCTTGAGCAGCGGGAATGTTTCGTGGACGGACAATTCGCTGTCATCGGACTGACGATGGCGAGCAAAGCGGTGAGCTTTGAGAATCGCGATGACTGAACGATTGATCAGGCTGCGGCCATAGATCGAGCTCACCACGTTGTTATTGCGGTAGAGCTGACCGATAAGCGGAATCATCGCTTCTGCGAGTGCTTCACGGTCGATCCATTCACCAAGACACTGGTCGGGCTTCTGAGTCACGGGAACCTTCCACATGTAGGGGCAGAAAAAAGGGGCTACATTATGCCGCCGACTGCCTCCCGTAGCAATGCGCGCCTGTCGCACGGGCGGTAACAGAATCCCGTTCAAAAAAATTACGCCCCGCTCCAGCCCAGTAAAACCGGGGCTTTCAGCACAGTCAATTTTCCGACGTTAGCGATGCCGTGTCCGTAACCCTCCGTAACACTGAGCGGTTTTCGCACTACATTTTCAGTATCAAACCGCCAGTTTTTGTCATTACCACTACATTTCACCCAACCTGTGCATATAGACACAGTCTGCAACTGACAGCCGGCACCTCAGGCCGTTACAATTGTCGACTTTGTCGCAACGCTTGGAGCTCAACCTTCCGTGCCCGTTCTGCGTCTACCGCTTCTCCCTGCCGCGGCAGGTAAACAGCACTGGGGCAACCTGCCCGGTGCCGCCCTGAGCCTGGCCATCGCCGAGGCCGCCAGCGCTGCCAAGCGCTTTACCCTGCTACTGACCGCCGACAGCCAGAGTGCCGAACGGCTGGAACAGGAGCTGAGTTTCTTCGCCCCGGATTTGCCTGTTCTGCATTTCCCCGACTGGGAAACCCTGCCCTACGATCTGTTCTCGCCACACCAGGACATCATCTCTCAGCGCATCTCCAGCCTGTATCGGTTGCCGGAGCTGGAGCATGGCGTGCTGGTCGTGCCGATCACCACGGCCCTGCACCGCCTGGCGCCGACCAAATTCCTGCTCGGCAGCAGCCTGGTGCTGGACGTCGGCCAGAAGCTTGATGTCGAGCAAATGCGCAGCCGTCTTGAAGCCAGCGGCTATCGTTACGTCGATACCGTCTATGAGCACGGCGAATTCACCGTGCGCGGCTCGCTGATCGACCTGTTCCCGATGGGCAGCAAACTGCCCTTCCGCATCGACCTGTTCGACGACGAAATCGAAACCCTGCGTACCTTCGATCCGGAAAACCAGCGTTCCATCGACAAGGTGGACACTGTTCGCCTGCTGCCGGCGCGGGAGTTCCCGCTGCAAAAGGACGCGGTCACCCGCTTCAAGGCGCGCTTCCGTGAGCGTTTCGATGTCGATTTCCGTCGCTGCCCGATCTTTCAGGATTTGAGCAGTGGGATTACACCGGCCGGTATCGAGTACTACTTGCCGCTGTTCTTCGACGAAACCTCCACGCTGTTCGATTATCTGCCCCAGGACACTCAAGTGTTTTCCCTGCCAGGCATCGAACAGGCGGCGGAAAACTTCTGGAACGACGTGCGCAATCGTTACGAAGAGCGCCGCGTCGATCCATCCCGTCCTTTATTGCCACCGGCCGAATTGTTCCTGCCCGTGGAAGATTGCTTTGCCCGCCTGAAGAGCTGGCCCCGCGTGGTTGCCAGTCAACAGGACGTGGAAACCGGTGTCGGTCGCGAGCGCTTCCCGGCTCAGCCGCTGCCGAACCTGGCCATCGAAGCCAAGGCCACTCAGCCGTTGGCGGCGCTGGCCGGTTTCCTCGACCAATTCCCTGGCCGCGTGCTGTTTACCGCCGAGTCCGCGGGCCGTCGTGAAGTGCTGCTGGAATTGCTGGAACGCCTGAAGCTGCGACCGAAAACCGTCGACAGCTGGCCAGACTTTGTTGCGAGCAAGGAGCGCTTGGCGATCACCATCGCGCCGCTCGACGAAGGTCTGTTGCTGGACGATCCAGCCCTGGCCCTGGTTGCTGAAAGCCCATTGTTCGGGCAGCGCGTGATGCAGCGCCGTCGCCGCGAGAAACGCGCCGACGCAAACAACGATGCGGTGATCAAAAACCTCACCGAGCTGCGCGAAGGCGCTCCGGTGGTGCACATCGATCATGGTGTCGGCCGTTATCTGGGTCTGACGATCCTGGAAATCGACAATCAAGCCGCCGAATTTCTGACCCTTGAATATGCCGAGAACGCCAAGCTGTACGTCCCGGTAGCCAACCTGCACCTGATCGCCCGCTATACCGGCAGCGACGATGCCCTGGCGCCGCTGCACCGCCTCGGCTCCGAGACCTGGCAGAAAGCCAAACGCAAAGCCGCCGAACAGTCGCGCGACGTGGCCGCCGAGTTGCTCGACATCTATGCCCGCCGCGCCGCTCGCGAGGGTTATGCCTTCGCCGATCCGAAAGCCGATTACGCAACCTTCAGCGCCGGCTTCCCATTTGAAGAAACCCCAGACCAGCAGACCACCATCGAAGCGGTGCGCGCCGACATGCTCGCACCGAAACCGATGGATCGCCTGGTTTGCGGCGACGTCGGTTTCGGCAAGACCGAAGTGGCGATGCGTGCGGCGTTCATTGCGGTGCACGGCGGTCGTCAGGTGGCGATTCTGGTACCGACCACCCTGCTCGCCCAGCAGCACTACAACAGCTTCCGCGACCGCTTCGCCGACTGGCCGGTGAGCGTGGAAGTGATGAGCCGCTTCAAGTCGACCAAGGAAGTCAACGCCGCGGTCGCGGACCTGGCCGAAGGTAAAATCGACATCGTCATCGGCACACACAAACTGCTGCAAGACGACGTGAAGATCAAAAACCTCGGGCTGGTGATCATCGACGAAGAGCACCGTTTCGGCGTCCGTCAGAAAGAACAGCTCAAAGCACTGCGCAGTGAAGTCGACATCCTGACGCTGACCGCCACGCCCATTCCGCGCACGCTGAACATGGCAGTGTCGGGCATGCGTGATCTGTCGATCATCGCCACGCCACCCGCCCGTCGCCTGTCGGTGCGCACGTTCGTCATGGAGCAGAACAAGAGCACGGTCAAAGAGGCCCTGCTGCGTGAGTTGCTGCGTGGCGGGCAGGTCTACTACCTGCACAACGACGTGAAGACCATCGAGAAATGCGCCGCCGACCTCGCCGAACTGGTGCCGGAAGCACGGATCGGCATCGGTCACGGGCAGATGCGCGAACGTGAACTCGAACAGGTGATGAGCGACTTCTATCACAAGCGCTTCAACGTGCTGATCGCCTCGACCATCATCGAGACCGGCATCGACGTGCCGAGCGCCAATACCATCATCATCGAGCGTGCCGACAAGTTCGGCCTGGCACAGTTGCACCAGTTGCGTGGCCGCGTCGGTCGCAGCCACCACCAGGCGTATGCTTACCTGCTGACACCGCCGCGCCAACAAATCACTCCCGACGCGGAAAAGCGCCTGGAAGCGATTGCCAATACCCAGGACCTCGGCGCGGGCTTCGTACTCGCCACCAACGACCTGGAAATCCGTGGCGCCGGCGAACTGCTGGGCGATGGCCAAAGCGGGCAGATCCAGGCCGTCGGTTTCACGCTGTACATGGAAATGCTCGAGCGCGCGGTAAAGTCGATCCGCAAGGGCGAACAGCCGAACCTTGATCAACCTTTGGGCGGTGGTCCCGAAGTCAATCTGCGTGTACCGGCGTTGATTCCCGAGGACTATCTGCCGGATGTTCATGCTCGACTGATTCTCTACAAACGCATTGCCTCGGCCACCGACGAGGAAGGCCTCAAGGACCTGCAAGTGGAGATGATCGACCGTTTCGGCCTGCTGCCGGAACCGACCAAGAACCTGGTGCGGATCACGGCGCTGAAATTGCAGGCCGAACAGCTGGGCATCAAGAAAGTCGACGGCGGCCCGCAGGGCGGTCGTATCGAGTTCGCCGCACAGACACCGGTCGATCCACTGACGCTGATCAAACTGATCCAGAGCCAGCCCAAGCGCTACAAATTCGAAGGCGCCACGATGTTCAAATTCCAGGTGCCGATGGAGCGCCCGGAAGAACGCTTTAATACTGTAGAGGCGCTATTCGAGCGCCTCATTCCGACCACTGCTTGAAGGACGCCGCATGCGCCTGTTTCGCTCACTGACCTTGTTGATGACGTTGTTGATGTCGCTGCTAGCCTCGACGGCGTTTGCCGATGATCTGTATCAGGTTGAAATGATTCTGGTACGGCAAAACGCCGTGCCCGCCATCGTCAGCCGCGCCGCGCCGGAAGACTGGGATGCCGGCGCCCAACGCATCAGCCCCGAGAGTTTTCGTACACCGAGCCTGAATGCCGAAGTGGAAAAGCTCAGCGCCAGCAACAACTACACCGTGTTGCTGCATAAAGCGTGGCAACAGAACCTGGGCGAAGAAGCCAGCAAAGTTGCGATCAGCGAGGGCAAGGAGCAGTTTGGCCAATACCCGATCGAGGGTACGTTGAGCCTGAAACTGGGGCGCTTCACTGACGTTGATGCCGATTTCTGGGTCAACCGGATTGATGCCAACGGCTTGGTTACCGCCAGCGAACGCCTGAAGCAGGAAAGCCACACCAAGAACGGTCAGCTGAACTTCCTCGATAACGGCCATCTGGGCCTGCTGATCAAGATCACTTCACTGACCGCCCCTGCGCCTCGGCCAGTCCCCGATGAAATTCCGGACTGATTGAAGCCCTTATGTCCTCCGCGACCCTGAGCAAACCCCTGGCAACATCCTGGGTCAGCCGATTCAAGGAACAGAGCCTGGAGCGTGGCCGTCGCTACGCGCTGGAAAACCGCGTCAGGATCGTCGAAGCCGGCGACGCCACCATCACCGCCAGTTGCGAAGGCTCTGGCGGCAACGTTTACCGTCAGACCATTCGCCTGCGCGAGTCGGCCAAAGGCACCTTGCTGATGATCGACGCCACCTGCACCTGCCCGGTTCACAGCAACTGCAAACATTGTGCGGCGGTGTTGCTGCAAGTGCAGGAAACCCTCGCCTACCCGGCAGCTGCCAAAGACGCCGAACTGCTGGAAAAACTTCAGGCCGTCCTGGAAAACCGTAGCCCGAAAGCGCCGCCGCAAATCCTCGTGGACAACGTGCAACCGGTGCCGCGCCTGTGGCTGGCGAGCATCGAGTTCAGCGCCTTCGAACCGCGCAATGGCAAGATGCAGCGGTACATCCAGCATCGGGCGGCGCTGTCCTTCAGCTACCTGGATGAATACGTCAGCGGACAGAAAAACACTGACATCCTGATTCGCCAAGAGACGCAGACGTTGCGGATAAAACGTCACCCGGAAGTCGAACAGGCCTACAGGGAACAGCTGCGAATCCTCGGTTTCAAGATCGCCACCCGACAAAGCAAGGCCCTGCCGGAAAGCGCCGGCGAACTCTACGAGATGGTCAACGACAGCGCCTGGCTGACTTTCACCCTCAATGAGCTGCCGAAGCTGCGCACCCAGGGTTGGGAGTTGCAGATCGACGAGGATTTCGGCTTCGACCTGACCGCCGTGGACGACTGGTACGCCACCGTCCAGCAGGCACCTGAGCGCGACTGGTTTGATCTGGAACTGGGGATCATCGTCAACGGCGAACGGCTGAGCCTGCTGCCGATCCTGTTGAACCTGATGCGCTCCCACACCGAGATCCTCAACCCGGAACGGCTCGCCCGACGTCGCGACGACGAACTGATTCTGGTGAACATCCCGCAGCGCCGCAGCACCGACCAAGGCCCGTTGCAGGTCGCCCTCCCCTTCGGCCGCTTGAAACCGGTGCTGGCCACCCTCGGCGAGTTTTATCTGCAAGAACCCGGCGAAACCACGCTGCGCCTGAGCAAGGCCGACGCCACGCGATTGAATCCGCTGGAAGGGCTGCCGTTGCTCTGGGAGGGTGGCGAGCAGATCCGCACCTTTGCCCAGCGCCTGCGCGACATCAAGGACCACACCGCGGTGGCACCCGAAGGCTTGAATGCCACCTTGCGCCCGTATCAGCTGGAAGGCCTGAGCTGGATGCAATCGTTGCGGCAACTGGAAGTCGGCGGGATTCTCGCGGACGACATGGGCCTGGGCAAAACCCTACAAACCCTGGCGCACATTCTCAGCGAGAAGAATGCCGGACGCCTCGATCGGCCGTGCATGGTGGTCATGCCCACCAGCCTGATCCCCAACTGGCTCGACGAAGCCGCGCACTTCACGCCGCAGCTCAAAGTGCTGGCGCTGTACGGCGTCAGTCGCAAAAAGCATTTCGACAATCTGGCCGATTACGACCTGATCCTGACCACCTATGCGCTGTTACCCAAGGACGTCGAACGCCTGGCCGCGCAGCCGTTGCACGTATTGGTGCTGGATGAAGCGCAGTACATCAAGAACCCCAACAGCAAAGCCGCCCATGCCGCCCGTGAGCTGAATGCTCGCCAGCGCCTGTGCCTGAGCGGCACGCCGCTGGAAAACCATCTGGGCGAGCTGTGGTCGCTGTTCCACTTCCTGCTGCCGGGCTGGCTCGGTGACGTGAAAAGCTTCAACCGCGATTACCGCGTGCCTATAGAAAAACGTGCCAGTGAAGTACGACTTCAACACCTGAACAGTCGGATCAAACCGTTCCTGCTGCGGCGGACCAAGGAACAGGTGGCCACCGAACTGCCGCCGAAAACCGAGATCATCCATTGGGTCGAACTCAACGAAGCCCAGCGCGACGTATACGAAACCATGCGCCTGGCCATGGACAAAAAAGTCCGCGATGAAATCACCCGCAAGGGCGTGGCGCGCAGCCAGATCATTATTCTTGAGGCCCTGCTGAAGCTACGTCAGGTGTGCTGTGATTTGCGTCTGGTCAACGATGCTGCCCTGCCCGCACGCGGCAGCACCTCCGGCAAGCTCGATAGCCTGATGGAAATGCTTGAAGAATTGTTCGAGGAAGGTCGGCGGATTCTGCTGTTCTCGCAGTTCACCTCAATGCTGTCGCTGATCGAGGACGAGCTGAACAAACGCGGCGTGGCGTATGCGATCCTGACCGGTCAGACCCGGGATCGACGCACGCCGGTGAAGGAGTTTCAGAGTGGCAAGCGTCAGATCTTTCTGATCAGCCTGAAGGCCGGTGGTGTGGGCCTGAACCTGACCGAGGCCGATACGGTGATTCACTACGATCCGTGGTGGAACCCTGCAACGGAAAATCAGGCGACGGATCGTGCGTATCGCATTGGTCAGGAGAAGCCGGTATTCGTCTACAAGATGATTGCCAGGGGCACGGTGGAAGAGAAGATTCAGCATCTGCAGAAGGAAAAATCCGATCTTGCCGCAGGGGTGCTGGATGGGCGCAAGACCGGGGATTGGAAATTGCAGAGCGATGACATCGAGGCGCTGTTTGCGCCGTTGCCGGAAAAAATTGATAGGTAGCGGTGTCTGACAGGCCGCTTTCGCGAGCAAGCCCGCTTGTGTCTTGCGCAGGAATTAGACTGGGGGGTGAGAGCGGGCTTGCTCGCGAAAGGGTCAACTCAATACAATGGCAATACTCAACCAGCCAGCACCCGCGCCAATGTCGATTTAACCTTGCCCATCCCGTCATGCAATGCCTGCTCGATCTCGGCCATGGTGATCACCGCTGTCGACTTGCCCGCCGCCGGATTCACCACCAGCGCCAGGCATGCGTAGTCCAGCTCCAGCTCACGTGCCAATGCCGCTTCAGGCATCCCGGTCATGCCGACAATGTCGCAACCATCACGTTCCAGCCGCGCAATTTCAGCGACGGTTTCCAGACGTGGTCCCTGGGTGCAGGCGTACACGCCATGGCTGCTGTAACCAACCCCTTCAGCCGCCAACGCCGCGATCAATTGCTGACGCAGGGGTTCGTTGTAGGGATAGCTGAAGTCGATGTGCGTGACCTGTTCCAGGTCATCGGCAAAATAGGTGTGTTCGCGACCGCTGGTGTAGTCGATCAATTGATGCGGCACGCAGAAATGCCCGGTGCCCATCGCGGCATGAATCCCGCCCACGGCGTTGACCGCGAGAATCGCTTCGGCACCGGCCTGCTTCAAGGCCCACAGATTGGCGCGGTAGTTCACCTGATGCGGCGGGAAACGGTGTGGGTGCCCATGACGCGCGAGAAACAGCACTTCCTTGCCAGCGTACTCACCGACCTGCACCTCGGCCGAAGGCGCACCGTAAGGCGTGTCCACCGCCAATGACTGACGAATGCTCAAGCCTTCGAGTTGAGTCAGGCCGGTGCCGCCGATAATCGCGTAAACCGTCATAGCGAAAAGTCCTTAATCAATCAATTGAGCTTCTCTGAGCGCGCCGATGGCCGCCAGCCAGCGCGGGTCTTGACGGTATTCGGTGTTGGCGTATGCCTGCCCGCGCATCCGCGCGATACGCGCCGAAGGCTTGACCTTCAAACGCTGGGCGGCGCTCAAGGCCAACTCGGCAGCTGCGCGATCGTTGCACACCAGGCCCATGTCGCAACCGGCGGTCAATGCCGCTTCGATGCGACTGGCGGCGTCGCCGACCACGTGGGCGCCGGCCATCGACAGGTCGTCGCTGAAGATCACACCGTCGAACTGCAGTTCGCCGCGCAGGATGTCCTGCAACCAGCGACGGGAGAAACCTGCAGGTTGGGAATCGACTTGTGGATAAATAACGTGGGCCGGCATGACGGCGGCCAGTTGCTTGCTCAATCGCGCAAACGGCACCAGGTCGTTGGCGCGGATTTCATCGAGGCTGCGCTCGTCGTTGGGAATCGCGACGTGGGAATCGGCCTCGGCCCAACCATGACCCGGGAAATGCTTGCCGGTGGCGGCCATTCCGGCACTGTTCATGCCGCGGATGAATGCTCCGGCGAGCAAGGCAGCGCGCTCGGGATCACCTTCGAACGAACGGGTGCCGACCACCGCGCTGCGCTGGTAATCCAGGTCCAGCACCGGGGCGAAGCTCAAGTCGAGACCGACCGCGAGCACTTCAGTCGCCATGATCCAGCCGCACTGCTCGGCCAGCTCTTCGGCATTCGGGTTATCGGCGATGGCGCGCATGGCTGGCAACCGCACGAAGCCTTGACGCAGCCGCTGAACCCGACCGCCCTCTTGATCCACCGCCAGCAGCAGATCGGGACGAATGGCACGGATCGAAGCGCTCAACTCGCGCACTTGACGCGGATGCTCGATGTTGCGGGCAAAAATGATCAGGCCACCCACTTCGGGCTGGCGCAACAATTGGCGATCTTCAGCCGTCAGCCAGGTACCGGCGACGTCCACCATCAACGAGCCTTGCAGGCCAGCAGTCATAGAGATTCCTTGATTACGAAAAACCCGGCTCGCACGAATTCGCCGCCATGGGCTGGGCCCGGCAGGTCGGCGATATCAATGAGGAGCGGGTTCAGAACGAGAGTCGGCATGGGCGGCTAGCTTAGCGGATGTCAGCTGCCGCGCCCACCCGTGTGCGGCTAAACCTTGGCGGCGACCGGGGCCGATTTGCTGCGTGGACGCAACTGCGCGGTGGCCATGGCCGTGTCGGTGACGCCGGTTTCGGCCCGCATGCCAGCGGCCAGGAACGGCACCATCAGACGCATCACTTGCTCGATGGAGGTGTTGACGCCGAAGTCGGTCTCGGCAATCGCACGCAAGGCCTTGATCCCCGACATGCTGAACGCCGCGGCTCCCAGCATGAAGTGCACGCGCCAGAACAGTTCAATCGGCGGAATGCGCGGAGCGGCCTCGTTGACCAGCATCATGTAGCGGCGGAACACCTTGCCGTACATGTCTTCCAGATAACGACGCAAGTGCCCTTGGCTCTGACTGAAGGCCAGCCCCAGCAAACGCATGAAAATGGACAGGTCGTTGCCGCTGCGTGGCTGTACCACCAGAGCTTGCTCGACAAGAATCTCCAGCAACTCTTCAAGGGTCGGTTTGTTCTCGGGCCTGGCCTGACGGCGTTCCAGCTCTTTATCGAGACTGAGGCAGAACGGCCCGAGAAAACGCGAGAAGACCGCCTGAATCAGCGCCTTCTTCGACCCGAAGTGATAATTCACCGCCGCCAGATTGACACCGGCCTTGCTGGTGATCAGACGCAATGAGGTTTCAGCAAAACCTTTTTCCGCGAACAACTGCTCGGCAGCATCGAGAATGCGTTCAACGGTTTCCGACTGGGCCATGGCTACTCCGCCTGACAAACACTTGTTTGAAACATACGTTTCAGTCCTGGCCTTGTCAAGTCTGGCGGTTCGTTTTGGGAATGGTCGGTCAGGTATTTAACCATACAACAGTGCCGCTTCAATCAGCGAGCAAAATGACCGTCCAGCGGCCGACAAAAAAAGGGGCATTGCCAAGACCAGTTCACTGTATATAATCCCAGTCACTGTATAAAAAGACAGAGCGATCAATATGCTAAAGCTGACGCCACGCCAAGCAGAGATTCTGGCCTTCATCAAACGTTGCCTCGAAGACAACGGCTACCCGCCGACCCGCGCGGAAATCGCTCAGGAACTGGGTTTCAAGTCGCCCAATGCGGCGGAAGAACACCTCAAGGCGCTGGCCCGCAAGGGGGCGATCGAGATGACCCCGGGCGCCTCCCGCGGCATCCGCATCCCGGGCTTCGAAGCCAAGGCCGACGAGTCCAGCTTGCCAATCATTGGCCGGGTGGCTGCCGGTGCGCCGATCCTCGCCCAGCAGCACATCGAAGAATCCTGCAACATCAACCCTTCATTCTTCCATCCTCGCGCTGACTATCTGCTGCGGGTCCATGGCATGAGCATGAAGGACGTCGGCATTTTCGACGGTGACCTGCTGGCAGTCCACACCACCCGTGAAGCCCGTAACGGCCAGATCGTGGTGGCGCGGATCGGCGACGAAGTGACCGTCAAGCGCTTCAAGCGCGACGGCAGCAAGGTTTGGTTGATTGCCGAAAACCCTGAATTCGCCCCTATCGAAGTCAACCTGAAAGATCAGGAACTGGTTATCGAAGGCTTGAGTGTCGGCGTGATTCGCCGCTAAAGGAGGCTTTATGCAGTTCCCACATACCTCACAGCAAGCCCAACTGCCGTTGTTCGAGGCCTTCATGGCACAGCCATTGGCGCCGATTCTGAAAGACGTGGTCGAATCGCCCTGGAGCGCTGAGCCTGAAGTCTTCAGCGAGCTATCACTGCGCGGCGCGGCCGGGAACTGCCTGAACCTTCTGGCACCGATTCTCAGGGAACTGAGTCAGGATCAGGATGCACGCTGGCTGACACTGATCGCCCCGCCTGCCAGCCTGACACAAGTCTGGTTACGGGACGCCGGTCTGAACCGTGAGCGCATTCTGCTTCTGCAACCGCGCGGCACGCAGAGCGCTCAGCAGTTGACCTGCGAAGCCTTGCGACTTGGTCGCAGCCATACGGTCGTCAGCTGGCTTAACCCGCTGAGCACAACGTCGCGGCAACAGTTGATCAGCGCCGCCCGTATCGGGGATGCGCAAAGTCTGAATATTCGACTGGGTTAACTGACAAACACTGTGCGCGCTGAACAGCGCGGGGCTTCTCCAGGGATAGAGAAGCCAATCTGTAGAGGTATTCGAAGAATCCGACGGGCGGGATCAATGAAGAACCCGTGGCCCCTCTTCCTTATCAAATTCGCCTTCAACCAGGCGTCCTGCCATCTGAACACCGACGCTCAACATCGCCTTGGCGACTTCCACATGCTGGCCTTGCAGGAAAACCTTGGCATCCTCGGAGAAATCCAAAGTAACCAGAGAACCCTCGTCCTCGGCCCTGCGCAGCTCGATTCGGCCGTCTGGTAACTCGACAATTTCTAGAAAGGATGTTGGCATAAAGGTCTGTTCTCCACGAAAGGCGGGGATTATATAGGCATCAGCCAAGCTTCGCTCGGGATCTTGACCAAATGCCATCACGAAGAGAAATTTCTGACATCACTCTTCCTTGAGCGGACCTATCCCTAAACACTCAATCTTTCAGCACTCGTTCAACCCTTCGCGAAACCGAATCGCCAGACCTTTAAGGTTCTGACGCCAGCTCTCCAGCTCTTCCCGACTCAACTCCTCCGGTGCCTCTTCCTCATCCAGATTAACGGCCAGAATGAGCGGCTGCGTCACATCGCCCTTAGGCTTGTGCGGAGCGCGAGGCGGCTGAAACAGTGCGGCATGTGCCGACAGCAGCTTGGCCAGCCAGGTTTCAGGGTTTTGCGCCAGCTCAACCATCTCGGCCATTTCCGGAATAGCGATGGTTTCGAGCACCTCGCGGGTCAGCAGCATCTCTGCCCGCGACGCATTGGCCTGAGGCAGCCGATAGAAACCGGCGATTTCATGGCACAGCCCCAACAGCGCACCGTACAGGTGAAACAACGCCGATTCGCGCCCGGCCTGAATCAGTGCCAGGGAGTTCATCGCCCGCCCCTCTTCGGCTTTGGCGAGTGCTTCCAGCGACAGGCCGGCGAAATAAATCTTCTGGTTGGTACGGGTATAGAGTTCGTGGGCCATGACGGCAGCCTCCACAACGAAATAATTGCTTCACGCAGGTCAGACAGTGTCGTGGATCACCTGAGCTTCCCGCAAGCCCAAAACAAAAGGCCGCATGAAAACCCGAGGGTTGTCATGCGGCCTTTTGTGTCCAGCCTTTTAAGCCTTGGCTGATGGACGCTTGTCTTCAACCGTCCACTTACCGCCGTCGTAATATGCCTTCCAGCCAGTCGGCTTACCGTCGACCTCTGTCTGCACGTACTGCTCTTTTGTCTTGCGGCTGTAACGGATCACTGCTGGGAGACCGTCTGGATCTTTCTTCGGCGCTTCGCAGAGGAAGTGATACTTCGGATCGATCTCATCCTTGTGCGGCACGATCTCCATGACCAATGGAGCACGAGTCTCGCGATTTTTCGGGAACTGGCTGGCCGCCAGGAACAGGCCGGAAGCACCGTCGCGCAGGATATAAGTGTCGTTGACCTTTTCGCATTTGAGCTCAGGCATCTTCACCGGATCCATCTTCGGCGGCGCCGCGTCACCGCTTTTCAGCAGCTTGCGGGTGTTCTTGCAGGTGGCGTTGGTGCAACCGAAGAACTTGCCGAAACGGCCGGTCTTGAGCTGCATCTCGCTGCCGCACTTGTCGCACTCCAGGCTCGGACCTTCGTAGCCCTTGATGCGGTAGGTGCCCTCTTCGATTTCGTAACCAGAACAATCCGGGTTGTTACCGCAGATGTGCAGCTTGCGCTTCTCGTCGAGCAGGTAAGCGTCCATGGCCGTGCTGCAGATCGGGCAGCGGTGCTTGCCACGCAGGACCAGCGACTCGGACTCACCCTCGTCGTCCGCGGCGATTTCATCGCCCGGCACCAGGTTGACAGTGGCTTTGCAGCGCTCTTTCGGCGGCAGGCTGTAGCCTGAGCAACCGAGGAATACGCCCGTCGAAGCAGTGCGGATCTGCATCGGACGACCGCACAACACACACGGAATGTCAGTCATTACCGGCTGGTTGGCGCGCATGCCGCCTTCGGCGCTTTCGGCTACTTCGAGTTTCTTCTTGAAGTCGCCGTAGAACTCGTCGAGCACGTTTTTCCAGTCGCGCTCGCCCTGAGCGACGTCATCGAGGTTCTCTTCCATGCCGGCAGTGAAGCCGTAGTCCATGAGATTGGAGAAGCTCTCGGCCAGACGCTCGGTGACGATGTCGCCCATCTTTTCCGAATAGAAACGACGGTTGTGCAACGCCACGTAGCCGCGGTCCTGGATGGTCGAAATGATCGCTGCGTAGGTCGAAGGACGACCGATGCCGCGTTTTTCCATTTCTTTTACCAGGCTCGCTTCCGAGTAACGCGCCGGCGGCTTGGTGAAGTGCTGAGTCGGATCAAGCTTGATCAGCTTCATCGCGTCGCCCTGGGCCATATCCGGCAGCACATCATCATCGCCTGGTTTGGCAATTTGCGGCATGACGCGGGTGTAACCGTCGAACTTCAGGATGCGGCCCTTGGCACGCAGTTCGAAGTCGCCGGCACCGACGGTGACTGTGGTCGACAGGTATTGCGCCGGCAGCATCTGGCAGGCCAGGAATTGGCGCCAGATCAGTTCGTAAAGCCGTTCGGCATCACGCTCCATGCCCGACAGCTTGCTTGGCTCGGTATTGGCGTCGGACGGACGAATCGCTTCGTGAGCTTCTTGTGCGCCTTCCTTGCTGCTGTAGACGTTCGGGCTTTCCGGCAGGTATTTCTTGCCGAACTCGCCTTCAATATAAGTACGCGCCATCGTCACGGCATCGGCCGAGAGGTTGGTGGAGTCGGTACGCATATACGTGATGTAGCCGGCTTCGTACAAACGCTGGGCCATCATCATGGTTTTCTTCACACCGAAGCCCAGGCGGTTACTCGCGGCCTGTTGCAGGGTGGAGGTGATGAACGGTGCCGACGGCTTGCTGCTGGTCGGTTTGTCTTCGCGCTTGACGATGCTGTAGCTGGAAGCCTTGAGCTTCTCCAGCGCGGCCATGGCCTGGGCTTCGTTCAGCGGCTTGAAGGCTTCGCCTTTCTCGCGAGCCACGTCGAAGCGCACGGTCGCGCCCTTGGCGGTGCCGAGGTCGGCGTGAACTTCCCAGTACTCTTCCGGGTTGAACGCGCGGATTTCACGCTCGCGCTCCACCACCAGCTTCACGGCAACCGATTGCACGCGACCAGCGGACAGGCCACGGGCGACCTTGGCCCACAGCAGCGGCGAAACCATGTAACCCACCACGCGGTCGAGGAAGCGACGCGCCTGCTGGGCGTTGACACGGTCGATGTCCAGCTCGCCCGGTTTGGAAAAGGCTTCCTGGATCGCTTTCTTGGTGATTTCGTTGAACACCACGCGCTTATAGCGGCTGTCGTCACCACCGATGGCTTCGCGCAGGTGCCAGGCAATGGCTTCCCCCTCGCGATCCAAGTCGGTTGCGAGATAGATGGTGTCAGCATCTTTGGCGAGCCGGCGCAGCTCTTCGATGACTTTTTCCTTGCCCGGGAGGATCTCGTACTTGGCTTTCCAGCCATGATCGGGATCGACACCCATGCGCGAGACCAGCTGCTTGCGCGCTTTCTCTTTCGGCGTGAGCACCGGACCTTCACCTGCAGCGGCCTTGCCGCGCTTGGCAGCAGGCTCTTTGCTGGCGCTAGCCGAACCGCTGGTGGGCAGGTCTCGGATATGGCCGATACTCGACTTCACCACGTATTGGTTACCCAGATACTTGTTGATGGTCTTGGCCTTAGCCGGGGATTCCACAATGACCAGCGATTTGCCCATGGATCAGAAAATTCCTGAATTCTAGAAGTGAAAGGCGGTTGGCGCCTGACGCGGCACCGCTATATATAGTGGCTACAAGGTGAGGTCAAGCGCAGGGTTCTGCGCGCACTCCCCTTATGGCTGCGGAAAAACGCTCGGTTCGGCTTGCACCAAAGCAAAGCGTGGCACCTGTTCGCCGTCAACCTCGACCGACTCCAGGAACATGCTCAAGGGGCGCACCCAAAAGCCGTAATCGCCATACAGGGCTTGGTAGAAGACCACTTCCTCTTCGGTTTCCGAATGCCGCGCAACCGCGAATACGCGGTACTGCGGACCTTTGTAATGTTCGTAGAGCCCAGGTTGTATCGGCATGTTTTGGCCCTCACTCAAATTTTTTCAAAATAAAAACAAAATAAATCCGGAAAAACAAAAACCGGGGCACTTGGCCCCGGCTTCCATCAGCGAAACGCTTAAACGCGTTCGAAGACGGTGGAGATGCCTTGGCCGAGACCAATGCACATGGTAGCCACCCCGAAGGTGCCGCCATTCTGCTTCATCACGTTCAGCAAAGTGCCGGAGATACGGGCACCGGAGCAACCGAACGGGTGACCCAGGGCGATCGCGCCGCCGTGCAGGTTAACCTTCTCGTTCATCTTGTCGAGCACTTTCAAATCTTTCAGCACTGGCAGGGCCTGTGCGGCGAAAGCTTCGTTTAGCTCGAAGAAGTCGATATCGTTGATAGCAAGACCCGCGCGCTTCAGTGCTTTCTGCGTGGCCGGTACTGGACCATAGCCCATGATCGCCGGATCCACACCCGCCACGGCCATCGAGCGGATAACCGCCATCGGCTGGATGCCCAGGTCTTGGGCACGCTGCGCCGACATCACGATCATGCACGAAGCACCGTCGGTGATCTGCGACGAAGTACCGGCTGTCACGGTGCCGCCCTTCGGGTTAAACGCTGGCTTCAGAGCCGCCAGGCTTTCCAGGGTGGTTTCCGGACGAATGGTTTCGTCGTAGTCGAACAGTTTCAGGAAACCGTTCTCGTCGTAGCCCTGCATCGGGATGATTTCGTCTTTGAACTTGCCTTCCAGAGTCGCCTTGTGGGCGAGCTGGTGGGAGCGCACGCCAAAGGCGTCCTGTTGTTCGCGAGTAATGCCATGCATTTTGCCGAGCATTTCCGCGGTCAGGCCCATCATGCCCGAGGCTTTCGCCGCGTACAGTGACATGTGCGGGTTCGGATCGACACCGTGCATCATGCTCACGTGACCCATATGCTCGACGCCACCAACCACGAACACGTCACCGTTACCGGTCATGATCGCTTGCGCAGCGGTATGCAGAGCACTCATCGACGAGCCACACAGACGGCTGACGGTCTGCCCGGCCGAGGTGTGCGGGATCTGCGTCATCAAGGACGCCATGCGGGCGATGTTCCAGCCCTGCTCCAGGGTCTGGTTCACACAGCCCCAGATCACGTCTTCGACTTCGCTCGGGTCGACCTTGACGTTGCGTTCCAGCAATTTGCTGATCAAGTGCGCCGACATGTCTTCGGCGCGGGTATTGCGGTGCATGCCGCCCTTGGAGCGGCCCATCGGCGTACGACCGAAGTCGACAATCACGACGTCTCTAGGATTCAAGCTCATATACGTTCACTCTCGCTCTAGTGTGGGCGCTTAACCGAAGAAGCTCTGACCGTTTTTGGCCATTTCACGCAGCTTCGCGGTCGGGTGGTACAGCGCGCCCAAATCAGCGTACTGGTCAGCCAGGGCAACGAACTCTGCAACACCGATCGAGTCGATGTAGCGCAGCGCACCGCCACGGAATGGAGGGAAACCAATACCGTAGACCAGGCCCATATCGGCTTCGGCGGCGGTTTCGACGATGCCGTCTTCCAGGCAACGCACGGTTTCCAGGCACAGCGGGATCATCATCCAGTTGATGATGTCTTCGTCAGTGACTTCGCGCTGTTCGAACACGATTGGCTTGAGCACTTCCAGTACCGAAGGATCGGCGACTTTCTTCTGCTTGCCGCGCTTGTCGGTCTCGTAGGCGTAGAAGCCCTTGCCATTCTTCTGGCCCAGGCGCTTGGCTTCGTAGAGCACGTCGACGGCCGAACGGCGATCGTCCTTCATGCGATCCGGGAAGCCTTCAGCCATTACATCGCGACCGTGGTGACCGGTGTCGATGCCGACCACGTCCATCAGGTACGCCGGGCCCATTGGCCAGCCGAATTTTTCCATGACCTTGTCGATGCGGACGAAGTCCACACCGGCGCTGACCAGTTTGGCGAAACCGCCGAAGTACGGGAACAGCACGCGGTTGACCAGGAAGCCCGGGCAGTCGTTGACGACGATCGGGTTCTTGCCCATTTTCTTGGCGTAGGCAACGGTGGTGGCAACGGCCACTTCGCTGGACTTCTCGCCACGGATCACTTCAACCAGCGGCATCATGTGCACCGGGTTGAAGAAGTGCATGCCGACGAAGTTTTCCGGACGCTTGAGGGCTTTGGCCAGCAAGGTGATGGAAATGGTCGAGGTGTTGGACGCGAGGATGGTGTCCTCTTTGACCTTGTCTTCAACTTCGGCCAGAACGGCTTGCTTGACCTTCGGGTTCTCGACCACGGCTTCGACGACCAGGTCGACATGACCGAAATCACCGTAGGACAGGGTCGGACGAATGCCATTGAGCACTTCGGCCATTTTCGCCGGGGTCATGCGACCTTTATCAACGCGCCCCACCAGCAGCTTGGCGGCTTCTGCCAGCCCTTGCTCGATGCCGTGCTCGTTGATGTCTTTCATCAGGATCGGCGTACCTTTGGAGGCCGACTGATAAGCGATACCGCCACCCATGATGCCGGCGCCCAATACGGCGGCCTGCTTCACATCCTTGGCGATTTCGTCGTAGGCCTTGGCCTTTTTCTTCAGCTCCTGATCGTTCAGGAACAGACCGATCAAACTCTGCGCGGCAGAGGTCTTGGCCAGTTTGACGAAACCGTTGGCTTCGACTTCCAGCGCCTTGTCGCGACCGAAGTTCGCGGCTTTCTGGATGGTCTTGATCGCTTCGACCGGTGCCGGGTAGTTCGGGCCCGCCTGGCCTGCCACGAAACCTTTGGCGGTTTCAAACGACATCATTTGTTCAATGGCGTTGAGCTTGAGCTTTTCGAGCTTCGGCTGACGCTTGGCCTTGTAGTCAAACTCACCTGAGATGGCGCCTTTGACCAGATTCAGAGCCGCTTCCTGCAATTTCTCTGGCGCGACCACGGCGTCGACGGCACCGACTTTCAGCGCGTCTTCAGCGCGGTTTTCCTTACCGGCAGCAATCCACTCGATGGCGTTGTCGGCACCGATGATGCGCGGCAGACGCACAGTACCGCCGAAGCCCGGGTAGATGCCCAGCTTGACTTCCGGCAGACCGATTTTGGCGGTATTGGCCATGACGCGGAAATCTGCCGCCAGGCACATTTCCAGACCGCCACCCAGTGCGATGCCATTGATCGCGGCGACAGTCGGGACGTTGAGGTCTTCGAAATCGCTGAAAATCTTGTTGGCTTCGAGGTTACCAGCGACAAGCTCTGCATCCGGCAGCTTGAAGTTGTCGACGAATTCGGTGATGTCGGCGCCGACGATGAATACGTCCTTGCCACTGCTGACGATCACACCCTTGATCGAAGCATCTGCCTTGATGGTGTCTACAGCCTGACGCAGTTCGTTCAGGGTAAGACGGTTGAACTTGTTGACGGACTCACCCTTGAGGTCGAATTTCAATTCGACGATGCCACTTTCAAGAGCCTTAACCGTGATGGCTTTACCTTCGTAAATCATCAACTGATCTCCACGATATGGAAGCTGAACAGTACACGTCGGACGCAGGCGACTGGCTCGGCAAGGACGTTTATCGTCGATGCTACGCCAATTCACCCGGCACACCCGCCAACGCGATAGTCGGGATTCTGTAGGAGCGCTCTGTAATACAAACGCTCAATTCATACGCCCGTTTGATTCGGGTATGCCACCTTCACGGAATTTCCGGCAATTGTCAATCGCCCAAAATGCTGGTTGAAACGCGACTTTCCGGTCACTTCCGTACCACGAAGCCCTGCAACACACTCATGCATGTGAGGCCATTCATAGAATCAATAGTTAGAAAAGTCGCCCTAATTAGCGGCAGCCTGTGTTTAACAAGCTACGCTGGCGGGACCCTGAAGAAAAAATTTGAACGCTTTTGACGAGTGTCCAGCGTAAGATCAATGCCACACAGAATTACCGGCCTGCCTGGCCAACCTCAGCCCGATGATGATGTCGGGCTTTTTATTGCCTTCTGTAGCAGCTGCCGAGCCTGCGAGGCTGCTACAGATTGAGGTTCAGGCGAGTGCTTTGAGCGTGGAATCGATCTGTTGCAGAACCTCGGCCTCGCCCTTCTCGCCCCAATACAGGGCAATCATTTGCTTGTCTGCCTCGACCTTGTAGACGTTGGCAGGCAATTTTTCGAAATGATTCAGCAACACTCCATCCTCACAGACCTCCTGCCACTGATTGACCCACACGCCGGGCGCCTTTTGCCAGTAACTCCAGCACGCCGGTCGGGTGCCACGGCGCGGCCGATGGTACTGGGCGCAAGGGCTCGGTGGCTCCTGGCTCAGCCAATGCGGCCATTCCTGAGGCGCCAGCTGCATGGCCAGGCCAATGCGCCGCGCCTCCATGCGCAGGGCTATGCGCCCGCTCTGGGCACGAGAGGGGCGCAACCAGGCCAGCGGGCTCAAGACCACCAGCAGGATTGACACCACTATCCAGACCGTCATATGTGTACTCCCGATTCTTGATGAGCCCATTGAGTCACTTTGAAACCAATGCGCTTGAAACCAGCCATACTTACCAATATTGCAATCCTCAGGAGGTGCACCTCATGCCCTACCACCACATTCTGGTCGCTGTAGATCTAACCGAAGAGTGCGATCCTGTAATCCACCGAGCTCGCGAACTCTCAGTGAGCAATGGCGCGAAGCTTTCCCTGGTGCATATTGTCGAACCGATGGCCATGGCCTTTGGCGGCGACGTTCCGATGGACCTTTCCCAGCTGCAACAGCAACAGTTCGATCAGGCCAAAGAGCGCCTTGAGCGATTGATCGTGAAATACCCGGAACTCTCCAAGGAATACAGTCACTTGACCTACGGCCAGCCGCGTCAGGAGATTCACCACCTAGCCAAGGAGCAAGCGTGCGACCTGATCGTGGTGGGCAGTCATGGTCGACACGGTCTGGCGCTGTTGCTCGGCTCCACCGCCAATGACGTACTGCACGGCGCGCCTTGCGATGTGCTGGCGGTGCGCCTGATCAAAAGCTGATAACACGGAATAATGTGGGAGCGGGCTTGCTCGCGAAGACGAACATTCAGTCAGCATTGATGTGAATGCAAGTCCCTCTTCGCGAGCAAGCCCGCTTCCACAGTGAATCTATATCGGTCAGTAGATCGCATTCCATACGAAAAGCCCGGCGTTCATCACTGAACGCCGGGCTTTTTTATCGCCGGATCAATCAGGCATCCAGCTCAGCCCAGCGCTCGACCATCACGTCGAGTTCGGCCTGCAACTGCTCAAGCTGAGCGATCACCGCAGCTGTCTCGACAGCAGGACGCTGATAGAAACCGGCATCCGCCATCTGCGCTTCAACCACCACGATCTGCTGCTCCATGGCTTCGATCTGACTCGGCAACATTTCCAGCTCACGCTGCAGCTTGTAGCTGAGCTTCTTCTTTGCCACCGGCGCCTCTACTACCGCAGCGACTGGCACTGGTTCAGCAGTGACGACAGCCGAGTTCAGGTCGGCCTTGCCGGACTTGCTCTCGGTCACGCCCAACAGGCGCGGAGAGCCGCCCTGACGCAGCCAGTCCTGATAACCACCAACGTATTCGCGAACCTTCCCTTCGCCTTCGAAGACCAGGGTGCTGGTGACCACGTTGTCGAGGAATGCCCGGTCGTGACTGACCATCAGGACGGTGCCGTTGAAGGTCAGCAAGACCTCTTCCAGCAATTCGAGGGTTTCCACGTCCAGGTCGTTGGTCGGTTCGTCGAGTACCAGCAGGTTCGCCGGTTTGCTGAACAGTTTGGCCAGTAACAGACGGGCACGCTCACCACCGGACAGCGCCTTGACCGGCGTGCGGGCACGCTGCGGGCTGAACAGGAAGTCGCCGAGATAGCTCAGCACGTGACGGCTCTGACCGTCGATATCGATGAAGTCGCGACCTTCGGCCACGTTGTCGATCACGGTCTTTTCCAGGTCCAGCTGATGGCGCAACTGGTCGAAGTAGGCCACGTCGATGCGCGTCCCCTCTTCCACTTTGCCGCTGGTCGGTTGCAGACCGCTGAGCATCAGCTTCAGCAGCGTGGTCTTGCCGGTACCGTTGGCACCGAGCAGACCGATACGGTCGCCGCGCTGCAGGACCATCGAGAAATCCTTGATCAGGAACGGGCCACCCGGATGCGCGAAACTCACGTTTTCGAGGACCATGACCTGCTTGCCGGACTTGTCGGCGGTATCCAACTGAATGTTGGCCTTGCCGGTGCGCTCACGACGCTCGCTACGCTCAACGCGCAAGGCTTTCAGGGCGCGGACGCGGCCTTCGTTACGGGTGCGACGAGCCTTGATGCCCTGGCGGATCCAGACTTCTTCCTGGGCCAGTTTTTTGTCGAACAACGCGTTGGCGGTCTCTTCAGCGGCCAGCGTGGCTTCCTTGTGCACGAGGAAACTGGCGTAATCGCCATTCCAGTCGATAAGGCCGCCACGATCCAGTTCCAGGATGCGGGTCGCGAGGTTCTGCAGGAATGAACGGTCGTGCGTGATGAACAGCACGGCGCCCTGGAAATCCTTCAGCGCTTCTTCGAGCCAGGCAATGGCGCCGATGTCCAGGTGGTTGGTCGGTTCGTCGAGCAGCAGCAGATCCGGTTCGGAAACCAGGGCCTGAGCCAGCAGGACGCGGCGACGCCAGCCGCCGGACAATTCGGCGAGGGTCTTGTCGGCCGGCAGTTGCAAGCGGCTCAAGGTGCTGTCGACCAATTGCTGCAAACGCCAGCCGTCACGGGCTTCGAGGTCGTGCTGGACATGCATCAGTTTGTCCAGATCGGCGTCGGTGACGATGTTCTGGCTCAGGTGGTGATACTGCGCAAGCAGCTCGCCGACACCGTCCAGGCCTTCGGCAACCACGTCGAACACAGTCCGCTCGTCGGCTACCGGCAATTCTTGCGGCAATTCGCCAATCTTTAGGCCAGGTGCGCGCCAGACAGAGCCGTCATCGGGCTTCTGGTCGCCCTTGACGAGCTTCATCATGCTGGACTTGCCGGTGCCATTGCGGCCGATGATGCACACCCGCTCACCACGGGCGATCTGCCAGGACACCTTGTCCAACAACGGCGTAGCGCCGAAAGCAAGGGACACATCGCTGAATTTGAGCAGGGTCATGAGCTTCTCCAAAAACCGGGGGCGCATTCTACCTGAAACGAGGCTTCAGAAGGCCGGCAATTTCGCTGTGACAGCACTCTGACAAATAATTGTTGCGAACTTGTGCCGGCAGCCCGGCAAAGCTTTCGCCGGTTGCTGGCAAAAGGCTAAGCTACATATATTAAGTGCGGGCGTTGCCGGCACATGTCACGATTTCTCTGCCCGGATGCCTCATGCGCAGTCGCCTTTTCAGTTTTTTTTCATGCTTGCTTCTTACCGCCGCTGCCGCTCAATCCGCTCAGGCGGTGGACCTGTCTACCCAGCGCCAATATTACGACGAAGCCAAGCGCGCCCTGGCCAAGGGCGATTCCGGCCCTTATTTCCGTTATAGCCAGGCGCTTAGCGATTACCCGCTGGAACCCTACCTGGCCTATGACGAACTGACCGCGCGCCTGAAAACCGCGAGCAACGCCGAAATCGAGAAATTCCTCGCCGAACACGGTGACCTGCCCCAAGCCAACTGGATGAAATTGCGCTGGTTGCGCTGGCTGGCCGAACGCGGCGATTGGGCGACTTTCGTCAAGTATTACGACCCCAAGCTCAATTTCACCGAACTTGACTGCCTTAACGCGCAATATCAGATCAGCCATAACCGCAAGGTCGAGGGCTATGCCAACGCCGACAAGCTTTGGCTGAGCGGCAAAAACCAGCCCGAAGCTTGCGATGGTTTGTTCGGCATGTGGGCCGCCGAGGGTCAACTGACTGAACAGAAACGCTGGGAGCGCACCAAGCTCGCCGCCCAGGCGCGCAACTATGCGCTGGCCAACAGCCTGATCAATGGCTTGACGACCCTCGCCCCACGCGGTCGCCTGCTGGTGGATGTGGCGCAGAAACCCGAGCTGCTCAATCAGCCGTCGCGTTTCATCCCCGCCGACGAACCCATGTCCGATATCGTCAGCCTCGGCCTGCGCCGCCTGGCCCGTCAGGATCCGGACAGGGCCATCGCCCTGCTCGACGGTTACGCCAACAGCATGCACTTCTCACGTGACGAAAAAGTCGCGATTGCCCGGGAAATCGGCCTGACCCTCGCTCGGCGTTTCGACAGTCGCGCGCTGGATGTGATGACCAAATACGACCCGGAACTGCGCGACAACACCGTTTCCGAATGGCGCTTGCGCCTGCTATTGCGTCTGGCCCGCTGGGACGATGCCTATCAGTTGACCCGCCGTTTACCTCAGGATCTGGCCACCACCAACCGCTGGCGTTACTGGCAGGCTCGCAGCCTGGAATTGGCGCAGCCGCAAAATCCGGAAGCGCAGACGCTTTACAAGAACCTGGCTCGCGAGCGCGATTTCTACGGTTTCCTGGCAGCCGATCGCTCGCAATCATCCTATTCGCTGAACAACAAACCGCTGGTGCTCAGCCAGGCGCTGATCAACAAAGTGCGCAATACCCCCGGCATACGAAGAGCCCTGGAGTTCCATGCCCGCGGGCAGATCGTCGACGGTCGTCGCGAGTGGTACCACGTCAGCCGGCACTTCAACCGTGACGAAATGGTCGCCCAGGCGAAACTGGCTTACGACCTGAAATGGTATTTCCCGGCGATCCGCACCATCAGTCAGGCGAAGTACTGGGACGACCTGGATATCCGCTTCCCGATGGCCCACCGCAAAACCCTGGTCCGTGAAGCCAAGGTCCGAGGGCTGCATTCGAGCTGGGTATTCGCCATCACCCGTCAGGAAAGCGCCTTCATGGCCGATGCACGCTCCGGCGTCGGTGCCAGCGGCCTGATGCAACTGATGCCCGGCACCGCCAAGGAAACCGCGCGCAAGTTCAGCATTCCCCTCGCTTCCCCGCAGCAAGTGTTCGATCCGGACAAGAACATTCAGCTAGGTGCCGCTTACCTGAGCCAGGTCCACAGCCAGTTCAACGGCAACCGCGTCCTCGCCTCCGCCGCCTATAACGCCGGCCCCGGCCGCGTACGTCAATGGCTGCGTGGCGCCGATCACCTGAGCTTCGATGTGTGGGTGGAAAGCATCCCGTTCGACGAAACCCGCCAGTACGTGCAGAACGTACTATCGTATTCGGTGATCTACGGCCAGAAGCTCAACTCACCACAACCGTTGGTGGATTGGCATGAACGCTACTTTGACGATCAATGAGCCTGCTTTGAAATGCTGACAAAAATGCCCGCATCGATTGATGCGGGCATTTTTTAGGGTGCTCTACTTGGTCGGTTACTTAGTCGGTTACTTGGTCGGTTGGAGCATGGCGCCCATCACTAAACTGCAACGCCGCCAGCCGGGCATACAGTGCATTACTCGCAATCAACTCCTGATGCGTCCCCACTGCTACCAGTTTTCCTTGGTCCATCACTGCAATCCTGTCGGCGTTTTTCACCGTGGCCAATCGGTGGGCGATGACCAGCGTGGTGCGATTTTTCATCAGGCTGGGCAGGGCTTGCTGGATCAGATGCTCACTCTGGGCGTCGAGGGCGCTGGTGGCTTCGTCCAGCAGCAGGATCGGCGCGTCCACCAGCAGCGCCCGGGCGATGGCCAGGCGCTGGCGTTGCCCGCCGGACAAACCGAGACCAGCGTCGCCGAGGTGAGTCTGGTAGCCGTTGGGCAGTTGCTCGATGAAGTCGTGGGCGTAGGCGATTTTCGCGGCTTCCTGGACTTGGGCCAAAGTCGCGGTCGGGTGACCGTAGCGAATGTTCTCTTCGATGCTGCCGAAGAACAGCGCCGGGGTTTGCGAGACCAGGGCGAAGCAGCGGCGCAGGTCCAGAGGATCGAGTTGGGTCAGCGGCACACCGTCTAGCAGGATGCGTCCTTCGATGGGGTCGTAAAAGCGCAACAACAGGTCATACACCGTCGACTTGCCGGCACCGGATGGTCCCACCAATGCCAGGGTTTCGCCGGCATTGATCGTCAGATTCAGACCATCGACGGCATAGCTTTGCGGACGCGACGGGTAGGAAAAGCGCACATCTTGTAGCACCAGATCGCCCTTCACCCGTTCAGGCAAAGTCACCAGACCATGGGTCGGTGGCTGAATGATGTTTTCCGAACGCAACAACTCGGCAATCCGTTCCGCCGCCCCCGCCGCTCGCTGCAGTTCGCCAATCACTTCACTCAACGTGCCGAAGGCACCGCCAACGATCAGGCTGTAAAAGACAAACGCTGCCAGCTCACCCGCGGAAATCCGCCCGGCGATGACATCCATGCCGCCGACCCAGAGCATCACCCCGACCGCGCCCAACACCAGCAGGATCACCAGGGTAATCAACCAGGCCCGTTGGAAGATGCGCTTGCGGGCAGTGTTGAAAGCCTCTTCCACGGTCGTGGCAAAACGCTGCTCGTCCTGAACCTGATGGTTGTAGGCCTGCACGGTTTTGATCTGACTCAGGGTTTCGGAGACATAGCTGCCGATATCGGCAATCCGGTCCTGGCTAAGACGCGACAGGGTGCGCACCCGGCGACCAAAAATCAGGATCGGCGCGACCACCAGCGGCAACGCGATCACCACGATACTGGTGAGTTTGGGGTTGGTGATAAACAGCAAGACAATCCCGCCGATCACCATCAGCCCATTACGCAGAAACAGCGACAGCGAAGAGCCGATCACCGATTGGAGCAGCGTGGTGTCGGCGGTCAGCCGCGACTGGATTTCGGAGCTGCGGTTGTCTTCATAGAACCCCGGATGCAGGTAGACCAGATGGTTGAACACCCGACGGCGGATGTCGGCGACAACGCGCTCGCCGATCCACGACACCAGGTAAAAGCGTGCAAAGGTGCCAATCGCCAGACCGACCACCAACAGCATAAACACGCCGATGGATCGGTTGAGCAAATGCGGCGACCGGGTCATGAAACCCTCATCCACCAGCAGGCGAATCCCCTGCCCCATGGACAAGGTGATGCCGGCAGTAACAATCAACGCCAGCAAAGCGCCCAAGGCCGGCCAGCGATAAGGTGCGAGGAAACGGCTGGCCAGACGAATGGCGCGGCGGTGACGGGAAGAGAGCATGAGGATCATCCGAAGGTGCAACCAATGGTTTTGACCCGTCCAAGCCTACACCGGTCAACGGAATTGAACCCTGTAAATCATAATGAGTCAGGTTAATTATGACCGCGAAGACTAGTGACTAGAGATTATTGGTCTAAAGTCCGGGTGGAAACATCCGGGTATTTCTGATGGACTGAGGATGCCGACCTGAAAGATCGCAGGGAGTTGTCACAGCCCGGTCACTTGGCGGTTTTACAGTAAGCACACAACCTGATGAGGAGACAGGCCATGTCCTTGCAAAACAGCAGCGATGACAAGATTCCAGTGATCCGCACGCAGCCAGACCAGTCTCTGGGTTGCTCGATTATTGATAAGGATGGGAGCGAAATACCGATCACTGAAAACATGATCCAGGACGCTTGCCGCGAACTGGAGAAGCGATTGGTCAAGCCTGCCGAACAAGAGTGATATAGCCACCGTCTTCTTGACCCGGCTCTTTTAGCCGGGTTTTTTATGGGTGCCTTTTGAAAGTGTTGCGCACGCTATCGCGGGCAAGTCGGATCGCCGCACCGCCGCTCCCACAGGATTACCGCGATTTCGAAATTGACGCATGACCTGTGGGAGCGTGGCTTGCCCGCGATAAGGCCAACGCGGTACTCAGACAGCCAAAGCACCCAACGCCGCCACAATCTGCTGCAACGCCGGCGAATCCCCCTCGATCCGCACCTTCAACCCATCAATCTCCCGCCGTAGCGGGTAATGCTTGCGCAGCGCATCGAACGCCGCACGCTGCTCGCTCACGTTGCCGACAAGGCTGCGACGGAAATCCGCGTCGTCACGGCGCGGGTCGTACACGCCACGGCACAACATCGCCAGCGCCCAGGCCGGATCGCTGTCGGCGTTCAACGTCACTGCCGACAACCAGGGTGCTGGCAGCAAGTCGCTCAGGTGGACCTGTTCCGATTGCCCGAGGAACTCGCAAAACGCCTGATAGATCTGCGCCGTCCCGCGCTGTTTGCCGTCCAGGCTGTAACCGGCAATGTGCGGCGTCGCCAGCACACACAACTCGGCCAGTACCACATCGACCTCGGGCTCAGCCTCCCAGACATCCAGCACCGCTTGCAGGTCTTCACGCTGCAACAGCACCTGGCGCAGGGCGGTGTTGTCGATGACCGGGCCACGACTGGCGTTGATCAGCCAAGTGCCAGGCTTGAGCTGGTTCAAGCGGGTTTTATCGAACAGATGCCAGGTCGCCTGAGGGCCTTGTTTGTCCAGCGGGGTGTGCAGACTGATGACGTCGCATTGCTCGATGATCTGCTCAAGACTGACGTAATCGCCCCCTTCAGCGGCTTGCCGTGGTGGGTCGCAGACCAGCACGTTCCAGCCCAGACCTTGCAGAGCCTTGACCAGCCGCCCACCCACTTCACCGGCGCCGACCACGCCGTAGGTGCGTTGAGTCAGGTCGGCACCTTCGATTTCGGCCAGGGTCAACAGGCTGCCCAGCACGTAATCGACCACACCCCGGGCATTGCAGCCTGGCGCGCTGGACCAGGTGATGCCGGCCTGTTGAAAGTAATCCAGATCCAGGTGATCGGTGCCGATGGTGCACGTGCCGACAAAGCGCACCTTGCTGCCTTCGAGCAATGCACGGTTGACGTTGGTCACCGAGCGCACCAACAGCACATCGGCCTGCTCGACAGTGGCGCGGTCAATGGCACGTCCCGCCACCCGGCGGATTTCACCGAAACCTGCGAAGAAGGCATCGAGCAGCGGGATATTTTCGTCGGCAACAATCAGCATGGCAGGCTCCTTTGGCGGACCGGCAGTTTAGGCGCAGATGACACTCTGCGCCTAGCACACATCTTCTGTGAGCTGCCGGGTTGAGGGATTACAAATCGGTAACACAGGATTTTTCCTGACCACTGCGTCAAGGCGTAGAATGCGCCGCCTGCGCATCAAAACCCTTTTGGACGTTTCGCCTTGGATTCCGTGACAGACCGCCCCACCGCTATTTCCCTCAACCGCCCGGCCCGGGTTCGCCTGGAGCTGAAAAACCTGCTCGGCCTTGCGTTGCCGATCATGATCGCGCAACTGGCGACCACCGCCATGGGCTTCGTCGATGCGGTGATGGCCGGTCGTGTCGGGCCTCGAGATCTGGCGGCCGTCGCGCTGGGCAACTCGATCTGGGTGCCGGTGTTTCTGCTAATGACCGGCACACTGCTGGCCACCACCCCGAAAGTCGCCCAGCGTTTCGGCGCCGGCACGTACAGCGAGATTGGCCCGATCGTGCGTCAGGCCTTGTGGCTGGCGCTGGTGGTGGGCTTGATGGCGACCGGCATGCTGTTCAGCGCCGAACCGATCCTGCACATCATGAAAGTCGATCCCGAGCTGATCGGCCCGTGCATGCAGTATCTGCACGGCATCGCCAGCGGCCTGCCTGCCGTCGCGTTCTATCACGTGTTGCGCTGCTTCAGTGATGGCCTGGGTCGCACCCGCCCGGCCATGGTCCTTGGCCTGTGTGGGTTGGCGCTGAATATTCCGCTCAATTACATCTTCATCTATGGCCACTTTGGTGTGCCGGCCATGGGCGGGGTCGGCTGCGGCTGGGCCACGGCGATTGTGATGTGGGTGATGGCGTTGGGCATGGCCGGCTGGGAGCGCTGGGCGCCGGCCTATCAGTCGAGTGAGTTGTTCAGCCGTTTCGACTGGCCACAGTGGTCGGTGATCAAGCGCTTGCTGGGCATCGGCCTGCCGATCGGTATTGCGGTGTTTGCCGAATCGAGCATCTTCGCCGTGATTGCCCTGCTGATCGGCAGCCTCGGCGCCACCGTGGTCGCCGGGCATCAGATCGCGCTGAACTTCAGCTCGCTGGTGTTCATGATCCCCTACTCCCTCGGCATGGCCGTGACCGTGCGAGTCGGCCAGGCTCTCGGTCGAGAGGAACCGCGCGAAGCCCGCTTCGCCGCCGGTGTCGGCATGGGCACCGCCCTGGCTTATGCGTGCCTGTCGGCGAGCATGATGCTGTTGCTGCGTGAACCTATCGCTGCGATTTACACCGCCGACCCGACGGTGATTCAGGTGGCCGCGATGCTGATCGTGTATTCGGCGCTGTTCCAGTTTTCCGATGCGATACAGGTAACGGCGGCGGGTGCACTGCGCGGCTATCAGGACACGCGGGTGACGATGATCCTGACGCTGTTCGCGTACTGGGGGATTGGTTTGCCGGTGGGTTACGCCTTGGGCCTGACCGACTGGTTCGGCGCGCCGAGCGGCCCGAGCGGGCTGTGGCAGGGTTTGATCGTGGGCTTGAGTTGCGCGGCACTGATGCTGTCGATCCGCCTGACGCGCAGTGCACGCAAGCGGATCCACATCAGTCGTTCGGCGGGTTAAGCGAGTTTTTTGCGGATCCAGTAGAGGTAGGTGCCTGCCTCTTCATGCTGCGCGACCAGTTCGTGGTCGAGAAACACGCAAAACTTGGGGATGTCGCGACGGGTCGACGGGTCGGTGGCGATCACCTTCAGCAGGCCGCCAGGCACCAGGTCACGGATGTGCTGGTGCAGCATCATCACCGGTTCCGGGCAATTGAGGCCGGTGGCGTCGAGGGTGCCGTCTACCGGCGTATCGATCATTTCACTCATGATTTACTCCTGAAACTTGCCGGCATTGTCGCGCATTGCCGGGTGTCTAGTCACTGGCAGCTGATCGTTCCCTCGCTCTGCGTGGGAAGGCATCCCGTGACGCTCTGCGTCACATCCAAAGGCGGAGCGCGGAGCATCCCCGGCGGCATTCCCACGCGGAGCGTGGGAATGATCGGTACACAAAGTCAGCGGGACTTGGGTTTCTTTACGTCAAGCCGGCGAAGGTGGCAGGTCACTTCCTCACGGTCGTGATACAGCTGCTTGCAGCCGATCTCGACCCGAATGCCCCGCGCCTTGAACCCGTCGGCAATACGTTCCAGCAAGCGCTTCACTTCGGCATAACGCTGTTTCATCGGCAGCTTGAGGTTAACCACCGCTTCCCGGCAGTGCCCCTCGCCAATCCATTCTTCCAGCATTGCCGCGTTGCGCGCCGGTTTCTCGACGATGTCGCAGACCATCCAGTCCACCGGTTGCTTGGGTTTGAAGGTGAAACCGTCGGCCATCAAGTGCTGCACCAAACCGGTGTCCATCAGGCTTTCGGCCATCGGGCCGTTGTCGATAGCGGTCACCAGCATGCCGCGGTTGACCAGTTGCCAGGTCCAGCCACCGGGTGCAGCGCCGAGGTCGACACCTGTCATGTCGCTGTGCAGGCGCTCATCCCACTGGTCGCGGGGGATGAAATGGTGCCAGGCTTCTTCCAGCTTGAGGGTCGAACGGCTCGGTGCTTCACGCGGGAATTTCAGGCGCGGAATGCCCATCGGCCACATCGCCGAATTGTTCGATTCCGCCAGGCCCATGAACACTTCACGGCCACTCTTGAAGGTCAGCAACAGCCGCGGCTTGTGGGCGTCGTCTACCAGTTTGCCGGCCGCCATCAGCGCCTTGCGCAGGTGGCCTTCGAATTTCTTGCAGAAGTTCGACAGCTCTTTGCCATCGTTGGTGTCGACCATTTCCAGCCACAGGCTGCCGCACAGCGGGAAGTCCGCCATGTGCGCGAGGATCACGCTGATGCGGTCGGTTTCCGGCAGATCGATGAAGATCCCGCGAGCCCACTGGCGAGGGAAGATCAGGTCAGCAAAACGCTGACCACGCATCAGGCGCTCGGCGCCGTCTTCTTCGGTGCAGATAAATTCGGCGCAGGCGCTGGCGGTCTTGGCCTTGGCATAACCGGCCACGTTCAGCCGCGCGGCATGTTCGGAAATCTCGGAACAGACTTCGCTTTCGAAGCCCGGCCGGCAATGCATAAAGAGGGTGTTCATTCTTACTCCTGGGCAGTTGGCGAAGAATTCAGCCACTGCGCGATGCCCAGACTTGCGTTGAAGCAAAGCCTGTCACGAAAACCGGCGCATGATAGCCGAGTTCGGAACCTTGGACTTCTCCATAGAGTCCAGTAATTAGCCTTAAGCATCAAACAGGACTAGGTTTAAGCCTCAGTTCGTTCCCTCAATCCGTAGCCGTGCGGATTTAAAGGAGTCATTTCAATGCCGTCCCTAGATAGCCTGAAAACCCTTAAAACCTTACAAGTCGACGACAAGACTTATCACTATTTCAGCCTGCCCGAAGCCGCCAAAAGCCTGGGTGATCTCGACAAGCTGCCGATGTCGTTGAAAGTGTTGCTGGAAAACCTGCTGCGCTGGGAAGACGAGAAAACCGTTACCGGCGCCGACCTCAAGGCGATTGCCGCCTGGCTCAAGGAGCGTCGCTCCGATCGCGAAATCCAATACCGCCCCGCGCGGGTATTGATGCAGGACTTTACCGGCGTCCCGGCCGTGGTCGACCTGGCCGCCATGCGCGCCGCCATGGCCAAGGCCGGTGGCGACCCGCAGCGCATCAATCCCCTGTCGCCGGTGGACCTGGTGATCGACCACTCGGTAATGGTCGACAAGTACGCCAGCTCAAGCGCCTTCGAACAGAACGTCGATATTGAAATGCAGCGCAACCACGAGCGTTATGCCTTCCTGCGCTGGGGCCAGAGCGCCTTCGCCAATTTCAGCGTGGTGCCACCGGGCACCGGCATCTGCCACCAGGTCAATCTTGAGTACTTGGGCCGCACGGTCTGGACCAAGGACGAGGACGGTCGCACGTATGCTTTCCCGGACACCTTGGTTGGCACCGACTCTCACACCACCATGATCAACGGCCTCGGCGTGCTCGGCTGGGGCGTGGGCGGGATCGAAGCGGAAGCGGCGATGCTCGGCCAACCGGTGTCGATGCTGATTCCCGAAGTGATCGGTTTCAAGCTCACCGGCAAGCTCAGGGAAGGCATCACCGCCACCGATCTGGTGCTGACGGTGACCCAGATGCTGCGCAAGAAAGGTGTGGTCGGCAAATTCGTCGAGTTCTACGGCGACGGCCTCGCCGACCTGCCGCTGGCTGACCGCGCGACCATCGCCAACATGGCCCCGGAATATGGCGCCACCTGCGGTTTCTTCCCGGTGGACGAGGTGACACTGGAGTACTTGCGCCTGTCCGGCCGTACACCGGAAACCGTGAAACTGGTGGAGGCCTACAGCAAGATCCAGGGGCTGTGGCGCCTGCCCGGCAAGGAGCCGGTGTTCACTGACAGCCTGGCCCTGGACATGGGCAGCGTCGAGGCCAGCCTCGCCGGACCGAAACGCCCACAGGACCGCGTCTCGTTGCCGAATGTCGCGCAAGCGTTCACTGACTTTCTCGGCCTGCAATTCAAACCCTCCAGCAAGGAAGAAAGTCGTCTGGAAAGTGAGGGTGGCGGTGGCGTCGCGGTGGGCAACGCCGATCTGGTCGGCGAAACGGACTACCATCACGAAGGCCGCACATATCGGCTGAAAAACGGCGCGGTGGTGATTGCCGCGATCACTTCCTGCACCAACACTTCCAACCCCAGCGTGATGATGGCGGCCGGGCTGGTGGCGAAAAAAGCCGTGGAGAAAGGCCTGAAGCGCAAACCGTGGGTCAAGAGCTCGCTGGCTCCCGGTTCGAAAGTGGTCACCGACTACTACAAGGCAGCGGGCCTGACCCACTACCTTGATGAACTCGGTTTTGCGCTAGTCGGTTATGGCTGCACCACCTGCATCGGTAACTCCGGGCCGTTGCCGGAGCCGATCGAAAAAGCCATTCAGCAAGCCGACCTGACCGTCGCCTCGGTGCTCTCGGGCAACCGCAACTTTGAAGGTCGCGTGCATCCGCTGGTGAAAACCAACTGGCTGGCCTCCCCGCCTCTGGTCGTCGCCTATGCATTGGCTGGCACGGTGCGCATCGACATCAGCAGCGAGTCATTGGGTAACGACAAGGACGGCCAGCCGGTTTATCTGCGAGACATTTGGCCGAGCACCAAAGAAATCGCCGACGCGGTGACTCAGGTGAACACCGCCATGTTCCACAAGGAGTACGCCGAAGTGTTTGCCGGCGACGAGCAATGGCAGGCGATCGAAGTGCCGCAGGCGGCGACTTATGTCTGGAACAACGATTCGACGTATATCCAGCATCCGCCCTTCTTCGATGACATCGGCGGCCCTGCGCCGGTGGTCAAGGACGTCGAAGGGGCGAAAGTCCTCGCGCTGCTCGGTGACTCGGTGACCACCGACCACATTTCCCCGGCCGGCAACATCAAGGCTGACAGCCCTGCCGGCCGTTACCTGCGCGAGCAAGGGGTGGAACCGCGGGACTTCAATTCCTACGGCTCCCGTCGCGGCAACCATCAAGTGATGATGCGCGGCACCTTCGCCAACATCCGGATCCGCAACGAGATGCTCGGCGGCGAAGAAGGCGGCAACACGATTTATATTCCGACCGGAGAAAAGCTGCCGATCTACGACGCGGCCATGCGTTACCAGGCATCGGGCACGCCGCTGGTGGTGATCGCCGGGCAAGAATACGGCACCGGCTCGAGCCGCGACTGGGCGGCCAAGGGCACCAATCTGCTGGGGGTCAAAGCGGTCATCGCCGAAAGCTTCGAGCGGATTCACCGTTCCAACCTGGTGGGCATGGGCGTATTGCCGTTGCAGTTCAAGCTGGATCAGAACCGCAAGAGCCTGAACCTCACCGGCAAGGAGACCCTTGATATTCTTGGCCTCACTGGCGTCGAACTGACTCCGCGGATGAACCTGACACTGGTCATCACCCGTGAAGACAGCAGCAAGGAAAAGATTGAGGTGTTGTGCCGGATCGATACCCTCAACGAGGTGGAATACTTCAAGGCCGGCGGGATTTTGCATTATGTGTTGAGGCAATTGATTGCCTCGTAACAGCCTGCTGACAACGACACCGCCTTCGGGCGGTGTTTTTGTTTGTGTCCTGGACCTAACAAAAATACCCTGCGCACCACCGATCCACTGTGGGATCGCCGCACCGCCGCTCCCACAAGGGACCGTGTCACACTGTAAAAATTACCGACACAAGGACTTCACATGCTTGCTCTGCCATGGACTTATCTGGCGCTCCTCTCCATGGGCTATGGCCTGGCGTTGATCTACGGCCAGCTCGGCTGGCTGGCCGCGATCTCTTTCGCGTTGCTGCTGTTCGCCGGTTTCGCCGTTCGCCAACAACAGATTCCCATCGGCCGCTACCTCGGCCACGGCTTGTTCATCTTCCTGGCGGTAGCGCTGGCGATGCACTGGCTTCCCGGTTTCTATAACGGTCGTGGCATCAATCCCCAGCGCTTCACCGACGATGCCGTGCCGTTTGCCATGTACCTGAATCAGGACAAACCGCTGATCGGGTTCTGGCTGTTGTTGGTTTGCCCCTGGATTGTCGGCCGGCGCTCATTGCGACTGTCTGTTTATGCCACCGCCCTCGCCCTGGCCATAAGCGCCGTACTGGCCTTGGGTGGCGCGCTGTTGCTGGGCGTGATCAGTTGGGCACCGAAGTGGCCGGATCAGGCCTGGTTGTGGGTGCTGAACAATCTGTTGCTGGTGACGTTGGTGGAAGAAGCGTTGTTTCGCGGCTACATCCAGGGTGGCCTGAGCCGACAGTTCAAACACCTGCCTTATGGCGAAAATCTCGCGTTGTTGCTCGCCTCCATGCTGTTCGGCCTCGTTCATCTGGGCGCTGGCTGGCAATGGATGTTGCTGGCGGGCCTGGCGGGGGTCGGTTATGGCCTGGCCTATCGTTTTGGCGGGTTGGGCGCGGCCATCGCCACCCACTTTGGTTTGAATCTGCTGCATTTCGGCTTGTTCACGTATCCGATGCTCGCGGGATGATGACGCAGCAGTCGTTTTGCGACGCGTTACTGATTTATTGAAAAAAAACTTCAATAAATGCCTGACGATGCCGATACCCCTTCAAAGCCTTGCGGATTGAAAAAGCCATGCGTAACAACCAGCCCATTACACAACGCGAACGGACCTTCCCGGCTCAGCAACGGTTGATTTCCACCACCGATGCCAAGGGCGTGATCACCTACTGCAACGACGCTTTCGTTGAAATCAGCGGGTTTACTCGTGAGGAACTGATCCGTGCACCGCATAACCTGGTCCGTCACCCCGACGTCCCGGCTGCAGTGTTCGCGCACATGTGGGGCACACTGAAACAAGGCTTGCCATGGATGGGCATTGTCAAGAATCGCTGCAAAACCGGTGACCACTACTGGGTTAACGCCTATGTCACACCGGTGTTCGACGCCAATCAGGTGATCGGTTACGAATCGGTGCGGGTCAAACCCACCGCCGAACAGATCCGCCGCGCCGAAGCGCTCTACCAACGCATCAACCAGGGCAAGTCTGCGGTTCCCTCTACAGACAAATGGCTGCCGGTGCTTCAGGACTGGCTGCCGTTCATTCTGGTCAGCCAGTTGAGCTTCATGATCGGCGCCACCCTGACGTCCCAATGGGGCTTCGCACTCGCGGCCGGCCTTTCGGTGCCGTTGGGCTTGATGGGTTTGAGCTGGCAACAGCGCGGTATCAAGCGTTTGCTGCGCCTGGCCGAACAGACCACGTCCGACCCGCTGATCGCGCAGATGTACACCGACAGCCGCGGCGCCCAGGCACGCCTGGAGATGTCGATCCTCAGTCAGGAAGCCCGTCTGAAAACCTGCCTGACCCGTCTGCAGGACACCGCCGAGCACCTGACCGAGCAAGCGAAACAGTCCGACACCTTGGCCCACAACAGCTCCACCGGCCTGGAACGTCAACGCGTCGAAACCGAGCAAGTGGCAACCGCTGTGAATCAGATGGCCGCCACCACTCAGGAAGTCGCCAGCCACGTGCAGCGCACTGCTGACGCCACTCAGGAAGCCAATCGCCTGACCGGTCGCGGTCGCGACATCGCCGGGGAAACCCGCGAAGCCATTCAGCGTCTGTCGGTGGTGGTCGGTGAAACCGGCCTGACGGTCACGCAACTGGCCAAGGACAGCGACGAAATCGGCGGCGTGGTCGACGTGATCAAAGGCATCGCTGACCAGACCAACCTGCTGGCCTTGAACGCCGCGATTGAAGCAGCGCGCGCCGGTGAGATGGGCCGTGGTTTTGCGGTGGTGGCCGACGAAGTGCGCCAACTGGCGCAACGCACCAGCGAATCCACCGGGCAGATTCACGCCCTGATCGCCAAGCTGCAGCAAACCGCCAGCACCGCGGTGCAAACCATGGAAGCCGGGCATCGCCAGGCCGAAGAGGGCGTGGCGCGGGTCTTGGAAGCGGATCAGGCGCTGGTGGGCATCAGCGAAGCGGTGGCCAACATCACCGACATGACCACCCAGATCGCTGCCGCCACGGAAGAGCAAAGCGCCGTCGCCGAAGAAATCAGCCGCAACATCAGCAACATCTCGCAACTGGCTGACCAGACCTCGGAACAGGCACAGCACTCGGCGTTGCTGAGTGAAGAACTGACGAAGACAGCGAATACCCAGTACTCGTTGGTGGAGCGGTTTAATCGCTGATTGTTGCGCCCCTCCTGATCTTTCCCACGCTCCGCGTGGGAAAGATCACTGACCTAGAAACGTAGCCACCCTGCCTGCCGCAGCCGCCAAATGCTGCTCATGGGTAAACCCCGAAGCCTTCAACGGCTTCAAATCATGATCCCCTGCCGCCAGCCAGAACACCTCGATACTCGGCGCCATCGTGTAAGCCTCGACCGCCGCCCGATTACCCAACGCATCCCGCTCACCCTGCACGATCAACGTGCGAGTCTTCAGCGCCGCCAAATGTTCGACCCGTGGCTTCTCCGGTTTGCCCACCGCATAAAACGGATATCCCAGGCACACCAGCACATCCGCGCCCAATTCATCAGCCAACAAACTCGCCATCCGCCCGCCCATGGACTTGCCGCCAATGGCCAGGCGCCCAGCGACATGGCGTCGCACCACGGCATACACCTCACGCCAGCACTCCAGCAATCTGGGCGCCGGGTTCGGGGGACGTTTACCGCCATCGATACGCCGCTGCGCCATGTAGGGAAACTCGAAGCGCAGCACGTTGACCCCATGCGCAGCAAGACGCGCAGCCATGTCGTTCATCCAGCCGCTGTCCATCGGCGCACCGGCACCGTGGGCGAGAATCAGCGTGGCCGAGGCCGGCGCTGAGGCGGCATTCCACAACCATCCATGATCCCGCACACACTGCGCCCATTGATCCCCGTCAATACTGGCCTTGTGCTCTTTGTCCATGCTTGCCTCGCTTTTAGTCTGCCTATAACTCCAGGCGAAGGGAGCGTCTGCCTTGCGGCTTACTCGCAAAGACAGGCCCTCACTTCGGCTGAACCGTGGATGGGGAACCATGAACACTTCTATCAGTACCGCCTACAACTACAAGGTGGTCCGCCAATTCGCCATTATGACGGTGGTGTGGGGCATCGTCGGCATGGGGCTCGGGGTTTTTCTCGCCGCCCAATTGGTCTGGCCTGAACTCAACTTCAACCTGCCGTGGACCAGCTTCGGCCGTCTGCGCCCGCTGCATACTAACGCGGTGATCTTCGCTTTCGGCGGTTGCGCCCTGTTCGCCAGTTCGTTCTACTCGGTACAACGCACCTGCCAGACCCGCCTGTTTGCGCCAAAAATCGCCGCGTTCTGCTTCTGGGGCTGGCAGCTTGTGATTCTCTTGGCGGCCATCAGCCTGCCACTGGGTTACACCAGCTCCAAGGAATACGCCGAACTGGAATGGCCGATCGACATCCTGATCACCATCGTCTGGGTGGCCTATGCCGTCGTGTTCTTCGGCACAATCATGCAGCGCAAGACCAAACACATCTATGTCGGTAACTGGTTCTTCGGTGGATTCATCATCACCGTGGCGATCCTGCACATCGTCAACAACCTTGAGCTGCCGGTGAGTTTCACCAAGTCCTACTCGGTGTACGCCGGTGCGACCGATGCCATGGTGCAGTGGTGGTATGGACACAACGCCGTAGGCTTTTTCCTCACCGCCGGTTTCCTCGGGATGATGTACTACTTCGTGCCGAAACAGGCCGAGCGTCCGGTGTATTCCTATCGCTTGTCGATCGTGCACTTCTGGGCGCTGATCACCCTGTACATCTGGGCCGGTCCTCACCACTTGCACTACACCGCGCTGCCGGACTGGGCACAGTCGTTGGGCATGGTGATGTCACTGATCCTGCTGGCGCCAAGCTGGGGCGGGATGATCAACGGCATGATGACGCTCTCGGGCGCCTGGCATAAGTTGCGCAGCGACCCGATCCTGCGCTTCCTCGTGGTGTCGCTGGCGTTCTACGGCATGTCGACCTTCGAAGGGCCGATGATGGCGATCAAGACGGTCAACGCCCTCTCTCACTACACCGACTGGACCATTGGCCACGTTCACGCCGGCGCGCTCGGCTGGGTGGCGATGATTTCCATCGGGGCGCTGTACCACATGATTCCGAAAATCTTCGGCCGCACGCAGATGCACAGCATCGGCCTGATCAACGCGCACTTCTGGCTCGCGACCATCGGCACCGTGCTGTACATCGCGTCCATGTGGGTCAACGGCATCGCCCAGGGCCTGATGTGGCGCGCAGTCAACGAGGACGGCACGCTGACCTATTCCTTCGTCGAAACCCTGGTGGCCAGCCATCCTGGCTTCGTCGTGCGACTGGTGGGCGGTGCGATCTTCCTCAGTGGCATGTTCCTGATGGCTTACAACACTTGGCGCACCGTGCGGGCCTCGCAGCCTGCCGAAGCCGCCGCTGCCGCGCAGATAGCCTGAGGAGTCCGCCATGAAACACGAAACAATCGAAAAAAACGTCGGCCTGCTGATGTTGCTGATGGTGTTCGCCGTGAGCATCGGCGGCCTGACCCAGATCGTCCCGCTGTTTTTTCAGGACGTGACCAATAAACCGGTAGAAGGCATGAAGCCCTACACCGCACTGCAACTGGAAGGTCGCGACATCTACATCCGCGAAGGCTGCGTCGGTTGCCACTCGCAGATGATCCGCCCGTTCCGCGCAGAGACCGAGCGCTATGGCCACTACTCGGTGGCTGGGGAAAGCGTTTGGGACCACCCGTTCCTTTGGGGCTCCAAGCGTACCGGTCCGGATCTGGCCCGGGTCGGCGCGCGTTACTCGGATGACTGGCACCGCGCGCACTTGTACAACCCGCGCAACGTGGTGCCGGAGTCGAAGATGCCGGCCTACCCGTGGCTGGTCACACAAGCGGTCGACAACAGCCACACCGAAACCAAACTCAAGACCATGCGCGCCCTCGGCGTGCCGTACACCGACGACGACATCGCCGGTAGCGTCGCCTCGCTCCAGGGCAAAACCGAAATGGACGCGCTGGTCGCCTACCTGCAAGTGCTCGGCACTGCCATCAAGAGCAAGAGGTGAGCCATGTCCATGCCCTTTGAAATACTAAGCGAAATGAGCAGTGGAATGATCCGCGGACTGGGCACGGTCGTGGTATTCGTGGCCTTCGTCGGCCTGACGCTGTGGGTGTTCAACAGCAAGCGTAATCCGGAATTCGCCGAAGCGCGCTTGCTGCCGTTCGCCGATGAGCCGCCATCCGAAAACAGCACCCAACAAGAATCCGCCGCAAGGAGTACCCGGCCATGACCACCTTCTGGAGTACGTGGATCTGCGTACTGACCATCGGCAGCCTGATCGGCCTGACCTGGCTGCTGATCGGTACGCGCCGAGGGGAAACCAAGGGCAGCACCGACCAGACCATGGGCCACAGCTTCGACGGCATCGAGGAGTACGACAACCCGCTGCCGCAGTGGTGGTTCATGCTGTTCGCCGCCACCTTGGTGTTTGCCGTCGGTTATCTGGTGCTTTACCCGGGCCTGGGCAACTGGAAAGGCCTATTGCCCGGCTATGAGGACGGCTGGACCGGCGTCCATGAATGGGAAAAGGAGATGAACAAGGCTGACGCGAAGTTCGGACCGATCTTCGCCAAATTTGCTGCCATGCCCATCGAAGAAGTGGCCAAGGACCCGCTAGCGCTGAAAATGGGCGGTCGTCTGTTTGCGTCCAATTGCTCGGTGTGTCACGGCTCGGATGCCAAGGGCGCGTTCGGCTTCCCTAACCTGGCCGACAGCAACTGGCGTTGGGGCGGCGATGCCGACATGATCAAAACAACCATCATGGGTGGTCGCATGGCCGCGATGCCGGCCTGGGGTGAAATCCTCGGCGACGCCGGCGTGAAGAACGTCGCCGCCTATGTGCGTCATGAATTGGCCGGCCTGCCCTTGCCCGCCGACAGCACAGCCGATCTGCACGCCGGACAGCAAGCGTTCAGCGCCATGTGCGTAGCCTGTCATGGGGCAAACGGCCAGGGCACTGAAGCCATGGGGGCGCCGAATCTGACGCAACCAGCCGGATTTATCTACGGTACAAGCCTGGCGCAACTGCAACAAACCATCCGTCATGGCCGCCAGGGCCATATGCCGGCGCAGAACGAACTGCTCGGCAACGACAAGGTGCAATTGCTGGCCGCTTACGTGTACAGCCTGTCTCACGGGCTGAGCACCGAGCGTTTACAGGCTGAAGGCAAAGGCAAATAAATCTCGTCCGCTCTGCTGCCGCATTCACCCGGATGCGGCAGTTCCCTGTCCCTTTGCGACGCATTGTCGCACCCTCCCTTGGTCTTCCTTTCGGTTCACCGGATTCGGGTCTAAGCTTCCCAGCGATGCGGACTGGCCAGCGCCGGTTCCAGGTCGATTCAACCCGATGTGTTCGACGAATTTGCTCGATGACAGGCCGCAAAGGCTGGTAGACACCGGCTATCGTCCCCGTTGCCCTCTGTTACCCGATCGTCGTGTTTGAACATACCCCGTTACAACTGACCTGAACCCCTTGCCTCGTTCATTCGTCGCGACATTTTGCCCGGGGGCAATTTTGTCCTTACGCGGCGCATGGAAAGGCCGCAGAATCAGCTTTTGAAAGCATTGACCCACGTCATGGCGCGTTGCAATGACCCCCCGCTTTCTACATACTTGCGGCCGATTTTTACTCCTAATAAAACACCCAAACCGTGGAACCTTAGAATGAGCACAGCAATCAGTCCGACTGCTTATAACTATAAGGTAGTCCGCCAGTTCGCCATCATGACGGTGGTCTGGGGGATCCTTGGCATGGGGCTCGGTGTCTTCATCGCCTCGCAACTGGTCTGGCCGGAGTTGAACTTCGGTCTGGCATGGACGAGCTTTGGACGCCTGCGCCCGCTGCACACCAACCTGGTGATTTTCGCCTTCGGTGGTTGTGCTCTGTTTGCCACTTCCTATTACGTCGTGCAGCGAACCTGCCAAACGCGACTGATTTCCGACAGCCTCGCGGCCTTCACCTTCTGGGGTTGGCAAGCGGTGATCGTCGGCGCGATCGTGACCTTGCCGATGGGTTTCACCACCACCAAGGAATACGCGGAACTGGAATGGCCCCTGGCTATTCTGCTGGCCATCGTCTGGGTCACCTACGGTCTGGTGTTCTTCGGCACCATCACCAAGCGCAAGACCAAGCACATCTATGTGGGTAACTGGTTCTACGGTGCCTTCATCGTCGTGACCGCGATGCTGCACATCGTCAACCACGCCTCTCTGCCGGTCAGTTTCTTCAAGTCCTACTCGGCTTATTCGGGTGCGACTGACGCGATGATCCAGTGGTGGTACGGCCACAACGCGGTCGGTTTCTTCCTGACCACCGGCTTCCTGGGGATGATGTACTACTTCGTTCCGAAGCAGGCCGAGCGTCCGATCTACTCCTATCGTCTGTCGATCGTGCACTTCTGGGCGCTGATCACCCTGTACATCTGGGCCGGTCCGCACCACCTGCACTACACCGCACTGCCGGACTGGGCTCAGTCCCTGGGCATGGCGATGTCGATCATCCTGCTGGCGCCAAGCTGGGGCGGCATGATCAACGGGATGATGACCCTGTCGGGCGCCTGGCATAAGCTGCGCACCGACCCGATCCTGCGCTTCCTCGTGGTATCGCTGGCGTTCTACGGCATGTCGACCTTCGAAGGCCCGATGATGGCCATCAAGACCGTCAACTCGCTGTCGCACTACACCGACTGGACCATCGGCCACGTACACGCCGGCGCTCTTGGCTGGGTAGCGATGATTTCGATCGGCGCCATCTACCACATGATCCCGAAACTGTTCGGTCGTACGCAGATGCACAGCATCGGCCTGATCAACACGCACTTCTGGCTCGCGACCATCGGTACCGTTCTGTACATCGCATCGATGTGGGTCAACGGCATCACCCAGGGCCTGATGTGGCGTGCAATCAACGACGACGGCACCCTCACCTACTCGTTCGTCGAAGCGCTGCAAGCCAGCCATCCTGGTTTCATCGTTCGCGCCCTGGGCGGTGCGTTCTTCGCCAGCGGCATGCTGTTCATGGCCTACAACGTATGGCGTACCGTACGTGCCTCGAACCCGGCTGAAGCCAAAGCTGCTGAACAGATTGCTGTAGTTGGAGCTCACTGATGAAGCATGAAGCAGTCGAGAAGAATATTGGCCTGCTGGCCTTCTTCATGGTTATCGCCGTCAGCGTCGGCGGCCTGACTCAAATCGTTCCGCTGTTTTTCCAGGACGTCACCAACAAGCCGGTCGAGGGCATGAAGCCGCGTACCGCCCTTGAACTGGAAGGCCGTGACGTATACATCGCCAACGGTTGTGTCGGCTGCCACTCGCAGATGATCCGCCCGTTCCGTGCTGAAACCGAACGTTACGGCCACTACTCGGTCGCCGGTGAAAGCGTTTGGGACCACCCGTTCCTGTGGGGTTCCAAGCGTACCGGTCCGGACCTGGCCCGTGTCGGCGGTCGTTACTCCGATGACTGGCAGCGTGCGCACTTGTACAACCCGCGCAACGTAGTGCCTGAGTCGAAAATGCCGGCGTACCCGTTCCTCGTGGAAAACAAGCTCGACGGCAAAGACACCGCCAAGAAAATGGAAGTCTTGCGCACGCTCGGCGTCCCTTACACCGACGAAGACATCGCCGGTGCCAAGGATGCTGTGAAGGGCAAAACCGAAATGGACGCGCTGGTGGCCTATCTGCAAGGCCTGGGCACCATCATCAAAAGCAAACGGTGATTTAGATGGATATCGGGATGATTCGTGGCCTGGGCACCGTTGTTGTGATGGTGGCCTTCATCGGTCTGGCGCTGTGGGTGTTCAGCCCCAAGCGCAAGTCGGAGTTTGAAGACGCGACCTTGCTGCCTTTCGCGGATGATCCCGAAGCCATCAAGCACGTCGAGCAAGCTTCTAGGAGTAACAAAGAATGACTACGTTCTGGAGTCTGTACGTCACAGTCCTCAGTCTCGGCACCATCTTCGCCCTGACCTGGCTGCTGCTGTCCACCCGCAAGGGCCAGCGCAGCGAATCCACCGATGAAACGGTCGGCCACTCCTTCGACGGGATCGAGGAGTATGACAACCCGCTGCCGAAATGGTGGTTCATGCTGTTCGTGGGCACCATCATCTTCGCCCTCGGCTATCTGGTGCTGTACCCGGGCCTGGGTAACTGGAAAGGCCTGCTGCCGGGTTACAACTACCTCGATAACGAGAAGCAGACCGCGTTCGCCAACGGCCAGACTGGCTGGACCGGCGTTCACGAGTGGGAAAAGGAAATGCTCAGGTCGGATGCCAAGTTCGGCCCGATCTTCGCCAAGTTCGCTTCCATGCCGATCGAAGAAGTCGCCAAAGACCCGCAAGCCCTGAAGATGGGTGGCCGCCTGTTCGCCTCCAACTGCTCGGTCTGCCACGGTTCCGACGCCAAAGGCGCCTATGGCTTCCCTAACCTGACCGACGCCGACTGGCGCTGGGGTGGCGAGGCAGAAACCATCAAGACCACCATCATGGGCGGTCGTCACGCCGTGATGCCGGCCTGGGCTGAAGTGATCGGCGAGCAGGGCGTTGCTGACGTTGCCGCGTTCGTGGTGACTAACCTGGATGGCCGCAAGCTGCCGGAAGGCACCAAGGCTGACCCGGTTGCCGGCCAGAAACTGTTCGCCGCCAACTGCGTGGCGTGCCATGGCCCGCAAGGTAAAGGCACCCCAGCGATGGGCGCCCCTGACCTGACCCACCCTGCCGGGTTCATCTACGGTTCGAGCTTCGCTCAACTGCAGCAGACCATCCGTTACGGCCGTCAGGGCCAGATGCCTGCGCAGGAACAGCTGCAAGGCAACGACAAGGTTCACCTGCTGGCTGCTTACGTTTACAGCCTGTCTCACGGTGAGAAAGCGCCCGTGGCGGACGCCCAGTAAGGCAAACGCTTGATGCAACACAAAAGGCCCCGCCAGTGATTTGGCGGGGCCTTTTTCATGGACGATTAGCGAAAATTGATTTCACAGGAGTCGTATCGATCAGCCTCCGGTTTTGCCATTGATTGTTCTCCACCAGATAGACCTGCAACTGCTTGCGATCCTCGGTAAAACTGGCAATCAGGTAGGTCTGCTGAGAAGTGGCGCCGCTGAGGTACATTGGCACGTCACTATCTTTAAAGGCAGCGCCGCCTCTTTGATGGTAATGACCGGCAAAAATGGCAGTGACCTCATACTTCCTGATCATTTGGTAGAAGCGCCTCGCTTGCTCAATGTTACCCATCATTTCCTCGGGTTTGTGCATGTTGATAATGATGGCGTAACCCTGAGTCCGAGCGAGCCTCAAATCGGTTTCAAGCCAATCCAGCGTACTGGTGATGTCGAACGTCGTCGGGTTTAGCGCATGAGAAATTCTGGTCGTATAGGTCGGCTCATTATTGAGTTGCACCATATGGACTTCACCTATGTTTACGGAATAGGCGAGACTGCCCGAATACAGCTTATTAAAAAATCCGCCAGTAATGTTCAAATCAAAACTGTCGACCTTTCCAATGTGATGCTCTTTAAATTCCACGATACTACCGGCCGCACAATTATTGCTAAAGCAATCGTCCACATTATTCTCATAATCGTGATTGCCCAGGCCATATAAATAATCGCTCCCGAAGTATTTTTTCAATGTTGAATTCATATAGGAACGTTGCCAGCCGTGACCGAAAGCGGTGACGTCACCGTTGATCATCAGCGGCACCTGCGATTGCGGATGATTTTTGCGGAAGTCGGCAATACTCGCAAACTGGGTTTCCACCAGCCATTTGGAGCGCGCCTTGAAATCCGCATCTGATTCAGGCTCTCTGCGGTCGAGTTTGTCCGTCCAGGGGTATTGTGTATCCGACACGAAGACCATATGACGCGGAGTGCCCTCGGTTGAATTGGCCAAAGGTACTGCGGACAGCAGACACAAGCCCAGCATGAATCGTTTAACTTTCTTAGTAATCATAGAATTCCATTTCCAATAACATTAAATACAAGCGCGTACTTGAAGGCCGCGCCCGACCAACTTATTCGAAACGAGTAAAAACCTCAAACAACTAACTAAAACCAATTAAATAAATATATTTCCTCCGCGCACGATTAAAGCCGACAAACAACTTACCCCCGACTTCAACTTTGCCTGCTTTGAGTTTTGATTGTTTCCGACTGCAGTGCGCCAAACTATGAAGCCGCTGCCATGGCCTGCACTATCGTGATCGGCATGCCGGCTGAGGCCTGCCCGCCGCCTCCGCCTCTTCGGCCACGCAACGCCTATGAATTGCAGCACCTCTGATTCTGCACCGTGAAAAACCGTCCATAATCCACAAGTCAATTGATTCAAGTCACTACACCATCAATTGATTTTGCCCAACGCGACCAAAGGTCGCACCCTTGTACCAGAGCTACAGGCGTATCATTGCGCCACTGCAACACCTCTTTTTGACCGCGGTCGGCACGTACTGACCGGGGCATTTTTCCACTGCCGTGGGATGCAATGATGAGCAATCAGATTCCGGTACACGACGTCACTCCACCTGCCAAGAACGAGAACAACAGCGTCGACCTCTACGCCTCTCGAGAAAAAATCTACACCCGCGCCTTCACCGGCCTGTTCCGCAATCTGCGGATGATCGGCGGTGCCGGGCTGTTTCTACTGTATTTCGGCACGGTGTGGCTGAACTGGGGCGGCCATCAAGCCGTCTGGTGGAACCTGCCGGAACGTAAATTCTTTATTTTCGGCGCGACCTTCTGGCCTCAGGACTTCATCCTGCTCTCGGGAATCCTGATCGTCAGCGCTTTCGGCCTGTTCTTCATCACCGTGTATGCCGGTCGGGTCTGGTGCGGCTACACCTGCCCACAGAGCGTCTGGACCTGGATCTTCATGTGGTGCGAAAAAGTCACCGAAGGCGACCGCAACCAGCGCATCAAGCTCGACAAGGCGCCGATGAGCGCAAACAAATTCCTGCGCAAATTCAGCAAGCACACGATGTGGCTGCTGATCGGTTTCGTGACCGGCATGACCTTCGTCGGTTACTTCTCGCCGATTCGCGAACTGGTGATCGATTTCTTCACCGGCCAGGCCGATGGCTGGTCGTATTTCTGGGTCGGCTTCTTCACCCTCGCCACTTACGGCAACGCTGGCTGGTTGCGTGAGCAAGTGTGCATTTACATGTGCCCGTACGCCCGCTTCCAGAGCGTAATGTTCGACAAGGACACGCTGATCGTCTCCTATGATCCGCGCCGTGGCGAAAGCCGTGGCCCGCGCAAGAAAGGTATCGACTACAAGGCCCAGGGCCTGGGCGATTGCATCGACTGCACCATGTGCGTCCAGGTCTGCCCCACCGGTATCGACATCCGCGATGGCCTGCAAATCGAATGCATCGGCTGCGCGGCGTGCATCGACGCCTGCGACAGCATCATGGACAAGATGGATTACCCCCGCGGCCTGATCAGCTACACCACCGAGCACAACCTGTCGGGGCAAAAAACCCATAAACTGCGCCCACGCCTGATCGGTTATGCCTTGGTGTTGCTGACAATGATCGCGTTGCTGATGACTGCGTTCTTCATGCGTTCGCTGGTCGGCTTCGATGTCAGTAAAGACCGCGTGTTGTACCGCGAGAACGCCGAAGGCCGGATCGAAAACGTCTACAGCCTGAAGATCATGAACAAGGATCAGCGCGACCACACCTACGTGCTCGAAGCCACCGGCCTGCCGGATCTCAAGCTGCAAGGCAAGCGCGAGATCAAAGTCGCTGCAGGGGAGATCTTCAGCCAGCCGGTCGAACTGTCCAGCGCACCGGAACAACTGCCGTCGAGCACCAACGAGGTGACATTCATCCTCAAGGATGCCGATGACGCCAACGTCCACGTTGAAGCCAAGAGCCGATTCATCGGCCCACAAATTCGTTGAGAGAAGTGAACATGTCCGCAGCAACTGCCGCAAGTCCCTGGTACAAGCACCTTTGGCCGTGGATCATCATCGCCATCCTGGCCTGCTCGGTGACCTTGACCCTGTCGATGGTGACCATCGCGGTGAACAACCCGGACAACCTGGTCAACGACAACTATTACGAGGCCGGCAAGGGCATCAACCGTTCGCTGGACCGCGAACTGCTGGCCCAGAGCCTGCAACTGCGTGCCAGCGTGCACCTCGATGACGTGACCGGTGAAGTCGACCTGCGCCTGAGCGGCAACAGCACGCCTGCAACCCTTGAACTGAATCTGATTTCGCCAACTCAACCGGAGAAGGATCGCAAGATCACCCTGGCCCGCAGCGAAACCGAACAGGGCCGCTACATTGGCCAGTTGAGCGACAAGATTGAAGGTCGTCGCTTTGTCGAATTGCTGGGCGTGCAGGATGACAAGACCTGGCGCATGTTCGAAGAAGAACAGGTCAGCCACGCCAAGGATCTGCTGCTCGGTGATGAACCGCTGCAGGGTGCGGAAGACCTGAAAAAATAAGCCTTACCCTGATCGTTTCCCACGCTCTGCGTGGGAACGCAGCCAGGGACGCTCCGCGTCCCAGCCGAAGCGGACGCGGAGCGTCCGGGAAGGCATTCCCACACAGAGCGTGGGAATGATTATCGGAACACGCCCATGACCAGTCCAACCCCCTGCTACCACTGCGCACTGCCCGTCCCCGCCGGCAGCCGCTTTACGGCCGCCGTCCTCGGGGATACCCGCGAGTTCTGCTGCCCGGGTTGCCAGGCGGTGGCCGAGGCCATTGTGGCCGGAGGGCTGGAAAGTTATTACCAGCATCGCAGCGAAGCCTCGGCCAACCCCGAAGCCTTGCCGGTGCAGTTGGTGGATGAGCTGGCGCTGTATGATCGCGCCGACGTGCAGCAGCCCTTTGTCCGCCACGAAGGCGAACTCGCCGAAACCACGCTGCTGATGGAAGGCATCAGTTGCGCCGCCTGCGGCTGGTTGATCGAGAAACACCTGCGTGCCTTGCCCGCGGTGGCCGAAGCACGCCTGAACCTGTCCAACCATCGCCTGCATGTGCGCTGGGCCGATGCACAATTGCCGCTGAGCCAAGTGCTCAGCGAATTACGCCACATCGGTTACGCCGCCCATCCTTATCAGGCCGACCGCGCCAGCGAACAACTGGCCAGCGAAAACCGTCTGGCGCTGCGTCAACTCGGCGTTGCCGGGCTGCTGTGGTTCCAGGCGATGATGGCAACGATGGCTACCTGGCCGGAATTCAACATCGACCTCAGCCCCGAGCTGCACACCATCCTGCGCTGGGTCGCGCTGTTTCTCACCACCCCGATCGTGTTTTACAGCTGCGCGCCGTTCTTCAAGGGCGCGATGCGCGATCTGCGCACACGTCACCTGACCATGGACGTCTCGGTGTCGCTGGCGATCGGCAGTGCCTATATCGCCGGGATCTGGACCTCGATCACCGGGGTTGGAGAGCTTTATTTCGATGCGGTGGGGATGTTTGCACTGTTCCTGCTGGCCGGGCGTTATCTGGAGCGTCGTGCCCGGGAACGCACCGCCGCCGCGACCGCACAGTTGGTCAATCTGTTGCCCGCCTCCTGCCTGCGGCTGAGCGCTGACGGTCAGAGCGAGCGGATTCTGCTCAGCGAGTTGCGCGTGGGTGATCAGGTGCTGGTGCACCCCGGAGCGATCCTGCCGGCCGACGGCAAGATCCTCGACGGTCAGTCGAGCATCGACGAATCCCTGCTCACCGGCGAATACCTGCCCCAACCACGAACCCCGGGCGATACCGTCACCGCCGGCACCTTGAACGTCGAGGGTGCGTTGACCGTGAAAGTCCTGGCGTTGGGTCAGGACACGCGCCTGTCGGCCATCGTCCGCCTGCTGGATCGCGCCCAGGCCGAAAAGCCTCGGCTGGCGGAAATCGCCGACCGCGCCGCGCAGTGGTTTTTACTGCTGACGCTTATCGCAGTGGCTGCCATCGGCCTGCTCTGGTGGGAGCTGGATTCATCGCGAGCGTTCTGGATTGTCTTGGCGATGCTGGTTGCCACCTGCCCGTGCGCCTTGTCCCTGGCCACGCCGACCGCCCTTACCGCCGCCACCGGCACGTTGCACAAACTGGGGCTTTTGCTGACGCGCGGCCATGTGCTGGAAGGCCTGAACCAGATCGATACGGTGATTTTCGACAAGACTGGAACCCTCACTGAAGGTCGCCTGGCCTTGCGTTCGATCCGGCCGCTTGGGGCACTGACCAGCGATCAATGCCTAAGTCTCGCCGCCGCTTTGGAAAACCGCTCCGAGCACCCGATTGCCCGGGCTTTTGGTCGCGCGCCACTGGCCGCCGAGGAAGTTAACAGTACGCCAGGGCTGGGTCTGGAGGGGTTGGTCGGCGCACAACGCCTGCGCATTGGTCAGCCGGGGTTCGTCTGCGAACTCAGCGGCGCTCAAATGCCAGTAATGCCCGATGAGCCCGGCCAATGGCTACTGCTCGGCGACAGCCAAGGGCCGCTGGCGTGGTTCGTGCTCGACGACCGTTTGCGCGCCGACGCGCCCGCCCTGCTGGCAGCGTGCAAGGCTCGTGGCTGGCGCACGTTGCTGCTGTCCGGCGACAGCTCGCCCATGGTTGCCAGCGTCGCTGCCGAATTGGGCATCGACGAGGCCCGCGGCGGTTTGCGCCCGGATGATAAATTGCAGGTGCTGCAACAGCTGCACAACGAAGGCCGCAAGGTGTTGATGCTCGGTGACGGGGTCAATGACGTGCCGGTGCTGGCCGCCGCTGACATCAGCGTGGCGATGGGGTCGGCCACCGATCTGGCGAAAACCAGTGCCGATGCGGTGCTGCTGTCGAATCGTCTCGACGCGCTGGTGCAAGCCTTCAGCCTGGCCCGTCGCACCCGTCGGGTCATCATCGAGAACTTGCTGTGGGCGGCGCTGTACAATGGCCTCATGTTGCCGTTCGCTGCCCTCGGCTGGATCACTCCGGTATGGGCCGCGGTCGGCATGTCGATCAGTTCGTTGACCGTGGTGCTGAATGCCCTGCGCCTGACTCGCCTGCCGAGCGCGCCGGCTGTCGGCACCACGCCAGAAACCCGCCCGCTGCCGGCCTGAGCCGCGCGGGCATGGAGTCCAGATGCCAGCTCTCTACGTGATGATCCCGGCCGCGCTGCTGATCGTGGCCATCGCTATCTATATCTTCTTCTGGGCAGTCGACAGCGGTCAGTACGATGACCTCGACGGCCCGGCCCACAGCATCCTGTTCGACGATCAGGACCCGAACCACAAGGCAGCGGTCGACGAGGCCAGCGGCCAGCCGGCCAAACCGGACGACAAGGCGCCGCCCCATGCTTGAGTTGGCGCCACTGTTGGTGTCTGCGGTGATCCTCGGCCTGCTCGGTGGCGGGCATTGCCTGGGCATGTGCGGCGGCTTGATGGGTGCGTTGACCTTGGCGATCCCCAAGGAACAACGCAGCCGACGCTTTCGACTATTGCTGGCCTACAACCTGGGGCGAATTCTCAGCTACGCCGCGGCCGGCCTGCTGATCGGCCTGGCCGGCTGGGCCGTGGCCAATAGCCCGGCGGCGATGTTCATGCGCATCCTCGCCGGACTGCTGCTGATCGCCATGGGCCTGTACCTGGCCGGCTGGTGGAGCGGCTTGACCCGAATCGAAAGCCTCGGCCGTGGCCTGTGGCGGCATATCCAGCCGGTGGCCAACAAACTATTGCCAGTATCGAACCTGCCCCGCGCCCTGCTGCTGGGCGCATTATGGGGCTGGCTGCCGTGCGGGCTGGTTTACAGCACATTGCTGTGGTCGGCGAGCCAGGGCAATGCGCTGGACAGTGCGTTGCTGATGCTGGCATTCGGGCTAGGCACCTGGCCGGTGCTGCTCGCCACAGGGCTGGCGGCCGAGCGCGTTACCGCGTTGTTGCGCAAACGCAGTGTGCGCATGACGGGTGGTTTGCTGGTGATGGTGTTCGGCATCTGGACCTTGCCGGGGCCGCATCAGCATTGGCTCATGGGGCATTAGATCGGTGGTGCGGCCTTCGCGGGCAAGCCTCGCTCCTGCTGGGGCGAGGCTTGCCCGCGAAGAGGCCCCCACTGACAATACAAATCCCGACCCTTGATGCAAATCAAGATGCCTTTGCGCACTTCTCCCTAGACTCGCCCACACTGCCAGCCTTATCCGGGGGAATGCCCGCATGCTCGACGCCATTCGTTGGGACACAGATCTGATCCGCCGTTATGACCTGGCGGGACCGCGCTATACCTCGTACCCGACCGCCGTGCAATTCGACAGCCAGGTCAGCACCTTCGACCTGTTTCATGCCCTTCGCGACAGCCGCAAGGCCCTGCGGCCGCTGTCGCTGTATGTGCACGTGCCATTCTGCGCGAACATTTGCTACTACTGCGCCTGCAACAAAGTCATCACCAAGGACCGTGGCCGCGCCCTGCCCTATTTGCAGCGCCTGGAACAGGAAATCCAGCTGATTGCCTGTCACCTCGACCCGACGCAAAAAGTCGAGCAACTGCATTTCGGCGGCGGCACACCGACCTTTCTCAGCCACGACGAATTGCGCCAGTTGATGGCTCAGTTGCGCAAACATTTCAATCTGCTGGACGACGACTCCGGCGACTACGGCATCGAGATAGACCCTCGCGAGGCCGACTGGTCGACCATGGGCCTGCTTCGGGAGTTGGGCTTCAACCGGGTCAGCATTGGCGTTCAAGACCTCGATCCGGCGGTACAACGGGCGGTCAACCGCCTGCAAAGCCTGGAAGAAACCCGTGCGGTGATCGATGCGGCCCGAACCCTGCAATTTCGCTCGATCAACATCGATCTGATCTACGGCCTGCCGAAACAGACACCCGAAAGCTTCGCCCGCACCGTCGACGAAGTCATCAGCCTGCAACCGGACCGGCTCTCGGTGTTCAACTACGCCCATCTGCCGGAACGCTTCATGCCGCAACGGCGGATCAACGGCAATGATTTACCGGCACCGGCACAGAAGCTGGAAATGCTCCAGCGCACCATCGAACAACTGACGGCCGCCGGTTACCGCTACATCGGCATGGACCATTTCGCCCTGCCCGATGATGAATTGGCGATTGCTCAGGAAGAATCGACCCTGCAACGTAACTTCCAGGGCTACACCACCCACGGCCATTGCGATTTGATTGGCTTGGGGGTATCGGCCATCAGCCAGATCGGCGATTTGTACTGCCAGAACAGCAGCGACCTGAACCAGTACCAGAACGCGCTGGCCAGCGCACAGCTGGCCACCAGTCGTGGTCTGCTGTGCAATACCGATGACCACCTGCGACGTGCGGTCATCCAGCAACTGATCTGCCATTTCAACCTGGAATTCGCCCAGATCGAACAAACCTTCAACATCGACTTTCAGGGTTACTTCGGCAAACTCTGGCCACAATTGCAGGGAATGGCCGACGACGGACTGATCAAACTTGATAACGAACGGATTACCGTACTGCCCGCCGGACGATTGCTGGTGCGCTCGGTGTGCATGGTGTTCGACGCGTACCTGGAACAACAAAATCGCCAGCGGTTTTCACGGGTTATCTAGCCATCAGCCCATGGCCAGTCTGCGAAACGCTGATTTTATGACCCTGCGACAAAATCGCCGCGTGCCTGAATGTCCTCCCGTGGGTTACCCTTACGTCTTATGTGTGTTTTCCCACAAGGATTGAAGAAATGTCCGAGCCAGTAAAGCTGCGCGCTCATAGCCAGGCCCATTGCAAGGATTGCAGCCTGGCCCCTCTCTGCCTGCCACTTTCTTTGAATCTGGAAGACATGGATGCGCTGGACGATATCGTCAAACGTGGTCGCCCGCTGAAAAAAGGCGAGTTCCTGTTTCGCCAGGGCGACACGTTCGATTCCGTTTATGCAGTACGCTCCGGCGCCCTGAAGACTTTCAGCCTGAGCGATGGCGGCGAAGAGCAGCTCACCGGCTTCCATTTGCCGAGTGAACTGGTCGGCCTGTCGGGCATGGACACCGAAAAGCACCCGGTCTCGGCGCAAGCCCTGGAAACTACCTCGGTGTGCGAAATTCCTTTCGATCGCCTCGACGAACTGGCCCTGCAACTGCCACAACTGCGCCGTCAGTTGATGCGGGTGATGAGCCGCGAGATTCGCGACGATCAGCAAATGATGTTGCTGCTGTCGAAGAAAACCGCCGACGAGCGCATCGCCACTTTCCTGGTCAACCTGTCAGCACGTTTCCGGGCCCGGGGCTTCTCGGCCAACCAGTTCCGCTTGAGCATGTCGCGCAACGAAATCGGCAATTACCTGGGCCTGGCGGTGGAGACCGTGTCCCGGGTGTTCACCCGCTTCCAGCAAAACGAACTGATTGCCGCCGAGGGAAAGGAAATACATATCCTCGACCCGATCCAGCTCTGCGCCCTGGCCGGCGGCTCGCTCGACGGCTGATCGTGGCGACGGCGGCTGAGCGAAACGGTTCAGCCGCCGCTATACTGCGACGTTTGCAGCCCGCCAGGACACTTCGACGATGGTCTTCGACTCCTTCGACATCAAATCCCTGATCCGCCCCGTGATCGACTTCCCCAAGCCGGGCGTGATCTTTCGCGACATCACCCCCTTGTTCCAGTCACCCACTGCCCTGCGCCTGGTGATGGACAGCTTTGCCCATCGTTACGTCGAGGCCGACTTCACTCACATCGGCGCCATGGATGCCCGTGGCTTCCTGATCGGTTCGATCCTGGCGTATCAATTGAACAAACCGCTGGTGCTGTTCCGCAAGCAGGGCAAATTGCCGGCCGACGTGCTGGCCGAGGGTTATCAGACCGAGTACGGCGAAGCCTTTCTCGAAGTCCATGCCGACAGCCTGTGTGAGGGTGATACGGTGGTGATGTTCGATGACCTGATCGCCACTGGCGGCACGCTGATCGCAGCGGCGAACCTGATTCGGCGCATGGGCGCGCGGGTGCATGAAGCGGCGGCGATCATTGATTTGCCGGAGCTGGGTGGCTCGCAGCGGCTGGAAGACATGGGGATTCCTACTTTCTGCCTGACTCAGTTTGCCCTTACTGATAAATAAGCAGCGGCTGTGCTGACGCCATCGCGGGCAAGCCCGCGATGGCGTCAGCCGCAACACCGCAAAAACTCAAAGCCCCATTTGCTTGCTGATGATCTCATTCATCACTTCCCGCGTCCCCCCACCAATCGACAGAATCCGGTTATCCCGATACAGCCTCTCTACCAGGCTCTCGCGCATATAACCCAAACCACCCAAAATCTGCACCGCATCGCTCGTAATGCGATCAGCCGTGTCGGTAGCGAAATTCTTGGCCATGGAAATCTCCTTGATCACGCTCTGCCCGGCGGCCATTTTCGCTGCCTGCCGGTAGGTGAATTCCCGTGATACCTCCAGCGCCGTGGCCATTTCCGCTAGACGGTGCTTGAGCACCTGGAACTTGCCGATGGGTTTGCCGAAGGCTTCACGCTGACGAGCCCACTTCAGGCTCTCCTCCAGCGCCAACTGCGCGGTCATGTTGGCCATCAGTGCCAAGGCCAGACGCTCGCTCTGGAAGTTGCCCATGATGCAGGCGAAGCCCATGTTCTCGGCACCGATCAGATGGCTCACCGGCACGCGGCAATCATCGAAAAACAGCTCGGCGGTGTCCGACGCCCACCAGCCCATTTTCTTCAACTGACGACCGACAGTGAAACCGGGTGTGCCCTTCTCGATCAGCAGCAAACTGATGCCACCAAAACCCGGCTCGCCGGTGCGCACCGCGACGGTGTAGAAATCCGCGCGAACGCCGCTGGTAATGAAGGTTTTGCTGCCGCTGACCCGGTAACAGTCGCCGTCACGTACGGCGCGGGTTTGCAGGTTGGCGACGTCGGAGCCGCCGCTGGGCTCAGTGACGGCCAAGGCACTGATCTTCTCGCCCGCCAGCACCTGAGGCACAACGCGATCGCGGACTTCGGGCCTGGCCCATTTGAGGATCGGCGGCAGACCGATGTCCAGCGAGCCCAGCCCCGCGACCAGACCACCGGAACCGCAGCGCATCAGCTCTTCACTGGCAGCGATCTTGGCGAACACATCGCCTTCATGGCTGCCGCCAAAGGCTTCGGGATAACCAATGCCCAGAATCCCCGCCTCGCCGGCCTTGAGGTAAAGCTCACGGGGGAAGCTTTCGGCTTCTTCCCACTGGTCGATGTCCGGAAGAATCTCGCGCTCGACGAAACGTCTGACGCTGTCGCGGACCAATTGGTGGCTGGGGTCGAAGTATTCCTGGAAGGCAGGCATCGGCGAACTCCACTGAAGGTTCAGCGAAGTTAACCGAGCGCTTGCTTGGTTTTCAATAGAGTTGTGTGAATCAGATAGACCGAGGCTTGCCCGCGAAGGGGCCTGTTCAGACACTACAAGGCAATCGGCTTACGCCCGGCAAACGAATGCGCCAACGTCCCGCCATCCACCAGTTCCAGCTCGCCACCCAACGGCACGCCATGGGCGATGCGTGAGGCGATCAGGCCTTTGTTGCTGAGCAACTGGGCGATGTAATGCGCGGTGGCTTCACCTTCCACCGTCGGGTTGGTGGCGAGGATGACTTCGGCAAACGTACCCGCTTCTTCTATCCGCGACATCAATTGTGGAATGCCGATGGCGTCCGGACCCAACCCGTCGAGAGGCGACAGGTGGCCTTTGAGCACGAAGTAGCGACCACGGAAACCGGTCTGCTCCACCGCATAAACGTCCATCGGACCTTCCACCACACACAGCAAGGTATCGTCGCGGCGCGGATCGGCGCATTGCGGGCACAGATCGTCTTCGGTCAGCGTGCGGCACAAGCGGCAGTGGCCCACCCCTTCCATGGCCTGGCTCAGCGCCTGGGCCAGTCGCGAACCGCCGCTGCGATCACGCTCAAGCAGTTGCAACGCCATGCGCTGGGCAGTTTTCTGACCCACACCCGGCAAAATTCGCAGGGCATCGATCAGTTGGCGGATCAAAGGGCTGAAGCTCATGGGAAAAGTCCGACATAACAACGAGACGCGGTTTATACCCGCGCCTCTGTTTAGCGTCAAATAGCACCGTCAATTACTCAGTTGGCGCAACCCGCACCACCAGTTTGCCGAAGTTGCGCCCCTCCAGCAGACCGATGAACGCCTGAGGCGCGTTCTCCAGGCCATCGACCACGTCTTCACGGAATTTCACCTTGCCATCACGCACCCACGGCGCCATGGCGCTGATGAACTCCGGCTGACGGTCACCGTAGTCGTCAAACACAATGAAGCCCTGAATCCGTATGCGCTTGGTCAGCAGCGTACGCTGCAATTGGGGCAAGCGATCCGGCCCGCTCGGCGCTTCATGGGTGTTGTAGGACGCAATCAGACCGCAAAGAGGAATCCGCGCCTTGGGGTTGAGCAGCGGCAGCACCGCATCGAACACCTTGCCACCGACGTTTTCAAAGTAGATATCGACGCCTCTGAAGCAGGCCAGCGCCAACTCTTCGGCGAAGTCCGGGCGCTTGTGGTCGATGCAGGCATCGAAGCCCAGCTCCTCAACCACATAGCGACACTTTTCCGCGCCACCGGCCACACCGACCACTCGCAGGCCCTTGATCTTCGCCACTTGGCCGACCACCGAACCCACCGCGCCGGACGCAGCCGCTACCACCAGGGTTTCGCCTTCCTTGGGCTGACCGATGTCCATCAACCCCATGTAGGCGGTCATGCCGGGCATGCCCAGTACACCCAGGGCCATCGACGGACTCTGCAGCCCGGACGGGATCGGAATGATGTTGCGCCCGTCGCTGATGCTGTGGCTTTGCCATCCCGTGACGCCGACCACCAGATCACCCTCATGGAATTTCGGATGCAGCGAGCGTTCGACACGACTGACAGCCCCACCAGTCATCACCTCGTCGATTTCTACCGGCGCAGCGTAGGACGGCGCGTCACTCATACGACCGCGCATGTAGGGATCGAGCGACAGATAAAGCGTTTTGAGCAACACCTGACCGTCGGCCAGGTCTGGCAGCGCTACCCGTTCCAGGCGGAAATTCTCCGGTGTCGGCGCGCCCACCGGGCGGGACACCAGGACGATACGCTGGTTGAGGGTCAATGCTTGTGGCATGTGAGCGTCTCCTTGATCGATAAATTTCAGCGGTATAGGCAGCAGACCTTTGTGGCGCTGCCGGGTTCGAAGTTTCGTCAGTTGTACCGAGGTGACTTCATCGCGGGCAAGCCACGCTCCCACAGGATTCAGGTGATCCCTGTGGGAGCGGGCTTGCCCGCGAAGGCTGCCTCACAGGCATCACACTTCCAACAGACAGAAACAAAAATGCCAGGCGCGATGCCTGGCATTTTTTTGTTCCCATCCAACGCGCGTTGGCGAATCAGAATGGCAGTTTCATACCCGGTGGCAATTGCATGCCAGCGGTCACGCCGGACATTTTGTCCTGGCTGTTGGCTTCGATCTTGCGTACGGCGTCGTTAACGGCTGCGGCGAATACCGCCTCCAGCATTTCCTTGTCATCTTCGCTCAGGCCTTCGACCAGGCTTGGGTCGATAGTCACACGCTTGACGTCGTGACGACCGGTCATCACCACGGTGACCATATCGCCGCCGGCTTTACCGGTGACTTCGGCGTTGGCCAGCTCTTCCTGCATCTTGGCCATTTTTTCCTGCATCTGCTGCGCCTGCTTCATCAGGCCGGCCATGCCACCTTTCATCATGGGAATCACCTCAAAAGTACTTGGATAAAAACAGCGCCCGGCGAATGCGGCCAAGCGCCTTCAGTTATTAGTCCTGACTGACCAGGGCCTCGACAGGTTCAATAGTATCGTGACGGACCACCGCCCCGAACTGCTGCATCATTTGCTGGATGAACGGATCGCCGTGGATCGATTCCTCGGCCTCACGCTGACGGTTGGCACGACGGCGGGATGAGGCCTGAGCCGGGGTTTCCTGCTCGGGCTTGATCAGCTCCATGCTCAGGGTCAACGTGCGCCCGTGGAGCTGGTTCAGTGCATCGTTGAGGCGACGTTGTTGTGTCGCGTTGAACAAGGCACTGTGGGCCGGGTCCAGGTGCAACAACCAATTGTCGCCATCGACGGCGATCAGCGTGCAGTTGGCGGCGATGCTGGCGGTCATGCCGGACACCGGCAGTTTCGGGAACAACTCCAGCCATTGCAGGGCCAGGCCGGTGGCCGGCATCGCGGCCGGTTCAGGTTCGGGTTCCGGCGCAGGTTCGGCGGTGTGCTCGCTGGCCAGGTCGTCGAGGTAGCTGTAGGCCGAATCCATGTCCGGCTCGATGTAGTCCTCGTCCAGCGGCGGCTCGTCGTCCTGGTCCATGTCGGGCGTGGCGGCATCGACTTCGGCCACGGACGGTTCCGGGATCGGCGCAGCAGCCCATTCCGGCGCGTCCGGCACCACACTGTCCGGGGTCGGGATAGGCATCGGTGGTAATTCGGGTTGTTCGCCAGCCGTTTCCAGCACCGGCTCGACGGCGGGTTGCTGGACAACTTCAGGCTCTACCGGGTCGTTCCACGGCAGATCGACGACTTCTTCGACCGCTACGGGCTCGACAACAGGCTCGGGCTCAGGCGCGACGATGGGCACAGCCACAGACGCGACCGGCTCAGGCGCAGCTACCGGAACAGGGGGCGGTGCCACTACGGGCGCAACCGGAGCCGGTGTAACGGCCGTAGCGACTACCGGCGCAATAACTCGCGCGGCAGCCACTGAATTTGCGGAATCAACTGTGGCCTGGCTGATCCCCACTGTCTTTAGCGGTTGCCTCGGCGCGTCCTCGGTGTCTGCCGGCCGGAACGCGAGCATTCGCAGCAGGACCATTTCGAAACCGCCGCGCGGGTCCGGCGCCAGCGGCAAGTCCCGGCGCCCGATCAGGCCCATCTGGTAATAGAACTGCACGTCTTCGGCCGGCAATGCCTGGGCCAGGGCCAATACGCGGTCACGGTCGCCATGGCCGTTATCGACGCCTTCAGGCAGGGCCTGGGCGATGGCAACACGGTGCAGCACATTGAGAATTTCCGAGAGCACGCCGTTCCAGTCCGGGCCTTGTTCGGCCAGATGACGCACGGCTTCGAGCAACGCCTTGGCGTCGCCTTCAATCAGCGCATGCAAAACGTCGTAGACCTGACCATGATCCAAAGTACCGAGCATGGCCCGCACGTCGGCGGCCATGACCTTGCCTTCACCGAACGCGATGGCCTGATCGGTCAGGCTCATGGCGTCGCGCATCGAACCGTCAGCGGCGCGGCCCAGCAGCCACAGCGCGTCGTCTTCGAACGGCACGTTCTCGACGCTCAACACGTGGGTCAAATGCTCGACCACCCGTTCCGGGGTCATGTTCTTCAGGGAGAACTGCAGGCACCGCGACAAAATCGTTGCAGGAAGTTTCTGCGGATCGGTGGTCGCCAGGATGAACTTGACGTAGGGCGGCGGCTCTTCGAGGGTTTTCAACAGCGCATTAAAGGAATGGCTGGAGAGCATGTGCACTTCGTCGATCAGGTAGACCTTGAAGCGCCCGCGGCTCGGCGCGTACTGCACGTTGTCGAGCAGTTCGCGAGTATCTTCGACCTTGGTCCGGCTCGCGGCGTCGATCTCGATCAGGTCGACGAAGCGGCCTTCATCGATTTCGCGGCACACCGAGCACTCGCCGCAGGGGGTCGAAGTGATACCTGTTTCACAGTTCAGGCATTTGGCGATGATCCGCGCGATGGTGGTCTTGCCGACCCCGCGGGTACCGGTAAACAGGTACGCGTGGTGCAGCCGTTGGCTGTCCAAGGCATTGATCAGAGCCTTGAGCACATGGGTCTGGCCGACCATTTCGCCGAACGAGCGCGGACGCCATTTACGTGCAAGAACCTGATAACTCATCGAAAACCGTCGCAACGAAGGAACAGAAGCGGCTAATGCTAGCGGAGCAAGGCCAAAATTGCATCCGGTGCGCTCGTCTATTCTGGCTAAGCTGCACTTTAAGGGCTTTTATTGGCTCAGGTTTGAGCCGTACCGGAGCGTTTATGCGTTTTGCCTTGGGGGCACTGCTGTTGGTCAGCCTGAGTGTCGCAGCCGCCGAGGCGCCGTTGCGCTTTGTCGTATCTGACAGCTGGGCCATGCCCATGGTGCAGATGGAGCGCGGTCGACCGACCCAGGGCATTCTGCACGACATCATGCTCAGCCTGGCGACACAGGTCGGCGTGCCGGCGCAATTTCATGTCTTGCCTCGGGCACGGGTGCAAAACGCCATGGAACACGGCGAAGTCGATGTGCGCTGTTATGTCTCAAAATCCTGGCTGCCGAATCTGTCCGGCAACTATATCTGGAGCGCTCCGCTGCTGGTTCAGCGCGACTTGCTGATTGGCCGGGGAGACTCACCCGACACGGTCAACCCGGCAGAGCTGCCGCAACAGTCGATCGGCACGGTATTCGGCTATAGCTACCCGACCCTGCAACCGCTGTTCGACGCCGACCGCCTGCACCGCGATGACGCGCGCAATCAGGAACAGGTGCTGGATAAACTCCTGGCCGGACGCTACCGCTATGCCGTAAGCAGCCAATGGACCCTGGACTGGTTCAACCAGCGCCTGCTGCCCGACCGACAACTGCAAAGCGTAGCGCTGGTACACGAACAAACCGTCGGTTGCTATATGCGCAACGACCCCAAGGTGCCTGTGCAACGCATTCTGGACACATTGCTGCAAATGAAAATGTCCGGGGAGATCGATGACATTATCCGGCTCTACACCGGCAACCCTGCTGCCAACCAGTAGCAGCTGCATGATGGCTCAGGCTGTCTGGCCGAGCATCTGCCATTGCGACGGGGCGACAAAACCCGCCACCCAGTCTGGCACCTCTCCGGGCGGCATCGGGCGAGCGATGAAGTAGCCTTGAGCGACTTCGCATCCCAGCCTCAACAGCAATTCGCCGTGCTCAAGGCTTTCCAGCCCCTCGGCTATCACCTGCCGACCGAACGCCCGGGCCAGGCCAATCACCGCCGTGGTCAGGGCCAGGTCGTCACGATCATTCAGAATGTCACGCACGAACGACTTATCGATCTTGATGGTTTGGGTTCGCAAACGCTTGAGGTAACTCAGGGACGAGTAACCGGTGCCAAAGTCACCCAGCGAAAACTGCACCCCCAACGCCTGACAGGCCTGCAAACAGGCACTGACATGCTGGATATTCTCGATCGCCACCGACTCGACGATTTCCAGATCGAGCATCTGGGGGGCGACCTGGGCATGTCGAGCGAGTACATGCCTGAGCCGGTCGACGAAATCAGCGCGCTGAAAATGTCGCGCCGCGATGTTGATACTGACCGGCCAGCCCTGCCCCGCTTGCTGCCAACGGTGCAACTGCGACAGAACCTGGTCCATCACCCATTCACCAATATCGATGATCAGGTCGGTATCCTCCACCAGCGGCAAAAACTCCCGGGGTGGCACCATGCCATTCTGCGGGTGCTCCCAACGCAACAACGCCTCGAAACCGACGACCACGCCACGGCGCATGTTCACCTTGGGCTGAAAATGCAGGCGCAACTCACCGGCGACCAGCGCCTGACGCACCCGTTCGACGGTCTGGTGAGTGGCCTTGACCTCCTGATCCCGAGAGACATCGAATAGATGAAAGCGATTTCTCCCGCTCTGCTTGGCCACGTACATCGCCTGATCGGCATGACGCAGCAGGGTCTCGGCATCTTCGTTGTCATGGGGAAACAGGGTGACGCCGATACTGGCAAACACATTGATGTCCTTGCCGTGCAGCGTGTAAGGCGCCGAAATCGCCCCCAGCACGCGATTCAGCGCCGCGCGCAACTCCTGCAGATCACGCACATAACGCAGCACCAGCACGAACTCGTCACCGGCCAGTCGCGCCACCACATCTTCGCCGCGCACAATGTCGCGCAAACGCTTGGCCACTTCCACCAGCAACATATCGCCACTGGCGTGACCGTAACCGTCGTTGACCGCCTTGAAGCCGTCGAGGTCAAGCATGCACACCGCCAACGGAATGTTTTCATGCCGAGAGAATTCCAGCGCCTGATCCAGCAACTCCGAGAGGAACGTGCGATTGGGCAGCCCGGTCAGCACGTCATGCCCGACCCGCCATTGCAAGGATTGCAGCAGTTGGCGTTTTTCGCTGATGTCGAAACGAATCGACAAGTATCGGTGAACGCGCCCGGTGGCATCATCGAGCACCGGCACCATGGTGCTGTCGACCCAATACAGGCTGCCATCTTTGGCGCGATTACAGATCTCGCCCTTCCAGATATTGCCCAGGGCGATGGTGCGCCACATGGCGGCGAAAAAATCGGCGGAGTGCAAGCCGGAGTTCAGCACGCGATGATTCTGCCCCAACAGCTCTTCGCGCCTATAGCCGGACACGGCGCAGAATTGATCGTTGACGTAGGTAATCCGGCCGTCGAGATCGGTCTCGGAAAAAATCGCGGCGGCATCCACGGCCCTGCGGTATTTCTCATCCATGAGTCAGGCTCATTGTCGCTAGCGGTGGTACCGCTCGACCAGCGCAGGATGCCCGGAAGAGGTGTTTTGAGACGTACTGTGCAGAGACACGTTATCACTCCATGAACAGCATTTGATGGCCCCCCGGACCGCCTAAGATCCAGGGCAAAGTAACAACACCGACTCTGGTAATATTTCGCAAGGCTTCAGACCGCCAGCGGCCTTTGCGTATACCCGGCAGGGAACGCAATGCTGGCTGTTTCATATCGCCTAAACTTCAGAAAGCAGATCATCCAAAACCCCTTCGAAGCGGCGATTCTACGAAATGCATCACATTTTGCAAAGCAAGGTGATGGATCATGCAGTTGCCTAATGCAAAAATCTATCGTTAAGTTCTTGATTCTAAATGGGAATTGAGCGATGCAAATTTCAAGTTTGGGTCCGGCCATCCGACGCTACCGTAAGGTCGCAGGGCTTACTCAGGCTGAACTCGGCGAAAAAACCGGTTTTGACCCCAAAACCATCAGTCGCTTCGAAACCGGCACCTATACCCCCAGCGTGGAAGCATTGTTTTTGCTTGCCGACGTGCTGGGCGTGAAGCTGAAAGCCTTTTTCGCAGATCTGGAAGACGAAGATGAACAGCGCGCGTACCTGTTCAGCGTCGTATACAAAGCCACCCCGAAGGATCTGGGAAAGCTGATCGCAGCGGTTGACCAGGCCTTGTCCAAGCCTAGTGCCAGTAAATGAAAAAAAGAGGCCGATCTGTCGAATGCGACAGATCGGCCTCCTTTTTTATATCCCGTTCTTTAATTCGGAAACGACGAAACACCGCCCTGGATGAGCTCCATGGCAGGGAAAACAAAAACAGTATTTTTAAGAAGAAAACACGAAAGAGGGTTCGTGCTGCGTTATGGAGGCAACCCCACCAGCCACACCCCGGCACACAATGTCACCGCTGCGGCTGCTCCCTTCCAGGCCTGACCGGGTTCACGGCTGATCGTTGCGGGGGGACCGATGGGGTCACCATAACGACGCTCACCTGACGGCGAGCCGCGCCATTGTACCTATCTGAGACGAAGTTACAACCGTTCGAGCGGATTAAAAAATATGAGCCCGGTCAAGGACATGCGCTGACCCTGAAACACCGCGACCTGTAGCAGCTGCCGAAGGCTGCATTCGGCTGCGCAGCAGTCGTGAAATCAGGGCAACCCGGTTTTCACATAAGCCGCGAACACCGGTTTACGACCGCTTCGCAGCCGAACGCAGGCTGCGCCAGCTGCTACAAGGCTGCGATTTTTTGATCCTATTGCGCCAACACCTCATCCGCCCTTCCGCCTTCCTGCTGGATCACCAGGTGAATGAAGTGCAGCTTGGCAATCACCGTCGGCGGCAGGACGAATGGATAGAAATCCGGCTGGCCCATGCTGCGTGACAATTCGTTGAGCATGCCGGCCAGTTCGATCCATGCGTTGACGAACGACAGGAACGCCGGGCCGCCGGGGTGCTGCGGGTCGAATAGCGTGCTGGGTGGAAACGGCTGGTAATCGAAGTCCATTTCCCGGGCACTCATGCCGAACCCCAGGGCAGTGTCCACCGCATCCATCATATGTAGGTAGTGAGCCCAGGTTTCGGCCCAGTCCTCCCAAGGGTGCATGGTGGCGTAGGCGCTGACGTAATGTTGTTGCCAGTCGAGCGGAGCGCCTTGCTGATAATGCCGCTCTAGCGCCTCGGCGTAACTTTCACGCTCGTCGCCAAACAGGCCGCGGAACGGTTCCAGCCAATGACTGTTGGCGACCAAACGGTCCCAGTAGTAATGCCCTACTTCGTGACGAAAATGCCCGAGCAGCGTGCGATAAGGTTCGTGCATCTGCACGCGAACCTGTTCGCGATGGGCGTCGTCGGCCTCCTTGATATCGAGGGTGATCAGACCGTTGGCATGCCCGGTGGTCGGCGGCTTGCCTTCGAGGTCGATACCGATGAAATCGAAGGCCAGACCGATGTCTTCGCCCATGGATTTCGGAATGACTGGCAAGCCCAGACTGATCAGCTGCCCCACCAGACGACGCTTGGCGGTTTCCACTTTGCGCCAGCGCTCATGGTTCTCGGGGATCGACAGGTCGGGGATGGTGCGATTCAGGCTACAGGCGATGCACAACGCATCGTGATCATTGGCTGGCAGCAGCCAGTTGCATGCGGCCGGAGAGTCGAGATTGGCGCAGCGGCGGAACACACCGGCGTCAGGATCGGCATCGAGCAACCAGGTATCCGCTTGCGGGCCGGGTTGCAGCGAAGACAAGCGACTCTGCTGCGGCTGATAGCCCAGCGCCGCCGAACAGGCCAGGCACTGACTGTTGCGAAAGAACAGCGACTGCCCGCAGCGGCAATGCCAGACCTTGCTGTTGCGCGAACGCTCACCCATGAAGGGCGCGGCGATGCGTGAACTGAGCTGTTCGAAAAAGCGGTACATGGCGATCTCTCCCTGGGGCCTGCGAAGACTAGATCATTCTTGTACCGTGATCGTTCCCACGCTCTGCGTGGGAATGCCGCCCCGGACGCTCCGCGTCCGTTGTGACGCAGAGCGTCACGGGATGCGTTACCACGCAGAGCGTGGGAACGATCAACAGGTGTAGGCGCTGCTGAAGGCTGCGATCTTGGCGATTTTAAACGTCGATACCGTGCTTCTTCAGAAACTCGACAAACGCCTCTTCATCCAACACCTTCAACCCCAGCTCATTGGCCTTGGTCAACTTCGAACCCGCACCCGGTCCCGCGACCACGCAATGGGTCTTGGCCGACACCGAACCGGCCACCTTGGCCCCGAGGCTTTCAAGCTTGTCCTTGGCGATATCGCGACTCATTAGTTCCAGCGATCCGGTCAACACCCAGGTCTGCCCGGCCAGCGGCAATCCTTCGACGACTTTCTTCTCGCTCTGCCAATGCATGCCGAAATCGCTCAGCTGCTTTTCGGCCGCCTCGGCGAGTTGACGGTTTTGCGTCACTGCAAAGAATTCCCGAACCGAGGTCGCCTGTTTCTCCGGCAACGCCTGACGCATGTCCAGCCAATCTGCATTCATCACAGCTTCAAGCGAGCCGAATTTGTCGGCGAGCTTCTGCGCCCCGCCCGGCCCGACCGATGGAATGTGCAACTTGTCGAGGAAGCCGCCCAGCGTGGTACTGGCGGAAAATTCGGCACCCAGCTCGCCCTGATCCTGAATCTGCAAGCCATGCTTGAGCAGATCCTTGATCACCTGCCGGTTATGCGAATCTTCAAAGAAGCTGTGAATCTCATGGGCCACTTCCAGCCCGACATCCGGCAAGTACGTGAGTACGTGCGGCAATGCTTGCTGAACCCGCTCCAGCGAGCCGAGAGAACGCGCGAGGACCTTGGCCGTCTCTTCGCCGACATCGGGAATGCCCAAGGCGTAGATGAACCGCGCCAGGCTCGGCTGCTTGCTGTCTTCGATAGCGCCGAGCAGGTTCTTGCTCGACAGTTCGGCAAAGCCTTCCAGATCGACGATCTGCTCGAACGTCAGGGCATAGAGATCGGCCGGCGAACTCACCAGGCCTTCATCCACCAATTGCTCGACGCTCTTCTCGCCCAGCCCTTCGATGTCCATGGCGCGGCGCGATACGAAGTGAATGATTGCTTGCTTGAGTTGCGCGCCACAGGCCAGACGGCCGACGCAGCGATACACCGCGCCTTCGCTGATGGTCTCACGACCCTTGCTGCGCTTGACCAGTTGCGTGCGCTCGACATGGGAGCCACATACCGGGCACTGCTGGGGAATCTGCACCGCCCGGGCATTCTCCGGACGGCGCTCGGTGACCACTTGCACCACTTGCGGAATCACGTCACCGGCGCGACGAATGATCACAGTGTCGCCAATCATCAGACCCAGCCGCGCCACTTCATCCATGTTGTGCAAGGTCGCATTGGCCACGGTGACGCCCGCAACCCTGACCGGTTTCAAGCGTGCCACCGGCGTCACGGCACCGGTGCGACCGACCTGAAACTCCACATCGAGCAACTCGGTGAGTTCTTCCATCGCCGGGAATTTATGCGCGATGGCCCAACGCGGTTCGCGGGCACGGAAACCCAACTCGCGCTGGGAGGCAATGCTGTTGACCTTGAACACCACGCCGTCGATTTCATAGGGCAGCGCATTGCGGCGTTCGCCGATGTCGCGGTAGTAATCCAGGCACTCATCGATGCCACGAGCCGATTTCAACTCATGACTGATCGGCATACCCCAGGCTTTGAGTTGCTGCAGATTGCCAATGTGCGTGTCGGCGATATCGTCGGAAACCTGGCCGATGCCGTAGCAGCAGAATTCCAGCGGACGGTTGGCGGTGATCTTTGAATCCAGCTGCCGCAAGCTACCTGCCGCTGCGTTACGCGGGTTGGCGAAGGTCTTGCCGCCCATTTCCAGTTGCGTGGCGTTGAGCCGCTCGAAACCGGCCTTGGACATGAACACTTCGCCGCGCACCTCCAGGGTCGCCGGCCAGCCGCTTCCATGCAGCTTGAGCGGGATATTGCGCACGGTGCGCACGTTGACGCTGATGTCTTCGCCCGTAGTGCCATCGCCGCGAGTGGCGCCGCGCACCAGCATACCGTCCTGATACAGCAGGCTGACCGCCAGGCCATCGAGCTTGGGTTCGCAGCTGTATTCCACCGCTGCGCCGGCGCCGAACAGGTCGCCGACCGGCAGGTCCAGACCTTCCGTCACCCGGCGATCGAACTCGCGCATGTCGGTTTCTTCGAAAGCGTTGCCAAGGCTGAGCATCGGCACTTCATGACGCACCTGGGTGAACGCCGACAGCGCCGCACTACCGACACGCTGGGTCGGCGAGTCACTGGTGATCAGTTCGGGATGGGCTGCTTCGAGCGCCTTGAGCTCATGGAACAAGCGATCGTATTCGGCGTCCGGAATGCTCGGTTCATCCAGCACGTGGTAGCGATAGTTGTGCTGATCGAGCTCGGCGCGCAGCTCTAGAATGCGGGTTTCGGCGGCAGTCATGGGTGTTCTCTCATAAAGCAAAAGAGCAGCCGAGGCTGCTCAATCTGTTGATGCTATACAAATCATTGTAGGAGCCAGCGGTACGGCAAACCTGGCTCCTACAGATCAACGCTTCTGGGTCAATGCGCGGCGTTCAAACTCGACGATACGCTGACGGTAGTGCTCAATCGTCTGGGCGGTCAGCACGCTGCGCTGGTCGTCTTTCAGCTCGCCGTTCAGCTCCTGGGACAGTTTACGCGCCGCCGCCACCATCACGTCGAAGGCTTGCTTCGGATGACGCGGGCCTGGCAGACCGAGGAAGAAGCTCACCGCCGGAGTGCTGAAATGATCGATATCGTCCAGATCGAAGACGCCCGGCTTGACCGCGTTGGCCATCGAGAACAGCACTTCGCCGTTACCAGCCATGCTTTCGTGGCGGTGGAAAATGTCCATCTCGCCGAAACGCAGACCGCTTTCCAGAATGTTCTGCAACAGCGCCGGGCCCTTGAAGCCGGCCGGGTCGCGGCAGATCACGCTGATTACCAGCACTTCTTCGGCTTGTGGCTGCTCTTTGTCGGCAGGGCTGGCGGACTTGGTGTCATCCGGGAAATCGTCACGGCTGCTGAAGCTCGGGCCGCCGTCCAGGTCCAGGCTGAGGTTCATATCGCCTTGCGACGGCTCGCCATGGCCACGCTTGCCGCGCTTGGAACCCGACTCGCGAGGCTCTCGGGCAGGCATGCTCACCGACGGCAGGTCGTGCTCGTCCAATTGCGGTTCTTTCTGGGTGTCCAGCACGCGGGGCGGGCCCAACAGCTCGGCGCTGGTGTCCTCGTCCGGCAGATTGGACAAACTTCGGTCAAGACGGAATTTCAGTTTTCCCTTGCCGCCGCGCATGCGACGCCAGCCATCGAAAAGAATACCGGCAATGACAATAATGCCGATGACGATCAGCCACTCGCGCAGACCGATTTCCATGTAATCCCGTGCCTCTATAAAAAATGCTGAAAAATAAGGGGTTTACATTGTGCAAACCGCTTTAAAACGTGGCGCCAACTCTATGTTCTGACAGGCGTTTTGCCCACGTATACGAAAAATTGACATTAAACTAGCACGACCAAAGGCAACTTTACACCGTCTGTCACAGTGGCTTGCGCGAATTGTGTCGATTGGCCAGCAAGTCAAGACAGGTAAAAAGCCCTACAGCTCAAAAATTACTTGCCCTACACGCAATGACTCAGGCGTCCACCATGGCCATCGCCTCCTCCACATCCACTGCCACCAGACGCGAGCAACCGGGTTCGTGCATCGTCACCCCCATCAATTGATCGGCCATTTCCATGGCGATCTTGTTGTGGGTGATGTAGATGAACTGCACCGACTGCGACATTTCTTTGACCAGCCGTGCGTAGCGTCCAACGTTAGCGTCATCCAATGGCGCGTCAACCTCATCGAGCATGCAGAACGGCGCCGGGTTCAACTTGAAGATGGCAAATACCAGGGCCAATGCGGTCAGGGCTTTTTCGCCACCGGAGAGCAAATGGATGGTGCTGTTCTTCTTTCCTGGCGGCTGCGCCATGATCGTTACCCCTGTATCGAGTAGATCTTCGCCCGTCAGTTCCAAATACGCGCGTCCTCCGCCGAAAACTTTTGGGAAAAGGGCCTGTAAACCGCCATTGATCTGATCAAAGGTATCTTTGAAGCGGTTTCGGGTTTCCTTGTCGATCTTGCGAATCACGTTCTCGAGCGTATCCAGCGCTTCCACCAGATCGTCATTCTGAGCGTCCAGATAACGTTTACGCTCCGATTGTTGCTGGTATTCATCGATGGCCGCGAGGTTGATCGCGCCGAGGCGCTGAATCCGCGCGGCAATGCGCTCGAGTTCTTCTTCGGCGTCTTTCTCGTTGGCGCCGGCCAGCAGCGTGGCGAGCACGCCGTTGAGATCGTAGCCGTCCTCGAGCAATTGATCCTGCAGGGTCTTGCGTCGCACCGTCAACGCTTGCCATTCCATGCGCTGCTGCTCGAGCTGGCTGCGAATCAAGTGGGATTGCTGCTCGGCCTGGGTCCGGCGTTTTTCGGCATCGCGCAGTTCGCGGTCGGCGTCTTCCATGGCGATTTGCGCGGTCTTGAGTTCTTCGTCAACCGTCATGCGCTTGTCGAGCAGCTCTTCGAGCTTCAGCCGCAGTTCTTCCAGCGGTGCCTCGCCCTCTTCCAAATTGAGACTGAGTTGTTCGCGCTTTTCGGTCAGGCGCTCGGACTGCATTTCCAAACGCTCAAGGGCCTGACGAGTGGAATCGTGTTGCGCCTTCAGCGAACCGAGGCGCACCGCCAATTGATGCGCATGATCCTTGTGCTGTCGGGCTTCCTGACGCACCCGATCGAGACGTTCGCGCAAGCTGTCGCGCTGGGCCAGCAGCAGCTCGCGCTGCTCGGTGTCCAGCGCCATGCTGTCGAGGGCCTCCTGCAATTGCAGGCGCGCTTCGCCGATGTTTTCGTGTTCCAGGGCGCGCTGTTCGGTCAACTCGGTAAGTTCTTCATCGAGACGGGTACGGCGCAGAGTCAACTGCTCGACCTTGGCTTTGCCGGCGGACAGCTGGGCTTTCAATTCGCCTTGCTGACGCGCTTCGTCTTGCAGCAAACGGCGCAAATGTTCGCGGCCGTTTTCCTGCTGGCGCTGTTGCGCCCTGAGATTCTGAAGTTGGGTTTCCAGGGTTTCGACCGTGGCTTCGCGCTCTTCGCGCTCAAGGCCCAAACGCTGGATTTCCTGGCCACGGGCGAGTACACCGCTTTCCGCTTCGCTGGCCCGGCGCACACGCAAAAAGTGTCGACCGACCCAGTAACCGTCGCGACTGATCAGGCTTTGCCCGGCGGCCAATTGCCCACGCAAGACCAAGGCTTGCTCAAGGCTGTCGACCGGTTTGACCTGCCCCAGCCATGGCGACAAATCAATCTGCGCCTCGACCTTGTCGAGCAAACTGCCAGGCATGCGCACGCCATCGGCGGCCGGGCTGAGCAGGCGCAAATCGCCTTGGGCAAACCCGGCCAGATCGAAATCACCGAAGTCATCCACCAGCACCGCTTGCAGGTCGGCGCCGAGCACGGTTTCCACCGCCAGTTCCCAACCGGCCTCGACCTTCAGGCCTTCGGCCAGACGCGGGCGATCCGCCAGATGCTGTTCGCGCAGCCATTCGGCAGTGCCGGTACCGGGATCGAGCGCGGCTTGCTGCAAGGCTTCCAACGACGCCAGTCGACCGTTGAGCCGCTGCAAATCACCTTGGGCTTGCTGCTGGGCCGAAAGCGCTTGCTGCAACTCCTGACGCAGTTGCTCGAGGCGTTCGACTTGTGCTTCTTCACTGGCCTGCAAGTCTTCGAGCGTGGCCTCGGACGCGGCCAACTGCTCGCTGAGCTCTCTGATCGCCGCGTCTTCGGGATCCGCCGACAGCAACGCACGTTCTTCGCCAAGACGCTTTTGGCGATCGGCCAAACGCTCCATGCTGGTTTCCAGCTGCTGGATCCGTGATTGTTGAACTTCAGACTGACGGCGTGGCTCGGCGGCGGTGAGGTTGAAGGTGTCCCACTGCTCCTGCCAGGCATGCATGGTGGCTTCGGATTCTTCGAGCGCGGCAGCGGCTTCTTCGGCGGCGGCGCTGGTGACTTCCTGTTCTGGCGTGAGCATGTCCAGCTCTTCGCTCAAGGTCAGCAGCAAGGTGCGGTCGTGGCCCAAGTGCGACTCGGTTTCCAGCCGGGCGCGTTCGGCTTCCTTCAGGTCGTCCTGCAACTGACGCAAACGCTGCTGACCGTGCTGGATGCTCTGTTCGACCCGGGCTATATCACCGCCGACCGAATAGAAACGCCCTTGCACCAAATTGAAGCGTTCGGACAGATCGTGATGACCGTCGCGCAGGCGTTCGATGGCCGCGTCAGCATTGCGTTGCTCGGCCACCAGGGCTTCGAAGGTGACTTCCTGCGTACCGATGATCGACTCGCGCTGGCCGACCTGTTCGTTCAACGCCTGCCAGCGCAGGGCCGACAGCTGGGCCTTGAGCTGACGCTCTTCGCCTTTGTATTCCTGATACTTCTTGGCGGCCTCGGCCTGGCGGTGCAAGCGTTCAAGCTGACGCTCGAGCTCTTCGCGCAGGTCGGTCAGGCGGGCAAGGTTTTCGTGGGTGCGACGGATACGGTTTTCAGTCTCGCGCCGACGCTCCTTGTACTTGGAAATACCGGCCGCTTCTTCGATGAAATTGCGCAGGTCTTCGGGCTTGGACTCGATCAGCTTGGAGATCATCCCCTGCTCGATAATCGAATAGCTGCGCGGGCCGAGGCCGGTGCCCAGAAAGATGTCGGTGATGTCGCGGCGACGGCATTTGGCGCCGTTGAGGTAGTAGGTGGTCTGACTGTCGCGGGTCACTTTGCGGCGAATGGAAATTTCCGCATAGGCGGCCCATTCGCCGAGCAGGGTGCCGTCGGAGTTATCGAACACCAGCTCAATGCTGGCCTGACTCACCGGTTTACGGCTGGTCGAGCCATTGAAGATGACGTCGGTCATCGACTCACCGCGCAAGTTCTTGGCCGAGCTCTCGCCCATCACCCAGCGCACGGCGTCGATGATGTTCGACTTGCCGCAACCATTGGGGCCGACCACCGCCGCCATGTTACTGGGGAAGTTTACCGTGGTCGGATCGACGAAGGATTTGAACCCCGCCAGTTTGATGCACTTGAGCCGCACGCTTAAGCGACCGTCAGGGCAGAAATCACCAGATCGCAACTGCGCTGGGCATACGCCGTCAGCACCACGCGGATCTGCGCAAAGTCACGGGCCAGCACGGCAGCGAGCAGGCGTTCGAACAGCTCCAAAAACTCGCTCATCGAGGCCTTGCGCTGATCCAGTGCGAGGAAATACGCGCGGCTCATGGCCGGCTGCAAATTCTCGACGGTTTCCTGCAAGTACGGGTTATTGGCGAACGGATAAGCAGCGCGCATCACACTGAAGCTGTCGTCGACGAATGTGCGGATGTCCTGACGCTCGTAGCTGTCGGTCAGGCGCTGCTGGATCTGCACGAACGGCGCCATGTCGGCCTGCACTTGCCAGCCGCTGGCCACGGCGTTGCCGAGCAGAATGTACAACTCGCTCATCAGCGTGCACAGGCTCTGTACCTTGTGCGCCGTGAGTTCGGTCACATGGGCGCCTCGTCGCGGCAAAATCGCGATCAGGTGGCGGCGCTCGAGAATCAGCAAGGCCTCACGGACTGAACCGCGGCTGACATTGAGCGCCAGCGTGACCTTCTGTTCCTGAATGCGCTCCCCCGGCTTCATTTCGCCGCGAATGATACGTTCGGCGAGGTGGTGAGCAATTTGCTCGGCGAGGCTGTCCGGCGCCTTGAACGTCATGGTTGTCCTTCAAACTCTTCGATCTGCACAAGCGGCGCAGTGTAGCGCAATTGATGGGTCATGGCGGAGTGCCCACCCAGCGGTTTTTGGCACGATTCACGCAAAAGGCAAGCTATCCCGTGAGGGTCAATAATGAAGGAACGAGTCGTTGATCGACAAAACGCCATTTCCTGACCTTTAAGTCAGAAAATCATTGACCGAAAAGTCAGACCTGATAAATTCGGCTCATGTCGGTTAACAACAATAATGAGTTTGCGAGGCCTTCCGTGATCCAGTTTTTACTAAACCAGGAACTCCGTAGCGAGCACGCCCTGGACCCGAACCTGACCGTGCTCAATTACCTGCGCGAACATGTGGGCAAACCCGGCACCAAAGAAGGCTGCGCCAGCGGCGACTGTGGCGCCTGCACCGTGGTGGTCGGCGAGTTGCAGACGGACGACGATGGCCGCGAACACATCCGCTATCGCAGCCTCAACTCGTGCCTGACCTTTGTTTCGTCGCTGCACGGCAAGCAACTGATCAGCGTCGAAGACCTCAAGCACCAAGGCGAACTGCACAACGTGCAAAAAGCCATGGTCGAGTGCCACGGTTCGCAGTGCGGCTTCTGCACGCCGGGCTTCGTGATGTCGCTGTTCGCGCTGCAAAAGAACAGCGACGAGCCCGACGCCCATAAAGCCCACGAAGCGCTAGCCGGCAACCTCTGCCGCTGCACCGGCTATCGGCCGATCCTGGCCGCCGCGGAGCAATCGTGCTGCGGCAAACAACCGGACCAGTTCGATGCGCGAGAAGCGGATACCATCGCTCGCCTGAAAGCCATCGCCCCCACCGACATCGGCGAACTCAACAGTGGCGACAAACGCTGCCTGGTGCCGTTGACCGTGGCCGATCTGGCCGACCTCTACGACGCTTATCCACAGGCTCGCCTGCTGGCCGGTGGCACCGACCTGGCGCTCGAAGTCACCCAGTTCCACCGCACCTTGCCGGTGATGATCTACGTCGGCAACGTTGCCGAAATGAAACGCATCGAACGCTTCGACGATCGCCTGGAAATCGGCGCCGCCACTGCCCTCTCCGACTGCTACGACGCCTTGAAGGCCGAATACCCGGATTTCGGTGAATTGCTGCAGCGCTTTGCCTCCTTGCAGATCCGCAACCAGGGCACTTTGGGCGGCAACATCGGCAACGCCTCGCCGATTGGTGACTCGCCACCCCTGCTGATCGCCCTCGGCGCGCAGATCGTCCTGTGCAAAGGCGAAACCCGCCGCACCATGGCGCTGGAAGATTACTTCATCGATTACCGGGTCACCGCGCGTCAGGAAAGCGAGTTCATCGAAAAGATCATCGTGCCGCGCGCCAGCGTTGAACAACTGTTCCGCGCCTACAAGGTATCCAAGCGTCTGGACGATGACATTTCCGCCGTTTGTGCAGCGTTCAACCTGCGCATCGACCATGGCGTAGTCGCCGACGCCCGCGTTGCTTTCGGCGGCATGGCGGCGATCCCGAAACGTGCGAAGAACTGCGAAGCCGCGCTGGTTGGCGCACCGTTCAACAACGCCACCATTGAACGCGCCTGCGCCGCACTGGCCGAAGATTTCACACCGCTCTCGGACTTCCGCGCCAGCAAGGAATACCGCCTGCTCAGCGCGCAGAACCTGCTGCGCAAATACTTCATCGAACTGCAAACACCGCACATCGAGACTCGGGTGACCGCTTATGTCTAATCATCACACTGTAGAGAAGACCCAAGCTGAACTGGCTGAATTGTTCGCCAAGGACCTGACTACCGGAGTCGGTCGCAGCGTCAAGCACGACAGCGCCGACAAGCACGTGTCCGGTGAAGCGCAGTACATCGACGATCGGCTGGAATTCCCGAATCAGCTGCACGTTTACGCACGGCTGTCGGACCGCGCCCACGCGAAAATCATCAGCATCGACACCAAGCCTTGTTACGCCTTCGAAGGCGTACGCATCGCCATCACCCACGAAGATGTGCCGGGTCTGAAAGACATCGGCCCACTGTTGCCGGGCGACCCATTGCTGGCCATCGATGACGTGCAATTCGTCGGTCAACCGGTACTGGCCGTGGCGGCGAAAGACCTGGAAACCGCGCGCAAAGCGGCCATGGCCGCGATCATCGAATACGAAGATTTGGAACCGGTCCTGGACGTGGTCGAAGCCCTGCGCAAACGCCACTTTGTGCTCGACAGTCATACCCATCAGCGCGGCGATTCGGCCACTGCGCTTTCTACTGCAGAACATCGCATCCAAGGCACGCTGCACATCGGCGGCCAGGAACACTTTTATCTGGAAACCCAGATCTCTTCGGTGATGCCGACTGAAGACGGCGGCATGATCGTTTACTGCTCGACCCAGAACCCCACCGAAGTGCAGAAGCTGGTGGCGGAGGTGCTGGACGTGTCGATGAACAAAATCGTTGTCGACATGCGCCGCATGGGCGGTGGTTTCGGCGGCAAGGAAACCCAGGCCGCGAGCCCGGCGTGCCTGTGCGCGGTGATTGCGCACCTGACCGGCCAGCCGACCAAAATGCGCCTGCCGCGTGTCGAAGACATGCTGATGACTGGCAAGCGTCACCCGTTCTACGTCGAGTACGACGTCGGCTTCGACAGCACTGGCCGCCTGCATGGCATTGCGCTGGAACTGGCCGGTAACTGCGGTTGCTCACCGGATTTGTCGGCATCGATTGTCGACCGCGCGATGTTCCATGCCGACAACTCGTACTACCTGGGCGACGCGACCATCAACGGTCATCGCTGCAAGACCAACACTGCGTCGAACACCGCTTACCGTGGATTCGGCGGCCCGCAAGGCATGGTCGCCATCGAAGAAGTGATGGACGCGATTGCCCGGCATTTGGGCCTCGATCCGCTGGCGGTGCGTAAGGCCAACTACTACGGCAAGACCGAGCGCAACATCACCCATTACTACCAGACCGTCGAGCACAACATGCTCGAGGAAATGACCGCCGAACTGGAGGAAAGCAGCCAGTACGCCGAGCGTCGCGAAGCGATCCGTCGCTACAACGCCAACAGCCCGATCCTGAAAAAAGGCCTGGCGCTGACCCCGGTGAAATTCGGTATTTCCTTCACCGCCAGTTTCCTCAACCAGGCCGGTGCACTGATCCACATTTACACCGACGGCAGCATCCACCTGAACCACGGCGGCACTGAAATGGGCCAGGGCCTGAACACCAAGGTTGCGCAAGTCGTGGCTGAAGTGTTCCAGGTGGAAATGGACCGCGTACAGATCACCGCGACCAACACCGACAAGGTTCCGAACACTTCGCCAACCGCTGCTTCGAGCGGCGCCGACCTCAATGGTAAAGCGGCGCAAAACGCGGCTGAAACCATCAAGAAACGCCTGGTGGAATTCGCGGCGCGACAATACAAGGTCAGCGAAGAAGACGTGGAATTCCACAACGGTCACGTGCGGGTTCGCGATCACATCCTCACCTTCGAATCGCTGATCCAGCAGGCGTATTTCGCTCAGGTGTCGCTGTCGAGCACCGGCTTCTACAAGACCCCGAAAATCTACTACGACCGCAGCCAGGCCCGTGGTCGGCCGTTCTACTACTACGCCTTTGGTGCGGCCTGCGCCGAGGTGATCGTCGACACGCTGACCGGCGAGTACAAGATGCTGCGCACCGACATTCTTCACGACGTCGGCGACTCGCTGAACCCGGCGATCGACATCGGCCAGGTCGAGGGGGGGTTCATCCAGGGCATGGGTTGGCTGACCATGGAAGAACTGGTGTGGAACGACAAAGGCAAACTGATGACCAACGGCCCGGCCAGCTACAAGATCCCGGCAGTGGCCGACATGCCATTGGACCTGCGGGTGAAGCTGGTGGAAAACCGCAAGAATCCGGAAGACACGGTGTTCCATTCCAAAGCTGTGGGTGAGCCGCCGTTCATGCTCGGGATCGCCGCGTGGTGTGCGATCAAGGACGCCGTGGCCAGTTTGGGCGACTACCAGCATCAACCGAAAATCGACGCACCGGCGACCCCGGAGCGGGTGTTGTGGGGCTGCGAGCAGATGCGCCAGTTGAAGGCGGCGAAGACCGTGGAAGCCGAATCCGAGGTAGTGGTTTGATCATTCCCACGCTCTGCGTGGGAATGCAGCCCGCGACGCTCTGCGTCGCATTGTGAACAGCGGACGCGGAGCGTCCAGAGATGCATTCCCACGCAGAGCGTGGGAATGATCTTGAGAGGTGAAACATGTACAACTGGATCGACGCCCTCGCCGACCTGCAAACCCGGGGTGAACCCTGTGTATTGGTGACCATCATCGAAGAGCTCGGCTCGACGCCGCGTAATGCCGGCTCGAAAATGGTCATCAGCGCCACGCAAACGTTCGACACCATCGGTGGCGGGCATCTGGAATACAAAGCCATGCAGATCGGCCGCGAGATGCTGGCCAGCGGCCGACAGGACACCCATCTGGAGCGCTTCAGCCTCGGCGCCAGCCTGGGCCAGTGCTGCGGTGGCGTGACCGTGTTGCTGTTCGAACCGATGGGCCAGGTCCAGGCGCAGATTGCGGTGTTCGGCGCCGGCCACGTCGGTCGGGCGCTGGTGCCGCTGCTCGCCAGCCTGCCCTGCCGGGTGCGCTGGATCGACTCGCGGGAAGCGGAATTTCCTGAACAGATCCCCCACGGCGTGCGCAAGATCGTCACCGAAGAACCGGTGGATGAAGTCGACGACCTGCCCGCTGGCAGCTACTGCATCGTCATGACCCACAACCACCAGCTCGATCTCGAACTCACCGCCGCGATCCTCAAGCGCAACGACTTCGCCTATTTCGGCCTGATCGGTTCGAAGACCAAACGGGTGAAGTTCGAACACCGTCTGCGTGACCGCGGCTTCGACAGCAGCGTGCTGCAACGCATGCGCTGCCCAATGGGCATCGGCGAAGTCAAAGGCAAGTTGCCTGTGGAAATCGCCATCTCCATCGCCGGCGAAATCATCGCCACCTATAACGCGAATTTCGGCCAGCACACCGCCAGCGCCGGATCATCGATCGCCAAACTGCTGCCTGCTTCACGCCGCAGCCAAGCTTTGAACTGAAAAGCTTCGAACCAATTGAGAACTCACATGCCTCTGACTCGCAAAGCCTATCGCGCCGCCCTCCTGCACAGCATCGCCGACCCCGCCGAAGTGGGCATCGAAGCCTCGTACGAGTATTTTGAAGACGGCCTGCTGGTGGTCGATAACAGCCAGATCAGCGCCATCGGCCACGCCAGCGAATTGCTGCCGACCCTGCCGGCCGACATCGAGATCACCCATTATCAGGACGCCCTGATCACCCCGGGCTTCATCGACACCCACATCCACTTGCCGCAAACCGGCATGGTCGGTGCCTATGGCGAACAGCTGCTGGACTGGTTGAATACCTACACCTTCCCGTGCGAAAGCCAGTTCGCCGACAAGGGCCACGCTGACGAAGTCGCGGATATTTTCATCAAGGAACTGCTGCGCAACGGCACCACCACGGCGCTGGTGTTCGGCAGCGTGCATCCACAGTCGGTGAACTCGTTCTTCGAGGCTGCCGAACAGTTGGACCTGCGGATGATCGCCGGCAAGGTAATGATGGACCGCAACGCGCCGGACTACCTGACCGACACCGCCGAATCGAGCTATGTCGAAAGCAAGGCGCTGATCGAACGCTGGCACGGCAAGGGCCGCTTGCACTACGCGGTCACCCCACGCTTCGCCCCGACCAGCACCCCGGAACAACTGACCCTCGCCGGCCAATTGCTGAGTGAATACCCGGATCTGTACATGCAGACCCACATCAGCGAAAACCTCAAGGAAGTCGAGTGGGTCAAGGCGCTGTTCCCGGAGCGCAAGGGCTACCTGGACGTCTACGATCACTACCAACTGCTCGGTGAGCGCTCGGTGTTCGCCCACGGCGTGCACCTGTGCGATGACGAATGTGCGCGACTGGCGCAGACGGGTTCAGCGATTGCCTTCTGCCCGACCTCGAACCTGTTCCTCGGCAGCGGCCTGTTCAATCTGCCCATGGCCGAGAAGCACAAACTCAATGTCGGCCTCGGTACCGACGTTGGCGGCGGCACCAGTTTCTCGCTGCTGCAAACCCTGAACGAAGCCTACAAAGTCATGCAACTGCAAGGCGCTCGGTTGAGCCCGTTCAAGTCGCTGTACCTGGCCACCCTCGGCGGCGCCCGCGCACTGCGCCTGGAAGACAAGATCGGTACCTTGCAACCGGGCAGCGACGCGGACTTCCTGGTGCTGGACTACAACGCCACGCCACTGCTCGGCTATCGCCTGAAACAGGCCAATAACATTGCCGAGACGTTGTTTGTATTGATGACGCTGGGGGATGACCGGACGGTGTTGCAGACGTATGCGGCGGGGAATCTGGTGCATCAGCGCTAAGATCTTTCGGGCTGATCGTTCCCACGCTCCGCGTGGGAATGCAGCCCGGGACGCTCCGCGTCCCAGCCGAAGCGGACGCAGAGCGTCCATTGAGGCATTCCCACGCAGAGCGTGGGAACGATCAATCCCGGTCTGACTTACAGCTTGGCAGTCGAGCGCCCAGGCTTCTTGGTCTGCAACAAATGCGAAAACACCGCATGCAAATCATCCGACGCGCTTTCTTCGTCGAGGTTGAGTTTGCTGTCGATGTGGTCCATGTGATGCATCATCAGGTCCACCGCCAGCGTCGCGTCCCGCGCTTCGATCGCGTCGATCAACTGGGTGTGTTCATCATACGAACAGTGGGAACGGTTGCCGCTCTCGTACTGGGCGATGATCAACGAAGTCTGGGACACCAGGCTGCGCTGAAAGCTGATCAGCGGGGCATTTTTCGCCGCTTCGGCCAGTTTCAAATGGAACTCGCCGGACAGACGGATCCCGGCACCGCGATCGCCACGGGAAAAACTGTCGCGCTCGTCGTTGACCATCTGCCGCAGCTCGAGAAGTTGTTCGGCGGTGGCGTGCTGAACCGCCAATTCAGTGATCGCTCGCTCCACCAGACGCCGCGCCAGAAACACCTGGCGGGCCTCTTCGACACTCGGGCTGGCGACGACAGCGCCGCGATTCGGTCGCAGTAATACCACGCCTTCATGGGCCAGACGCGACAGCGCACGGCGAATGATGGTGCGGCTGACCCCGAAAATTTCCCCCAGCGCTTCTTCGCTCAACTTGGTGCCGGGCGCCAGACGCTGTTCGAGGATGGCCTCGAAGATATGCGCATAGACAATATCGTCCTGGGTACCGCTACGGCCGGCTTTGCCTGCTCGCGGTTGTTTCTTGAGGGGTTGCAACTGTTCGTTCATGGGCACTCGAGTCGGGAGAACTGCGGCGAATTGACCGTGACTGTAATACGGCACAGTGGGTCGCTGGCAAGTATCGCGTAAAAAACACCGCGATTGTACACAATGGAAGGTGGCAACACGACTGTACGGCTGTTTGACGCCCTCGCTGTATTGCAACGACCGGTTACTTTTCAGTTTAGGCTTGAACGCAGAATTGGAAGACGTCGCTACGGACATCTTTATCAGAACAAGGAACACCGCTGTCATGACCGACGCCACGCACACGCAGCTTCGCCCCCTGACTGACACGTCACCCTCGGCCATCGTCGCCGGGTTCATCGCGATGATGACCGGCTACACCAGCTCACTGGTGCTGATGTTCCAGGCCGGGCAAGCAGCGGGGCTGACGAGCGGGCAGATTTCGTCGTGGATCTGGGCGATCTCTATCGGCATGGCGGTGTGCTCGATCGGCTTGTCCTTGCGCTACCGCACTCCGATCACCATCGCCTGGTCGACCCCCGGCGCGGCGCTGCTGATCACCAGCCTGGGCGGGGTCAGCTATGGCGAGGCCATCGGCGCCTACATCACTTGCGCAGTGCTGGTGACCATTTGCGGCCTGACCGGCAGTTTCGAACGGCTGGTGAAAAAGATTCCGCCCTCATTGGCGGCGGCGTTGCTGGCGGGGATTCTGTTCAAGATCGGCAGCGAGATTTTCGTCGCCGCCCAGCACCGCACTGCGCTGGTCCTGGGGATGTTCTTCACGTATCTGCTGGTCAAGCGCCTGTCGCCGCGCTACGCCGTGCTCGCCGCGCTGTTGATTGGCACTGCACTGTCGGGGTTTATGGGGTTGCTGGATTTCAGTGGCTTCCATCTGGAAGTCGCGACACCGGTCTGGACCACGCCGCATTTCTCCCTGGCTGCGACCATCAGCATCGGCATTCCGCTATTCGTGGTGGCGATGACGTCGCAGAACATGCCGGGCATCGCCGTATTGCGCGCCGACGGCTACAACGTGCCGGCCTCACCGCTGATCACCTCCACCGGCATTGCCTCGTTGTTGTTGGCGCCGTTCGGCTCCCATGGGATCAACCTGGCCGCCATCAGCGCAGCGATCTGCACCGGGCCGCACGCCCATGAAGATCGCAACAAGCGCTACACCGCGGCCGTCTGGTGCGGGATTTTCTACGGGATTGCCGGGGTGTTCGGCGCGACGCTGGCAGCGTTGTTCGCCGCACTGCCTAAAGAGCTGGTGCTGTCGATTGCCGCGCTGGCGCTGTTCGGCTCGATCATCAATGGGTTGCACATTGCCATGGCGCAAGTGCAGGAACGGGAAGCGGCGCTGATTACCTTTATGGTGACGGCGTCGGGGTTGACGCTGTTTTCCATCGGTTCGGCGTTCTGGGGGATTGTGGCGGGGGTGTTGACGCTGGTGATTCTGAACTGGCGCAAGGCCTGAGGGCCCCTTCGCGGGCCAAGCCATACGCCTACAAAAAGCAGGCATAAAAAAACGGCGACCCTCGGGTCGCCGTTTTTTTTTAGAACATCAAGCTACCGGATTGATCGGCTTTTCCGGGTACCAGACGTCGATCAGCGGGCTGACGGTTGCTTCGGTCAGTTCGCTGCGGCCTTTGAGCCAGGCTTCAACAGCGGCACGCTGCTCTTCGGAAACCGAGCCACGCTTCTGCAGGCACACCAGACCGAAGTCGTCGCCGCCAACATAGCCCAGACCGTTGGCTTCCATGGCTTCTTTCAGGAACGCGTCGAGGAAAGCATCAATGGCTTCATCAGCCAAATCTTCTTTGAAATCCAGGTTCAGTTCGAAACCCAGCTCTTGAAATTCATCGACGCACAGTTTTTTGCGCAGACGCTGGGAACGGTTAGTCGCCATTGGAACAATCCTCATAAGTAATAACGGGCCGCACTTTAGCAGTTTAAGGCGCCGATTGCCCGCCTCAGAACAGCGCCACACCTACCGCCGGTAAAAAAATAGCGGTTTAGCGGACCAGGGTACGGCACAAGCCGCTACACCTTGGGGCATAATGCCGACACTTTCATGACCGCCGAGGGAATTTATCTCCATGCCCTCGTCTTTTTCCCCCTCGGCTGTAGGGTTTTATTTCAAATGATCAAATCTTTGCGTCCATTGCTGCTGGCCAGTCTTCTTCTGCCCCTGGCCCTTCCTGTTTCCGCCGCGACGATCAACACCGCCCTGTCGCCCAACGTCGAAAAGGCCCTCAAGGCCAGCAAACTGCAGGACAGTGCCCTGTCGCTGGTGATGATTCCGCTCAACGGCCCAGGCACCCCAACCATTCATAACGCTGACGTTTCGGTTAACCCGGCCTCGACCATGAAGCTGGTGACCACTTATGCCGCGCTGGAAATGCTTGGCCCGAACCACCAGTGGAAAACCGAGTTCTACACCGACGGCACCCTCAGCGGCGGCATCCTCAATGGCAACCTCTACCTCAAGGGTGGCGGCGATCCGAAGCTGAACATGGAAAAACTCTGGCTGCTGATGCGCGACTTGCGCGCCAACGGCGTGACGCAAATCACCGGCGATCTGGTGCTGGACCGTGGCTTCTTCGTGCAGCCGCAACTGCCCGAGTTCAACGACGACGGCAATGACGAGAACAAACCATTCCTGGTCAAACCCGACGCGCTGCTGGTCAACCTCAAGGCCCTGCGCTTCGTGGCTCGCAACGACTCGGGCAAGGTCCTGGTGTCGGTCGAGCCGCCGATTGCCAGCATCCGCATCGACAATCAGGTCAAGGCGCTCAACTCCAAGCAATGCACCGGTGGCGTGCGCTACAACCCGGTGCCCCAGGCTGATGGCAGTGTCACCGTGACCGTCGGCGGCCAGTTGGGCGAAGGTTGCAGTTCCCAGACCTATCTGTCGCTGCTCGACCATGCAACCTATACCGCCGGCGCTGTGCGGGCGATCTGGAAGGAGCTGGGCGGCAGCATCCAGGGCCGGGATCGTCTGGCACCGACGCCGAGCAACGCCAAGGTGCTGGCCCGGGCCTACTCGCCAGACCTGGCGGAGATCATTCGCGACATCAACAAATACAGTAACAACACCATGGCTCAGCAGTTGTTCCTGAGCCTGGGCCAGAAGTTCCGCACCGACGCCGACGGTGACGACGCCAAGGCCGCCCAGCGGGTGGTGCGTCAGTGGCTGGCGAGGAAAGGCATTACCGCGCCGCACCTGGTGATGGAGAACGGCTCCGGTCTGTCCCGCGCCGAACGAGTGAGTGCTCGTGAAATGGCCGCGATGCTGCAAGCCGCCTGGCGCAGTCCGTATTCCGCCGAGTTCATCAGCTCGATGCCAATCGCCGGCACCGACGGCACCATGCGCAAACGCCTGAAGACCACCGCGATGCGCGGTGAAGCCCACGTCAAGACCGGCACCCTGAACACCGTGCGCGCCATTTCCGGCTACAGCCGCGACGTCAATGGCAATACCTGGGCGGTCGTGGCGATCCTCAACGACAAGGCACCGTTTGGCGCTTCCTCGGTGCTGGATCAGGTGCTGCTGGATCTGTACCGCCAGCCGAAACTGCCAGAAACGGCTTCGGTGTTGTAACTCCCAACCTGAAGCGGACGCGGAGCGTCCATTGAGGCGTTCCCACGCAGAGCGTGGGAACGATTATCTTGGCTGGGTTAACTCATCTGCCCCTCAACCCGATCCCTTCCCGCCTGCTTCGCCGCATACACCCCTGAGTCAGCCCGCAACAGCAGCGCATCCGCGCCCTCTCCGACCTTCCAGCTGGCAATCCCGAAACTCGCGGTGACGATCCCGACCTCGTCGATCGGCGCGCTGCGCAATCCTTGCCACAACTCAACGGCCAGCACATGAGCCTGTTTGCCGTCGATATCCGGACAGAGCACCATGAATTCTTCGCCGCCCAGGCGACAGAACACATCGGTGCACCGCAGGCGACCGCCAATGCGCTCGCACACAGCCTGCAATACCCGATCACCCACGGCATGACCGTGCTGATCATTGATGCGCTTGAAATGATCGATATCGAGCATGATCACCGACAACTCGCCACCGCCGCGCTCGACCCGGGCCATTTCGGTGGTCAGGCGCTCCTGGAAGTAGCGACGGTTATGGATCCCCGTCAGGGAGTCGGTCACCGACAGTGCGCGTAATTCCTCTTCCACCCGTTTGAGGTCGGAGATGTCCGAAATGTAGCCATGCCACAGAACACCGCCACCGGGCAGTTCCTCCGGCGTCGCTTCGCCGCGGACCCAGCGCAGACCACGCTCGGGCAATTGCACGCGGTATTCCTCGCGCCAGGGGCTGAGGGTGTCCGCCGAGGCCAGGATCGAAGCGCGGACCCGACGCGTGTCCTGAGGATGAATCCGCGCAAACACCGCTTCGGCGTTGAGCAACAGCACGTCCGGCTCGAGTTCGTAGATATCGCGCATACCGTCACTGGCGTAGATCACGCTGAAGCGCCCATCGAATTCCATCTTGAACTGATAAATCCCGCCAGGCACATGGGCGCTGAGTTTCTTCAACAACAGGTCCCGTGCCGCCAGGGCTTCGTGGACGCGCTTGCGCTCGGTGATGTCGATACAGATCGCCAGGTGCCCGACCCACAAGCCTTGCTCGTCGAGGACCGGGGTGGCCAGCATGTTCACCGTCAAATGGCTGCCGTCGCAGCGGAGCAGCGTCCACTCCCGGGCTTCGTGACCGCCCTCTTCCCCGCCTTCGACCAACATCGCCTGACACGTCGGGATAGGTTTGCCATAGCGCGCGCTCAACTCGGCCGAGCGCGCTTGGAGCTCCCGGGGCAGGTGCAGACTTTCCAGGGTCATATGGCCTATGACCTGCGCACTGGCATAACCGAGCATTTGCTCCGCGCCAGCGTTGAAGGTGCTGATGACGCCGCGCAGGTCGGTGGCGATGATCGCTACCTGAGTCGCAGCATCCAGCACACCACGCAACTGCCCATGGGTGCCGCGCAACTCTTGCTCACGGTCGTGAAGTTCCTGGGTCTGTTGTTCGACCAGTTTCAACGCCCGTTGGCGCTGACTGACCAATACATACAGAAACACACTGAGCAGCAGGCTGAGCAGACTACCGAGCACCACCAGGCTGGTCACCGAGGAATGGTTGGCTTTCAGGAACGCGGCGCTGGGATGCATATCCACTTGATAATCATGGTCGGCCAGTTGTAGCAAACGTGTGAAGGACAAGTCACTGGCCCCCGCCGTGTTGGTCGACTCGTACAACACTTCATGCTGCTCATCGGTGGACAAGTCGAGGATCCGCACCGAGAGAGAGTCATGATTTTCTTCCGGCAGTCCGTCCGCCAGTAGTTGGCGCATGCTGATCACCGCCATGACATACCCGGCGGGCGCGGCGTTCGGGAGGTTCTGACGGATGACGGGTGCTACCAGCAACACGCCCCGCGAATAGGCGGGCTCGATGCCTACCAGATGCAAGGGTTGCGACACGGCCATGCGACCATTGCGATCGGCCCGCTCCAGAGTCGAGCGACGCAGGGGCTGGGCCAGTAGGTCATAACCCAGCGGCGTGGGCAGTCGGCTCTGGGTTTGGGTGTAGAGCACGGGTACGTATTCATCTCGCAAGCCGGCTGGTTGCAACTGACCATCGGCGTTGAGTTCTCGAAAGATGAAACTGCTCAAACCTTGTTCAAGCACCGCGCGCTCAAGTAGAGGCCGTTCGACGCGGGAAACCCGGGGAGCCCAGGAGTAGGCCTGGGTGCGACGCAAGAGAGGTTTGGCGTAACCGTCGAATTCCTCGCGGGACACCGATTCGGAATTGACGAAGAACCGGCGCAAGCCGTCGAGGCGCTGCTCCTGATCTTCGAAACGTTCTTCGATACGGCTGTAACGTTCACTGGCGAGCAGCTGGAAACGTTGCCGCAATTGCTGATGAAATTGATTGAACGTCGCCCAGGCCAGCAATCCCGTGAGAATCCCGCCGACGAGCAATACCAGCAGCGCGACCAGCCAGGCCGAAACATCTTCGCGGATAAAACCCAGGATCTTGGGGCGCACGGCGTGCAGCGACATAGATACAACTCAAAACGCCAGGTGCCGGAAAAGCCCATTGGCCATGGGTTGAGTTATAGCTATTAGCCACTAATTTGACCAGCACTGAAAGAACCCAAGAGCCTTTAAAAATCAAGGCCCTGTGGATCCAATCAGGCTCAAGTGTCAGCGAGCAGTGATCTTCCAGGCACGGTGGATCTTGCCATTACGGGCGAAATCCGGATCAATGGTCTGGGCGGTGATTTCTTCAACGGCATAACGCTCGGTGAGATTTTCCTCGAGCTGGAACTTGCGGAAGTTGTTGGAGAAGTACAACACCCCGCCCGGTGCCAGACGCGCCATGGCCAGGTCGATCAACTGCACCTGATCACGCTGCACGTCGAAGATCCCTTCCATGCGCTTGGAGTTGGAGAAGGTCGGCGGGTCGATGAAGATCAAGTCGTACTCGTCACGGCAGGCATCGAGCCAAGCCATTACATCGCCCTGCTCCAGACGGTTCTTGTCGGAAAAACCGTTCAGCGACAGGTTGCGACGTGCCCAATCCAGATAAGTTTTCGACAGGTCGACGCTGGTGGTGCTGCGCGCGCCACCCTTGGCCGCATGAACGCTGGCCGTCGCGGTATAGCAATACAGGTTGAGGAAGCGCTTGCCGGTCGCCTCTTTCTGAATTCGCATGCGCATCGGTCGGTGGTCGAGGAACAGCCCGGTGTCGAGGTAGTCGGTGAGGTTCACCAGCAGCTTCACGCCGCCTTCGTTGACCTCATTGAACTTGCCCTGTGCGCTCTGGCGTTCGTACTGTTTGGTGCCGCTCTGACGCTCGCGACGCTTGACCACCACGCGGTTCTTGTCGATGTTCAACGCCTGCGGGATCGCCGCCAGGGCATCGAACATCCGCGCCGAGGCTTTTTCCGGGTCGATGGATTTTGGTGCGGCGTATTCCTGAACGTGGACCCAGTCGTGGTACAAGTCGATGGCCATGGAATATTCCGGCATATCGGCATCGTAGACGCGGTAGCAGTCGATGCCTTCACGCTTGACCCACTTGCCCAGCGCCTTGAGGTTCTTTTGCAGGCGGTTGGCAAACATCTGCCCGCCTTCGCTCAAGCGCGGTTGCTCGATCACCACCGGGGCCGGTTTGATCGGGTTGCCGTTCTTGTTGTACTTCTCGTACTTGCCCGGCGCTTCGATGTTCGACGGAGCATCGGATTCGGCCTGTTCACGCTCGATCTGGCGCTGTTCCGGAGTCCGACGCTCGCCGGTGACGAACTGGTCTGGCGTGACCTTGATCAGCAGCAATTTGCACGGCAAGGCGCCGTTCCAGAACGAATACTGCTTGTGGCTGCGGATGCCCATGCGCTTGCCCAGGTCCGGGGCGCCGGTAAACACCGCCGCTTCCCAGTTCAGGCACGCCTGACGCAGACGTTCGCCGAGATTCTGGTAGAGGTAGAGCAGGCTCGCCTCATCGCCCAGACGCTCGCCATAGGGAGGGTTGCAGATCACCAGGCCTTTCTGGTTCTGGTCCGGGCGCGGCTCGAACGTCGCGACTTCGCCCTGGTAGATCTTGATCCACTCGCTCAGGCCGGCACGTTCGACGTTATTGCGGCCCGGTTGAATCAGGCGCGGGTCAGCTTCGTAACCGCGAATCCACAGCGGTGGCTTGGCCAGGCCGGCTGCGGCGCGTTCGGTGGCTTCTTCGTGGAGCTTTTTCCACAGCGCCGGCACATGACCGAGCCAGGCGGTGAAGCCCCATTGCTCGCGACGCAGGTTTGGCGCCATGTCGGCAGCGATCATCGCAGCTTCGACCAGGAACGTACCGACACCGCACATCGGGTCAGCCAGCGCGCCGCCATCGGCGGCAATCCGTGGCCAGCCGGCACGGATCAGAATCGCCGCCGCGAGGTTTTCCTTCAGCGGCGCCGCGCCCTGCTGCAAGCGGTAACCGCGCTGGTGCAGGCTGTGACCGGACAGGTCGAGGGACAAAATCGCTTCGCCACGGTCCAGACGCAGGTGAATGCGCAGGTCCGGGTTGAGCTTGTCGATGGACGGACGATCGCCCTGCGGGGTGCGCAGTTTATCGACGATGGCGTCTTTGACTTTCAAGGCGCCGAAGTGGGTGTTGTCGATGCCCGAACCGTGACCGCTGAATTCGACCGCCAGGGTGCCGTCATTGAGCATGTGGTCTTGCCACTCGATGTCGAGCACGCCGTGGTACAGGTCTTCGGCGTCTTTCATCGGGAAACGCTTGAGCACCAGCAGCACCCGGTTCGCCAGACGCGACCACAGGCACAGGCGATAAGCGGTTTCCATGGTGGCCATGCCGCGCACAGCCGAGGTGTGCTCACGTGCTTCCTCAAGGCCAAGCCCGACGGCTTCCTCGATGAGCAGGCCTTCAAGGCCTTTTGGGCAAGTGAGGAAGAGTTCGAAACGATCGGACATGGTAATTCCAGAGCCTTTAGCTAAGTGAACCGGCAACGCATTGCCGATCCGGTTTTCAATCAGGCGTTTTTCTAACAGAACGCCCGCGTGGCACGAAGGTGTGCCGTCCCACCCTGACTGCTCGGATTAAAAGAGCTTAGATGCCAGGGCAGATAAAAAAGTTGATGCAACAAAATGTCATAAGTCGACCCTTCGTCGAATAGTCCCCAGGTGAACGGGTGTCATTCTCGTTAAAGGCCTCACCTCTCTCATCCCGCGCAGGGCCGATCATACCGGGCTTTGGCCAATAAACACGGGACAAATATCGTGTTACTTATGGCCATAGCATCTTTATGGTTACGTTCTTATGACAAAACGATCATTCCCTCGATGTGACGCATTGGTTAGAACTCAACTCAGGTTGACGTCGCAACGGCGTCAACACCTTGGCTCGCGACGCCGGCAGCGAGCCGCCAACGGCAGGATTTTTCTGCCTGACCTCGATTGAGGTCGACGCGATAAATACAGTCAACAAGTGAGGGCAACACCCTATGAGAAGACTTAAGCGTGATCCGTTGGAAAGAGCATTTTTGCGCGGATATCAATATGGCGTTGGTGGTAAATCCCGTGAGCTTTGCCCTTTTACTCTACCGTCGGTACGCCAAGCCTGGATCAATGGCTGGCGAGAAGGACGCGGCGACAACTGGGACGGTATGACCGGCACTGCGGGAATCCACAGACTCAACGAACTTCACGCCGTCGGCTAATACAGGGCACACACTCCGACACGACAATCTGATTACGCAACGACTTAACCACGCACGTCCCATCCGGACGGCGGGCTTCGGCCCAGGGGCTCCTTCGAGGAGCCCTTTTATGCCAACTACCCACACATTCCCCTGTAGCAGCTGCCGAGCCTGCGAGGCTGCGTTCGGCTGCGCAGCAGTCGTAGAATCAGACACCGCGGTCTTACTGGTACACCGTGCTTTCAGGTTTCACGACGGCTCCGCCGCCGAACGCTGCCTCGCGGTGCTCGGCAGCTGCTACAAATCAGCGTAGGGCGGCGATGGCATCTACCGATTCACGAATCAGCGCCGGGCCTTTATAGATAAAGCCCGAATAGATCTGCACCAAACTCGCACCCGCGGCGATTTTCTCAGCCGCGTGCTTGCCTTCGGTGATGCCGCCCACGGCAATGATCGGCAAGCGACCGGCCAGTTCCGCCGCCAGCACCTTCACCGTGTGGGTGCTCTTGTCGCGAACCGGTGCGCCGGACAAACCGCCCGCCTCGTCGCCATGTTCCAGGCCTTCGACGCCAACGCGACTCAGGGTGGTGTTGGTGGCGATGACCGCATCCATCCCGGTTTCGATCAACGCTTGGGCGACTTGAGCGGTTTCTTCGTCTGTCATGTCTGGCGCGATCTTGATCGCCAGCGGAACATGCTTGCCATGACGCAGGGCCAGTTCCGCCCGGCGGGTGGCCAGGTCGGCGAGCAATTGCTTGAGCGAATCGCCGAATTGCAGGCTGCGCAGGCCCGGGGTGTTCGGCGAACTGACGTTGACCGTCACGTAGCTGGCGTGGGCATAAACCTTGTCCAGGCAGATCAGGTAATCGTCAACCGCGCGCTCAACCGGCGTATCGAAATTCTTGCCGATGTTGATGCCCAGCACGCCCTTGTACTTGGCCGCCGCCACGCGAGCGAGCAAGTGATCGACGCCAAGGTTGTTGAAGCCCATGCGGTTGATGATCGCCTCGGCGTCCGGCAAGCGGAAAATCCGTGGTTTCGGGTTGCCCGGTTGCGGACGCGGAGTGATGGTGCCGATCTCGACAAAACCGAAACCCAATTGGGCAAACCCATCGATCGCCGCGCCGTTTTTGTCCAGACCGGCCGCCAAACCCACCGGGTTCGGGAACTCCAGGCCCATGACCGTCACCGGCAATTTCGCCGGTGCCTTGCACAGCAAGCCGTTAAGGCCCAAACGCCCGCCCGCGCCGATCAGGTCCAGGGACAGATCGTGGGAGGTTTCCGGGGAAAGTTTGAACAACAGCTGACGGGCCAGGGTGTACATGGGCAGGCTTGACTCGGTTGGCGATGAGAGGCGGCGATTATAGCCGCGCATCGAGTCCACAGGCGAGGCGCACGACAAAATCATCCAGCGATGGCATATGCCTTGCACCGTCACAGGCATCAGCACTCATGCCAACGGCGGGATGAGTGGAAGGACAATGGCGTCGTCACCCGGCTTTGCCCACGCAAAGGCCTGGGGCGACGCTTTTTTTTGGAAGGTGCGAAATCGATGAACGAACCATCAGCCGGCCCATTGGCCTGGGTCAATGGCAGCGATGCCCCGGAAAAAACCGTAATCAACCTCGGCTTCATGGCCCTGAGCGACTGCGCCTCAGTGGTGGTCGCGGCCACTCAGGGCTTTGCCCAACCCTACGGCCTGACCCTGAACCTCAAGCGCCAATCCTCCTGGGCCAACCTGCGAGACAAACTGGTTAGCGGCGAACTCGACGCCGCCCACAGCCTGTACGGCCTGATTTACGCCGTGCACCTGGGCATCGGCGGCGTAGCCTCCACCGACATGGCCGTGCTCATGAGCCTGAACCAGAACGGCCAGAGCATCAACCTCTCCCACGGTTTACAGGCCCTGGACGTGACCAGTCCTGAAGCACTGGACCGGCACGTGCACCAAAGTCGCCCAAAACTGACCTTCGCTCAGACATTTCCCACGGGCACCCACGCCATGTGGCTGTATTACTGGCTCGCGAGCCAGGGTATTCATCCTTTGCAGGATGTCGACAGCGTGGTGGTGCCGCCGCCGCAAATGGTCGCGCACCTGCAAGCCGGGCGCATCGACGGTTTCTGCGTCGGCGAGCCGTGGGCTGCCAGCGCGGTGCAGCAGAATCTCGGGTTTACGATGGCCACCAGCCAGACCCTCTGGCCCGATCACCCGGAAAAAGTCCTCGGCTGCACCCGCGCCTTCGTCGAGCAATACCCCAATACCGCCCGGGCATTGGTGATGGCGATCCTCGAAGCCAGCCGATTCATCGAAGCCAGCCGCGAAAATCGTCGCAGTACCGCGCAACTGTTAAGCGCGCCTGAGTATCTGGATGCACCGCTCGATTGCATCGAACCGCGCTTGCTCGGTGACTACGCCGACGGCCTGGGCAATCGCTGGCAAGACCCGCACGCGATGCGTTTCCACGGTGGTGGCGAGGTCAATTTTCCGTATTTGTCCGACGGTATGTGGTTCATGACCCAGTTCCGGCGCTGGGGTTTGTTGCGTGACGACCCGGATTACCTCGGCGTGGCCCGTCAGGTCCAGCAACTAGACTTATACCGTGAGGCCGCCACCGCTGTCGGTGTGCCCGCCCGGAATCAGGAAATGCGCAGCAGTCAACTGATCGACGGCAAAGTCTGGGACGGCTCGGACCCGGCCGGCTATGCCCGCAGCTTCACGCTGCACGCCATGAGCGACAGCGTTCCCCTTCTCGCCAGCCGCTGACAGGAGCCTACGAATATGTTGCGTATCCTGCTGATCAATGACACTGCGAAAAAAGTCGGGCGTCTGAAAGCGGCCCTGACCGAAGCCGGGTTCGAGGTCATCGACGAGTCCGGCCTGACCATTGACCTCCCCGCGCGCGTCGAAACGGTGCGTCCGGACGTAATCCTGATCGATACCGAGTCACCGAGCCGCGATGTGATGGAGCAAGTGGTGCTGGTGACCCGTGACCAACCACGGCCGATTGTGATGTTCACCGACGAGCACGACCCCGACGTGATGCGCCGCGCGATCAAGTCCGGCGTCAGTGCCTACATCGTCGAAGGCATTCACGCACAACGCTTGCAGCCGATTCTCGACGTGGCCATGGCGCGCTTTGAAAGCGACCAGGCCCTGCGCGCGCAACTCCACGCCCGCGACCAGCAACTGGCCGAGCGCAAGCGCATCGAGCTGGCCAAGGGGCTGCTGATGAAGATGAAGGACTGCAACGAAGAAGAGGCCTACACCCTGATGCGCCGCCAAGCCATGAGCCGCCAGCAGAAGCTGATACAGGTGGCGGAGCAGATTATTGCCATGAGTGAGTTGCTTGGCTGAAGCCTTGCGGAGCCTGTGCAGGCGACTCGATCTCACTTGTTGGCACAGATCTCGCTAAGTAAATCCCTGCAAGGTAACCAACGGCGGTTGCCCCACCTACGACAAAGACGTCGCTCACCTCATTCGCCCCCTTGGCGGATCGGGTAGCGGCGTTTTTCCGTTTTGGCCCCAGAGACCGGGGCTGGTGGTGCGGCCGTTGTGGCGCCCCACCTGCAAGCTCATGACTCCTTCTTGATACGCCTGACAGCTGAGGTGCGCGATGAATTCAAGCTTCTGGAAATCCGGCCATACCCCGACACTGTTCGCAGCCTTCCTCTATTTCGACCTGAGTTTCATGGTCTGGTACCTGCTCGGCCCAATGGCGGTGCAGATCGCCGCCGATTTGCAGCTGACCACCCAACAGCGCGGGCTGATGGTGGCCACGCCGATTCTGGCCGGGGCCGTGTTGCGCTTTGCGATGGGCCTGCTGGCTGATCGCCTGTCGCCAAAAACCGCCGGGATAATCGGCCAGGTGATCGTGATTTGCGCCCTGTTCGTCGCCTGGAAAGTCGGCATCCACAGTTACGAGCAAGCGCTGTTGCTGGGCCTGTTCCTCGGCATGGCCGGTGCGTCCTTCGCCGTCGCCCTGCCATTGGCCTCGCAGTGGTATCCGCCCCAGCATCAAGGCAAAGCCATGGGCATCGCCGGTGCCGGCAACTCAGGCACCGTGCTCGCTGCGCTGATCGCCCCGGTACTGGCTGCCGCATTTGGCTGGAGCAATGTGTTCGGCTTCGCCCTGATCCCGCTGATCCTGACCCTGATCGTCTTCTACTGGTTGGCCAAGAATGCGCCTGAGCGCCCGAAAGCCAAGTCCATGTCCGACTACTTGAAGGCCTTGGGTGACCGCGACAGTTGGTGGTTCATGTTTTTCTACAGCGTGACCTTCGGTGGCTTCATCGGTCTGGCCAGCGCCCTGCCCGGCTACTTCAACGACCAATACGGCCTGAGCCCAGTGACCGCCGGCTACTACACTGCGGCTTGTGTGTTCGGTGGCAGCCTGATGCGTCCGTTGGGCGGCGCGCTGGCGGATCGCTTCGGCGGGATTCGTACCCTGCTGGCGATGTACACCGTAGCAGCGATCTGCATTGCGACAGTGGGTTTCAATCTGCCGAGTTCCTACGCCGCGTTGGCGCTTTTCGTCTGCACCATGCTCGGTTTGGGTGCAGGCAACGGTGCGGTATTCCAGTTGGTCCCGCAGCGTTTTCGTCGGGAGATCGGTGTAATGACCGGGCTGATCGGCATGGCCGGCGGCATCGGTGGTTTCGCACTGGCAGCCGGTATGGGCGCGATCAAGCAAAGCACCGGCAGCTATCAAATGGCCTTGTGGTTGTTCGCCAGCCTCGGCGTACTCGCCTGGTTTGGTCTGCACGGTGTGAAACGTCGCTGGAGAACCACTTGGGGCTCGGCCGCCGTCACCGCAGCACGGGTGTGAGGACTGAATGAGCCTGCAACTGAGCTTCGCCGAACACAGCGCCATCGGCCCCCGCGAGGAGAACCAGGACGCTCTGCGCCTGGTCACTCCGGCCCCGGCGCTGGCGGCAAGCAAGGGTTACCTGTTCGCCATCGCCGACGGCGTCAGCCAATGTGCCGACGGCGGTCTCGCGGCCCGTTCAACCTTGCAGGCCTTGGCGCTGGACTACTACGCGACCCCGGAAACCTGGGGTGTCGCCCAGGCACTGGATCGCCTGCTGCTGGCGCAAAATCGCTGGTTGCAGGCTAACGGCGGCGGGCAACCGCTGCTGACCACGGTCAGTGCCTTGGTGATGCGCGGCCGGCGCTTCACCTTGGCGCATGTCGGCGATTGCCGGGTTTATCGCTGGCACGCCGACACGCTGCAACGGGTGAGTGAGGATCACGTCTGGGACCAGCCGGGCATGCAGCATGTGCTCAAACGGGCCTTGGGGCTGGATCAACACCTGGTGCTGGACTTTCTCGATGGCGAACTGCGCCTGAACGAGAGTTTCGTGCTGCTCAGCGACGGCATCTGGGCCGTGCTGGGCGACACGGCCATTGCGGCGATTCTGCGCGATCAACCTGATCTGGACAGTGCTGCGCAGACCCTGGTCAGCGCGGCGCACCTGGCCGGCAGTCAGGACAATGCCAGCGCCCTGCTGGTGCGGGTCGATGCCCTCGGCGAAACCAGCATTGGCGACGCGCTGATTCATCTGCAGCAATGGCCACTCCCGCCTGCACTGAAGCCGGGCCAGACTTTCGAAGGCTGGCAGGTCGAAGGGATCCTCGGCCAGAGCCAGCAATCGCTGCTCTACCGGGTGCGCGACGCACAACAACAGCCCTGGCTGCTGAAAACCTTGCCCAGTGCACTCCGTGACGATCACCAGGCCGGGCAGGCATTGTTGTCGGAAGAATGGTTTCTCAAGCGTGTGGCCGGGCGGCATTTTCCTGAAGTCCATGCCGCCAGTCAGCGTCAGCATTTGTACTACGTGATGCGGGAATATTCCGGGTCAACCCTGGCGGAGCTGCATGAGCGTGTCGCAACGCTGCCACTGGCTCAATGGCTGGACCTGGCCGAACGCTTGCTGCGGGCCATCGGCATATTGCATCGACGGCAGATTCTGCATCGCGATATCAAACCGGAGAACCTGCTGTTGGGGGACGACGGCGAGTTGCGCCTGCTGGATTTCGGCCTCGCCTACTGCCCCGGGCTGTCCGAAGATCAAGCTTGCGCCCTTCCCGGAACGCCCAGCTATATCGCACCGGAAGCCTTTCGAGGTGACGCTCCTACACCACAACAGGATTTGTATGCGGTCGGCGTGACCTTGTATTACCTGCTGACCGGGCATTATCCCTACGGCGAAATCGAAGCATTCCAGCGTCCTCGGTTTGGTGTGCCTGTCAGCGCCAGTCGCTACCGGCCCGACCTGCCGGAATGGATCGCGCAAAGCCTGGAGCGCGCGGTGGCGGCGGCTCCGGATCAGCGTTTTGAAACGGCGGAAGAATGGTTGTTGCTACTGGAACAGGGAGAACGACGCAGCTTGAGCGTACGCCCCAGGCCGTTGCTGGAGCGCGAACCGTTGAAGGTCTGGCGGACGTTGGCGCTGGTGTCGTTGCTGGTGAATCTGGTGCTGCTGTTTTTGCTGTTTCATGGTTGAGTTTTTCACTTCACCCAAAAGATCAAAGGATCGCAGCCTGCGGCAGCCCCTACGGGTGCCCACGATCTCCTGTAGGAGCTGGCGCAGCCTGCGATCTTTTGATCTTTCTGCTTCAAAACCGGGCATCGCGCATTGAACCGGTGCACGCAAACACCCTCCCCCCACGGTGAGAGCCCATAAATTCGGCATTTGCGCGACTTGGCACAACCACTGCATTACCTTTCCCAACATACATAAAGCCCAACCTTCAACGTAGAAGGCTGCGCTGCCCGAGAGAACGGGACAAGGACAAAGGCGTCCTCGCTAGTTAACTAGCGGGACGCCTTTTTTTGTTTGCGCAAAATTTTGTCGAGCAAGGCCTGAATGCCCTGATGAGGCAGGCCCGAGCTCCCCGGAGAACCTGATGAAAAAACTAAAACTAGTGATGATCGGTAACGGCATGGCCGGGGTTCGTACCCTGGAAGAACTGCTCAAGCTGAGCAATGAGCTGTACGACATCACGGTCTTCGGCGCCGAACCCCATACCAACTACAACCGCATCCTGCTGTCGCCCGTACTGGCTGGCGAACAAACGTTCGAAGAGATCGTGCTCAACGATCTGGACTGGTACCTGGAAAACAACATCAAGCTGCTGCTCAACCGCAAAGTGGTGGAGATCGACCGGGTCAAACGTCGGGTTATCGCCGAAGACGGCACCGAGGCCGAATACGACCGCCTGCTGATTGCCACCGGTTCGACCCCGTTCATCCTGCCGATCCCCGGTAATACCTTGCAGGGCGTGATTGGCTACCGCGACATTGCCGACACCCAGGCGATGATCGACACCGCCAAGACCCACAAGCATGCCGTGGTCATCGGCGGCGGCCTGCTGGGTCTTGAAGCCGCCAACGGCCTGATGCTGCGCGGCATGCACGTCACCGTGGTGCACATCGGCGAATGGCTGCTGGAACGGCAACTGGACAAAACCAGTGGCCAACTCCTGCAAACCGCTCTGGAAGCCCGCGGCCTGCATTTCCGCCTGTGCGAACAGACCCAAGCCCTGCACGACACCGGCAATGGCCGGGTCGGCTCGGTGCAGTTCAAGAATGGCGACATCATTCCTGCCGATCTGGTGGTGATGGCCGCCGGTATTCGCCCCAACACCGAGCTTGCGGAAAAATCCGGCATCCCATGCAACCGCGGGATCCTGGTCAACGACACGATGCAAACCTACGACCCTCGGGTCTATGCCATCGGCGAATGCGCCAGCCACCGTGGAATCGCCTACGGCCTGGTCGCGCCGCTGTTCGAACAGGCCAAGGTGTGCGCCAACCATCTCGCCCAACTGGGTTTCGCCACCTACAAGGGTTCGGTGACGTCGACCAAATTGAAAGTCACCGGCATCGACCTGTTTTCCGCCGGCGACTTCATGGGCGGCGAAGGCACCGAGACCATCACCCTCTCCGACCCGATCGGCGGGGTCTACAAAAAACTGGTGATCAAGGATGACGTGCTGGTCGGCGCCTGTCTGTACGGCGATACGGCAGATGGTGGTTGGTATTTCCGGCAGATCCGTGAGAACCATGACATCCGGCAAATCCGCGATCACCTGATGTTCGGCGGCTCTTCGTCTATGGAGCAGGCCTTGGGCGATGTAGGACACCAGGGCCAGGACAAAGCCATGAGCATGGCCGACACCGCCGAAGTCTGCGGCTGCAATGGCGTGTGCAAAGGCACCATCGTCAAGGCCATCCAGGAACACGGTCTGTTCAGCGTCGACGACGTGAAGAAACACACCAAGGCCGCCAGCTCCTGCGGCTCCTGCGCCGGCCTCGTCGAGCAGATCCTGATCAACACCGTGGGCGGTGCGGCGGATGTCAAACCGAAAAGCGAAAAAGCCATCTGCGGTTGCAGCGACCTCAACCACGGGCAAATCCGCCAGGCCATCCGCGACCAGCACCTGCTGACCATCGCCGGCACCATGAGCTACCTGAACTGGCGCACCCCTAACGGTTGCGCCACGTGCCGTCCGGCGCTCAACTACTACCTGATTTCCACCTGGCCGGGCGAAGCCAAGGACGATCCACAATCACGCCTGATCAACGAACGCGCCCACGCCAACATTCAGAAAGACGGCACTTACTCTGTAGTCCCGCGGATGTGGGGCGGTGTGACCAATCCTTCAGAGTTGCGACGCATTGCCGACGTGGCCGACAAGTACAACGTGCCGATGGTCAAGGTCACCGGCGGCCAGCGCATCGACTTGCTGGGGATCAAAAAGCAGGACCTGCCAGGCGTCTGGAAAGACCTGGACATGGCGTCCGGCCACGCCTACGGCAAATCCATCCGCACCGTGAAAACCTGCGTCGGCAGCGAGTTCTGCCGCTTCGGCACCCAGAACTCCACGCAACTGGGCATCGAGCTTGAGCACGACCTGTTCAACATGTGGTCGCCGCACAAAGTGAAACTGGCCGTCTCCGGTTGCCCACGCAACTGTTCGGAAGCGGGGATCAAAGACGTCGGAATTATCGGCGTGGATTCCGGCTGGGAGATGTACATCGGCGGCAACGGCGGGATCAAAACCGAAGTTGCAGAGTTTTTCGTCAAGCTGAAAACCGCCGAAGAAGTACGCGAATACAACGGCGCATTCCTGCAGCTGTACCGCGAAGAAGCCTTCTACCTGGAGCGCACCGTACATTACCTGCAACGGGTCGGCATGGAACACATCAAGAAAGCCGTGCTGGAAGACCCCGAGCGGCGCAAGGCCTTGAACGATCGCCTGCAATTCTCCCTGTCGTTCGAACAGGATCCGTGGAAGGAACGCCTCGAACAGCCGCTGCTGAAAAAAGAATTCGAGGTCATTCCCGTGAAGAACCTGGAGGTGTCGGTATGAACTGGCTGGATATCTGCGCACTGGAAGAGATCAACACCCTGGGCTCGCGGATCATCGCCGGCCCGAAAGGCGACATCGCGATTTTTCGTACGAGCGACGATGAGGTTTTCGCCCTCGACGACCGCTGCCCGCACAAGGGCGGGCCGCTGTCCCAGGGTTTGATCTACGGCAAACGGGTGGCCTGCCCGCTGCACAACTGGCAGATCGACCTGGAAACCGGCGAGGCCCAGGCCCCGGATATCGGCTGCGCCCACCATCACTCGGCACGGGTCGAGAATGGCCGGGTGCTGCTGGCCCTGCGGGAAGCAAGCTGATGAACCAGATCACCGCCTCCACCTGCTGCTACTGCGGAGTCGGCTGCGGCGTGCTGATCGAGCACGACGGCGAGCGCATTCTCGGCGTCAGCGGCGATCCGGCACACCCGGCCAACTTCGGCAAATTGTGCAGCAAAGGTTCGACCCTGCACCTGACCGGCGACCTGGCGGCACGGGCGTTATACCCGGAACTGCGCCTGGGCAAAGGCCTGGCCCGCAGCCGCACCGACTGGGACACTGCGCTCGATCACGCCGCCAGCGTCTTCGCCGAAACCATCGCCGAGCACGGCCCGGACAGCGTTGCATTCTATATCTCCGGGCAGTTGCTGACTGAGGATTACTACGCCTTTAACAAACTGGCGCGAGCGCTGGTGGGCACCAACAACATCGACAGTAATTCGCGGCTGTGCATGTCTTCGGCAGTGGTCGGCTACAAGCGCAGCCTCGGCGCTGATGCTCCGCCTTGCAACTACGAAGACCTGGAATTGAGCGACTGCGTGATGATCGTCGGCAGCAACATGGCCTATGCCCATCCGATCCTCTTTCGTCGCCTGGAAGAAGCCAAATCCCGCCGGCCACAGATGAAAGTCATCGTCATCGACCCTCGGCGCACCGACACCTGCGATTTGGCTGACATGCATTTGGCGATCCTGCCCGGCACCGATGTCGCCTTGTTCCATGGGATTTTGCATCTCTTGCTGTGGGAAGACTGGGTCGACCGCGACTTCATCAAGGCCCACACCGAAGGCTTGGCCGAGCTGAAAAACCTGGTGCGCGATTACACCCCGACAATGGTTTCGCAACTCTGCGGCATCAGCGTCGAGCAACTGCATCAATGCGCGCAATGGGTCGGCACTTCACCGAGCTTTCTGTCGCTGTGGTGCATGGGGCTGAATCAGTCCACCGCCGGCAGCGCGAAGAACAGCGCGTTGATCAACCTGCACCTGGCCACCGGGCAAATCGGCCGGCCCGGTGCAGGACCTTTCTCACTGACTGGTCAGCCGAATGCCATGGGCGGTCGGGAAACCGGCAGTTTGTCGAACCTGCTGCCAGGTCATCGCGAAGCGGCCAATGCCGAACACCGCGCGCAAGTAGCCGACTACTGGGGTGTTGATCAACTGCCCGCGAACACCGGGCTGACCGCCATCGAACTGTTCGAGCAGATGCGCAGCGGCAAGATCAAAGCCCTGTGGATCGCCTGCACCAACCCTGCACAGTCGCTGCCGGATCAGACCGTTGTGCGCGAAGCACTGCAAGCCTGTCCGTTCGTGGTGTTGCAGGAAGCCTTTTGCACCACTGAAACCGCCGCGTTCGCCGACCTGCTGCTGCCCGCCGCCAGTTGGGGTGAAAAGGACGGCACGGTCACCAACTCCGAACGGCGCATTTCCCACGTCCGACAGGCCATCGGCGCACCCGGTGAAGCACGGCCCGACTGGGCGATCACGGTGGATTTCGCACAGCGCCTGGAAAAACATCTGCGCCCTGGAGCAACCAGCCTGTTTGCCTTTGAAACCCCGGCACAGGTCTTCGATGAATACAAACACCTGACTCGCGGCCGCGACCTCGACCTGTCCGGCATCAGCCATGCGCTGATCGACCAGCTCGGTCCGCAGCAATGGCCCTTCCCCGCCGGTGCCCGCGAAGGCACGGCGCGACTGTACCTGGATGGAGTTTTCCCGACCGCCAGCGGGCGCGCACAGTTCGTCACCGACCCGTATCGCGCCGCCAAGGAGCAACGCGATGCGCGCTTCCCGCTGACCCTGATCACGGGCCGCCTGCGCGATCAATGGCACGGCATGAGCCGCACCGGCACCGCTGCGCAGTTGTTCGGCCATGTCAGCGAAGCCGTGTTGAGCCTGCACCCGGATGAACTGCGTCGGCATCGCCTGCAATCTGGCGATCTGATCAATCTGAAAAGTCGCCGGGGCTCGGTGATCGTGCCGGTCAGCAGCGACGACAGCGTACGTCCGGGCCAGGCTTTCCTGCCGATGCATTGGGGCGACCGTTTTCTCAAGGGCGGCGTGAATACCCTGACCCTTCCCGCCTTCGACCCGCTGTCGAAGCAACCGGAACTCAAACACAGCGGTGTACGACTCGAGCCTGTGCACTTGCCCTGGCAGCTTTTCGCCCTGATAGAGGGTGATGTTCAACAGCACTTGGAGACGCTGCGACCGCTCTGCGAGGCGTTTTCCTACGCAAGCCTCAGCCTTACCGGCCGTGAACGCCCTGCACTGCTGATACGCGCCGCCAGCGCCACCGCGCCAGAGCCGCAGCTGTTGCGTGATATCGATCAATGTCTGGGGCTCAACGACGGCCCGGTTTTGGCCTACGACGATCCTCGGCGCTCGATCGGCAAGCGGGTACGGATCGAGAACGGTCGGATCACCGCGATTCGCCTGGCCGGTGAAACACTCGCCCAGCACTGGCTGCAAAGCCTGTGGCTCGAAGGTCGCGCCGACGAACAGCTACGTCGTTGGCTGCTGGCGCCCTTGAGTGCGCCACCGGGCAGCGCTGGCAGTTCGGCATCGGGCACCAAAACCCTGTGCAACTGCATGAACGTGAGCCAGAACGCGGTCTGTGCCGGTATCAGCCGTGGCCTGGACTTGCAGGGTTTGAAACAAGAATTGGGCTGCGGCACGCAATGCGGCTCCTGCGTTCCGGAAATCAAGCGTTTGCTGGCCGCCACTGCGCAGCCAGTCGCCGTCACCTCGTGAGGAAAACACTATGAACGCAAAAGTCTGGCTGGTGGGTGCGGGTCCTGGCGACCCTGAATTGCTGACCCTCAAGGCGGTTCGAGCGTTGCGCGAAGCGGACGTAGTGCTGATCGACGATCTGGTCAATGACGCGGTGCTGGAGCATTGTCCGAGCGCGCGAATTATTCCTGTGGGCAAGCGCGGTGGCTGTCGCTCAACGCCTCAAGCCTTCATTCATCGCCTGATGTTGCGTTATACCCGTCACGGCAAATGCGTGGTGCGGCTCAAGGGTGGCGATCCGTGCATCTTCGGGCGCGGCGGTGAGGAAGCGCAGTGGCTGCGTGAGCGTGGCGTCGAGGTTGAGCTGGTCAATGGCATCACGGCTGGTCTTGCCGGCGCCACCCAATGCGATATTCCGCTGACACTGAGGGGCGTCGCGCGTGGCGTGACACTGGTCACGGCGCACACTCAGGATGACAGCAGCCTGAACTGGCAGGCCCTGGCTCAAGGGGGCACCACACTGGTGATCTACATGGGTGTGGCGAAGCTTAGTGAGATTCGCGAGCAACTGCTGGCCGGCGGAATGGCAGCCGATACACCCGTGGCGATGATCGAAAATGCTTCCCTGCCGTACCAACGGGAATGTCGGAGCGACTTGGCAGCCATGGAAGACGATGCCTGCGACTTCCAGCTCAAAAGCCCGGCGATTCTGGTGATCGGTGCTGTGGCGGCCTGCGATGAGATCAAAAGATCGCAGACTGCGGCAGCGCCTACATGGGCTCAGTGTTCATCTTTGTAAGGATTGAAAGATCGCAGCTTGCGCGAGCGCCTACAGTAGTGAAGGCCGAACCAATGTAGGAGCTGCCGCAGGCTGGGATCTTTTCGGAACACCGCCAAACCCTCGCTGAACCCCAAATCGCAGACAAAGAAAAGCCCGGCCTAAGCCGGGCTTTTCCAGAGCTGCGAGCTAATTACTTAGCTTGAGCTTCAACCTGCGCTTCTACGCGACGGTTTACAGCGCGGCCAGCATCAGTAGCGTTGTCAGCAACTGGGCGGGATTCGCCGTAGCCAACAGACTGAACGCGGGACGATTCAACACCGTACTGGTTGGTCAGAACGTTCTTAACGGCGTTTGCACGACGCTCGGACAGTTTCTGGTTGTAAGCGTCAGGACCGACGGAGTCAGTGTGACCTTCAACAGTAGTAGTGGTGGATGGGTACTGCTTCATGAAGTCAGCCAGGTTCTTGATGTCGCCGTAGCTGTTAGGCTTGACTACCGACTTGTCGAAGTCGAACTTCACGTCCAGCTCAACACGAACAACTTCAGCAACTGCTGGGCAGCCATCAGCGTCAACAGTTACGTTGGCTGGGGTGTCCGGGCACTTGTCAACGTTGTCGCAAACGCCATCGTTGTCGCTGTCGGCGCAGACTTCAGCTGGTGCTGGAACTGGAGCAGCAGCAGGCTTGGAGCCGCCACCGAAGTTCACACCGATACCGACGCTAGGAGCCCACTCGGTGTCGCCCTGGTCGATGTTGTACTGAGCTTCAACGCCGGCACGGGCGTAGAAGTTGTCGGTGAAGTACAGCTTGGCACCGCCGCCAACGTTGGCGAAGGTGGAACCGTTACGACCGCTTTTGCCGTTCTGACCAATGCTTTGGTCGGAGAAGCCAGCCGATACGTACGGACGCAGCATGTCGCCCGGGTTGTTGAAGTGGTACAGAGCATCCAGAGCGGTGTTGGAGCCCTTGATGTTACGGCCATCTTCAGCACGTGCGTTGTGCACTTCGTCGTAGGCCAGACGCAGTTCAACGTCGTCGGTCAGGAAGTAACCGATCGAACCGCCGAACAGGTTGCCGTTGTTCTTGAAGTCACGAGCGCTATCGAACATTTCTTTCTTAGCGAAGCCTTCGATTTCAACTGCGCCTTGGCCTTGTGCCAGAGCGCCGAACGAAGTGGCAGCAATAAGAGAACCAATGGCCAAGCCCAAGGTGTTTTTCAGTTTCATCCGTTAAATCCCCATCTGGTGATTGTGAAGCAGTCCCGCAAACCGGGGGACAACTCGGCGGCAAGTCTATCAGAACTTGCCTACACGTAAGAGATATTTGCGCCGAACTAAGTTTCAGCAATGCCTGCAAATTTCTCACGCAATTTGTCTAGAGCGCGTTTGTAACGCATTTTTGTTGCACTCAAACCCATGTGCATTATGTCTGCGATCTCCTGAAATTCCAGCTCTGCGACAAATCGTAGCACCAGAATTTCACGGTCGATCGGGTTCACATACACCAGCCAGCGATCAAGTCCGCCCTTCTCCTCAGGTTTCGGCATCTTTTCTTCAGATGCTTCCTCCAGGGGGTCCAGACTCAAAGCGTCCATCAAGCGACGCTTTCGCCGTTCTTTCCGATACTGCGTGATGCACTCGTTGTACGTGATGCTATATAGCCATGTCTTGAACTTCGATTTCCCCTCGAAGTTCTTCAGGCCGTAGAGCACCTTCAACATCACTTCCTGACAGACATCATCTGCGTCACGATCGTTCCCGAGATACCGTGCACAAACGTTAAATAAGGTTCGCTGGTAACGCCGCATCAGTTCTTCATAAGCGCGCGTTACGTGAAACAGCTCGGTATGCGAGCGCGCGACCAACTCCTCATCAGAGAGCTCGCGGGGGTCGTAGCGCGTGGAGAGCGATTGAGCTTTATTCAAAACAAGTCTGGCCGACAGTCAGGTCAATGTCCGCCGCAATCCTTCAGGACATTTTGCGGCGGCATACATTAGCAGGATTTGCCGGGTTAGCGGCTACTCACATGCTGCTCCAAGAGAAACCGATTCGAGAGAGAGACTAGCTCACCCTCATCGGTCAGCACGGTGGTTTTAACCGTGCCGATCTCTTCGATCTGACCTTCGACCTCACCAACACGCACTTGTTGCCCAACCTGATACAACTCACGCACATAGATTCCCGCAAGAATCTGACCGGCAATTTCCCGGCTTCCCAAGCCCATGGCCAGCGCAACCGCCAGACCAACGGTAATCAAAACGATCACGATTACATGGTTGAGCAGGTCAGTTTTGACCTCCAACTGGCTGATCGCAACCGAAATACTGATGATGATCACCAGGCCTTGGGCAATTCGCCCCAGGCCCGCGGCGTAATCAAGCCCTACGCCTTCTGCCGCGCCACGCACCAGCCCATTGGCCAGTTGCGCCAGCAAGACACCCACCAACAGCACCAGCGCAGCGCCGAATACTTTCGGCAAATACAGCGCCAACATGTCCAGCGTAGCCGAAACTCGCTCAAGTCCAAGTGATTCTGCGGCAGAAACCAGAAAAATCAGCAGAACGAACCAATAAACGATCTTGCCTATCAATGTGGAGATAGGCACCTGAAGGCCGGCGCGGGACAGCAACTTGGTCAGTCCGGTGCCGCCCATCAAGCGATCGAGGCCCAGCTTGGCAAGCAATTTGGAGAGCAGCGTGTCCAGCAGTTTGGCTACGACAAAACCCAGCAGCAGCACAACCAGTGCGCCAAACAGGTTGGGAATGAAGTTCGCAACCTTGGTCCATAACGCAGTCATTGCAGTGACGAGGCTCTGAGTCCAGAGATCAAGTTCCATATTCAATCAGCCTTATCAGCAGTGCGTGCGGTAGGTTTACGAAGACGGGAAACCGGCGAGATATGGGCCGATCCGTTATTCAGGGCGATCATCAGCGCGGGCAACCAGCGGCCCAGCAGACTGAACAGATCGCCGGCACCGACCTGGCGGTTGGCGGTTTTCAGCACGCGACCCAGGCAAGCATCGTCGTCACGGCTGGACGGCGAAGCTTTGAGCATGTCACGCAAAGATTGTTCAAACGGATCGTGCATACGCACCTCTCGTGATATCTGTGAAAGACGCGGTCAAATTTGGTCGGGTCACATGACTCATCTTCAGAACCAGCGCAAACGTCGGAATAGCCACCACTGCCCCAGCGCTACCGAGCCTGCCAGCAAGCAGGCGATCAGGAAGCCATAAGGGCTGGTGGAGAACGGAATACCGCCGACGTTGATGCCCAAAAGACCGGTCAGGAAACTCATCGGCAAAAAGATCCCGGTGATGATCCCGAAGCGGTACATCGTGCGGTTCATGCGCACGCTCAGACGCCGGTCTTCGGCCTCCAGGACCAGCCCCACGCGCTCCCGGGTCAATTCCAGCTCCTCGAGATAACGGGTCAGGCTGTTGTTCAATTCGTTCCAGTAATCGCCATCGTCTTCAACGAACCATGGCAGTTTTATCCGCGTCAGCTGACCGAAAATATCCCGCTGCGGAGCCAGAAAACGTTTCAGTGCGGCTGCTCTGCGACGGATCTGCAAAACGGCGCCATGCTCCGGTGTATACCGTTCGTCGGTATCCAGCTTTTCTTCTTCCTCGTCGACGATTTCCGAGAGGCAGCTGACCAGATCCTGCACTTTGTTAGTGAGGTATTGCGCCATATAAAGGATCAGTTCGGAAGCGGTTCTCGGCCCTTTGCCTTCGGCCAGTTGCACCAGCAACTCGTCGGTGGCGCGCAACGGCCGCAGACGCAGGGAGATCACCCGCTGGGCCGAACCGAAAATCCGCACCGAAACCATGTCTTCCGGCTCGGCACCTGGATTGAGGTTGATCCCGCGCAGAAACAGCAACAGCTCGGAGTCCGGCAGTGGCAAAAGACGCGGCCGGGTGTTCTCTTCCAGCAACAAGTCGCAACTAAATTCACTCAGACCGCTGTATTTACGCAGCCAGGTCTGGGTTTGCGGATGACTGCGATCCCAGTGCAGCCACAGGCTTTCATGGGCCTGCAACTGCAAGTCATCGAGTTCAGTCCGGGCTATCGAACGCGCACCGCCTTTACCGTCCAGCACCAGGGCATGCACCAGCCCCCACTGCGCGTTTTCTTCCTCGAACATCCTCACCCCTTTAATGAAACGCGCTTTATTCAGGCATCTTCAGTGGGCTTGGCGAAATGATCACGCCGTTGTTATCCGCATAAACATAGTGACCCGGGTGGAAGGTCACACCCGCGAAGGTCACGGCAATATTGAGTTCACCCACACCGCGCCGGTCGGTTTTCATCGGGTGACTGGCCAGGGCCTGAACCCCCAGATCGGTTTGCGCGATGACGTCGACGTCGCGGATGCAGCCGTAGATCACCAGCCCTTCCCAACCGTTATTGGCGGCTTTCTCGGCCAGCAGGTCGCCCAACAACGCGCGGCGCAGGGAACCGCCACCGTCTACCACCAGCACTTTACCGTTACCCTTGAGCGCGACTTGCTCCTTGACCAGCGAATTATCTTCGAAACATTTGATGGTCACGATTTCGCCACCGAAAGAATCACGGCCACCGAAATTGCTGAACATCGGTTCCAGCACCTGCACCAGCTCCGGATAGGCGTCGCACAGGTCAGGCGTGAGGTAATGGTTCATCGAGAAACTCCTGTAAAAAGGAAGACAATCGAGTAGACCGCAGAGGCGGGCCAAGGTTGAACGGCTGCAAACGCGCCGATCGAATCGTTCACCAAAAGTGACCAGAACTGCTTAATGCGTCATATCTTAGCCGCAAGCCGTTCAGAGCGAAATGCCCTTGTTAGAGCATCAGACTCAAACGGCCGCGGCCAAATCCGGCTTCCCGCCCAGCAAAGGTGTCTGTTGATCCGCCAGCCAACGCGCCACCAACGGCCAGACTTCGGTCTGCGCAGACTTGCTGACCAGCATTTCCACATGACCGAAATTATCGCCAAAGCCTTGCTCGCGGCCAAGGGTGATGAATTGCTTGTGCTCGGAGCCGACCTGATCGAACAGCTTGCGGCAGGCCCAGGTCGGGTCCTGATGATCGCCCGCGGCGCTCACGGCCAACACCGGTAACTGAACCTCGGCCAAACCCGCCCACCAATCCTTGTCGGCGTCGCCAAAACGCCCGAACAGCCCGTACCAACGCATGCTTTCCAAGGCCAGGCCTATTGGCTCGTCCTCCGGGCCGCGCTTGAGCCGGGAACCCGACAGTTGGGCAAACCGCTTGAGAATGAAGCGCCCGCTCCACTCCACCGGAGGAAACTTCAACGGCCAGTAAGTGCGGCTGACCTGCGTACCGAAAAACGCAGCAGAAGCCACGACAGGCTCGCCGATGTATTCCCCACCCAGCGCCGCCGCCAGCGTAATGCCACCCAGCGAATGACCGATCCAATGTGGAACCTGGCCGCTTTGCTCGCGCACGAACGCGCCAATGGCCGGCAAATCGTAACGTGCGTAGTCGGCGACGCGGTTCTGGCGATAGTTCTGGTTGCGCTGAGACAGGCCATGACCGCGCATTTCCGGAATCCACACATCGAAGCCCAGACGCGTCAGATAAGCCCCCAACCCCAGACCTTTGGGAGAGAACCAGAACCGTCGATTGGAAAAACTGCCGTGCAACAAAATCACCGGCACGCCACGCACCGCCGGCTCGTCGGCCAGGCCCAGGCGTGTCACAGCCAGTTCGACGGTGCCGTCGGGGCTGTTACCGGGTTTCAAACGATAGACGTCTTCGCTCAGATCACCGCGCCGCTCGGCGCTGATCAGGGCGACAGGAAATAGGTTGCTGCTGCTTTGCATAATGCTCTTGCACAAAAAAGGGCGGCATCCAGATGGAGCCCGCCCTACTTGAGTCTTAAAGCCTCGACCCACACTACCACTGGACCGAGGCTTCATTCACGAATCAGGCCGGAGCCTGACCTTCAGCCAGGAAGAACCAGGTTTCCAGTACGGAATCGGGGTTCAGCGAAACGCTTTCGATGCCCTGCTCCATCAGCCACTTTGCCAGATCCGGGTGATCCGAAGGACCCTGACCGCAGATGCCGATGTACTTGCCAGCCTTGTTGCACGCCTGAATAGCATTGGCCAGCAGCTTCTTGACCGCAGGATTACGCTCGTCGAACAGGTGCGCGATGATCCCGGAGTCACGGTCCAGGCCCAGTGTCAGCTGGGTCAGATCGTTGGAGCCGATGGAGAAGCCGTCGAAGAACTCGAGGAACTCTTCAGCCAGGATTGCGTTGGACGGCAGTTCGCACATCATGATCACGCGCAGACCGTTTTCGCCACGGGCCAGACCGTTTTCGGCCAGCAGGTCAACGACCTGGCTCGCTTCGCCCAGGGTACGGACGAACGGCACCATGATTTCAACGTTGGTCAGGCCCATCTCGTTGCGCACGCGCTTGAGGGCACGGCATTCGAGCTCGAAGCAGTCGCGGAACGATTCGCTGATATAACGCGAAGCGCCACGGAAGCCCAGCATCGGGTTCTCTTCTTCCGGCTCGTAGAGTTTGCCGCCGATCAGGTTCGCGTATTCGTTGGACTTGAAGTCCGACAGACGCACGATGACCTTTTTCGGCCAGAACGCTGCCGCCAGGGTGCTGATGCCCTCGACCAGTTTCTCGACATAGAAGCCGACCGGGTCGTTGTAACCGGCAATGCGCTTGTCGACGCTGTCCTTGATTTCTGGCGGCAGGCCATCGTAGTTCAACAGCGCCTTGGGGTGCACGCCGATCATACGGTTGATGATGAATTCCAGACGGGCCAGGCCCACACCGGCGTTCGGCAGTTGCGCGAAGTCGAAGGCGCGATCCGGGTTGCCGACGTTCATCATGATCTTGAACGGCAGATCCGGCATGGCATCCACGGAGTTTTTCTTGATGTCGAAGCCCAATTCGCCTTCGAAGATGTAACCGGTGTCGCCTTCAGCGCAGGAAACGGTCACGCCCTGGCCGTCTTTCAACAGCTGAGTGGCGTTGCCGCAACCGACCACGGCCGGAATGCCCAGCTCGCGAGCGATGATTGCCGCGTGGCAGGTACGACCGCCACGGTTGGTGACGATGGCGCTGGCGCGCTTCATGACCGGCTCCCAGTCCGGGTCGGTCATGTCGGAAACCAGAACATCGCCCGGCTGGACTTTGTCCATCTCGGACACGTCCTTGATGATCCGCACTTTGCCGGCGCCGATGCGCTGGCCGATGGCGCGACCTTCCACCAGCACGGTGCCGGTTTCTTTCAGCAGGTAACGTTCCATGACGTTGGCCGAAGTGCGGCTCTTCACGGTTTCAGGACGGGCCTGAACGATGTAGAGCTTGCCGTCGTCACCGTCTTTGGCCCATTCGATGTCCATCGGGCACTTGTAGTGCTTTTCGATGATCATCGCTTGTTTGGCCAGCTCGCTGACTTCGGCATCGCTCAGGCAGAAACGTGCACGATCAGCCTTGTCCACGTCGATGGTCTTGACCGATTTACCGGCCGTGGCCACTTCGCCGTAAATCATCTTGATGGCTTTGCTGCCCAGGTTGCGTCGCAGGATGGCCGGACGACCGGCTTCCAGCGTGCCTTTGTGGACATAGAATTCATCCGGGTTCACCGCGCCTTGTACGACGGTTTCACCCAGGCCGTAAGCGCCGGTGATGAACACCACGTCACGGAAGCCCGATTCGGTATCGAGGGTGAACATCACGCCGGCGGTACCGGTTTCGGAGCGGACCATGCGCTGCACGCCGGCCGACAGGGCAACCAGCTTGTGGTCGAAGCCCTGGTGGACGCGGTAGGAAATTGCACGGTCGTTGAACAGGGAAGCGAACACCTCTTTGGCGGCGCGAATAACGTTTTCGACGCCACGGATGTTCAGGAAGGTTTCCTGCTGACCGGCGAAGGAAGCGTCCGGCAAGTCTTCGGCGGTAGCGGAAGAGCGCACGGCAACGGCCATGTCAGGGTTGCCGGCCGACAGCGTGGCGAACGCGGTGCGGATCTCGGCGTTGAGCTTCTCGGGGAATTCGGCTTCCATGATCCATTGACGGATCTGGGCACCGGTTTTGGCCAGGGCGTTGACATCGTCGACATCCAGCGCGTCGAGGGCGGCGTGGATCTGGTCGTTCAGACCGCTCAGTTCCAGGAAATCACGATACGCCTGAGCTGTCGTGGCGAAGCCACCGGGCACCGATACACCGGCACCTGCAAGGTTACTGATCATCTCGCCCAGGGATGCGTTCTTGCCCCCCACATGCTCTACATCATGGACGCCGAGCTTATCGAGGGAAACTACGTACTCTACCAAGGTGATCTCTCCACTAACTGTGTTGGAAAAGCTCAGAAGCCGGCGACTCGGGGGAGCATTTGCCGGCTGTATGGCCTGGACCTGGAAAATAAGTGAGAATGCTGGCCACTGGCGGCCGACAAATCGCGCCTACTATATCCAAGAATCGTCACTAGCTTAAGGCCCAAGGTGCAAATGAAACGATCTGCTTTCTTTATCTCCGATGGCACGGGCATTACGGCCGAAACCCTCGGTCAAAGCCTGCTGGCGCAGTTCGAAAACATTACCTTCAGCAAGATCACGCGGCCCTACATCGACAACGCGGATAAAGCGCGGGCCATGGTACAACAAATCAACAAAGCCGCCGAAAACGATGGTTTTCGTCCGATTATTTTCGACACCATCGTCAATCAGGACATTCGTGAGATTCTCGCAACGTCGAATGGTTTCATGATCGACATTTTCTCGACCTTCCTGGCCCCGCTGGAACAGGAACTGACCGAGCATTCTTCCTACACCGTCGGTAAATCCCACTCCATCGGCGGCAACTCCAATTACATGGAGCGTATCGAGGCAGTGAACTTTGCCCTCGACAACGACGATGGCGCCCGCACCCACTATTACGATAAAGCTGATCTGATTCTAGTAGGCGTGTCGCGTTGCGGCAAAACCCCGACGTGTTTGTACATGGCCATGCAATTCGGCATCCGCGCGGCCAATTACCCGCTGACCGAAGACGACATGGAGCGCCTGCAACTGCCAACCGCCCTGCGCGCCCATCATCACAAGCTGTTCGGCCTGACCATCGACCCGGACCGCCTCACCGCGATCCGCAATGAACGCAAGCCCAACAGCCGCTATTCGAGCTACGCGCAGTGTGAATTCGAAGTGCGCGAGGTGGAGAATCTGTTTCGCCGCGAGAACATCGCCCACATCAATTCCACGCATTTCTCCGTGGAAGAGATTTCGGCGAAGATTTTAGTAGAGAAAGGTGTGGAGCGGCGGTTCAAGTAAATATCCGGCGACAGTTACACCGCCATCGCGGGCAAGCCCGCTCCCACAGGGATCTGTGTTGAATGCAAAATCTGCAAACAATGGAGAACTTGTGGGAGCGGGCTTGCCCGCGATTGCACAATGACGCGGTGTGACTAGATCACGAACAAATCCACAAACCGGTTCACCGGGGTCGCTTCAAGCGCAGCCTGGTCCTTGCACAACGCGAAGATCTCGGCACTGCGCTGAGCCGTGAAGCGCGTCGCCAGGTTGGCCTTGAACTTCTCTTCCAGCAGCGGAATACCATCGGCGCGGCGACGACGATGGCCGATCGGGTATTCCACCACCACGTTCTCGGTGCTGGAGCCGTCCTTGAAGAACACCTGCAGCGCATTGGCGATAGAGCGTTTGTCCGGCTCCAGGTATTCGCGGGTGAAGCGCGGGTCCTCGACGATGACCATTTTGTCGCGCAGCACGTCGATGATCGGATGCACGGCGTGGAAGTCGTCTTCGTATTGCTCGGCCACCAGATTACCGAACACCAGGGGCACGGCGGTCATGTACTGGATGCAGTGGTCGCGGTCCGCAGCGTTGGCCAGCGGGCCGACCTTGGAGATGATGCGGATCGCCGATTCGTGGGTGGTGATGACGATCCTGTCGATTTCGTGCAGACGGTTCCTGACCAATGGATGCAAGGTGACAGCGGCCTCGCAGGCGGTTTGCGCGTGAAACTCGGCGGGAAAGCTGATCTTGAACAGCACGTTTTCCATCACGTAGCTGCCGAACGGCCGGGAAAAGCTGAAGGCACGTTTGTCTTCAGGCTTGAGCGCCAGGTCATTGTTGGTATGGCTGAACAACACGTCGTAGAACCCCCATTGTTTGGCGGTCAGTACACCGGGAATGCCCATTTCCCCGCGCATCGCAATGTCCGCCAGACGCACGCCACGGCTGGACGCGTCCCCTGCCGCCCAGGATTTGCGCGACCCGGCATTTGGCGCATGCCGGTAAGTACGCAGTGCCTGGCCGTCGGCAAAGGCATGGGACAACGCCGACAGCAGTTGCTCGCGATTGGCGCCCATGAGCTTGGCGGTGACGGCGGTCGAGGCGACTTTCACCAGGATGACGTGATCGATGCCAACTCGGTTGAAGGAGTTTTCCAGTGCAATCACGCCTTGAATCTCATGGGCCATGATCATGGCTTCCAACACCACGCGAAGGGTCAGCGGTGCATCGCCATTGGCCAGGCGTTTTTGCGACAGGTGGTCGGCCACCGCGAGAATGGCGCCGAGGTTATCGGACGGATGACCCCATTCGGCGGCGAGCCAGGTGTCGTTGTAATCGAGCCAGCGGACGATGCAACCGATGTCCCAGGCGGCTTTGACCGGATCGAGACGGTAACTGGTCCCCGGCACGCGAGCACCGAAGGGGACGACAGTGCCTTCGACGATGGGCCCCAGGTGCTTGGTGCATTCGGGAAAACGCAGGGCCAGCAGACCGCAGCCGAGGGTGTCCATCAGGCAATTGCGGGCGGTATCCAGCGCCTCGGTAGATTCGATTTTGAAATTGAGGACGTAGTCGGCGATGTCCTGCAGGACCGTGTCGTAGTCGGGGCGATTGTTCAGGTCGACGTTGGCGCTCATGTTCGATTCACTCGGTCAGTGGTTCGCTGATGGGACCTCGGTTCAGGATCAATCTTAGTTGGTGGCGCCATTCTTGTTATTGAAATGCAATTAACTGGGGGAGCGGGCTTGCTCGCGAAGAGGGCGTGTCAGTCGAAATCAATACTGCCCTCTGATACACCGCCTTCGCGAGCAAACCCGCTCCCCCATTTGGTTCAGGGTCGGGTTTAGAAACAATCCCCCGGCACCCGGACGTAACCTTCCATCAACACCCGCGCACTGCGGCTCATGATGGCTTTGTTCACGGTCCATTCCCCGTTGATCTGGCTGGCCTCGGCGCCCACGCGCAAGGTGCCGGAGGGATGACCGAAGCGCACAGCATTACGTTCGATGCCGCCCGCCGCCAGGTTCACCAACGTGCCGGAAATCGCCGCCGCCGTGCCAATGGCCACCGCTGCCGTGCCCATCATCGCGTGGTGCAGTTTGCCCATGGACAGCGCACGCACCAGCAAGTCAATGTCGGTGGCCGCAATCGCCTTGCCGCTGGACGCAATGTAATCCGCAGGTGGGGCGACGAACGCCACCTTCGGGGTGTGCTGACGCTTGGCCGCTTCGTCCAGATGCTCAATCAGCCCCATGCGCAGCGCGCCGTAAGCGCGGATGGTTTCGAACATCGCCAGGGCTTTCAGGTCGCCGTTGATCGCTCCCTGCAATTCGGTACCGGTGTAGCCGATGTCTTCGGCATTGATGAAAATGGTCGGAATGCCGGCATTGATCAGGGTGGCCTTGAGCGTTCCGACGCCCGGCACTTCGAGGTCATCCACCAGATTGCCGGTGGGGAACATCGAACCACCGCCCCCCTCTTCTTCCGCCGCTGGGTCCATGAATTCGAGCTGCACTTCGGCCGCCGGAAAGGTCACGCCGTCGAGTTCGAAATCGCCGGTTTCCTGGACCTCACCGTTGGTGATCGGCACATGGGCGATGATGGTCTTGCCGATGTTGGCCTGCCACACGCGCACCACCGCCACACCGTTGTGCGGAATGCGGCTGGCGTCCACCAAGCCATTGCTGATGGCGAACGAACCGACCGCCGCCGACAGGTTGCCGCAGTTGCCACTCCAGTCGACGAAAGGCTTGTCGATGGAGACCTGACCGAACAGGTAATCGACGTCGTGATCGGCCTTGATGCTTTTCGACAAGATCACGGTTTTGCTGGTGCTGGACGTTGCACCGCCCATGCCGTCGATTTGCTTGTCGTAAGGGTCGGGGCTGCCGATCACTCGAAGCAATAACGCATCGCGAGCCGGGCCGGGAATCTGTGCCGCTTCGGGCAGGTCTTTCAGGCTGAAGAACACGCCTTTGCTGGTGCCGCCGCGCATGTAGGTGGCGGGGATTTTAATTTGAGGTGCGTGAGCCATATTGATCCTTCTCGGCCAGCGCGGGACTTAAATCCCGCGCGGCTCGTCGTGTTAAACGGCAACCGCCGATTCTTCGAGGAAGTCCTGAGCGAAACGCTGCAACACGCCGCCGGCCTCGTAGATCGACACTTCTTCGGCGGTGTCGAGGCGGCAGGTCACCGGCACTTCGACGCGTTCGCCGTTCTTGCGGTTGATCACCAGCGTCAGCGTCGCACGCGGGGTACGGTCGCCGATCACGTCGTAGGTTTCGCTGCCGTCGATGGCCAGGGTGTGACGGTCGGTGCCCGGCTGGAACTCCAGCGGCAACACGCCCATGCCCACCAGGTTGGTGCGGTGAATGCGCTCGAAACCTTCAGCGGCGATCGCTTCCACACCCGCCAGACGCACGCCTTTGGCCGCCCAGTCACGGGACGAACCCTGACCATAGTCGGCGCCGGCGATGATGATCAGCGGCTGCTTGCGTTCCATGTAGGTTTCGATGGCTTCCCACATGCGCATCACTTTGCCTTCCGGCTCGACCCGCGCCAGGGAACCCTGCTTGACCTTGCCGTTTTCCTGAACCATTTCATTGAACAGTTTCGGGTTGGCGAAGGTTGCGCGCTGCGCGGTCAAGTGGTCACCGCGGTGCGTGGCGTAGGAGTTGAAGTCTTCTTCCGGCAGGCCCATTTTCGCCAGGTATTCGCCCGCCGCGCTGTCGAGCATGATCGCGTTGGAAGGCGACAGGTGATCGGTGGTGATGTTGTCCGGCAGCACCGCCAGCGGGCGCATGCCCTTGAGCGGACGAGCGCCGGCCAGCGCGCCTTCCCAGTACGGCGGACGGCGGATGTAGGTGCTCATCTCTCGCCAGTCATACAGCGGCGTGACCTTCGGACCGGTGTCTTCGTGGATGGCGAACATCGGGATGTACACCTGGCGGAACTGCTCCGGTTTCACCGAGGCCTTGACCACCGCGTCGATTTCTTCGTCGCTCGGCCAGATGTCTTTCAGGCGGATTTCCCTGCCATCAACCACGCCCAGCACATCTTTTTCGATGTCGAAACGAATGGTCCCGGCGATGGCATAAGCCACCACCAATGGCGGCGAAGCCAGGAACGCGTTTTTGGCGTACGGGTGAATCCGCCCGTCGAAGTTACGATTACCGGAGAGTACGGCCGTGGCGTACAGATCGCGGTCAATGATTTCTTGCTGGATCACCGGGTCCAGTGCGCCGGACATGCCGTTGCACGTGGTGCAGGCGAAGGCCACGACGCCGAAGCCGAGTTGCTCCAGTTCTTTGGTCAGGCCGGCTTCATCCAGATACAGCGCCACGGTTTTCGAACCCGGCGCCAGCGAGGATTTGACCCACGGCTTGCGGGTCAGACCGAGCTTGTTGGCGTTGCGCGCCAGCAGACCTGCGGCAATCACGTTGCGCGGGTTGCTGGTGTTGGTGCAACTGGTGATGGCGGCGATGATCACCGCGCCGTCCGGCATTTGACCCGGTACGTCTTCCCACTTCCCGGAGATGCCTTTCGCCGCCAGATCCGAAACCGCTACACGGGCGTGCGGGTTGCTCGGGCCAGCCATGTTGCGCACCACCGAGGACAGGTCGAACGTCAGGCCGCGCTCGTATTGCGCGCCTTTCAGGCTGTCAGCCCAGAGACCGGTTTGCTTGGCGTAATTCTCGACCAACTGCACTTGCTCGTCTTCACGGCCGGTGAGTTTCAGGTAGTCGATGGTCTGCTGGTCGATGTAGAACATTGCCGCCGTGGCGCCGTATTCCGGGGCCATGTTGGAAATGGTCGCGCGGTCGCCCAGGGTCAGCGCGGAAGCTCCTTCACCGAAAAACTCCAGCCACGCGCCGACGACTTTTTGTTTGCGCAGGTATTCGGTCAGCGCCAGCACCATGTCGGTGGCGGTGATGCCCGGTTGCAGCTTGCCAGTAAGTTCGACGCCCACGCTTTCCGGCAAACGCATCCACGATGCGCGCCCGAGCATCACGCTCTCCGCTTCCAGACCACCAACACCAATAGCAATCACGCCCAGTGCATCGACGTGCGGCGTGTGACTGTCGGTGCCGACGCAGGTATCGGGGAAAGCCACACCGTCGCGCACCTGGATCACCGGCGACATTTTCTCCAGATTGATCTGGTGCATGATCCCGTTACCGGGCGGGATCACGTCGACGTTCTTGAAGGCTTTTTTGGTCCAGTTGATGAAGTGGAAACGGTCTTCGTTGCGACGGTCTTCGATGGCGCGGTTTTTCTCGAACGCCTCGGGATCGAAGCCACCGCGTTCAACGGCCAGGGAATGGTCGACGATCAACTGAGTCGGCACCACCGGGTTTACTTGCGCCGGATCGCCGCCTTGCAGGGCGATGGCGTCGCGCAGGCCGGCAAGGTCCACCAGGGCGGTCTGGCCAAGAATGTCATGGCACACCACGCGGGCCGGGAACCATGGGAAATCGAGATCGCGTTTGCGCTCGATGAATTGCTTCAGGGATTCAGTGAGCGTGGCCGGGTCACAGCGACGCACGAGGTTTTCCGCCAGCACGCGGGAGGTGTACGGCAAGGTGTCGTAGGCGCCAGGTGCAATGGCATCGACCGCCGCGCGGACGTCGAAATAATCCAGGTGGCTGCCGGGCAGCGGTTTGCGGAATTCAGTGTTCATCGTCAGGACTCGGTCACGGTGGTTACAAAGGGTGGGCGCCTGGCGCAGCTATTGAAGCAAACACACTCCACTGTGGGAGCGGGCTTGCCCGCGATAGCGGTGTATCAGTCGACATCAATGTTGGATGTCAGTCCGTCATCGCGGGCAAGCCCGCTCCCACAGGGTTTTTCGTTGCACCCAATAACCGGTATCGGCGCGCTCCCCCGGTCAGCGTTGTTCGATTGGCACGAACTTGCGCTGTTCGACGCCGACGTACTCGGCGCTCGGGCGGATGATGCGGTTGTTGGCACGCTGCTCGAACACGTGCGCTGCCCAGCCGGTCAGGCGCGAGCAGACGAAGATCGGTGTGAACAACTTGGTCGGAATGCCCATGAAGTGGTAGGTCGAGGCATGGTAGAAGTCGGCGTTCGGGAACAGTCTCTTTTGTTCCCACATGGTTGCGTCGATGGCTTCGGAAACCGGGAACAACACCGTGTCGCCCACTTCGTCGGCGAGTTTTTTCGACCAGCCCTTGATCACCTCATTGCGCGGATCGTTGTCTTTATAGATCGCATGACCGAAGCCCATGATCTTTTCCTTGCGCGCCAGCATGCCGAGGGTGCCCTCGACCGCCTCTTCAGGCGACGAGAAGCGCTCGATCATTTCCATCGCTGCTTCGTTGGCGCCGCCGTGCAGCGGGCCGCGCAGGGAGCCAATGGCCGCCGTGATGCAGGAATATAGATCCGACAGGGTCGAGGCGCACACTCGGGCGGTGAAGGTCGAGGCGTTGAACTCGTGTTCCGCGTAGAGGATCAGCGAAACGTTCATCACCTTGACGTGCAATTCGCTCGGCTTCTTGTCGTGCAACAGGTGCAGGAAATGGCCGCCGATGCAGGCTTCATCGGTCACGCAATTGATGCGTTTGCTGTCGTGGCTGAAGCGATACCAGTAGCACATGATCGCCGGGAACGCGGCCAGCAGGCGGTCGGTTTTGTCGTGTTGCTCGGAGAAGTCTTTCTCCGGTTCGATGTTGCCCAGGAACGAGCAACCGGTGCGCATCACGTCCATCGGATGGGCGTCGGCGGGGATGCGTTCCAGTACTTCTTTCAGCGCTTGCGGCAGGTCACGCAGCTTGCTCAGTTTCTGGGTATAGGCAGCGAGTTGTGCCTTGGTCGGCAGTTCGCCATACAGCAGCAGGTAAGCCACTTCTTCAAATTGTGCGTCAGCCGCCAGGTCGCGAACGTCATAGCCGCGATAGGTCAGGCCTGCGCCCGACAGGCCCACGGTGGACAGTGCGGTTTGCCCGGCAACCTGGCCACGGAGCCCGGCGCCACTGAGTACTTTTGCTTCGGCCATTGCTGTCTCCAGTTTTCTTGAATTTGTCAGGGAGTTCTCGACTTACTTCTTCGCGGCAAACAACGCATCGAGCTTCTGCTCGAAGGTGTGGTAATCGATGCGATCGTAAAGCTCCATGCGCGTCTGCATGGTGTCGATGACGTTCTGTTGCGTGCCGTCGCGGCGGATCGCGGTGTAGACGTTTTCCGCAGCCTTGTTCATCGCGCGGAATGCCGACAGCGGGTACAGCACCAGCGACACGTCAGCGGCCGCAAGCTGCTCGGTGGTGTACAGCGGCGTCGCGCCGAATTCGGTGATGTTGGCCAGGATCGGCGCTTTCACGCGGCTGGCGAACAGCTTGTACATCTCAAGCTCGGTGATCGCTTCCGGGAACACCATGTCGGCGCCGGCTTCGATGCATGCCGCTGCGCGATCCAGCGCAGATTCAAGACCTTCCACCGCCAGGGCGTCGGTGCGAGCCATGATCACGAAGCTGTCGTCGGTGCGAGCATCGACGGCCGCTTTGATGCGGTCGACCATTTCCTGCTGCGTGACAATCTCCTTATTAGGACGATGACCGCAGCGCTTGGCGCCGACCTGGTCTTCGATGTGAATCGCCGCCGCACCGAACTTGATCATCGACTTCACGGTACGGGCGACGTTGAACGCCGAGGAACCGAAACCGGTGTCCACGTCCACCAACAGTGGCAAGTCGCAGACGTCAGTGATGCGACGCACGTCGGTCAGCACATCATCCAGACCGGTAATCCCCAGGTCCGGCACGCCGAGGGAGCCGGCAGCTACCCCGCCACCCGACAGGTAGATAGCCTTGAAACCGGCGCGCTTGGCCAGTAGTGCGTGGTTGGCGTTGATCGCGCCAACCACTTGCAGCGGATGTTCGCTGGCGACCGCATCGCGGAAACGCTGGCCTGGAGTGCTCTTGTTGGAACTCATGACTCACCTCGTTCAGTGGCTGTCGGGTTAGCGCCGTCCTGATAATGACGGGCGATATTGCGTTTGGAGGCGCCGATGTGACGGCGCATCAACAACTCGGCCAGTTCGCCGTCACGGTCGGCGATGGCATCGAGAATTCGGTGGTGTTCAGCAAACGCCTGGCGCGGCCGATTGGGCGTGGTGGAAAACTGGATGCGGTACATGCGCACCAGTTGATAGAGCTCGCCGCAGAGCATCTGGGTCAAAGTGCGGTTGCCGCTGCCCTGGATGATCCGGTAATGAAAGTCGAAATCGCCTTCCTGCTGGTAATAGCCGACGCCTGCCTGAAACGCTGCATCGCGTTCGTGGGTTTCGAGCACCCGGCGCAGTTCGTCGATTTCTTCAACGGTCATGCGTTCAGCCGCCAGACGGCACGCCATGCCTTCCAGGGATTCGCGAATCTCGTAGAGCTCCAGCAGTTCAGCGTGGCTCAGCGACACCACCCGCGCCCCGACGTGCGGCACGCGAACCAGCAGGCGCTGGCCTTCCAGACGGTGAATGGCCTCACGCAGCGGCCCGCGGCTAATGCCGTAGGTGCGCGCCAGCTCTGGCTCGGAGATCTTGCTGCCCGGGGCGATCTCGCCCTTGACGATGGCCGCCTGAATACGTCGGAAGACGTTTTCGGAAAGTGTTTCCGAGTCGTCCTGAACTGTGACCGGGGGATCGAGTTGATCCAGCATATTGTCGACACCTTGAAAACCAATGCCGCAAAAACTAGCGAATATGGCTGATTACGTCAAAGGATAAATCGATATTGTCGACAATCGTCTAATAACCTCCTTGCACCATAAGGCAGCAACCCCTCAAGTTATAGCCGTCGGCCAGCGCTGGCGCCATAAACCCACCGTGCTAGAATGCCGCCCGCATTTGCTTGTCATCTGCATTGCCTGTCATAAAAAGCGGATAGGCATACGAGGGAGCTTGTGCAGCAATGCCAGGGCCTTGAATTGAAGAACGGACCGCTGCGCACCAGGATTTATGAGACTCAAGCCCTTCACCACATTCCTTTGTCTTTTTGGCCTGCCAGGTTTCGCCGCGGCAGGGGAAAAGACTGTGTACGGCCTCAATGAGTACGCTTCGCTGGATGGCATCAATCTGGAAGTCGCCGCCAAACTCGACACCGGAGCGAAAACCGCTTCGCTGAGTGCCCGCGACATCAAACGTTTCAAACGCAATGGCGAATCCTGGGTGCGCTTCTATCTGGCTATCGACGCCGCGCATTCGCACCCGATCGAACGACCGCTGGCCCGTGTCAGCAAGATCAAGCGCCGGGCCGGTGACTACGACCCGGAAGAAGGCAAGAAGTACACCGCCCGTCCGGTCATTGAGCTGGATATCTGCATGGGTTCGGCTTTACGTAGCATCGAAGTGAACTTGACCGACCGCAGTGCCTTCCAATACCCGCTCCTGATCGGCTCCGAAGCACTCAAACGCTTCGATGCGCTGGTCGACCCCAGTCTTAAATACGCTGCTGGCAAACCCGCCTGCGCCACCAACGCACATACCGCAGAGTAATTCCAATGCGCTCTCTTACCCTCCATCTGAAATTGCTGATCGCCATCCTGGTGGTGCTGGGCATTTCAGTTACGGCCTATCAGATTTTCGTGCTCGGAATTCCGGTGACCGAAGACGCTACCGACGACTTGTGGAACATCGACGCCAAGGTCGAGTTCGTCGCCAACGCCAAGGATCCGATCAAGATCCAGATGTTCGTGCCGCCGCTGAGCCGCGACTACGTGAGCCTCAACGAGAGTTTCATTTCCAATAATTATGGCGTGGCGGTGAACCGTGTCGACGGCAACCGCAAGGTCACCTGGTCAGCGCGTCGGGCCAAGGGCAACCAGACCCTTTATTACCGACTGGTGCTGACCAAGCGCTACAGCGGCGAAAAATCCAAGGTCAAAGGCCCGACCTTCCGCGACAGCATCGCCGTCGAAGGCCCGGAAAAAATCGCCGCCGAAGCCCTGCTCGCGCCGATCCGCCAGCACTCGGCCGACGTCGAAACCTTCATCGGCGAAGCCATCAAGCGCGTTAACAACCTCAACGACGACAACGTGAAACTGCTGCTGGGCGGCGATCCGTCCACCGCGAACAAAGCCAAAATCGTCGAATTGGTACTGTCCATCGCCCACGTGCCGATCGAAAAGGTCCACACCATTCGCCTGGTGGCCGATCAGCCACAAATGCCTGAACTCTGGTTGCGCAGCTTCAACGGCACCGACTGGCTGTACTTCAACCCGGAAACCGGCGAACAGGGCCTGCCCACCGACCGCTTGCAGTGGTGGACCGGCGACGAAAACCTGATCACCGTCGATGGCGGCAAAAAAGCCAACGTCACTTTCAGCCTGAATAACAGCGAAATGAACGCCATTCGCCTGGCCAAGCTGACCGACGAAAACTCCGACGCCAACTTCCTCGAATACTCGTTGTACGGCTTGCCGCTGCAAACCCAGCAGACCTTCATGATCATGGTGATGATCCCGATCGGCGTGCTGGTGATCCTGATTCTGCGCAACCTGATCGGCATTCAGACACTCGGCACCTTTACACCAGTGCTGATCGCCCTCGCCTTCCGGGAAACCCAGCTCGGTTTCGGCATCGTGCTATTTACAATCATCACAACGTTGGGGCTGTCGCTGCGCTCCTACCTTGAACACTTGAAACTGCAAATGCTGCCGAGGCTGTCGGTGGTGCTGACCTTCGTGGTGGTGCTGATCGCGGCTATCAGTCTGTTCAGTCACAAACTTGGCCTGGAACGCGGGCTGTCGGTGGCGCTGTTCCCGATGGTGATTCTGACCATGACCATTGAACGCCTGTCGATCACCTGGGAAGAGCGTGGTGGCGGCCATGCCATGAAAGTGGCGATCGGCACGCTGTTCGCCGCCTCTTTGGCGCACCTGATCATGAGCGTGCCTGAGCTGGTGTACTTCGTGTTCACCTTCCCGGCGATTCTGCTGATTCTGGTGGGCTTCATGCTGGCCATGGGTCGCTATCGCGGTTACCGCCTGACCGAACTGGTGCGCTTCAAGGCTTTCCTCAAGAAGGCTGACGCCTGATGTTCGGTCTCTGGAAGACCTGGAAAGCCCTGGAGGCCCGGGGCATCATGGGGATCAATCGGCGCAACGCAGACTACGTGCTCAAGTACAACAAGCGCAGCCTGTACCCGATCGTCGATGACAAGATCATCACCAAGGAGCGCGCCATCGCCGCCGGCATTCACGTGCCGGAGCTGTACGGGGTGATCTCCACCGAGAAGGAAATCGACAACCTCGGCGACATCATCGGCGGGCGCAACGATTTCGTGGTCAAACCGGCCCAAGGCGCCGGCGGTGATGGCATTCTGGTGATCGCCGACCGCTTCGAGGGCCGCTATCGCACGGTGTCGGGCAAGATCATCAGTCACGAGGAAATCGAGCACCAGATTTCCAGCATCCTGACCGGCCTGTACTCGCTCGGCGGTCACCGTGACCGCGCACTGATCGAATACCGCGTGACCCCGGACCAGATCTTCAAAAGCATCAGCTATGAAGGCGTGCCGGACATTCGCATCATCGTGCTGATGGGCTATCCGGTGATGGCCATGCTGCGCCTGCCGACCCGCCAGTCCGGCGGCAAGGCCAACCTGCACCAGGGCGCCATTGGTGTTGGTGTCGATCTGGCGACCGGGCTGACGTTGCGCGGCACCTGGCTGAACAACATCATCACCAAACACCCGGACACCACCAACGCAGTGGACGGCGTGCAACTGCCCTATTGGGACGGTTTCATGAAGCTCGCTGCCGGCTGCTATGAGCTGTGCGGGCTGGGTTACATCGGTGTCGACATGGTGCTCGACCAGGAGAAAGGGCCGTTGATTCTTGAGCTTAACGCCCGGCCCGGTTTGAACATTCAGATCGCCAACGATTGCGGGTTGACGTTACGTACCCACGCGGTCGAAGCGCGACTGGAAGAATTGAAGGCCCGCGGGATAACCGAAACGGTGCAGGAACGCGTGGAGTTCGTTCAGGAAATGTTTGGGCATATTCCTGCGGTTGAGGGTTGATCAAGACCGAGGTGCGACATTCGCGGGCAAGCCTCGCTCCTACAAGGACGCCGCTGTACCTGTAGGTGCAAGGCTTGCCCGCGAAGGCTGACTAACAGCCACCCAATCTTTCAACCCTGGCACCAACAGTTCAATCCCCGACATCCCCTCTAGGAGCGAATCCTGCAGAGGACTACAATCGCTCCCCCGCCTCGATGGCTGATCTGCCCCGCCCATGTTGACCTGTTCTGTACACCCGCTGCCCTATCGTGCCAACCCCGCCGAGTACTTCGCGGCGATTCGTCATGCCCCCGGCGCCGTGCTGCTCGACAGCGGCCGGCCGAGCGCCGAGCGTGGGCGTTATGACCTGCTCAGCGCCTGGCCGCAGGAGCAACTGGCCGTGTTACCGGATGAAAGCGGCAGCCATTTCCTGCAACGTCTTCGCGACACTCTGACGCGACTTGGCGAAGCCGGTGTTCCTTTCGACCTGCCTTTCGCCGGTGGCCTGATCGGTTATCTGAGCTATGACTTCGGCCGGCATCTGGAAAACCTGCCGAGCCAGGCGCGGGACGATTTGCAATTGCCGGACGCACGTTTCGGGCTGTACGACTGGGCCCTGATCAGCGATCACCACCTCGCCACCAGCCAACTGGTGTTCCACCCGGCGTTGATCGACAGCGAACGACAGCGGCTGATCGAACTGTTCACGCTGCCTGCACCTCAGAAGATCGAGCCTTTCAAACTGGACGCCCCGATGAGTGCCGACCTGAGCGCTGACGACTATCGACAAGCCTTCGAACGCATTCAGCAGTACATCCAGGCCGGCGACTGCTATCAGGTCAACTTCGCCCAGCGCTTTCGCGCGCAATGCCAAGGTGATCCGTGGGCGGCGTACTGCGCGCTGCGGGCGGCGTGCCCGACACCGTTTTCCGGTTTCCAGAGCCTGCCCGACGGCGACGCCGTGCTGAGCCTGTCGCCGGAGCGTTTCGTCAAAGTCAGCGAGCGCCACGTCGAAACCCGCCCGATCAAAGGCACCCGCCCCCGCGGTCTGACCGCCGCTGAAGATGCGGCGAACGCCGCCGAACTGCTGGCCAGCCCCAAGGACCGCGCAGAAAACCTGATGATCGTCGATTTGCTGCGCAACGACCTCGGCCGTACCTGCCGCATCGGCTCGGTGCGGGTGCCGGAGTTGTTCAGCCTGGAAAGCTATCCGAACGTGCATCACCTGGTAAGCAGCGTTACCGGCGAGCTGGCGGATGACAAGGATGCGCTGGATCTGATCGCCGGCAGCTTCCCTGGCGGCTCGATTACCGGGGCGCCGAAGATTCGGGCCATGCAGATCATCGATGAGCTGGAACCGACCCGTCGTGGGTTGTATTGCGGCTCATTGCTGTATCTGGACGTGCGCGGGGAGATGGACAGTTCCATCGCTATCCGCAGCTTGCTGGTCAAGGATGGGCAGGTGTGCTGCTGGGGCGGCGGCGGGATCGTCGCGGATTCGGACTGGCAGGCGGAATATCAGGAATCGATAACCAAGGTGAAGGTGTTGCTCGACACCCTTCAAAACCTGTAACCCGACACCATGATCGCTCCCACGCTCCGCCTGGGAATGCCTCAATGGACGCTCTGCGTCCGCTTTGGGACGCGGAGCGTCCCAGGCTGCATTCCCACGCAGAGCGTGGGAACGATCAGCAACGGCAATTACAGACTCAAAGCCCTATTGGAAGCCTTGATGAACTCTTGCTTCAACTCGGCAAAGCTGTGCACCGCCGGGAATTGTGGAAACTCGCGAATCACATTGTCCGGTGCGTGGAACAGAATCCCGGCATCGGCCTCGCCCAGCATCGTCGTGTCATTGTAGGAATCCCCCGCCGCGATCACTCGGTAGTAGAGGCTCTTGAACGCCAACACCGACTGACGCTTGGGATCTTTCTGACGCAACTGATAGCCCGTGACCCGCCCGGCATCGTCGGTAATCAGACGATGGCAAAGCAAGGTCGGGAAGCCCAGTTGACGCATCAGCGGCTGGGAGAATTCGTAAAAGGTGTCCGACAGAATCACCACCTGAAAGCGCTCACGCAGCCAGTCGACAAATTCACTGGCGCCTTCCAGAGGCTTGAGCGTGGCGATCACTTCCTGGATATCGGAAAGCTTCAAGCCGTGCTCGTCGAGAATCCGCAACCGCTGCTTCATCAACACGTCGTAGTCGGGAATGTCCCGAGTGGTGGCCCTGAGGGAGTCGATCCCGGTTTTTTCGGCAAAGGCGATCCAGATTTCCGGGACCAGCACACCTTCAAGATCCAGACAGGCAATTTCCACAAGACACTCCCATTTTGTACTGTTTATTGAGTCGAGCGAGCAAAAGGACTGCCGAACTCTAGCGACTCGCCCTCCTCTGTGCAACGCAGAGGGTGCACCAGCTGCTGCAGGATTTTGTTACCATCGGCGCATATAGAGCGCCCAGCGCCACCGACCTGTAGGAAGCCGCCCTGATGAGCCCATCGTTCGATGTCGTGGAACTCGCCACGACCTATGCCAACAAATCCGCTCAGGACATCCTGAAACTCGCGTTCGCCGAGTTCGGTGATGACCTGTGGATATCTTTCAGCGGCGCCGAGGATGTGGTGCTGGTGGACATGGCCTGGAAGCTGAACAAGAACGTCAAAGTGTTCAGCCTCGACACCGGCCGCTTGCACCCCGAGACCTATCGCTTCATCGAACAGGTGCGCGAGCACTACAAGATCGATATCGAAGTGGTATCGCCGGACTACACCAAACTCGAACCTTTCGTGAAGGAAAAAGGCCTGTTCAGCTTCTACAAGGACGGCCATGGCGAGTGCTGCGGCATCCGCAAGATCGAGCCGTTGCGTCGCAAACTGTCCAGCGTGACGGCGTGGGCCACCGGCCAGCGTCGGGACCAGAGCCCGGGCACCCGCAGTGCGGTCGCGGTGCTGGAAATCGATACCGCGTTCTCCACCCCGGAACGCACTCTGTACAAATTCAATCCGCTGGCGCAAATGACCAGCGAAGAGATCTGGGGCTACATCCGCATGCTGGAGCTGCCGTACAACAGCCTGCATGAGCGCGGCTTCATCAGCATCGGCTGCGAGCCTTGCACCCGCCCGGTATTGCCGAACCAGCATGAGCGCGAAGGTCGTTGGTGGTGGGAAGAAGCCACGCAGAAAGAATGCGGGCTGCATGCCGGAAACATCATCAGCAAATCCAAAGCTTAAAAATCACAGTCCAAGCCACGCTCCCACAGGTTTTGTCTCATCTACATCATTACGATACGACTCAAAACCCTGTGGGAATATGGCTTGCCCGCGAACGCTGCACCTCGGTCTCAGCCAGGTTCAAAGCGCACTGAACCGCTGTCCCAACCCCTGCTCCGCAAACTGCTCAATGATGAAATCGACAAATGCCCGGGTCTTGCCCGGCAGCAGTTTGTGTTCGGCGTAATAGATGGAGATGTTGCCGTCGTCGACGTACCAGTCAGGCAACACCCGCTGCAACGTCCCCGCATCCAGATAGCCGACGGCGAACGGCATGCTGACCAACGCGATGCCCAAACCCTGGGCCGCCGTGGCACAAGCGGCTTCCGAATCGCTCATGGTCATCCGCGCCTTGAGCGTCAGCGGGCTGTGTTGCCGGGCGCGACTGGTCAACTGCCAGGAACGCACGCGCCCCGTCTGCGGCGAGCGTATCAAGATGCCATCGTGGTGTTTGAGGTCATCGGGCTCGACGATCGCCTCGTGCTTCGCCAGGTACTCGGTTGAAGCCACCAATACCCGATGGGCAGGCGTCAGCTTGCGCGCTACCACGCCCTGAGGCAGTTCGAATCCGCCACCAATTGCCGCATCGAAACCCTGGGCGATCAGGTCGACCTGGCGGTTATCGAAATGCCAGTCCGGGTTGATCGCCGGAAAGCGCCGCAGAAACTCGCCCAGCAACGGCACGATGTACAAACGCCCGAACACCGTGCCCATGCTGACTTTCAATGTGCCTGCCGGACGTCCTTCGGCGCTGGCCAGGTTGGCCACGGCGTTCTGGATTGTGTGCAGGCTGGCGCTGACTTCGCCGAGAAACAGCTGGCCGGCCTCAGTCAGCGTCAGGCTGCGCGTGCTGCGCTGAAAAAGCCGTACACCTAATCGCGCCTCCAGCTTGGCGACGCTTTTGCCTACTGCCGCCGGCGTCAGACTCAAGCGCCGCGCAGCTTCGGCGAAGCTGCCGACCTCGGCGCTACGCACGAAGCATTCGATACTGCTGAAGGTTTCCATAAGCGCCACTATAAACTTTTGGTTTACACAGACTATAGCAACGGCGGTCTACCCGCAGGGTAATGCGAGGCCGATACTCAACTCCGACAACAAGGCAGCCCGCCTTGAATTTATGGAGATCGACATGACCACTCAACACCTCAGCGGTAAAGTAGCTCTGATTCAAGGCGGTTCACGCGGCATCGGTGCTGCCATCGTCAAACGGCTGGCCGCAGAAGGCGCTACCGTCGCCTTCACTTACGTCAGCTCTACCGTCAAAGCCGAAGAACTGCAAAACAGCATCACCCGCGCAGGCGGCAAAGCCTTGGCCATCAAGGCCGACAGCGCCGATGCCGTCGCCATTCGCAATGCCGTTAATGCCACCGTCGAAGCCTTCGGTCGCCTGGACATCCTGGTCAACAACGCAGGCGTTCTGGCCGTTGCACCGCTGGAAGACTTCAAACTTGAAGACTTCGATCAGACCCTGGCCATCAACGTGCGCAGTGTGTTCATTGCCACACAGGAAGCGGCCAAACATATGACCGAAGGCGGTCGCATCATCAACATCGGCAGCACCAATGCCGAGCGCATGCCCTTCGCCGGTGGTGGCCCGTACGCCATGAGCAAATCGGCGCTGGTCGGCCTGACCAAAGGCCTGGCTCGCGACCTCGGCCCACGGGGTATCACCATCAACAACGTGCAACCGGGCCCGGTCGACACCGACATGAACCCCGCCAGCGGCGACTTTGCTGAAAGCCTGATCCCGCTGATGGCCGTGGGTCGTTACGGAAGAGCGGAAGAAATCGCCAGCTTCGTCGCTTATCTTGTTGGTCCCGAAGCCGGCTACATCACCGGTGCCAGCCTGACCATCGACGGTGGTTTCGGCGCCTGATACACAGTTCGATTGAAACAAAAACGCCGGCAACAGGTTGCCGGCGTTTTTTTGTGCCCGTCATTCTCGAGAGGTCAGGCCCACTCAAGTGCCGGCAAGCCACATGCGCTGGGCTTGAACGCCTTCAACGTACGAAGAATGCCATCGGCGTGTGCGTACTTTTCGTCGGCCATCGCCGCATCCGGAATCGCAATCGCCGTCATCCCCGCCGCTTTCGCTGCGGTGACGCCGAACGGTGAATCTTCGAACACCAGGCAATCCTCAGGCGCGACACCCAGGCGCCGCGCCGCCGTCAGGAAGATATCCGGCGCCGGTTTGGCCGCGCCCACTTCCGGGTCATCCGCAGTGACGATGAAGTCGAACAGCGCGAACCAGTCGCGGTGCAAGGTGGTTTTCTGGCCGAACGACTGACGTGAAGAACTGGTGCCCACCGCAATAGGAATGTTGTTGGCCTTCAAGTGCCGAACCAGCTCCTCTGCGCCAGGCATCGCCAGTGCCGTCGGAAAACGCTCGCGCATCAGCGGTTCGCGGATCACCAGAAACTCTTCGGCTGTAATCGGCAGGTCCAGCGCCTCGACCACATAGCGCGCCAGATCACCCGCGCCTCGACCGATGATGTTCTGTTTGACGCTCCAGTCGAAGGTCCGGCCATAACGCCCGGCAATGATGGACGTGACCTCGGTGTAAATGCCCTCGGTGTCCAGCAATAAGCCGTCCATATCGAAAATCACGGCCTTGATCGGGCCGAACTCATCCAGGGGTGCATTCATCGCATCTGATCCGTTTTCTCATGACATCCCAGGAGCGGCGCAGGCACGACCGGGTCCGTGATGGATTAAAGGGTTCAGCAGCATAGCGAGCGCGGTTGGCAGAGAGCAACGGGCAATGCCAGGCGGACACAAAAAACGGTGTCGAGACGCCCGCGATGATTTAGCGATTTCCCCTACACCAAACACCTCCTTTCCCGACTTCTTTCCTCGTTGATCCCCCGCAAAGTCTTGCGCTCCAGATTAATCAGCGCGAGGGACTGCGAATGTTCGAACCTGACAAGGTCCTGGCCTTGAACAATGCCATCGGCCTGCTGGTGGTCGCCGCCATGAACCCCGAGCAGCCTGATGTCGAAGCGTTACTCGGTGATTTTCGACTCTGCCTCAACGACTACGAAGCCTGGGCGGAAAACTTCTGGACCGGTGGGGCGCTGAACGTCGAGCAGGTATTCAAGGTCGGTAACGAAGTCCGGCTCAGCGCACCGAAGGACTCCAACGCCCCTGTCAGTTCGACGCTCGCCATGTGCCCCGCCAGCGGTCCGTTGACCCTGGTGCACCTGTTTGAAGCCGCGCGTTTCGTGCCGATCGGTGATACGCCAGTGATGCTCGAACCGGTTATCTCGCAGCGTAATGGCGAACTGGCGTTCGGTGAGCCCGTCCACAAAACCATCGGCCCCAGCGGCATCCTCGAAATCCCCGAATGCTGGCGTGGTCAGCGCTATCGCATCACTTTCTTTCCCGATGTTTCCGCTCATCACGTCAAAGCGCTCTATGCCTCCTATCAAGACGTGATCGGCGAGCTCGAAGGCTGGTTGCGCAATGAATGGTCGAGCGAATTCCAGCCCTTGTGGGCAGGGTTTTCCGAGGCAGGGTTCACCCAGCGCTACGGCATGCTGCAACAGGCCGACTGGCGCGGTTTCGAGCGTTCGCTGCACGGTTTGTGGGATGACGTGAAGCAGGTCTACGCCCTGCTGGCAGACCTGCAAACCAACAGCGAAAAACTCCTTGAGTACCTGACCCAAGGCGAGCTTGAAACGCTACTGAACGCTTCGGCTGAAGCCATCGCCAATGTGCTGCTGATGTTGAGCGATGAGCCGTTGATGTTCATCCATCTCGCGGCTTTTACCAGTTGGCTGAGGATGCTGCCGCCGCAGTACATCGCCGAAGTCGTGGCGCAAATTCGTACAGAACTGTTGATCAGTTTCCTGCTGGTGCGCCTCACCGGCCCTACGGGCCTGAAACTCGGCATGAGCGCCAAAGTCCTGGACAAGGTCAAGTCCAAGCGGGCTCGGCAATGGTTGGCGGCGGCCAGTTTACGGTTGGCCGAACTGACGGCCAGATCTGACCTGACAACCCACGCTGGCGTGCTCAAACCGCTCGTGGTCAGCGCGCGGAATGCACCACTGAAACCGGCACCGACGGTTCCGTTACAGATCCATGCTGGCGACTCTCCTGCCGTACAGGTGAACAATCCGGTCGCCATTGCTCGTGACAAGTCCGAAGCCATGACCCGGCTCGGCCGTCATGAACCTCACGACGACGTCCCGGATCAGGCGAAAAACCCTAACGGCGACAGCGCTACTTGCGCGCCGTCCACCTGCAAAAATGGCTGCCCCGTGTCGATGGTCACCGGTGAAGAACTGCTGACCCTCACCGACGGTTCCCTGGACGGCATCCTGCCGTTCGACTTCACCCGGCTCTATCGCACCAGCGCCGCCGAGATCGATTGCGGGCTGGGCTGGGGTTGGAGCCATTCGCTGGCGCAGCGGCTAGAGCTGGACGATGAACAGGTCGTCTGGGTCGACCATGAAAACCGCCGCACGACGTTTCCGCTGCCGAGCGTCGAGCGCCCGGCGATCCACAATAGCCTGTCGCGGGCGGCAATTTACCTCGGGGACGAGCCCGACGAACTGATCCTCGCCCAGGCTGGCGACGACACGCGTTTTTACCACTTTCATAACGGTCGGCTGACGGCGATCAGCGACGCCTACAACAACCGCTTGCGCATCACCCGCGACCGTCAGGAGCGCATTCAACGCCTCGATAACGGCGCCGGTCGTTCGCTGCTGTTGTGCTATGAGCGCAGGCACCTCATTGCCGTCGAATACCAGTCGTTTCACTCCTGCGATGTTTTGGGCGAAGCCTGGCGTACAGAGCAGACGCTGGTTTTCTATCGCTACGACGCTCGCCAACGCTTGATCGAAGCGACCAACGCTGCCGGGGAAAGCGAGCGTTACGACTACGACGATCAACACGTGATCCTGCAGCGACAACTGGTCGGTGGGGCGAGTTTCTTCTGGGAGTGGGAACGGTCCGGCAAGGCGGCGCGCTGCGTCCGGCATTGGGCGTCGTTTGCGCAGATGGAAGCGCGCTATGCCTGGGATGACCAAGGTAGCGTTACGGTCCAGAACATCGATGGCAGCGAAGAGGTTTACGTCCACGACGACCAGGCACGGCTGGTGCGCCGGGTTGAGCTGGACGGTGGCGAGCAGCTCAAGGCCTACGACGATCAGGGTCGACTGATTGCCGAGCAGGATCCGCTCGGCGCCGTCACTGAATACCGCTACGACGAAGTCGGACGGTTGGTGGCGCTGATTCCGCCGCAAGACGAGCCGACAGCCTACGAATACCGCAACGGTTTCCTGCACGCGCGCTATCGCGGCAAAACGGTGTGGAAATATCAGCGCAATGTTCAGGGGGACGTCACCGAAGCGACCGATCCGGACGGGCAGGTCACCCACTATCACTACGACGCTCAGGGGCGTTTGCTGTCGATCCGCTACCCGGACACCAGCCGGCATGTGTTTGTCTGGAATGCCTTGGGGCAGTTGCTCGAAGAGACCTTGCCGGACGGTGGTCAGAGGCGCTTTTCCTACGACGCGCTAGGCCGGCAGACGACTCGTCAGGACGAACACGGTGCGCTCACCCAGTACCAATGGGATGCCGTCGGCCGACTGGTTCAGACGACGCTGCCTACCGGCGCCACTCGCACCTTCAGTTACAACGCCTACGGCAAAATCACCGCCGAACGCGATGAATTGGGCCGCATCACCCGCTACGAATACGCCGACGATCTGCACCTGGTCAGCCGCCGGATCAATCCCGATGGCACGCAACTGCGTTATCGCTACGACAACGCGCAGTTACGGCTGACGGAAATCGAAAATGAATCCGGTGAAAAGTATCGCCTGGACTACACGCCCGCCGGCCTGATCCGACAGGAAACCGGCTTCGACGACCGTCGCACCGCTTACAGCTATGACCTCAACGGCCACCTGCAGGAGAAAACCGAGTTTGGTGATGACGACTCACAGCTGATCACCGGCTATCAGCGGGACTCGGCTGGACGTCTGCTGGTCAAGACCCTGCCCGATGGCGTCAAGGTCAAGTACCGCTACGACTCGCTGGGCCGACTGGTCCGTGTCGACGACGGCTACGACCATCCGCTGGAATTCGAATACGACGCCCAGGACAGGCTGATCACCGAGCACCAAAGTTGGGGCACCTTGCGTTACCGCTACGACGCGTGCGGCCGACTCAACCACCTGCGCCTGCCGGACAACAGCAAACTCGATTATCACCACGCCAAGGGCGGCGTGCTGACGGCCATTGACCTCAACGGCACACGCCTCACCACCCACCAGTTTGCCTTCGGTCGCGAACAAAACCGCCAACAGGGCCTGCTGCTCAGCGAATACGCCTACGACGAACAAGGCCGGCTGAAAGCCCATGCCGTCAGCCAACTTCAACATCCGCTGTACCGTCGCGACTATGCCTACAGCGCCAACGGCAATCTCGACCACATCGCCGATACCCGCCATGGCCAGCGCAGCTACCAATACGACGCCCTCGACCGCCTGATCCGCGTCCGCCATTCCCGTGACCAACCGCCAGAAAGCTTCGCCCACGACCCGGCGGGCAATCTGTTGATGCAGGATCACCCCGGCGTTGCGAAGGTACTGGGTAATCGCCTGCTGATGCAAGGCGACCGGCATTACGACTACGACGCCTTCGGCAACCTGATCCGCGAGCGTCGCGGTACCGCGCAAAAACTCGTCACCGAATACCACTACGACTGCCAGCACCGGCTGATTGGCGCCACCCTCCCTAACGGCAGCCAAGCCACTTACCGCTACGACGCCTTCGGCCGCCGTATCAGCAAATCCGTCGACGGCAAAACCACCGAATTTTTCTGGCAAGGCGACCACCTCGTCGCCGAACACAGCCAGGATCACCATCGCAGCTACATCTACGAACCTGGCACCTTCCGCCCCCTCGCCATGCTCGACGGCAAAGGCCCGCGCCAAGCCTGCCCGTTCTACTACCAACTCGACCACCTCGGCACACCGCAAGAACTCACCGACTACAGCGGCGACATCATCTGGGCCGCCCGATACACCGCCTATGGCCGCCTCACCCGCCTCAACCGCGACACCCATCAGGTCCTCGATCAACCGCTGCGCTTTCAAGGGCAGTATTTCGACGCGGAAACCGGCCTGCATTACAACCGGCATCGCTACTACAATCCGGAGGTCGGGCGGTACCTGACGCCGGATCCGAGCAAGTTGGCAGGTGGGCTGAACCAGTGCCAGTACACCCGCAATCCGACGGGGTGGGTTGATCCGTTGGGGTTGAGTGATTGCCCTGGGGGCGATGGGTGTAAGAAACCGTCGTTTGGGGATGAGGATCCGGCGGTAGGCGCCAGATCCGATCAGGGAGAACCCGATCTTCCTACCCCGAAACAAAGAAATCGCTACTTGTACCGCGGAGATTCGCGAGAATCCTGGGAGATTTTTGAGGCTGGGTTTGAGCCTTTGGGTGACAGTACTGATCTCTACCTGCATGCGTTGGACAACAGAAGCCCTCCCAGTCTATTTGTCAGCACTACAACCTCAGAAAAGGAAGCAATAAAGTTCGCGACGGGCTACGGATATGACGACGGGTTTGTTTATGTGATAAGAAATATTCGCGGCATAGATGTGAATAAGAAACTCGGCATGATGTCCCCTCATAGGGGCGAGGTTGAAATAGCTTTCCCGGGAGGAATTGACACCCGAGACATTATCGGCGTCACACCAGTCAATGCCGATGGCAGCTATGTGGGCTACTCTACCCCTAATCCGTACAGAAAATAATCATGAAAACAATAGAAATATCTATAAGGACTCATGGAGTCACCGAAAAAGCAGCAATCGAATGCGATCGAAAAAAAATGGCATTAACTTTCATAATGAAAAATGGCTTAAAAAGAACCTACACAGCCCATGATCTTTACGCATGCCTTGGTCTTTTGCGCGCCGACTTTCCAGATGTATTTTTTTTATGCAAAGGTGCCAAGCTTAACGTTCACCCTTCACGCATGTCGTCGCAAATGTCTAGCGGGTTAGTTGCATATGAACTACACATGGGAAAATCAACTGAAACTGAAGATACAGTCAACATCTTCGACTATGAAGAAAACGACATCACACATGACATTCAACAACAAAGGGTTTTCTACAAACGCTGGGTCGAGTCATTAGAAAAATAAACTCGATGCATCCAAATTTCTGCGCTTTGATTAGCTAATGCACTAGCATGGGGGGCTAGAGACGTAAAAACAACGCATGCGAAAAGCCCAGCTGTTTGCTGGGCTTTGATACCTTGATCGTCTAACCACCTGCCCCACCAGTGCCACTGCCTGTCCCCCCCGAACTCCCACCTCCCTCAGAACCACCTGACTCTCCAGACCCACTTCCAGAACCACTCCCCATCGAACTTCCATCGCTCATCGACCCACTCCCCTTCCCCGGGCTGGTGCTACTCCCGCTGGCATCGCCGCCATTCCCACCACCAATGGTGTCCGGTGGCGGCACCTTTTTTCCATCCGAGGTACCCGCATTCATTTCCGAATAAGGTGGCATCCCGCCCTTGTCGACCGGCGCATCGCGGCCAGAAGATTGAGCAAACGCCGCTGATGAACTGATCGACAATAAGCCGACCACCGTCAGGGTCGTCAATTTTGACCTGATCATGGCGCACCTCCTTTTAAAGAGTGCTTTACCTGATGTCTGGCAGCGGTCGCTTTTTAAAGGTACCGCGCAAGCGACAAGCGGCGGTGGAACGCTGCACAGGCTTTCAGCTCGGTTCTCCCGATAAATCGTCCCCGGCAATGTCCGGGTCTTCGGGGTCGGCTTCCACATCACCGCGCTTCACATCATCGGTATCGGTGGGCACCTGCTCCACGCCGGTGTCGTCATCGTCGGGCGGGCGCTGATCGCGACTCAGGGAGTCGGTGGGTGAAGGCAGGGGATATTCGGGGGTATCGTCGTCGATATCGGATTCTTTTGGATCAGCGTTCATAACGCACCTCTCAATGGACCTGAAAAGCAGATCCTGACATTTCGAGGACAGCACGATAGACGCAGTTCGATCAGAGGGACGATCGGTCGGTCCGACCGCAACCCCTGTTACTCGTCGTCTTCCTCGTCGTATTCGTCGTACTCGACATTGCCCACATCGCCTGCGTCATCGGCATCGTTGAGCGGCACCGTGGCGTCGTCCATCAGAGACCCCGGGTCTTCGTTGCCAGGATCGTTGATCGGACCTTCATCTTCGATGCCTTCGGTTTTCGGAGTCATGACATGCCTCGCAACGTTCAGGGGTGTATGAAGTTCGAGGCGTCCTAAGGGCAAACGTTCCAGAGTCCTACGGACAGAAACGAAAAACCCGGCGCTGGGCCGGGTTTCTATGTCACTCGATATCGAGTTAGCGATGCTTGTACTTATTTTTATGCTTGTGTTTGTGTTTGCCGCCACCGGAATGCGAGCTGCCGCTGTCATTACCCAAGTTGCTACCCACCGCACCACCAGCTGCTCCGCCCAAGCCAGCGCCAATAGTCGAACCCGTGGAGCCGCCCAAACTATTGCCGATTACCGAGCCGCCCGCCGCGCCAATACCGCCACCGACGGCCGCTTCTGTTCGACTGCCCTTGCGCGCACCGACCGCGCTCCCTGCCGCACCACCGACGCCAGCGCCCACTGCTGCTCCCGTGCTGCCGCCTAATTGACCGCCGACCACGTTACCCAACGCGCCGCCAAGACCACCGCCCACTGCAGCAGTGCCGTCACCGGCAGCCATTGCACCCTGAGCGACCAAAAGTCCTAAAACCACCGTGGACAATGTCAAACGCATGATATGAACCTCTAATTTCCGCATCGGGGGGAAGATCGTGCCGCGGATAAGTGTCAGCTTGGCATCTGCGTCTGTTGAACAGCAAAGCAAATACCGACTGTACGAGATTTGAGCCGTACAATGGAAAAACGTTCCAAAACGAAAAAGCCCGGCATCAAGCCGGGCTTTTTCAGCGGATCATTAGGATCAGTGGCGCTTTTTGGACAGATTGCTGCCCACGCCGCCGCCCAATGCGCCACCCAGGCCGGCGCCGATGGTGGAACCTGTCTTGCCGCCCAGGCTGTTACCGATCACCGAACCGCCCGCCGCGCCCACACCGCCGCCAATGGCCGCTTTGGTGCGGCTGCCTTTGCGTGCTGCAACAGCACTGCCGGCTGCGCCCGCTACACCAGCACCAATCGCTGCACCTGTGCTGCCGCCCATTTTCTGACCGACCACATTACCCAGTGCGCCACCCAGACCACCACCGAGCGCGGCAGTGCCGTCACCGGCAGCCATCGCACCTTGAGCAACCAAAAGGCCCAAAACCAGAGCAGGCAGTGTCAAACGCATAACGAGAACCTCAAAAAAGGGGGAAACCGAAAGGCCGGAGATTGAATGCTTTAGAGGAGGCAAAGTCCAGACACAAACACGGAACAACCTCGTCATTGGCGACGGTTGGACAGCATTTATGGAAAAGGTTTTATGACAGGCAAAAAAAAGCCCGCTGGGGAGACGGGCCAGGGTACTGCTTTCTAACGGATGAGCTGAGACTACGTAGGCAGGTGTGAAAAGTTTGTGAAAAAAAACCTGGTGCTCGTAAAGTTTGTAGGACGTTTTCCCGCATTGCCGCCAAGCCACGCTTTCTACCCTTCAAAAACAAGAAACCCCGCTCAATGGCGGGGCTCGACGAATCACTGTTTACTTCCTGGAAGGCGCACCCAGCTTGGGCATGAATTTCGACTTCGGCCCTCGAGTTCGAGGTACCGTAGATTTTATTTTGTTGATTTTGATACGGTCTTCACCGAAGCTCGGCACATAGTCCGTCTGACCACACTGCACGCAATTATTGATTGGAAACTCCGCCCCGTCGTCTTCGATATACGGCTCAGTCATATCTTCGCTCCTCTCAACGGGTCGATACCGGCAAGCCCTATTTGCCTGGAAAATATCGACCACCCAGGATTTTGAGACTAGTCGGTCATTCCCGGACTTGTGATTCAGATTGTTACGTGCCCGACGAATGGCCAGGGCTTGCTTCCTACAAAACCGGATGGCGAATAAACAGAATGTGCGCGTCCTTGGCACCGCGGCATCCTCAAGATTTCTTCACACCACTTACCGCAGTTTGACCGCCGTGCCGGTCACAAACACCACTACCATTCCACCCTTGCCGGACGGCATGCTGATCTCATAATCGAGCCCTACCACTGCATCCGCCTGAAGCGCCCGCGCCCGCTCCTTGATCTCGTCGGTGGCCTGAATTCGCGCATCCTTCAATGCCCGCTCCAATGTCTGAGAACGTCCGCCGAAAAAATCCCGCATCCCGGCAAACAAGTCGCGGATCACGTTAACGCCCTGCACCGACTCGGCGCTGACGATGTCCAGGTAAGCGGTGATTTGCCGGCCTTCGATGGTGTGGGTTGTGGTGGTGATCATGAAATGTCCTTGTTCAGAGCTGTCGTCGATAGGGTGAACCGACGGAAAAAGCGGCGCGAGAATTGAGTATAGAGATCGAGTCCCGCCGAGGGCGGTTGCCAGTCTAACAGGAGGGCGGAACACGCCTGAAACGCAGCGTTGGGGGCGGTTTGAAAAAGTGGCAGCCATGATTGAAAAATCCGGACACCAGAAACCACAAAACCCCTGACTTCTCTCGAAATCAGGGGTTTTGTGTATATCGAATTTGGCGGTGAAGGAGAGATTCGAACTCTCGATACAGTTTCCTGTATACACACTTTCCAGGCGTGCTCCTTAAGCCACTCGGACACTTCACCGTATCTCTTCAAACATGTTCTGTCTGTCGAGGCGCGCTAATGTAGTCGAAAGCTTTTCTGATGGCAAACTTTTTTTGCAGAATTTTCATGCGGTTAGCGATTTAGTTGTTCCGGTGGGTGCCGTGCCATGGCAAACCCGCCAATCTCCGGCTTCGCGCCCTCTTCTATATAGAGGGGAATGCGCGGCTGGCGTGGCCGGCAACGCTTGCCGTGCGGGGAAAAGGGTGACCGGGTGGTCAGTCACGGCGCTTTACCTGGCCTACGGCGGTGGGTAACGTCTGCCCTACTTTATTAGAAGGATTGGCGTCATGAGTGAGTTGATTTCCTACCATCTCGAAGACGGTATCGCGACCCTGACCTTGAGCAATGGCAAGGTCAATGCCATCTCGCCGGATGTGATTGTTGCGTTTAACGCTGCGCTGGATCGGGCAGTAGCGGATCGGGCGGTGGTGATCATTACCAGCCAGCCGGGCATTTTTTCGGGTGGTTATGACTTGAAGGTGATGACAGCCGGCCCTAAAGAGGCGATTGCACTGGTGGCTGCCGGTTCGACCCTGGCTCGTCGCCTGCTGTCGCACCCGTTCCCGGTGGTTGTGGCCTGCCCTGGACATGCGGTGGCCAAGGGTGCGTTTATTCTGTTGTCGGCGGACTACCGCATTGGTGTCGACGGCCCGTTCAGCATTGGTCTGAACGAAGTGCAGATCGGCATGACCATGCACCACGCCGGTATCGAGCTGGCGCGTGATCGTCTGCGCAAATCGGCGTTTCATCGTGCGGTTATCAATGCCGAGATGTTCAATCCGCAGAGTGCTGTGGATGCCGGTTTCCTTGATCTGGTGGTATCGGCCGAAGAGCTGCAAGGCGCAGCGCTGGCGGCGGCTCGTCAGTTGAAGAAGCTCAACATGACCGCCCACAAAAACACCAAACTGAAAGTGCGTAAGGCGTTGTTGGAGACGCTGGACAACGCGATCATCCTGGATCAGGAGCATATGGGTTAAGCCCCTACGCGTTGCACCGAAAAGCCCGACCATCGTGTCGGGCTTTTTCTTACGTGTCCGGTTTAAAACCTTACAAGCGCTCTAGGCCGCATCTGACCCATAAGTCGGAAACATGCGCTCAAACATCGGCTATCTCCCACTTCCATAGCGGCAATTGCCGAAAACAGTGCACATCCGTACACTGCGCCACCTTTTGTCCCGATGGGCCTTTAAATGCTGTTTGTGTTTCGTATGTTATTGATGGGCTTGCACTTTATTCTGGCCGGCCTGCTTGGGGTGATCCTCGGTCTATGCCGGCCGTTTAATCCGGACAACAGCCGTTTATGCGCGCGTCTGTATGCGTGGCCGGCGATGTGCATTTTGCGCTTGCGGGTGAAGACCGACGTCGGGCCGTTGATGGATAAGCCTGACAGCTGCGTGATCATTGCTAACCACCAGTCCAACTACGATCTGTTTGTGTTCGGCAACGTGGTGCCCCGCCGCACCGTGTGCATTGGCAAGAAGAGCCTGAAGTGGGTGCCGTTGTTCGGGCAGTTGTTCTGGCTGGCCGGCAATGTGTTGATTGACCGCGGCAATGCGCACAAGGCACGCCAGTCGATGCTGACCACTACTCGCACCTTGCAACATGAAGACACCTCGATCTGGGTCTTCCCGGAAGGCACGCGCAACCTCGGCGAAGAGCTGCTGCCATTCAAGAAAGGCGCATTCCAGATGGCGATTGCGGCAGGCGTGCCAATCGTGCCGGTGTGTGTCAGCAGTTACGTCAAACACATGCGATTGAACCGCTGGCGCAGTGGGAAGATTCTGATCCGTTCGCTGCCGGCGATTCCTACGGCTGGATTGAGTCTGGATGACATGCCGATGCTGATCGCCCAGTGCCGCGAGCAGATGCGCGAGTGTATCGACTCGATGGATCGGCAACTGCAAGCCGCCTGAAAGAAACCCGCCCTGTGCGGGTTTTCTTTTGCCTGCGAACTCTACAGATTTTGCTGACTCTCAAGCAGCAGACAAGGTTAAGCTGAATCCTGCCTGGCACCGCCAGTCTTTACAGAAAGCGGCTAATAAAAAGTGAATCACCATCATGGGTAGAGTCGTTGCTGCTGCGGTTTACAGCGCCGGTAAGAAAGTCACCAATATCACCCTCGACGAAGGCGCCGCCTGGGCTGCCAAGCCTGGCCACTTTGTGTGGATTGGCCTCGAAGAGCCGAACGCCCAGGAGCTGTTCAACCTGCAACGCCAGTTCAACCTGCATGAACTGGCCATCGAGGACGCCCTGGAAAAACACAGTCGACCGAAGCTGGAAACCTTCGGTGATGCCCTGTTCATCGTTACGTATTCGCCGATCCGCAATGAAGGCAAACTGGAGTTCATCGAGACTCATATCTTCGCCGGCAAGGGTTACATCATTACCGCTCGTAATGGTCACTCGGCGTCCTACGCGTACGTCCGACAACGTTGTGAGGCACGACCGCTGTTGTTGGAGCATGGGGAAGATTTCGTACTTTATGCCATCCTCGACTTCGTGATTGAAAACTACCAGCCGATGGGCGAAGCGATCCATGCCGAGATCGATGAGCTGGAAGAAAACGTTATGTGCGGTTCCCTGAACGAGCGCGACATCCAGAAACTCCACAGCCTGCGCCGCGATGTATTGCGTTTGCGCCGGTATGCGGCGCCGATGGTGGAGATCGGTGAGGAATTGCAGAAACTGAGCTTCCCATTCATCGACAAGAACATGCGCCCGTATTTTCGCGATGTGCAGATCCATGTCACGCGGCAGATGGAAGACCTGACAACGCTGGCGGACATTGCCAGCCAGACCATTGAGGTCGGGGTGTTGCTGGAGGCGTCACGGCAGAGCGTGGTGCAGCGCAAGTTTGCGGCATGGGCGGCGATTCTGGCGTTCCCGACGGCGGTGGCCGGGATCTACGGGATGAACTTCGAGGACATGCCAGAGTTGACTTGGCATTATGGGTATTTCGGTGTGTTGGGGTTTATTGCTGTTGGGTGCGTCGGTTTGTGGGCGAGTTTCAAGCGGTCGGGGTGGTTGTGAGTATGGTGTGACGCGGAGCGTCACGGGATGCATTCCCACGCGGAGCGTGGGAACGATCAAACATCCGACTAAGGCTTGTGCGCCACAAACCGCATCATCCACTCCGCAACAGTCGCTCCATGGTGAGGATACTCCAGGCTCGCCATACCTTTCTGATAAACCTCTTCGCCCAGATGCTGCTGACGAATATCCAGCAACGCCCGTGAGTAATCGTGAATGAACTCCGGATGCCCCTGGAAGCACAGCACTTGATCGTTGATGTGGTACGCGGCGAACGGGCAAAAATCGCTCGAGGCGATGACCGTAGCGTTTTCCGGTAGCGCGGTGACCTGATCCTGGTGGCTGATCAGTAGCGTCAACTCCTCCCTCAGCGGGCTCATCCACGGCGCCTTGGCCGCAAGTTTGTAGCTGTGGGTGCCGACGCCCCAACCCTGGGTCGCCCGCTCGCTCTTGCCGCCCAACAACAGCGCCAGCAGTTGATGGCCGAAGCACACGCCCAGCAGTTTGTCGCCGCGTTCGTAGCGGTTCAGCAGGTACGTCTTGAGGGTTTGAATCCACGGGTCGGTGCCGAAGGAGTCAGCCTTGCTGCCGGTGACCAGGTACGCATCAAAGGTCTCGTCATCACTGGGATAATCGCCCTGCATCACGTTGTACACAGTGAATTCGGCAGCAATGGGCTGCTGCGAAAACAGACGCTGGAACATCTGCCCGTAACCCTGATATTGATCGACCAGTTCCGGACGCAGGATGTCGGTTTCCAGAATGCAGATGCGTAACGACATAAAAAATACCTGACACATGAAGGGAATAATGCACACCCCAGAGCCTGCCTTGAAACACAGTGGCAAGGCAAGCCCCGGAGCGCGTCATCGGTCCCTTGGAACGTCCCTTAAAACAACGCGTCTTTGGCGGCTTTCTCCAGCAGCAGCGCAGGCGGTGTGAAGCGCTCACCGTACTGCTCGGCCAGGTACTGGGCGCGAGCGACGAAGTCTTTCACGCCGTACTGATTGATGAACTGCAGCGCACCGCCGGTCCAGGCCGCGAAGCCGATGCCGAATATCGAGCCGACGTTGGCATCCGCCGTCGAAGTCAGCACGCCCTCTTCCAGACAGCGCACGGTTTCGATGGCTTGGACGAACAGCAGCCGATCGCGTATGTCCTTCGGCGAAATCTGCCCATCGGCTTTCTCGAAATGAGTTTTCAGCTCTGGCCACAAATGCTTCTGCCCTGTCGCCGGGTAATCGTAAAAACCACCTCCAGCGGCCTTGCCCGGACGCTTGTATTCCTTGAGTAGCAAGTCAATCACGGCAAACGCCGGGTGCTCAATCAGGGTTTTCCCTTCTGCTCGCAGGTCTTTGGCGGTTTGTTCGCGGATATGGCTCATGAGGCTGAGGGAAACTTCGTCGGAGATCGCCAGAGGTCCGACAGGCATGCCGGCCTTGCGCGCTTCGGTCTCGATCATCGGCGCACTCACGCCTTCGCCGAGCATGGCGATGCCTTCATTGGTGAAGGTGCCGAACACCCGCGAGGTAAAGAAGCCGCGACTGTCGTTAACCACAATCGGGGTTTTCTTGATTTGCAGGACGAAATCGAAACCTCGAGCCAGGGTTTCGTCGCTGGTATGGACGCCCTTGATGATTTCCACCAGTGGCATTTTCTCCACGGGACTGAAGAAATGCAGGCCGATGAATTTCGTCTGGTCCGGCACGGCGGTGGCCAGGCCGCTGATCGGCAAGGTCGAGGTGTTGGAGGCGATGACCGCATCCGGGCCGACGACTGCTTGCGCGGCTGATGAGACCTTGGCTTTCAGTTCGCGATCTTCAAACACCGCTTCGATGATCAAGTCGCAGCCGGCCAGATCCGCATCGTTCTCGGTGGCATGGATTCGCGTCAGAATCGCCTCGCGTTGTTCCCGGCTCAGTTGACCGCGCGCAACCTTTTTGTCCAGCAGCGTCGCCGAGTGGGCCTTGCCCTTCTCTGCCGCAGCGAGGTTGATGTCTTTGAGCACCACGTCGATGCCGGCTGATGCGCTGACAAACGCGATGCCCGCGCCCATCATCCCGGCGCCGAGCACGCCGACTTTCTTCGTCACGCAAGGCGCGATGCCTTGGGGCCGCGAGCCGCCAGCGTTGATCTCATTGAGCTGAAACCAGAAGGTGCCGATAAGGTTTTTCGACACTTGGCCCGTGGTCAGCTCGGTGAAGTAGCGGGTTTCGATCAGGTGCGCCGTATCGAAATCCACCTGGGCGCCTTCCACAGCGGCACAGAGGATTTTCTCCGGCGCGGGCAGGCAGCCCTGGGTTTTGCTGCGCAGGATCGATGGCGTGATGGCCAGCATCGGCGCGAGCTTCGGATCCGATGGCGTGGCGCCAGGAATCTGATAACCCTTCACGTCCCAGCGCTGCACAGCGACCGGGTGAGCGACAATCCACGCCCGCGCCTTGGCCATCAGTTCATCTCGATCGGCGGCCAATTCGTCGATCAACCGCGCCTGCAACGCCTGTTGCGGCCGGATTTTCTTGCCTTCCAGCAGATACGGCAGGGCTTTTTCAATGCCCAGCATGCGCACCATGCGCACTACCCCACCGCCGCCCGGCAACAGGCCGAGGGTGACTTCCGGCAGGCCCAGCAGCACCGACGGATTGTCCAGCGCCACACGGTGATGGCAGGCCAGGCAGATTTCCCAACCGCCGCCGAGTGCCGCGCCATTAATGGCGGCGACCACCGGTTTGCCGAGGGTTTCCAGGGTGCGCAGTTGGCCTTTGAGGGTCAGCACCATGTCGTAAAAGGTTTTGGCCTCGGGTTTGCCGACCTTGATCAGTTCATTGAGGTCGCCGCCGGCGAAGAAGGTTTTCTTGGCCGAGGTGATGATCACGCCGGCAATGGCGTCCTTTTCGGCGACCAGTCGGGCGACGCAGGTGGCCATGGCCTCGCGGTAGACCGCGTTCATGGTGTTGGCACTCTGGCCCGGCATGTCGATGGTCAGGACGACAATCTGGTCCTGACCCTTTTCGTAACGGATGGCTTGGGTCATGGCAATTTTCCTTGAGTCGGATTTTCTTAAAGTCAGGCTCAGAGGCGTTCGATGATGGTGGCAATGCCCATGCCGCCGCCGACACACAATGTCGCCAAGCCATAGCGCAGGCGCCGGGTTTCCAGTTCATCGAGCAGCGTGCCGAGAATCGCGCAGCCGGTGGCGCCGAGCGGGTGGCCCATGGCGATGGAGCCACCGTTGACGTTGACCTTGTCGGGGTCGATGGCCATGTCCTTGATGAACTTGAGCACCACCGAAGCGAACGCTTCGTTGACTTCGAACAGGTCGATGTCTTCGACCCGCAGCCCGGCCTTGGCCAGCGCCTTGCGCGTGGCCGGCGCCGGACCGGTGAGCATGATGGTCGGGTCGGTGCTGGTGACCGCCGTGGCGACGATGCGCGCTCGCGGCTGCAAGCCCAGCGCCCGGCCCTTGGCCTCGGAGCCGATCAGCATCAGCGCCGCGCCATCAACAATCCCGGAGCTGTTGCCCGGCGTGTGCACGTGGTTGATCCGCTCGATCTGGCTGTAAACCCGCAATGCCGTGGCGTCGAAGCCCATTTGCCCGATCATTTCAAAACTCGGTTTGAGTTTGCCCAGGCCTTCCATTGTCGATTCGACGCGAATGAACTCATCGTGATCGAGCAGGATGATGCCGTTCTGGTCCTGCACCGGCACCAGCGACTTGTTGAACGAACCGTTCGCCCGCGCCCGCGCCGCCTTCTGCTGGGAGTGCAAGGCGAAGGCATCGACGTCCTGACGGCTGAAGCCTTCAATCGTGGCGATCAGGTCGGCCCCCACACCCTGGGGCGTGAAGTGGTTGTGCAAATTGGTTTCCGGGTCCAGCGCCCAAGCGCCACCGTCACTGCCCATGGGCACGCGGGACATTGACTCGACGCCACCGACCACCACCAGGTCTTCGAAACCGGAACGCACTTTCATCGCACCGAGGTTCACCGCCTCCAGCCCCGACGCGCAGAAGCGATTGAGCTGCATGCCGGCCACGCTGACGTCCCAATCGGCCACCTGCGTGGCGGTCTTGGCGATGTCGGAACCCTGATCGCCGACGGGCGTCACGCAGCCGAGCACGACATCATCGACCTGACTGGTGTCCAGGGACGTGCGCTGCTGCAGCGCTGTCAGCAGCCCGGCCACCAGATTCACTGGCTTGACGCTGTGCAAGGCGCCATTGGCCTTGCCTTTACCACGGGGCGTGCGTAACGCGTCGAATATGAAAGCTTGGGTCATGACGTCCTCGAACCTGACGGTGAATGAAGATCAAAAGATCAAAGATCGCCAGCCTTCGGCGGTGCCCACAGAAGCCCGTGTGAACCTGATCTTTATGCCCTCACCTTATGCTGAGCAGCCGTGGATTCAATGACCGCAGTGCTCATTGGCATTGACGGTCACGCTCAGACGAACGGTAGTCTGCTATCGGATAAACCGATTCCCATCACCAAGCTGTCTAGCAAACGGGCGCCCAAGAAGCTGGCCATAAGCCTCATGCTTTTTTACAGCGATGAGTGCTCAACACATACGAAATGGATCTAAGCCAAGCGTGACGCGGGCCCTAAGGTAAACCTGTACGAAGTTGTCGTCGGGTTTTGCCGAGGCACTCGTCCTACAGGAAGTGCAGCGCTCTGCCGTCATGGATATGCAGGCAGGCACCAGGAAATAACAAAAAAGGCGGTCAAGCCATGTTCAAGCATTCGAAAGTACGTCAAGCCGGGCTTATTCTATTCGCCACAACACTGTTGTTGATTTTGCCGAACCTGACCAAGGTGATTGGCTGATCGGGCATCAGGGTTTTCGTTTCGCCTGATAAAAATGTGATTGACTCGCTACCCGGGTCAGCGTGGCTGTGCCAACCTTTGCGGCACTTCCACGACATGGACGGCGATCACTTGAAAGCGCTCACTCTATTTGGGGCCTTGCTGCTCAGCATGCCTCTGTCTGCCGCACAGCTGAGTCTGGAGCTAGGCGCGAGTTCTCGCACCTGGCAGACCGAGCAATTGCTCAAGCATCCTCAGGTTCAGACCATCACGATCACTAACGACGTTTCCTACAAACGGGACATGAGCTATCGCGCCGTGCCGTTGGCGGCGCTGTTGACGGGCACCAAGCCTGGCGATCACCTGCAAGCCGTGGCCCTGGACGGTTTTGCCGCCGAACTGGCCGCCGCGCCGTTGCTCAATACCCAAGGCGCGCGGGCCTGGTTGGCGATTGAAGAACCGGCCCAGCCGTGGCCGCCGTTGTCAGAGGGCAAACACAGTGCGGGGCCGTTTTATCTGGTCTGGACCGATCCGCAGGCGGGCAACATCAGCCCCGAGCAATGGCCGTTCCAAGTAGCGAGCATCAAGCGCATGGCCCCGGTGACCGAGCGCTTCCCTGCCCTGCTGCCCGATCCTGCGCTGAAGGCGGACGATCCGGTGAACAAGGGCTTTGCGCTGTTTCAGAAGAACTGCCTGGCCTGTCATCGATTGAATGGCGCGGGAGATTCGCAGTTCGGGCCGGACTTGAATATTCCGTTCAACCCGACCGAGTACTTCGGCGCGGATTTCCTCAAGCGCTACATTCGTGATCCGCAGAGCTTGCGTCAGTGGCCACAGGCGAAGATGCCGGCGTTCGCGACGACGGTGTTGCCGGAGGGGGATCTGGAGTTGTTGGTGGGGTATTTGAAGCATATGGCGGGACGGAAGGTGAAGCCATAGTCAGTGATCGTTCCCACGCTCCGCGTGGGAATGCAGCCCGTGACGCTTTGCGTCACATCCAAAGCCGAACGCGGAGCGTCCGTGGAGGCATTCCCACGCGGAGCGTGGGAATGATCGGTGTAGGTTACTGCTGTTGGACGGAGATCACCGGCGCCGGCGTCGGTGAGACAAACACCTTCGCATGCATCTGCTCGCACCCGCCACCACGGCGCATGCCGCGCACCGGGCAGGCGTCGAGGTAATCCAGGCCCACAGCCAGTTTCAGGTGACGCTCCGGGCGGGCCAGTTCGTTGGTCACGTCAAAGCTGTACCAGGCGTCATCCAGCCAGGCTTCAGCCCAGGCATGACTGGCCAGGTGTTCGCTGTTCTCGCTGTACAAATACCCCGACACATAACGCGATGGAATGCCCAGGCTGCGAGCGCAGGCGAGAAACGCATGGGTGTGGTCCTGGCAGACCCCGGAACGCCCGGCGAATGCCTGGGCGGCGCTGGTGTCCACTTCGGTGGAACCCGGCGTGTAGGTCATGTGCTGGTTCAGGCCATGCATCAAATCGATCAGCGCCGTACGATCCCGGCGTTGCTTGCAGGCCTTCTCGGCGAATGCGCGCAAGGCTTCGTCGGCTTCGGTCAGGCGCGTGAAGCGCAGGAACGGCAGCGCCGACTGGCTTTCATGTTCCGCCTCACGCAATTCGTCGATGTCCACCTGGCCCCGGGCGCCGATGATGATGGCCTCGTGAGGCTCGTCCATGGTCAGCACGTGCAGGATGTTGCCGAACGGATCGAGTTGCGCACGCACCGGGCGCGGCAAGTCGAGCTGCCAGCTGAGCACATGCTGGCGCTCGCTGTCGTGTGGGGTCAGTCGCAGGTACTGGATGCTCGCCCGCACCTGATCTTCGTAGTGATAGGTGGTCTCGTGGCTAATGGAAAGTCTCATGCAGCCTCCAGGTAGGAACTGTGTATGGCGTTGCCCAACTGGCGCACCAGCGGGATGAACTCGGTCAGCCAGGCGTGCAGGCCTTCGTCGAGGATTTCGGTGATGCCGGTGTAGCGCAGGCGCGCGTCCATTTCCGCGGCCAGCCGTTGTGCGGGACGGCCGTTGGCCCCTGGCAATTGGGCGAGGATCTGGTCGATTTCTTCGGTGCAGGCCCGTAGGGATCGCGGCACGTCGGCGCGCAGCAGCAACAACTCGGCCACATGCCGGGCGCCTGGGGCGTCGCGATAGATCTCGGTATAAGCCTCGAACGACGACAAGGCCCGTAGCAAGGCACTCCACTGGTAATAGGCGTGAGCCGTGCCGTCGCTGACTGCTTCGGCCTGATCGCCGGCCATTTCGTAACGGGCGTCGAGCAGGCGCAAGGTGTTGTCAGCCCTTTCGATAAAAGTGCCCAGACGAATGAAGCGGAACGCGTCGTTACGCATGATGGTGCCGTAGGACGCACCCCGGAACAGGTGGGAACGTTCCTTGATCCACTCACAGAAACGGCTCATGCCGTAGCGACTCAAGCCCTGTTCGGCGATCCCGCGAATTTCCAGCCAGGTAGAATTGATGTTTTCCCACATGTCGGCGGTGATTCGCCCACGCACCGCATGGGCGCTGGCGCGCGCGGCACCGAGGCAGCTGTAGATGCTCGCCGGGTTGGCCGCATCCAAAGCGAAAAAGTGCAGCAGCCGTTCGGCATGCAGATCGCCGTGACGCTCCAGGTAATCGTCCAGAGTGCCGGTGATCAGCAGCGGCATGGCGAGTTCGTGCAAGCCATCGCCACGACCGTCCTGAGGCATCAGTGACAGCGAATAACTGATGTCGAGCATCCGTGCGAGGTTTTCGGCCCGCTCCAGGTAACGCGACATCCAATACAGATCCGAGGCAGTTCTACTTAACATGGCAGGCTTCCTTCAATCCTCGACCACCCAGGTGTCCTTGGTTCCGCCGCCCTGGGAGGAATTCACCACCAGGGAGCCTTCGCGCAAGGCGACACGGGTCAAACCGCCGGGCACAACCCGGGTTTCGCGGCCAGACAATACAAACGGACGCAGGTCGATGTGGCGTGGAGCGATGCCGTTTTCGACAAAGGTCGGACAGGTCGATAAAGACAACGTCGGTTGGGCGATATACGCGTGGGGCTTGGCTTTGATCCGCTCACGGAAAGATTCGATTTCCGCCGCCGTCGCCGCCGGCCCCACCAGCATCCCGTAACCGCCGGAACCTTGGGTTTCCTTGACCACCAGCTCTGGAAGATTGGCCAGCACGTGGGACAGTTCCGAGGGATTGCGACACTGCCACGTCGGCACGTTCTTCAGGATCGGCTCTTCATCCAGGTAGAAACGAATCATGTCCGTGACGAAGGGGTACACCGACTTGTCGTCCGCGACCCCGGTACCGATGGCATTCGCCAGCACCACGTTGCCGGAGCGGTAGGACGACAGCAGTCCTGGAACGCCGAGCATCGAATCCGGGTTGAACGCCAGAGGATCGAGGAAAGCATCGTCGAGGCGGCGGTAGATCACGTCGACGGCTTTCGGCCCATCGGTGGTGCGCATGAACACCTTGTCATCGCGTACGAACAGGTCCGCGCCTTCCACCAGTTCAACCCCCATTTCCCGGGCCAGAAACGCATGCTCGAAAAACGCGCTGTTGAAACGCCCCGGCGTCAGCACCACCACGCTCGGGTTGTCGATCGGGCTGGAGCTTTTCAGGGTATCGAGCAACAGGTTCGGATAGTGGTCGATCGGTGCGATGCGCTGGGCCGCGAACAACTCGGGGAACAGGCGCATCATCATCTTGCGGTCTTCGAGCATGTAGCTCACGCCGCTGGGTGTACGTAGATTGTCTTCGAGCACGTAGTACGTGCCGTCGCCATCGCGCACCAGGTCGACGCCGGAAATGTGCGAATAGATATCGCGGTGCAGATCCAGCCCCTGCATCGCCAACTGGTATTGCTCGTTGGCCAGCACTTGCTCGGCCGGGATGATGCCGGCCTTGATGATGCGCTGCTCGTGATAGAGGTCGGCAAGGAACATGTTCAATGCCTTGACCCGCTGAATGCAGCCGCGCTCGACGACCCGCCATTCACTGGCGGGGATACTGCGGGGAATGGTGTCGAAGGGAATCAGGCGCTCTGTCCCCTGCTCATCACCATAGAGCGTGAATGTAATCCCGGCACGATGAAATAACAGATCGGCCTCGCGTCGCCGTTGTGCCAAAAGCTCGTCAGGCGTTTCGGCCAGCCAACGGGCAAACTCCCGATAATGCGGGCGGACCTGGCCGCCGGCATCGTACATCTCATCAAAATAGGTGCGGATCATGCCGTACTCCTTGTCACCCGGACATCCAGGCCTTCGCAAGGCCCGTGCCATCGGCATAAACGCTTTGATATCAATCAGTTGGATAATGGCGCCGCACCCACCGCACCAATCCTGTGCGGTAAATGCCCCAACCTGATCGCCCCCGCTTCATGGCGAAGCAATGCTGTCGCCTATCAGCAGCATAGCCAGAGTTGATTTCACTGCCCGGGGGGCGATGCGGATAATCCACGCATTCGCTGGAAAACTTATCGTTCTTCCCTTTTAGCCGCCTGTTCAGGTGGCTTTTTTTTGTCCATTTGATCTTGCTTTCCATATAGCAAAAACGAAAACGGCCAACCCAAAGGTCAGCCGTTGCTGAGTGTTGTCACTGTTCATAAAGTTATGCGAGTAGCCCTCGTACCTCCTGCTTGACGCCCCATCCCTCGATGATACCGCCCAGAGGCTCGACCACCGCCTCGAAGTCCTGTTCAAAGTCGCCGATCCCGTCGTAGGTGGCGTACATCACTTTGCTCAGTTCCAAATGCCACGCGCCGTCGTCGCGCACGCTGATCTGGGCATTCAAGGATTCACCACTGAAATGACCTGCCGCCCTGCGTGCCCGCTCCTCGTCCGGGAAAATGGCGTAGAACTCGATGGGGTGGAATCGTGAAAAGTCGAAACCGCCTTCTTTCATGCGGCGCAGCACGCTGCTGCTGATGTCTTCTTGATAGGCTGTGCTCATGAAACGTCCCCCTCAGACTGATGGATAGACTTTCCGTATTCCCTGCACTTTCAACCGATTGGTGAGAGCGATACGGCAACAGAGGTTACCGACGGGAAACAAGCATGTAGCTGACAAGACCAGACCTTAGCGAGTCATTCGCTGATCTCGATTGCAGAGTAGCCCCAAGATAGAGCTGCTGCCAAGGTCTGGTTGTGAATGTGACAAGAGGTGTATCAGATCGGGGTAATACTGAGGATTTCAATGCTGTTCTGGGATTTCAGACTTTTGACGGTCGGATCATCGGTACGCCCCTCCAGATCATTGAGATCCAGTTCGGCAGCGACAGGCAGGCGCCGGGCGCGAATGAGTTTGGCGGCTTGCTCGCTATTCGGGCATTCCTCGCACTCGAAGAGTTCGTCCACTGTTTCACCGTGATCATCCACGAAAGTGATTTTCCACTTTTGCATCGGTGCCTCCTCGATAAAACCCGCAAATGGGTTTACAACAATCTGGACTTTTACCCTGAGTGATCGTTCAAACGGATTACCGCGCGCCAGCAGAAAAAACACAGATACCTGTGTTCATTTTAGTCGTTGCTGGGTTTGTTCACCGCGCCGGCGATGTAGGTCGGCACGGCCGCAGAAGTGCCAGTCCGGAAACAGGCTGCGCAGGCGACCGGCGGTGGTTATGACTTGTTCGATTTGCATGAACGGCGTGCCGTTCTGCATCACCAGAATGCCGCCTTCGTTCAGGCAGCGACGGCAAGCCATGACAGGTCGAACCTTCCCCGAGCGAGCATTATTCTCAAAGGCCCGCTCCCACAGGGTTCAGTGTTGTTTGCGGGAAACCGATCAGATCCGCACATTGCCTCGCGGCCCGGCGATGGCCCAGATGATCAGGCCCAGGACCGGCAGCAGGAGGATCAACAGCACCCAAAGGACTTTCATCCCGGTTTCGGCGCCACTTTTAAGCACGTTGATGATGGCCCAGATATCCAGGGCAAGAATAATCAGGCCAACCAGGCTGTTGAACGTGGAACCCATGGTGACGCTCCCGAAGAGTGATATGCACTCTTAGGATAGTCGGGTGTTGCGAGGGTTCCGTTTTATTACCGTGCTAGACAGCTTCAGACGTGGATCGCCACTTTCAGGGCTTCCAGGGACGGCGCGGCGGCAATACCAACTTCCGCGCACAACTCCAATACCCGTGGCACGTCGTTACCGTAGACCAGCACCACTTGCAGTTCGTCGTCGAGCAACTGGCTGAAGTTCATCAGCGTGTAACCGCCGTTTTCTTTATTCATGCTGCTCATCTGCACTTGAATACGATTGAGCGCCGTCAGGGCTTCGGTCTTGGCCAGTTGCTTGGGTTTGATGTTGAAAGCCACGCTGGGGCCGAACGAGGCGACGATCTGCGCAAACAGGTCCATGTAGGTGTCGGCCTGGAACAGCACGGTTTCCGGCAAGCTGCCGACGACCACCCACTCGCCCAACGGGATCGGAAAGGTATCGTCGTAGTTGATGTCCGGATTGGCCGTCAGAAAAGCCTCGGGATCGGCGTAGGCCTGAGCCGCTTCATCAGCGACTTTCAGAATTTCGTCATCGCTCATGCACCCGGAGCTGATTTTGCTGATGAGTTCGACGAGTGCGGCTTTCATGAGGTGGATCCTGTAGCGAGGGATATTGGAGGGCGCGAAGGATAGCGCATTCGGAAACGGATTGCGGGACCTGGCATAAACCTGTGGCGAAGGAGCTTGCCCCCTCGCCACAGAAGCCCCGCAGCCGCAGAGGTCAGGCCAGGAGTTTCTGCAATTGTGCGGTGGTATCCGCCGCGCCCATGGTTTTGGCCGCGTCCAGCGCGGACACACCGTTGGCATCCTTGGCTTTCGGATCGGCGCCTTTGCTGATCAGGTAGTCGACGATTTCGACGCGGTTGAACATCGCGGCCATCATCAGCGCAGTGCGACCGTCGAAGGACGAACCTTCCACTTGAGCGCCACCTTCCACCAACGCCTTGACCACAGCCAGATCACCTTTGAATGCCGCGCCGGCAATCGGGCTCTGGCCGTTGTCGTTGCGGATTTCAGGATCGGCCTTGTGCTCGAGCAGGACTTTTACCGTTTCGACATGACCGTGGTACGCGGCGAGCATCAGCAAGGTGTCGCCCTTGTGATTGCGCAGGTTCGGCGGCAAGCCCTTGGTCAGCAGCGCAGCCATCATGGCCGCATCGCCCTCGCGCGCTTTGTTGAACACCTGTTCGGCAAATTCAGCAGCCTCTTCGGGGGTCATCTGGCGGCTTTTGTCTGACATTGGGGACTCCACATTCGGTCAATCGGAAAGCCGATAGTTTCCCGAGCGGTCCGGAACCTGTCACTTCTTTTTTCTCATGGGTGGCTATAGCCACATTCAATAACGGTACTTGCCGCCCTGGATATCCGCCAGCACCTGCTCGGTGACTTGCACGTAAGTCTGGGTATCCGGCAACCAGGCGTAGATCGGGTCGTCGCCGGTTTTGTTCGGGTCGAAGGCTTCGTCCTTGAGCCGGGTCTTCTGGTATTTGAAGGTTCCGGTGGTCTCCATTTTCACTTTCACCCGCAGGAAAAGTGGCACCGCATAGGCAGGCATTTGCTGCCTGGCGAAAGCCAGCAACTCGCTGAAATCCAGGGTCGCCAGGGATTCAGCCGGCGTGATTGCCGCCATCCCGGCACGCCCGTTGGTGTTGTGGATTTCCACGCCATAGGCCACGGCTTCGGCGATGTGTGGGTGTTGCAAGAGAATGTTTTCGACCTCGGTGGTCGAGACGTTTTCACCCTTCCAGCGGTAGGTGTCGCCCAAGCGATCGACAAACTGCGCGTGGCCAAAACCGATGTTGCGCAGCAGGTCACCGGTATTGAAATAACGGTCGCCCTTCTTGAACACGTCATGGAGCACGACTTTTGCGGTCTTCTGTGGATCGGTGTAGCCGTCCAGCGGCGCCTTATCGTCGATCCTGGCCAGCAGCAACCCCTGCTCGCCCTTGGCCACTTTGCGCATGAAGCCCTTGGCATCACGGGTGGGTGCGCCGCTGTCGTGGTCGTAAGCCACCAGTTCCCAGGACATCAGGGAAAAACCGATGGTGTTGTCGAAATTGAGGATGTTGGTGAAGCCGATATTGCCGTCGCTGGCGGCGTACAGCTCACAGATATGGTCAACGGCAAAACGCGTCTTGAACTCACTCCACGCGCCGGGGCGCAGCCCATTGCCTATCATCTTCGTCACGCTGTGCCGACTGTCGTCGACGCTGCGCGGTTGATCCACCAGGTAGCGGCACAATTCGCCGACATAACCGAGGGTGGTCGCCCGGTATTTGTGCACGTCGCTCCAGAATTGGCTGGCGCTGAACTTGCGGCGGATGGCAAACCCCGACGCCCCACTGATTGCCGAGCCCCAGCACACGCAGAGCCCGGTGGCGTGGTACAGCGGCAAGGTGCAATAGACGACGTCCTGCGGCTGCATGTCCAGGGCAATCAACCCGAAGCTGGCGGAGCTGCGCATCCAGCGGCCGTGCTTGAACACCCCGGCCTTGGGTAACCCGGTGGTGCCCGAGGTGTAAATGTAGAAACAAGGATCGTCGAGAAAAACCTGCTGGCTGCTGACGGGGTTATCGCTGCACGCGTCGCAGCTGGCCGTCATCAGGTTGGTGAAGCCATCGGGCGAATTGCCCGGATGGCGATAAGTGTCTTGATCGGCGACAAACCAGATGCGCGCAGCTTCGATGTCCACCCGCTCGCGGACCGCATTGAAGGCCGGCACCAGCTCTTCTCCGACCACGATCGCCACGGGCGCCACCAGGTTCAGGCTATGGGCCAGGGTATCGCGGGTCTGGGAGGTATTGAGCAAGGCGCTGATCGCACCGACTTTGGCCACCGCCAATATCGTCGCCAGCAGCTCCGGACGGTTTTCGATAAAGATCGCCACCACATCGCCCTTGCCGATGCCTTGGGCAATCAGATGATGGGCGATACGATTGGCCCACTGATTGACCTGTGCATAAGTGAGTCTCACCTCACCCTGCAGCAAGGCCGGGCCATCGGGATTGCGCAATGTCGCCTGCTCGAAGCTCCAGCCGAGACCACACGGTTGGGTCGGGTCCTTGACGTTGGCGGCTTTCATGCCCTTCACCACCCGGGGAATGGCTTTGGCAATGGAAGGCAGCTTGCGGAGCATCATGCCCCAGGTAATCGTGTCGTTCAGCGTGCGGCTCATGGTGCTCCCGTTCGATCTTCTTATTGTCGGGTGGCGTTGATTGAGGCCGAAAATACGTCAGCGGTTCTTGCGCTGTACACGCGGTTTTTGAAATGTTTTGTATCTGCGCCTGAAGCGTTCGGACCAGGCATCGCAAAGCGGAACCCTGGCGTTGTGATTGGTTCCATCTAATCACAGGCCGACCACGCAAAATGCAGGATGCACGATGGCAATTCATGCAGATTGCACGAAAGCACAAAAACGCTTAAAGGTTAACTTGTTGATTTATATGATTTTTTAAAAAGTCAGGCACTGGCACAATCACTGCAACTACCTCTCCATGTTGCCCTTCAAGCACAAACGGAGCTGATAGACATGAGCCTGATCCAGGAAAAATTTTCGTCGCTGTTCTCCAACTTCGAAGTGACCACCCAGCCACGGCCTGACGGCGGCATTCTGCTGACCCTGCGCAGTACGGACGGCAAAGTCTTCAAGCGTTCGATTTCCTACCAGCAATTGCATGCCGGCGACCAGCTGTCGTGGGTGATCAGCGCGATTCGTCGTGACGTCGCCGAACAGGCCAGCGAACTGCCGCAGATCTCCATGCTGCAAAGCCAGCAACGGTTCGCCTTGCCGACCTATCACTCGGTTTAAATCCTGCGGTTGTATAAATAAACGCGCTACAAACAAACAGGCCGTGAGCGCTTTCGCTTCACGGCCTGAGTTGTTTCTGCGGTTACGCAATCCCTGTTATGGGGTTTACAGGGCTGAAGGATCGATCCGCGCAAAGCTGTCGACGGTCACATGCCCTGCCAGTTCCCCGCCCTCACGGGCCAGGCCACAGGTTGCCATCCCGGCCGCACGCGCGGCATCCAGCTCTTGAACGACGTCGGACAGAAACAGAATCTGCGAAGCCTCGACGCCAATCGCCTGGGTGATGCGCTCGTAGGACTGCGCTTCGCGCTTGGGCCCTGAGGTAGTGTCGAAATAGCCGCTGAACAGTGGCGACAAATCCCCCGCGTCCGAGCAGCCGAAGATCAGTTTTTGCGCCTGAATCGAGCCCGAAGAGTACACAAACAGTTGATAGCCTTCCTGATGCCAGCGCTTGAGCGCTTCAACGGCGTCCGGGTACACGTGGCCTTTCAACTGCCCGGCCTGATAACCCTGCTCCCAGACCATGCCTTGCAACGCTTTGAGCGGCGTGGCCTTGCGGTCTTCGCCGATCCAGGCCAAGAGGATTTCGATGACCCGTTCGACGTCGGCTTGCGGCTCACCGCAGTCATGCCGAACAGCGGCGAGCTGCTCGGCGACATCCGCGCGACCGGCATTTTGGCGAACGAAATCCGGCAGGTGTTTAGTTGCGTAGGGAAACAGCACGTCAAACACAAAACTCACCGCGCTGGTAGTGCCCTCGATGTCGGTGAGAATCGCTTTGATCGGCATCGACTCAGTCCTCGAGACGCGGGAAGCGGCTGGCGATGTCATCGCCGGTGAAATTGGCCACCCAGCCTTCGGGGTTGTTGAACAGGCGGATCGCGACGAAATGCGGGTTTTCGCCCATGTCGAACCAATGCGGCGTACCGGCAGGCACCGAGATCAGGTCGTTTTTTTCGCAGAGCACGGCGTAGACGTAATCGCCGATGTGCAGGGTGAACAAGCCTCGGCCGGCGACGAAAAATCGTACTTCGTCTTCGTCATGGCGATGTTCATCGAGGAACTTGGCGCGCAGTTCGGCTTTTTGCGGGTGATCGCTGCTCAGGCTGATCACATCTACGGTGATGTAACCGCGCTCGGTCATCAATTTGTCGATTTGCTCCTGATACGCGGCGATCACTTCTTCCTGGCTGGCGCCGGGCTGGATTTTCGCCGTGGCTTGCCAACGGTCGAAGCGCACGCCCTGTTCGGCCAGGGTCGAGGCGATGTCTTCGAGGTGGGTCAGGACTTTGTTCGGTATTTCGGGGCTGGAGACGTGATAAACGGACAGGCTGCTCATCTGGGCAACTCCTTAACGGTTCATGCTTTATGGTTCGAGAGCGAGCGCGTCTTCAACTCGCACTCGAACAAAAATTCAAAGGCTTCGATCTGTCGCAGCGCGTCGCTCATGCGCGCACCCCACGTGTAGAGGCCGTGGCCACGAATCAGATAGCCGACGCAATCAGGATGGGCGTCGAGCCAAGGCTGCACCTTGGCGGCCAGCCGTGCAATGTCCTGATCGTTGTCGAAAATCGGCACGCGCACGCGAGACTCATGAGTCGAAACGCCGCTGAAGGCTTTTTGCAGTTCATAGTCTTCGAACTCGATGAAGTCTTCCGGCGTCAGGCGCGACAGCACCGTGGCGTTCACCGAATGGGTGTGCAGCACCGCGCCGATCTCCGGGCGCCAGCTATAGAGCTGAGTATGCAGCAGGGTTTCGGCGGACGGTTTTTTGCCCGGTTCCAGGCTATTGCCCGAAAGATCGGTGGCCAGCACATCGTCGATGCCCAGCTGGCCTTTGTGCTTGCCAGACACCGTCAGCAAGGCTTCGGTCGGCGACAGGCGGGTCGAGTAATTGCTGCTGGTGGCCGGCGACCAGCCGCGGCCATACAGAAAACGCCCGGCGTCGATAATTTCCTTGGCGAGGTGTTCACGGGTAAGGCTCATGGCCTGTCCTCTTGCATACGTGTGGCAATGATAACGGCCGCGGCGAAGGCTGCGAGACTGGCAATACTAAAGGTCAATGTGGCGCCGAGGGCATTCCAGCTGTAGCCGGAATACAGCGCGCCCAGTGCACCGCCAGTGCCGGCCAGCGCGGCATACAACGCCTGGCCCTGCCCTTGCTGACGCGCGCCGAAGCTACGTTGCACGAACTGGATGGCAGCCGCGTGAAAGCTACCGAAGGTTGCGGCGTGCAGCACCTGGGCAAACAGCAGCACCCAGAGGAATTCAGCAAACGAACCGAGCAACAACCAACGCAAAGCCGCCAGCAGGAAACTCGCCAGCAGCACCCGGCGCACCGAGAAACGTGCAAGGATCTTGCTCATGACCAAAAACATCAAGACTTCGGCGACCACGCCGACCGCCCAGAGCATGCCGATCAGCCCGCGGCTGTAACCGAGTCGCTCAAGGTGCAGGGTCAGAAAGGTGTAATACGGCCCGTGACTCATCTGCATCAGCGCCACGCAACCGTAGAACGCCAACACCCCGGGGTTGCGCAATTGCTGGAGGAATCCCTCCCCCGCCAACCGTTCGCTCTGAATGGGTTGCGCGTTAGGCACCCATAAACTGCTGACGACGATCCCGGCCATGATCAGCACCAGCGCCACCGGGTAAATGTCCAGGCTGAGCCACTCGAACAATCGGCCCAGCGCTACCACGGTAATGATGAAACCGATGGATCCCCACAGGCGGATCTGACTGTAGCTCGAGGTCTGGTCCTTCAAGTGCGCCAGGGTGATGACTTCGAACTGCGGCAATACCGCGTGCCAGAAGAACGCGTGCAAGGCCATGACCATCGCCAGCCACGCGTAGCTTTGGTTGACGAAAATCAGTGAGAAGGTCAGCAGCGTACAGACCGCGCCGAACCGCACGATGGCCAGACGTCGCCCGGTGTAGTCACCGAGCCAGCCCCAAATATTCGGCGCCACGCAGCGCATCAGCATCGGGATCGCCACCAGTTCGCCAATACGCGCACTGGAAAAGCCCAGGTGATCGAAGTACAGCGCCAGAAATGGCGCTGTCGAACCGAGCAAGGCGAAATAGAACAGATAGAAACTGGAGAGCCGCCAGTAAGGGAGCACCGCCACCGTCGTCAGACCGCAGCGGCTGTGAGGTCAGCCATTAAAGCTGACCCAGCACCGGAGTGCTCACGCGCACATCGATGTTCTGCCCGCGATGACGCAGCAGGTGATCCATCAATACGATGGCCATCATCGCTTCGGCAATCGGCGTGGCGCGGATGCCCACGCACGGATCGTGACGGCCCTTGGTGACGACCTCAACCGGGTTGCCATGGATGTCGATGGAACGGCCCGGCGTGGTGATGCTCGATGTGGGCTTGAGCGCCAGGTGCGCAACAATCGGCTGACCGGACGAAATACCACCGAGAATGCCGCCGGCATTGTTGCTGAGGAAACCTTCCGGGGTCATTTCATCACGGTGCTCGGTGCCGCGCTGGGCGATGCTGGCAAACCCGGCGCCGATTTCCACGCCCTTGACCGCGTTGATGCTCATCAGCGCGTGGGCCAGTTCGGCGTCGAGGCGGTCGAAGATCGGCTCGCCGAGGCCCGGCATCACGCCTTCGGCGACCACGGTGATCTTCGCGCCGACCGAGTCCTGGTCACGGCGCAACTGGTCCATATAGGCTTCCAGTTCCGGGACCTTGTCCGGGTCAGGGCTGAAGAACGCGTTCTCTTCCACCGAATCCCAGGTCTTGAACGGGATTTCAATCGGACCGAGCTGGCTCATGTAGCCGCGAATGATGATGCCCTGGGTGGCCAGGTATTTCTTGGCAATTGCACCGGCCGCCACGCGCATGGCGGTTTCACGGGCGGAGCTGCGGCCGCCACCGCGGTAATCGCGTTCGCCATATTTGTGGTGATAGGTGTAGTCGGCATGGGCCGGGCGGAACAGGTCCTTGATCGCCGAGTAGTCCTTGGACTTCTGGTCGGTGTTGCGGATCAACAAGCCGATGGCGCAACCGGTGGTGCGGCCTTCGAACACGCCGCTGAGGATTTCAACTTCGTCGGCTTCCTGGCGCTGGGTGGTGTGGCGGCTGGTGCCGGGCTTGCGGCGGTCCAGGTCACGCTGCAGATCCTCAAGGGAAATCTCCAGGCCCGGCGGGCAGCCATCGACAATGGCGACCAACGCCGGACCATGGCTTTCGCCCGCGGTGGTGACAGTGAACAGCTTGCCGTAGGTATTGCCGGACATGCGGGACGCTCCGTGAAATCGAAACTAAAATACGTAATGCGCGCCAGTATACGCAGGCTACCCGACTAGTTCATCCTCGAACCTTATGGGTGCCTGCGAGTCCAACCGGCACCTTGTTGATGATGGCGTGATGATGCTGCGAGTTCTAGCCTTGAGCCTTACCTTGTTTACCGGCTTTGCACAGGCCACTGTCCTGCAACGCCCGATCACATTGGACACGGGCAGCGGCGAGCTTTTCGGCTCGCTGTTGCTGCCCAAATCCGACACGCCTGTACCGGTTGTCCTGATCATTTCCGGCTCCGGTCCTACGGATCGTGACGGAAACAACCCCGACGGCGGACGCAACGATAGCCTCAAACGGCTGGCCTGGGTGCTGGCCAAACACAACATCGCCAGCGTGCGCTACGACAAGCGCGGCGTGGCGGCGAGCCTGGCGGCCACGCCCGATGAGCGCAATCTGTCGGTGGAGGCCTATGTGGCCGACGCCGAAGCCTGGGGCCAGAAGCTCAACGCCGATCCGCGCTTTGGCAAACTGATTTTGCTGGGCCACAGCGAAGGTGCCTTGATCGCCAGCCTGGCGGCGCCAAACGTCGATGCCGCGGCGGTGATTTCCATGTCCGGCAGCGCCCGACCGATCGATCAGGTCCTGCGTCAGCAGTTGAGCAATCGCCTGCCACCGTCGTTGATGCTGCGCAGCAATGAACTGCTCGACAGCCTCAAGGCCGGCCACACCGACGACAACGTGCCACCGCAATTGCAGGTGATTTTCCGCCCCAGCGTGCAGCCGTATCTGATTTCGCTGTTTCGCCAAGACCCGGCCGCGGCCTTCGCCAAACTGAAAATGCCGGCGCTGATCATCCAGGGCAGCAACGACATTCAAGTCGGCGTGGGTGATGCCAAGGCACTCAAGGCCGCCAAACCGGACGCAGAACTGGCGCTGATCGAAGGCATGAACCACGTGATGCGCATCGTGCCCAACGACGTGAAGCGGCAATTGGCCTCCTACAAAGATCCGCAATTGCCGCTAGCCGCCGAACTCGGCGCGCGAATCCTCGGGTTTATTGACGGACTTCGCACCCGTTAAGCGCTGTTTTAAGCGCTGTTGCCCCTCCAGTCCTGAAAAAAACGGCCGATAAGCCTTTGTCGCCAGCGCTATGACTGGCGGCAAGCAGCGCTTGGACAGGACCTCGCCGTTATGACTGATACCCAGACTTCACCCGACACCACCGCTGAAAAAGACGCACAGCCAGCGGTCGAGCTGCCGTGGGCGGACGTCCAAGTCGAGCACCACAAAATGCTCCGCCTGGCGCCGCTGCAAACCGACCGCAACACCGGTGGACGGCCGTTGCGCTTTGTCGAATTCGGTTATGCCGAACGTAATAGCAAGGAACACAGCCTGATGCGCATGGCCATCAAGCTGCCGGGCCAGCGCGTGCGCAAAGAACAGAACCATCTGGACGTGTGGGTCGATCACACCGCCAAACGCGTGCATTTCGAGCCGGAAAGCGGCTTGCAGATCGAGCCGATGAACCGCGGCATCGGGCGCTATTTGGCAGCTCAGGGCATTACGTGGGCGAAGAAGAGATGGCCCGCCTACACCGTCGATGGCACTGACCTGAACAACAAGGATGCGCTGAACGAAGACACTCGCCTGCGCCGCGATCACTTTCTGCGGGTGCACGGTTTTGATGTGGTCTACGCCGACGCCCAGCATTTGAAGGGCAGCGTTAAAGAGGTGTCGGTCGGTGATTTGCTCGGCGACTGGAACAGCGAAAAGTTGCAGCAGGTGGAAATCCTCGAAGCCGCGCAGATGCTCCAGCAAGCCGAGCAGAACCTGGCGGAACAGGAAGTCAAACTGAAGAAGCACGAAGAAAAGGTCAGCAAGTACAAACGCGAAGACGCCGGGCTGCGTTTTACCATTACCTGTCTGGTGGCGTTTGCAGTGTTTCAGGCGGGGTTGTTGATCTGGATTGCTACGCACCGGTAGTCGATCGTTCCCACGCTCTGCGTGGGAATGCAGCCCGGAACGCTCCGCGTCCCCAGAAGCCGAACGCGGAGCGTCCGTTGAGGCATTCCCACGCGGAGCGTGGGAACGATCTACTGGTCAGACGCGAGAAGCGAACAACGCCTGATGATCGCGGCATTGCTCCGCTGTCAGCATAAACACACCATGCCCACCGCGCTCGAATTCCAGCCAGGCAAAGTCGACTTCCGGGTACAGCGCCTCGACATGAACCTGACTGTTACCCACCTCAACAATCAACAACCCCTTCTCAGTCAGATGATCCGCCGCCTCGGCGAGCATGCGGCGCACCAGGTTCAAACCGTCGTCGCCACAGGCCAGGCCCAGCTCCGGTTCGTGCTGATACTCATCCGGCATGTCGGCGAAATCTTCCGCATCGACGTAAGGCGGATTCGACACGATCAGGTCGAAACGTTGACCCGGCAAGCCATCGAACCCATCACCCTGAACGGTGAACACCCGCTCATCGACACCGTGGCGCTCGATGTTCTGGTTCGCCACTTCCAGCGCTTCGAACGACAGATCGGCCAGTACCACTTCGGCGTTCTGGAACTCGTAAGCACAGGCGATGCCGATGCAACCGGAACCGGTGCACAGGTCGAGAATACGCGCAGGTTCGGCGCCCAACCACGGCTCGAAACGCTTTTCGATCAGCTCTCCAATCGGTGAGCGCGGGATCAGCACGCGTTCGTCGACAATGAACGACATACCACAGAACCAGGCTTCGCCCAGCAGGTAAGCGGTCGGAATGCGCTCTTCGATGCGGCGCTTGAGCAAGCGTTGCAGATTGACCAGTTCGTCGTCTTCCAGACGGCAGTCCAGATAGCTGTCGGCGATTTCCCACGGCAAGTGCAGCGCACCCAACACCAGTTGACGGGCTTCGTCCCAGGCGTTGTCGGTCCCATGGCCGAAAAACAGATCCTCCCCATGGAAGCGGCTGACGGCCCAACGGATATGGTCACGCAGGGTACGAAGTCGGGAAGTGATCACGGGGCAAACTCCAGAAAAAACGACTGACGATTCTAACAGCCAAAAGACGCCGCGACGACGCAGGAAAAACACCGGATCAGATGTAGGACTCTTCTATTTTTTCAGCAAGCCATTGAACAGAACGAGTATCTTGACAAGGCTGCGACCCAACAACGGCGGTGCCTACGATGGTAGCGATTCACAGAAGCGCTCAGCCAGAGGACAATGTCGCAAAAGCCCCACTCGAAGGAGCCCCAGAATGTCCGTTCCAAAAACGATGTTTCAACTCAGCGGCCGTGGTTATGCGGCGGCCAATCTGGGTCATGCGACCCTTGTCATCATCGATGCCCAGAAAGAATACCTCAGCGGCCCCTTGGCACTGAGCGGCATGGATGCTGCTGTCGCAAACATCAAGCAATTGGTAGCCGCTGCCCGTGCAGCCGGTCGGCCGATCGTGCACGTGCGCCACCTCGGCACCGTCGGCGGGCTGTTCGACCCGCAAGGCGAGCGCGGTGAGTTCATCCCGGGCCTGGAACCACAGGGCGACGAAACCATCATCGGCAAATTGCTGCCGAGTGCGTTTCATGGCACTGAACTGCTGGAGCACCTGCAGAATCTCGGCTCGCTGGACCTTATCGTCTGCGGTTTCATGAGCCATTCCAGCGTCAGCACTACCGTGCGCGCCGCGAAGAACCTGGGCTTTCGTTGCACATTGGTTGAAGACGCCTGTGCGACTCGCGACCTGCCCTACAAGGGTGGCGTCCTGAGCGCCGAGCACGTTCAGCACACCGAGATGGCGATCATGGCGGACAATTTCGCCACCCTCGCCCAGACCCGCGAACTGATCTGATCAACCCTTCGATGAGCGGTCCATGCCGCCGCTCATCCGCAAAAGCCTCTCATTTGCTGTAATTGCCCTAGCCTCAGGAACATCCCGGTCAACTCCCGGTCGAAGGGCCGATACCCATTGAGGAAGGTCGGAATGAAGTTATCCGATGGTTTTGATGCACGCCGCTTGCGGCCCAAAGGCCAAAGCAACTGGCGTTTTCGCTTCGGCGCAGCGTTCGCTGCCTTGCTGGCGACGTGCGGTGTGTTACTGGCGATGGCCGGCGCGGCCAGCCTGCTGGGCCGGCCACCGGCGCTGGGCGAGTTGAATGCCAGCCCGTTGGGCTCGGCGATCATTCTGGCCGTGGGTCTGTTCGTGCTGTACATCGGCGTGTGGTTGTGGCGCCGCTGCCGTCGCCGCTCGCGCCAGTCGCAAGAGCTGAACATGGCACCGCACCTGATGAAAAAACACGACTAAGCCCAAAGCCGGACGTTTTGTCGCGCCCGATTCGTCCCGACTTGGGTAAACTGGCCGCCCTTCGCGGAGGCTGACATGCAAGACGACGATTTTTCCCTGTTCAAAAGCGCGATCCAAGGCGTCAAGCCGATCAAGCACGATCGCGCCGAAACCGGCAAACCCAAGGCCGACCGCGCGCAAATCGCCAAGCTGCGCCAGGCCGCCACCGTGCGCACCGATGCCACCACCGTTGACGGGTTGTCGGATCAATTCGTCATCGATGTCGGCCCCGAAGATGAGCTGATGTGGGCCCGCGACGGTGTCCAGGAAAGCCAGATACGCAAGCTCAAGATCGGACAGATTCCGTTCGAAGGCAGCCTCGATCTGCATGGCATGAACGTGGAAAAGGCCCGTGAAACCCTGTGGGCCTTTCTGGCCGAAGCGACCAAATTCGAAATTCGCTGCGTACGTGTCACCCACGGCAAAGCGGTGCGCCTGGACGGCAAGCGGCCGATGATCAAGAGCCACGTCAACACGTGGCTACGTCAGCATTCACAGGTGCTCGGCTTCACCTCGTGCCAACCGAAACACGGTGGCGCCGGAGCGGTTTATGTGATGCTCAAACGCACTATGATGGAAGGTCGCGACGAGTGATGCCGTCGCTTCACGCTTGCAGCGCCGTGTCCGTCACCGTACCCTTGCCCTTTGCGTAAAATCCCACAGGTAGTTTCATGTCCCTGGAACAGAATTACACCGAGATTCTCGGCCAATTGGGCGAGGACGCCTCCCGCGAGGGCCTGCTCGACACGCCAAAACGTGCCGCCAAAGCCATGCAGTACCTCTGCCGCGGTTATGAACAGACACTGGAAGAGGTCACCAACGGTGCCTTGTTCAGCTCCGACAACAGCGAGATGGTGCTGGTCAAGGACATCGAGCTCTACTCGTTGTGCGAGCACCACATGCTGCCGTTCATCGGCAAGGCCCATGTTGCCTACATCCCGAGCGGCAAGGTCCTGGGGCTGTCGAAAGTCGCGCGCATCGTCGATATGTACGCCCGCCGCCTGCAGATCCAGGAAAACCTCAGCCGCCAGATCGCCGATGCGGTCCAGCAAGTCACCGGCGCCCTGGGCGTTGCGGTGGTGATCGAGGCCAAGCACATGTGCATGATGATGCGCGGTGTGGAGAAACAGAATTCGACGATGATCACCTCGGTGATGCTCGGCGAATTCCGCGAAAATGCGGCCACCCGCAGCGAGTTTCTCAGCCTGATCAAGTAACTCGCAGCACGAAGAAAACCGGCACTGATCGCCGGTTTTTTTTCGCCTGCCAAAAATCAGGTAAGCTGCGCGCCTTTCTGTTTACCCCTGTGAGGCTTATCCGTGTTCGTAAAAGCGCTTCGTGTCGGCCTCGGCCAACTGATCATCTTCATCGATTTCATTACTCGTCCAGGCAAGAAGCAGCGCCCCGCCGCCGCTCAGGCTCAGGTCGAAGCGGCCGCCAAGGACCTGACCCTGTATCAGTTCCACGCCTGCCCGTTCTGCGTGAAAACCCGCCGTACCCTGCGTCGCCTGAACGTTCCGGTGGCGTTGCGCGATGCGAAGAACAACGAACAGGATCGCCAGACCCTGCTGGAGCAAGGTGGCAAGATCAAGGTGCCGTGCCTGCGCATCGAAGAAAATGGCCAGACCACCTGGATGTATGAATCCAAAGTGATCATTGATTATCTGGATAAGCGATTTGCTGCAGCCTGATGGTTTTGTGGTGCTCTGACTCCAGCGATGAGGCCAGACCAGCCACCACAAACTTCAGACAAAAATAAACCGGCCGATTCAGACTGTGTGAAAACCTAGCAATCTGCGCGGCGATTCAAGAAAATGCTCAGTTTGTTTTTGCCTTCATCAGGGCGTTTTCACACAGTCTGGATTGGCCGGTTTATTTGTTTATACCCTCCCCTCAGGCAGCTTCTGCCGTCTGTGCCTGATGCACCACCGTTGCCAATCGCTTGAGCCCTTCGTCCAGCCGCGCCGGGTCGATGTGGCTGAAGTTCAGCCGCAGGTGACCGGGGTTTTTGTCCGGCTCGGGGAAAAATGGCTCGCCCGGCATAAACGCCACATCCGCCGCCAGCGCGGCTTTGAGCAGCGTGCGAGTATCCAGTGGCTGCTTGAGCGTCAACCAGAAAAACAGCCCACCCTGTGGCACGTTCCACTGCGCCAGGTCGCCAAAATGCTTTTCAAGTGCTGACTGGAATGCATCCCGACGAACCCGATAGAAGTCACGCAACTCACCCAGGTGCTGCTGGTATTTTTCGGTGCCGATCCATTGCAGCGCTTGCCATTGCCCGATGCGGTTGGTGTGCAGATCGGCCGATTGCTTGAGCCGCAGCAAGTGCGGAAACAGGTCCGGGCTGGCGATCAGGTAACCGACCCGCAGGCCCGGCAACAGGGTTTTCGACACGGTACCCGTGTAGATCCAACTGGCCTTGTTCAAGCGACTGACGATCGGCGTGGCACTGCCGCCGTCGAAGGTCAGCTCGCGGTAGGGTTCGTCTTCGATCAGGGTCACGCCGAACTCGTCGAGCAACGCCGCCACTGCATCGCGCTTGGCCTCGCTGTAGCGCACCGCCGACGGGTTCTGAAATGTCGGAATCAGGTAGATGAAAGCGGGTTTGTGTTTTTCCAGACGGCTGCGCAATTGCACCAGGTTCGGGCCATCGGCTTCCTGTGGGACGGTGATGCAGTTGGCGCCGAACAATTGGAAGATCTGCAACGCTGCCAGGTAAGTGGGCGCTTCAAGCAAGATCTCGGTGTCTTTATCGATGTAAAGCTTGGCCACCAGATCGAGGGTTTGCTGGGAACCGCTGACCACCAGCACCTGACTCGCTTCGCACGGCACACCCAACGCCCGGGCTTCGGCCGCCAGCGCCTCACGCAGTGCCGGCTCGCCTTCACTCATGCCGTATTGCCCCACGGACAGCGGCATGTCCGTCCACTCGACTTTTGGCAACATGGCTTCAGCTGGCAAGCCGCCGGCGAACGACATCACTTCCGGGCGCTGGGCGGCGGCGAGGATTTCACGGATCAAAGAACTTTTAAGGCGCGAGACACGTTCGGAAAAAGCCATGGGGGTCACCGGTAGCGAGGCCTGAGGAAAATGAGTCAAACTGGTTGACCGAAATTACGACAGACCAAGCAGATACGTCAACATGATTGACCTTAAAAACCCCAGCACTCAGCAACAAGCCATGGAAGCGTTTTTCTTCGGTTACCAGGCGTTCACCGCCAAGGCTGATGAAATGCTCGAGCGTCGCGGCTTGAGCCGGGTGCATCAACGCATCGTGTTTTTCATCGCCCGCTACCCTGCCCTCAGCGTCAAGGAGTTGCTGGCGTTGCTGGGCGTGAGCAAGCAGGCGCTGAACATTCCGTTACGTCAGTTGGTGGAAATGCATTTGGTGAACAGCGTCGCGTCCGAAACCGATAAGCGTAAGCGGCTGCTGGAACTGACTGCGGAAGGTGCGCGGTTCGAGCAGTCGCTACGGCGCGAGCAGGTGAAATTACTCGAGCGCGTGTTTGCCGAGGCTGGGGAGACGGCGGTGAATGGGTGGCTGGCGGTGAATCTCGCGCTGGGTAAAGCCCAGGTCTTTCCAAACTGATCGTTCCCACGCTCTGCGTGGGAATGCATCCCGTGACGCTCTGCGTCACATCAACGGCGGACGCAGAGCGTCCATGGCGGCGTTCCCACGCAGAGCGTGGGAACGATCGTCTATAGCCGATATATCCTGATCAACAAACTTTTCGTCTACAAAATCAAAAACATTATTTGCTTTATTTGTATACAAAAGCATAATTCGCTTCGTGCGAGTTCCTGACCAACAAGTCAACAAATTCGCAAGCACCTCAAAGGGTCGCTGCCACCCTCATGGGTCCGGCCCTGGAAATAACAATAAAACTCTTGAGGAGTACTCGCTGTGGAAAGCCGCAAATCCGAAGCCTCGACGCTGGAACTCTCGCCGCCATTACGCAATGGCTGGCTGGAGCGCATCTTCAAACTCAGCTTGCACGGCACCACGGTGAAGACCGAGCTGATCGCCGGTCTGACGACCTTCATCACCATGGCTTACATCATCTTCGTCAATCCGAACATCATGGCCGATGCCGGCATCGATCACGGGGCGGCGTTCGTCGCCACCTGCATCGCCGCCGCGCTGGGCTGCCTGTTGATGGGCCTGTACGCCAACTGGCCGGTCGGCCTGGCGCCGGGCATGGGCCTGAACGCGTTCTTCACCTACACCGTGGTCGGCACCATGGGCTACAACTGGGAAACCGCCCTTGGCGCGGTGTTCGTTTCCGGTGTGTTGTTCATGTTCCTGACCTTTTCCCGGATTCGCGAATGGCTGCTCAATAGCATTCCAGTGAGTTTGCGCTTTGCCATGGGCGCCGGTGTGGGCCTGTTTCTGGGGCTGATCGGCTTGAAAACCGCCGGCATCGTTGTCGATAGCCCGGCCACCCTGATCAAGCTCGGCTCCCTGCGAGAGCCAGGCCCGCTGCTGGCGGCCATCTGCTTCCTGATGATTGCGGTCCTGAGCTACCACAAAGTATTCGGCGCAATTCTCATCAGCATTATTACCGTGACCCTGGCCGGTTGGGGCCTGGGCCTGGTGAACTATGGGGGCATCATGTCCGCCCCGCCGAGCCTGGCGCCGACCTGGATGGCCATGGACGTCGCCGGCGTGTTCAACATCAGCATGATCAGCGTGGTGCTGGCCTTCCTCTTCGTGCACATGTTCGACACGGCCGGCACCTTGATGGGTGTCGCACAGCGCGCCGGCCTGGTGAACGCCGACGGCAAGATCGAAAACCTTTCCCGCGCCCTCAAAGCCGACAGTGCCTCCAGCGTGTTCGGTGCGGTGGTCGGCGTTCCGCCGGTGACCAGCTACGTGGAAAGTGCTGCTGGAGTAGCGGCGGGTGGTCGGACTGGTCTTACCGCCGTGACCGTAGGTGTGCTATTTATTGCCGCAATGTTTTTTGCACCGCTGGCTGGCATGATCCCCGCTTACGCAACCGCCGGTGCGCTGATTTATGTGGCGATGCTGATGATGGGCGGCATGGCGCACATCGAATGGGACGAAGCGACCGACAGCATTCCGGCGATCGTTACCGCGATCATGATGCCGCTGACCTTCTCGGTCGCCGACGGTATCGCGCTGGGCTTCATCACTTATGTGGCACTGAAGGCCGGCACCGGTAAGTACAAGGAAATTTCCGTCAGCCTGTGGGTGCTTTGCGCGATCTTCATCGCCAAGTTCATTTTCTTGTAAGCCGTCTACGTTTCAAAAACAGTGTTTCAAAACAGCCTCACCCCATCGGGTGAGGCTTTTGTGCAAATGGAGGAAAGTGATGAGTCTGGAAACCTGGCTGCTGTTCAGCGGCGCTGCGCTGGTGGTGATCCTGATCCCGGGGCCACTGTCGTTGCTGATGATCAGCAACAGTCTAAATTACGGTTTGCGCCGTTCTTATCCGGCATTTCTGGGTGGCGTGATTGCGTCGATCTGCCTGCTCAGTGCTTCGGCTTTGGGTCTGGGCGCATTGTTACTGGCGTCGGAACAGCTGTTCAGCGCCCTGAAAATCGTCGGTGCGCTGTACCTGTTTTATCTCGCCTGGCAGAGCTGGCAGCAATCGCGCCTGCCAACCCAAGGCGCTGAAGTGCCCCAGGCTGCGCCAGTGCCGCGCTTTCGTGCACTGTTCGGGCGCGCGTTCATGCTCGGCGCGAGCAATCCGAAAGACATTTTGTTCTTCGCCGCTTTCCTGCCGCAGTTTTTGAGTGCCGAGCAACCGTTCCTGCCGCAATTGCTGGTGATGATCGTGACCTGGACTGTGCTCGATCTGCTGTGCAAGCTGGCTTATGGGCTCGGGGCTCACGGCGCTTCGCGGTATTTGCGTAGCGGCAAGGGGCAGAGCTGGTTTAATCGGGTGAGTGCGGGGTTGTTTAGCGGGGCTGGGGCGGCGTCGTTGTTGAGTCGTTAAGAGCAAAAGCATCGCGGGCAAGCCCGCTCCCACAGGTCCTGTGAACGCCACAGTTCACTGTGGGAGCGGGCTTGCCCGCGATGGCGCCAGACCCGTCAGCACATTTCTAAAGGCAAAAAAAAGCCCGCAGTGTGAGCGGGCGAAAGACCAAAGAAGCTATATGCGCAGTCGCTTCTCGGAGGAGGCAGCTGCTTGGGGGATCAACTGCCTCGATACGTGGAATAGCTGTACGGCGAAATCAGCAGCGGCACATGGTAGTGATCCTGTTCCGCAGAGATGCCGAAACGCAGCACCACCACATCCAGGAACGCAGGCTCAGGCAGCTGAACCCCACGGGCGCGGTAGTAATCACCCGCATGAAACTGAAGCTGATAAACCCCGGACCGATAGTCATCGCCTTGCAACAGCGGCGAATCGACACGGCCATCGCTGTTGGTGAGTGCAGTGGCGACCAATTCCAGCTGCGAACCTTCAACGCGGTACAACTCGACCTTGATCGAACTGCCCGGGCAACCGTGTGCAGCGTCCAAAACGTGTGTAGTCAAACGTCCCATTGATTCTGCGCGCCTGCCTGCGTGGAGCAGTCAGACCTCGCGCCTCCCGAAGTCAGGTGAAAAGGAGACCGCACCGTTTCGGAGCACGAAAAGCTGCGGCGAGCGACTGATTAAGACATTTTTCAAAAAAATTGTACACAATAAAAACGACATTTTTACCACCAACACCGTCATTCAGGGTTTACCAACGAATCTTGCGCCAAACCATAAGATCAAAGGACCTCTTATCCATTAGCTGACCAGTCAGGCAGGTTTCTTGCAGTATTCTCCAAAGAGGGCAGTCAGTGAAAAAGGTAAAAAATCAGGCTTACAAAGTGAATATAAAGTTGTATACAATCACTCCATCGCTGTGACGCCAGCCTGCCCTCTCATCGCCAGGCCGCCACACACCCTGACTTTGACCAAGTCGACACGAACAAGAAGGAAGACTGCAGTGAGCGCTGACTATCCACGCGACCTGATCGGTTACGGCAGTAACCCTCCTCACCCACACTGGCCGGGCAATGCCCGCATCGCGCTGTCCTTCGTGCTCAATTACGAGGAAGGTGGCGAGCGCAATATCCTGCACGGCGATAAAGAGTCCGAAGCTTTCCTCTCGGAGATGGTCTCGGCGCAGCCGCTGCAAGGCGAGCGCAACATGAGCATGGAATCCCTTTACGAGTATGGCAGCCGTGCCGGCGTCTGGCGGATTCTGAAACTGTTCAAGGAATTCGACATCCCGCTGACCATCTTCGCCGTGGCCATGGCCGCCCAGCGCCACCCGGACGTGATCCGCGCCATGGTCGAGGCTGGCCATGAAATCTGCAGTCACGGCTACCGCTGGATCGACTACCAGTACATGGACGAAGCGCAGGAACGCGAGCACATGCTCGAAGCGATCCGCATCCTCACCGAAATCACCGGCGAGCGCCCACTGGGCTGGTACACCGGCCGCACCGGCCCGAACACACGTCGGCTGGTGATGGAAGAAGGCGGTTTCCTTTACGACTGCGACACCTACGACGACGACCTGCCCTACTGGGAACCGAACAACCCGACCGGCAAGGCGCATTTGGTGATCCCGTACACCCTGGACACCAACGACATGCGCTTCACCCAGGTTCAGGGTTTCAACAAGGGCGACGATTTCTTTGAGTACCTCAAAGACGCGTTCGATGTGCTGTACGCCGAAGGCGCGCAAGCACCGAAGATGTTGTCGATCGGCCTGCACTGCCGCCTGATCGGCCGTCCGGCGCGCCTGGCCTCGCTCAAACGCTTTATCGAATACGCTAAAAGTCATGAACAGGTGTGGTTCAGCCGTCGCGTCGACATCGCTCGCCACTGGCACGAAACCCACCCGTTCCAAGGGGCCGTGAAATGAGCACCTTTCAAACCATCAAACCATCGACCCTGAGCCGCGACGCGTTTGTCGCCGCCTTCGCCGACATCTACGAACATTCGCCATGGGTGGCCGAAAAGGCCTTCGACCTGGGCCAGGACGCTTCGATCGACGAGATCGAAACCCTGCACCAGCGCATGAGCGACATCTTGTTGAGCGCTGATCACGCCAGCCAGCTGGCCCTGATCAATGCTCACCCGGACCTGGCCGGCAAAGCCGCCGTCCAGGGCCAACTCACCGAAGCCAGCACGAATGAACAGGCTGGCGCCGGTATCCACCAATGCTCGAGCGATGAGTTTGAACGCTTCACCGAGCTGAACGACGCCTACAAAGCCAAGTTCAAGTTTCCCTTCATCATGGCGGTAAAAGGCAGCAACCGGCATCAGATCCTCGCAGCGTTCGAAACGCGCATTCACAACTCGGTCGACACCGAATTCAAATGCGCGCTGGCGGAGATCAACAAGATCGCGTTGTTCCGATTACTGACCCTTTAGCGAGCAGCCCTTGTGAAAAGCCCCGAGTGTTCTTAAACGCGAAAAGCACCCAGGGCTCCTGCGAGCATCCCAAGCCACTTATTTAAAGGCAGACAAGAAGAATGAAAGCTTACGCCGTACCTTTCGAGAAGTTCGTCAACCTGGCCGACGCCCGTTTGGGCACCAAAATCATCTCGGTCACCGATGACTGGTTCGCAGACGCCAATCGTCTGTTCCAACCGACCCCGGCCGTGTGGAAGGAGGGCGTGTTCGATGACAACGGCAAGTGGATGGACGGCTGGGAGTCGCGCCGCAAGCGCTTCGAAGGCTACGACAGCGCGGTGATCCGCCTGGGCGTACCGGGCTCGATCAAAGGCGTGGACATCGACACTTCATTCTTCACCGGCAACTTCCCGCCGTCTGCTTCGCTGGAAGCGTGCTTCCTGGCTTCGGGCGAGCCGGACGACAACACCCAGTGGACTGAAGTGCTGTCCGCCGTCGAGCTGCAAGGCAACAGCCACCACTACCATGAAATCAGTAACGACCAGGCGTTCAGCCATCTGCGCTTCAACATCTACCCGGATGGTGGCGTGGCCCGTCTGCGTGTTTACGGCATTCCGTACCGCGACTGGTCCGCTGTGGGCGACAACGAACAGGTCGACCTGGCTGCTGCCCTGAACGGTGGCCGTGCGCTGGCCTGCTCCGATGAACACTTCGGCCGCATGAGCAACATCCTCAACCCGGGCCGTGGCATCAACATGGGCGACGGCTGGGAAACTGCACGCCGTCGCACGCCGGGCAATGACTGGGTGATCGTCGCGCTGGGTCATGCGGGCGAGATCGAAAAAGTCATCGTCGACACCCTGCACTTCAAAGGCAACTACCCGGACAGCTGCTCGATCCAGGGCGCGTTCGTGAAGGGCGGCACCGACAGCCAGATCGAAACCCAGTCGCTGTTCTGGCGCGAATTGCTGCCAAGCCAGAAGCTGGAAATGCACGCCGAACACACCTTCGCCGAACAGATCAAGGCGCTGGGCCCGATCACCCACATCCGCCTGAACGTGTTCCCGGATGGTGGTGTGAGCCGCCTGCGCGTTTTGGGCAAGGTCGCAAAGTAACACCCGATCGTTCCCATGCCCTGCGTGGGAATGCATACCGTGACGCTCCGCGTCACAGTGGACGCGGAGCGTCCATGGCGGCGTTCCCACGCAGAGCGTGGGAACGATCAAATTCAAAAGATTAAGAAGACCAGCATGCGCACATTGACGATTGAACCGCTGACCAAAGAAGCCTTCGCCCCTTTCGGTGACGTGATTGAAACCGAGGGCAGCGATCACTTCATGATCAACAACGGTTCGACCATGCGCTTTCACAAACTGGCTGTGGTCGAAACCGCCACGCCAGAGGACAAGGCGATCATCAGCATCTTCCGCGCCGACGCGCAGGACATGCCGCTGACCATCTGCATGCTGGAGCGTCACCCGCTGGGCAGCCAGGCTTTCATTCCGCTGCTCGGCAACCCCTTTCTGATCGTGGTCGCGCCACTTGGCGATGAACCTGTATCAGGCTTGGTCCGCGCCTTCGTCACCAACGGCAGGCAGGGCATTAATTACCATCGCGGCGTTTGGCACCATCCGGTGCTGACGATCGAAAAGCGGGATGACTTCCTGGTGGTTGATCGCAGTGGCACAGGCAATAACTGCGATGAGCATTTTTTCAAAGAGGATGAGCGTTTGATCCTCGCCCCCCACCAATAAGAGAAGGTCTGATCACTCGACAACAGAGTGACAGGCGAGAGGTAAAGACTGTGGAAGCACATCTGTTGGAATGGCTGAACCTGAGCGTGCGCTGGGTTCACATGATTACTGGCGTGGCCTGGATCGGCGCGTCGTTCTATTTCGTCTGGCTGGAAAACAACCTCAACCGGGTTAACCCGAAAAGCGGGCTGGCGGGCGATTTGTGGGCGATCCACGGCGGCGGTATCTACCACCTGGAAAAATACAAACTGGCTCCACCGACCATGCCGGACAACCTGCACTGGTTCAAATGGGAAGCCTACTTCACCTGGCTGTCGGGGGTCGCGCTGCTGTGCGTGGTGTTCTACTCCAACCCGACGCTGTACCTGCTCGCTCCAGGCAGCAGCCTGACCGGCCCTGAAGGTGTTCTGCTGGGCATCGGGTCGCTGTTCGTCGGCTGGTTTGTCTACTCCTTCCTCTGCGACTCGGCCCTGGGTAAACGCCCTGCCCTGCTAGGCGCAATCCTGTTCGTGCTGATCATTGGCGCCGCTTACGGCTTCAGCAAAGTGTTCAGCGGTCGTGGTGCGTACCTGCATGTCGGCGCGATCATCGGCACCATCATGGTCGGCAACGTGTTCCGCATCATCATGCCGGCGCAACGCGCCTTGGTGGCAGCGATCGCCGAGAACCGCACGCCCGATCCGGCGCTGCCGGCCAAAGGCTTGCTGCGTTCGCGTCACAACAACTACTTCACCTTGCCGGTGCTGTTCATCATGATCAGCAACCACTTCCCGAGCACCTATGGCAGCCAATACAACTGGCTGATCCTGGCCGGGATCGCGGTGCTGGCGGTGTTGGTGCGTCACTACTTCAACACCCGTCATGACAGCCACAAGTTTGCCTGGACCCTGCCCGCTGCGGCGGTCGGCATGATCTGCCTGGCCTACGTGACCGGGCCGGCGCCGATGTCCAGCGCCCCTGAAGTGGCCAAGGCGCCTGGGACCATCGAGTACCAGCCGCTGCCGGAAACCGCACTCGGCGGCGGCAAGAAACCGGCTGAAGCTGCACCGGCGGCGGCCCCTGAAACTGCACCCGCCCAGGCATCAAATGCCGGTCCTGCCTTCGACAAGGTGCACGACGTGATCCAGGAACGCTGCACGGTCTGCCATTCGGCCAAACCTACCAGCCCGCTGTTTAGCGCGGCGCCGGCGGGCGTGATGTTCGATACCCCCGAGCAGATCAAGCTCCAGGCCCCGCGCATCCAGGCCCAGGCTGTTGCCAGCCAGATCATGCCACTGGGCAACATCACCCAGATGACCCAGCAGGAGCGTGACTTGATTGGTGCGTGGATTGTTCAGGGGGCCCAAACCCAATAAGTAGCAAAAGCATCGCGGGCAAGCCCGCTCCCACAGGGTTTGCATTGCCTGTGTGGGAGCTGGCTTGCCTGCGATTGGCCGCAACGCGGTTCACCTGATTAGAAAACAGCTGCCAGCAGCACTGCGGCTGTAAATCACAAGAATAAAAAAGATCCGAGGTGTTGCATGTCCGAGCTATCCGAAGCCCGCATCCCCGACGCACCCGCCATTCAGCGTTTACCCCTTTTGCAACTGATCCTGGTCGGTCTGCAACACGTTCTACTGATGTACGGCGGAGCCATCGCGGTGCCGCTGATCATCGGGCAGGCCGCGGGCCTGAGCCGTGAAGAAATCGCCTTCCTGATCAACGCCGACCTGCTGGTGGCTGGCATCGCCACCATCGTCCAGTCGCTGGGCATCGGCCCGATGGGCATTCGCATGCCGGTGATGATGGGCGCCAGTTTCGCCGCGGTCGGCAGCATGGTAGCCATGGCCGGGATGCCTGGCATCGGCCTGCAAGGGATCTTCGGCGCGACCATCGCCGCCGGTTTCTTCGGCATGCTCATCGCGCCGTTCATGTCCAAAGTCGTGCGCTTCTTCCCGCCGCTGGTGACCGGCACCGTCATCACCTCGATCGGTTTGTCGCTGTTCCCCGTGGCCGTGAATTGGGCCGGTGGCGGTGCTGACGCGGCTCAATTCGGTTCGCCTGTTTACCTGGCCATCGCTGCATTGGTACTGGCCACGATTCTGTTGGTCCATCGTTTCATGCGCGGTTTCTGGGTCAACATCTCGGTGCTGATCGGCATGAGCCTGGGCTATGTCATCTGCGGTGTGATCGGCATGGTCGACCTCAGCGGCATGGCCCAGGCTCCGTGGTTGCAGATCGTTACGCCACTGCATTTCGGCATGCCGCAATTCCACTTGGCGCCGATCCTTTCGATGTGCCTGGTGGTGGTGATCATCTTCGTCGAGTCCACCGGGATGTTCCTGGCGCTGGGCAAAATCACGGGGCAGGACGTCACGCCACGGATGCTGCGTCGCGGCTTGCTCTGTGATGCCGGCGCTTCGTTTTTCGCCGGCTTCTTCAACACCTTCACCCACTCCTCTTTCGCCCAGAACATAGGCCTGGTGCAGATGACCGGCGTGCGTTGCCGTTCGGTGACCATCGTCGCTGGTGGCTTACTGGTGGTGCTGAGCCTGCTGCCGAAAGCGGCGTTCCTGGTGGCGTCCATTCCACCTGCGGTACTGGGCGGCGCGGCGATTGCGATGTTCGGCATGGTCGCCGCGACCGGGATCAAGATTCTTCAGGAAGCCGACATCGGTGACCGTCGCAATCAATTGCTGGTGGCGGTGAGCATCGGCATGGGGCTGATCCCGGTGGTGCGCCCGGAATTTTTCGCGCACCTGCCAATGTGGATGAGCCCGATCACCCACAGCGGCATCGCCATGGCCACGCTGAGCGCCCTGGCGTTGAACCTGTTGTTCAACATTCTTGGCGGTCACGAACGCGCAACCGTCAACGACTGCCACGCCCACCCGCATTGACCCATTAGATAAAGAAACCTGTGCGAGCCTGCTCGCTCCCACAGGGGTGGCTGCCTGCGCCTCAAACAATAAAAACAAGAGGGAGCAACAGATGATTCGGACAAAAACCAGCGTGCTGTTGGGCTCTGGCCTGTTGGCCGCGAGCCAGGCCATGGCCAGCGATTTACTGCTGTGGCAGACCAACAGCCTGAGCTACCTGTACGGCAAAAATTTCGTGATCAACCCGTCGATCCAGCAGACGGTGACATTCGAGCACGCCGACAAATGGAAGTACGGCGATAATTTCCTGTTTGTCGACAAGATCTTCTACAACGGCGAAGAAGACCGCAATAAAGGCCCCCACGCCTTTTATGGCGAATTCAGTCCGCGGCTGTCCTTTGGCAAGATGCTCGACCGTCGTTTCGAATTTGGCCCGGTCAAGGACGTGCTGCTGGCCATGACCTACGAGTACGGCGAAGGCGACAGCGAAGCGTATCTGATCGGCCCGGGCTTTGATCTGGCAGTGCCGGGTTTCAACTACTTCACCTTGAACTTCTATCGTCGCCAGACCGAGGGCCCACGCCCCGGTGATGGTGTCTGGCAGATCACGCCATCCTGGTCCTACAGCGTTGCGCTCGGTAATTCGAACCTGTTGATCGATGGCTATCTGGACTGGGTGGTGGACAACGATCGCAATGCACGCGGCACTTACCACGCCAACTTGCACATCAATCCACAGATCAAATACGACCTGGGCAAAGCCTTGGGCTGGGGCGAGAAATTCGTCTACGTCGGCACCGAATACAGCTATTGGAAAAACAAGTACGGAATCAAAAACAGCGCCGGCCTGGACACTCATCAAAACACCGCCAGCCTGCTGGTAAAGGTGCACTTCTAAGATGGCCCGCAACCGTGCCCCACACCTGTCACCGGTGCTCTGTTGCGGGGCACTTGAGCCGTGGCACGGGAGTCAGTATTCTCCGCGCCCGCCCGAATCCGCTCTAAAAAAAAGCGCGATTTTAATTCCTGACCAGAAAGCCAACTTATCCCGGCTCTGGACAGTACCAAGGCATTCCCAAATAACGCTCGATCGACTGTTTTAGAACAGCCGAACGGGCGTTTTTTGACTTTTTTAAAGCCTTGGCTCAGCTCTTGCTAACAGCACTAAAGCTGACCGGATGGATGATTTTTACAGCAGCAAGAAAAGGCGCCACACCAGAGCGCCGACCTTAGAAAAAAAACGTGGAACCACCTACTTTTTGGGAGCAACCGAATGAAACGTACGTGCACCAGCCTGATGCTTGCGGGATCCTTGCTCGCAGGGGGCCAGGCAATGGCCGGCGACTTGCTGCAATGGCAGAACAACAGCCTGACCTACCTCTATGGCAAGGACTTCCAGGTCAACCCGCGCATTCAGCAAACCGTCACCTTCGAGCACGCCGATGCCTGGAAATACGGCGACAACTTCGTGTTCGTCGACAAGATTTTCTACAACGGCAAGGAAGACAGCGGCGTCGGCTCGAACACCTATTACGGCGAAATCAGCCCGCGCTTGTCGTTTGGCAAGATCTTCGACCAGAAACTGGAGTTCGGTCCGGTCAAAGACGTGCTGTTGGCCATGACGTACGAGTTCGGTGAGGGCGATACAGAGTCCTACCTGATCGGTCCTGGTTTCGACCTGGCGATTCCCGGGTTCGATTACTTCCAGCTGAACTTCTACCAGCGTCACACCGAGGGCAGCCGCCCGGGTGACAACGTCTGGCAGATCACCCCGGTCTGGTCCTACACCATTCCTGTGGGCGATTCGAACATCCTGATCGATGGCTTCATGGACTGGGTGGTCGATAACGACAAGAACAGCAAAGGCAGTTACCACGCCAACCTGCACTTCAACCCCCAGATCAAATACGACTTGGGTAAAGCGCTGAACATCGGCGAGAAGCAGTTGTACGTCGGGGTCGAGTACGACTACTGGTCAGACAAGTACGGGATCAAGGACAGCCAGTACTTCAAGACCGATCAGAGCAACACGAGCTTCCTGGTGAAGTTCCACTTCTAATCGCAAAAAGCATCGCGGGCAAGCCACGCTCCCACAGGTTTTGTGTCGTTCACATCATCGGTGAACGACACAAAACCTGTGGGAGCGTGGCTTGCCCGCGATAGCCGCACCGCCGATTCAAGCCGGAACCGCAGGCTCCACCAACCCCAGAAACCGGCACAACTCCTCCCGCTTGGCCAACGCATCGCGCCGCCCCAGATCGATCAATTCGCTGCAATACCCCGCCTCGAACAGCAAATAACTCAGCACCCCCGCCCCGCTGGTCTTGGTCGCCCCCGGCCCGCGCAAAAACAGACGCAAGGCCGCCGGTAATTCCTGGCGATGCCGCGCTGCAATTTCATCGATCGGCTGACTCGGCGAAATCACCAGCACTTCCACCGGTGCGGCTCCCAATGCACGGCTCGACGCGCCGTCGGGCAGCAGATGGCTGAACTGATTCAGACGCTGCAACAACTCGATGTCGCTTTCCAGGCTGTCAATGAACGTACTGTTGAGCATGTGCCCACCGATTTGCGCCAGGGTCGGCTGTTGACCGGTGTAGGCGCGTTGCAGCGGCTGTTGCGGGTCGACCCCGCGCGGGTTGCCGCTGACACCCACCACCAGCACGCGGCTGGCACCTAGGTGCAGGGCTGGACTGATCGGTGCTGATTGACGCACCGCGCCATCGCCGAAATATTCTTCGCCGATTTTCACCGGCGCAAACAGCAACGGAATCGCCGAACTGGCGAGCAAGTGTTCGACCGTCAATTGGGTCGGCACGCCGATTCGCCGATGACGCAACCAGGACTCAATGGTGCCGCCGCCCTGATAAAACGTGACGGCCTGACCGGACTCATAGCCAAACGCCGTGATCGCCACCGCCTTCAATTGCTTTTGCGCAATGGCCTCGGCAATTCCGGGCATGTGCAGTTTGTCGTTGAGCAAACCGCGCAACGGCGAGCTGTTGAGCAGGGCCACTGGTACCGGAGCGCCAATGCCCATCAGATTATGACTGACAAAACGAGTGGCTTGATGGATCACCCCCGGCCAGTCGCTGCGCAACACCAGATGGCTGCGAAAACCTTGCCAAAAAGCGGTCAGGCGCTGAATCGCGCCACGAAAGTCCGTCGCCCCACTGGCCAGGCTGACCGCGTTGATCGCGCCGGCCGAGGTGCCGACGATCACCGGGAACGGATTAGCCGCTCCCACCGGAAGCAGCTCGGCAATCGCCGCCAGCACGCCCACCTGATAAGCCGCCCGAGCCCCGCCGCCGGAAAGTATCAACCCTGTAACCGGTTCAGCAGAACTCATCGCAACACTCCATGGCGCTTAAAGGGATCGGTGACTCAACTGCTTTTGGCGTACAGCTTCGGTTCGCCCGGTGGACGGCTCTTGAAGCGGCGATGTGCCCAGAGGTATTGCTCCGGACATTCGCGCAGCGCGCTTTCGACCCACTGGTTGATCCGGATGCAGTCAGCCTCTTCCGTCTCGCCGGGAAAGCCCTCGAGCGGCGCATGAATCACCAACCGATAACCGCTGCCGTCGGCCAGGCGTTGCTGAGTGAACGGCACGACCAGCGCCTTGCCCAGTCGCGCGAATTTACTCGTAGCGGTGACGGTCGCCGCCTGGATCCCGAACAGCGGCACGAAGATACTTTGCTTGGCGCCGTAGTCCTGATCCGGTGCGTACCAGATCGCTCGGCCTGCCCGCAGCAGTTTGAGCATGCCACGCACGTCGTCACGCTCCACCGCCAGCGAGTCGAGGTTGTGCCGCTCGCGGCCACGACGCTGGATGTAGTCGAACAGCGGATTCTTGTGTTCGCGGTACATGCCATCGATGGTGTGCTGCTGACCGAGCAGCGCCGCGCCGATTTCCAGCGTGGTGAAATGCACGGCCATCAGAATCACGCCCTTGCCCTCCGTCTGGGCCTGCTTCAAATGCTCCAGGCCTTCGACATGAGCCAGTTTCGCCAGACGCTTGCGCGACCACCACCAGCTCATGGCCATCTCGAAGAAGGCGATGCCGGTGGAGGCGAAGTTTTCCTTTAGCAGACGCTTGCGCTCGGCAGCGGACTTCTCAGGGAAACACAGCTCAAGATTGCGCTTGGCAATGCGCCGTCGGTCGCCGGCCACTCGATACATCAATGCACCCAAGACGCGGCCGACCGACAGCAACACCGGATACGGCAGCTGCACAATCAGCCACAACAGCCCCAAGCCACACCACAGCGGCCAGAAACGTGGAGAAAGAAATGCTGTTTGAAAACGCGGGCGATCCATTAAAGGTTCCGTCAAGACAGTGGCCGCGCATTCTACATCGTTCGACCCGGCTTGCGGCCTGCGGGCGTTCTCGTTATAAGTCTCGGCACTTTTAGTGACAAGCCGTTGTATGCCGACCATGAGCCAAACCGAACCGCTAGACCAAGATCCCGTGTTCCAGTTGAAGGGCAGCATGCTCGCCATTACGGTGCTGGAACTGGCCCGTAACGACCTTGAGAACCTTGATCGGCAACTGGCCGCCAAAGTCGCCCAAGCACCCAACTTCTTCAGCAATGCGCCGCTGGTCCTGGCCCTGGACAAACTTCCGCCCAGCGAAGGCTCGGTAGATCTGCCGGGGCTGATGCGCATTTGCCGCCAGCATGGCCTGCGCACTCTGGCGATTCGTGCCAGCCGCATCGAAGACATTGCCGCCGCCATCGCGGTCGATCTACCGGTGCTGCCGCCGTCAGGTGCCCGTGAGCGACCACTCGACCCGCACGAAAGCATAGTTGCGAAAAAACCGGAAAAACCACCGGAACCGACCATCAAACCGACCAAAATCATCACTTCACCCGTTCGCGGTGGCCAGCAGATTTATGCCCAGGGGTGCGATTTGGTGGTGATTTCATCGGTCAGCCCGGGGGCGGAACTTCTCGCCGATGGGAACATCCATGTATACGGCGCGATGCGCGGTCGTGTCTTGGCCGGCGTCAAAGGTGACACGAAAGCCAGGATTTTCTGTCAGCAGATGACCGCTGAACTGGTCTCCATCGCTGGCCACTACAAGGTTTCCGAGGATCTGCGTCGCGATCCATTGTGGGGCGCCGGCGTACAAGTCAGCCTGTCGGGCGACGTGTTGAACATCATTCGGCTTTAACGGATACTGCCGCATTTTCCAAGCATCTCTAAAACGTAGCGAAAACGGCTCAAACGAAGTAGGAAAAAGGCCAAAAGCAGTGTTTACCGGGGGTAAGCGCCGCTCAGAACCGGATTCCAGCCAAGGCTGTCCGACTGCAGTAGTTTTTCAAGAGATGTTTTTCAGGGGCTAAACGTCCTTTTTCCTTAGGGGTAAAACACCTTGGCCAAGATTCTCGTGGTTACATCCGGCAAGGGTGGTGTGGGTAAGACCACCACCAGCGCCGCTATCGGTACCGGCCTCGCTCTGCGCGGTCACAAAACAGTCATCGTCGACTTCGACGTCGGCCTGCGTAACCTCGACCTGATCATGGGTTGCGAGCGCCGCGTGGTGTATGACTTCGTCAACGTGGTAAATGGCGAAGCCAACCTGCAACAGGCGCTGATCAAAGACAAGCGTCTGGAAAATCTCTACGTACTGGCCGCCAGTCAGACCCGCGACAAAGACGCGCTGACCCTGGAAGGCGTGGAAAAAGTGCTGATGGCACTGAAAGAAGACTTCGAATTCGTGGTCTGCGACTCCCCGGCGGGCATCGAGAAAGGCGCCCACCTGGCCATGTACTTCGCTGACGAAGCGATTGTCGTGACCAACCCGGAAGTCTCCTCCGTACGTGACTCGGACCGCATGCTGGGCCTGCTGGCCAGCAAGTCCCGTCGCGCCGAGAACGGCGAAGAGCCGATCAAGGAACACCTGCTGCTGACCCGCTACAACCCTACACGCGTGAGCAACGGCGAAATGCTCGGCGTCGAAGACGTCAAGGACATCCTGGCGGTGACTCTGCTGGGCGTGATTCCGGAATCGCAGGCGGTCCTCAAAGCCTCCAACCAGGGCGTGCCAGTGATTCTCGACGACCAGAGCGACGCCGGTCAGGCGTACAGCGATGCCGTCGATCGTCTGCTGGGCAAAACCGTGGACCATCGTTTCCTCGATGTCGAGAAGAAGGGATTCTTCGAGCGACTTTTTGGAGGTAGGTAATGAACCTTTTTGACTTCTTTCGTGCCAACAAAAAGCCTAATACCGCCTCGGTAGCGAAAGAGCGTCTACAGATCATCGTGGCGCATGAACGCGGCCAGCGCAGTACGCCGGATTACCTGCCAGCCTTGCAGAAGGAACTGGTGGAAGTGATCCGCAAGTACGTCAATATCGGGTCCGATGACGTGCACGTCGCTCTGGAAAACCAGGGCAGCTGCTCAATTCTGGAACTCAATATCACCCTGCCAGATCGCTGAGTCGATCCGACAGGAGCCACGGCGGCTCAGGCTCTTACGCACTCCGTAGGAGCGAAGCTTGCTCGCGAACACAGGCAACTCGGTTTAATCAGATAGACCGAGGTGACGCATTCGCGAGCAAGCTTCGCTCCAACAGGGGGGCGGGGCCTGAGCCGCCGTTGGCGTTTGTTACGAGGCTGTTTTAATGCCGTTGTCCAACATCCACATCATCCATCAGGACACCGCCGTACTGGTGGTGGACAAACCGACCCTGTTGCTCTCCGTGCCCGGCCGGGCCGATGACAACAAGGACTGCCTGATTACGCGTCTGCAAGAAAACGGCTACCCGGAAGCGCGAATTGTCCATCGGCTGGACTGGGAAACTTCCGGCATCATTCTGTTGGCCCGTGACCCGGACACTCATCGCGAGCTGTCTCGGCAATTTCACGATCGCGAAACCGAAAAGGCCTACACCGCCCTGTGCTGGGGACAACCGGAACTGGACAGCGGCAGCATCGACCTGCCGTTGCGCTACGACCCGCCGACCAAGCCACGCCATGTGGTGGACCACGAATTTGGCAAACACGCCTTGACCTTCTGGCGTGTGCTGGAGCGTTGTGGCGACTGGTGCCGCGTGGAGCTGACGCCGATCACCGGCCGTTCTCACCAGTTGCGCGTGCACATGCTGTCGATAGGTCACCCGCTGTTGGGTGATGGGCTCTACGCCCACCCGCAAGCCTTGGCTGCCTGGCCGCGCTTGTGCCTGCATGCGAGTATGCTGAGTTTTACCCACCCCCAAACGGGCGACCGCTTGCGTTTCGAATGCCCGGCACCGTTCTAAATCGGCCACATGGCGTCACCGCTTCAAAACGAGGATTGAACAGAATGAGTTGTACTGACTCCTTGGCCACGCCCGTCAAGAAAACCAGAAATCAGCTGCTTTATCTGATCTACGGCAATCAGGACGTTTATCGGCGCGAAGCCAAGTTCAGCATTTTAACTGCGCTTTCCCACGTCAAGAAAGGCGAGCCTCCGTGCATCAGAGTCCTGACGGATCGCCCGCAGGACTACGCCGGCTGGCCGGTTGAAACCGTGCTCCTGACCGAGGAAACCCTGACCCTGTGGCAGGGTGGAAACGGCTATCACCATCGCCGCAAGGCCTGCGCCATGGCCGCTGGCCTTGCGCTTGCTGAAAAGACCCTGTTCGTCGATACCGACACCCTGTTCCTCAGCGACCCGAGCCTGATCTTCAATCAGATTGAGCCCGGGCACTATTTGATGGATCGCCTCGAATACAACTGGCGGGATGTCTGTGAGCGCCACGACTACCTGAAACTCGGCGAACAGCTACGCCCTCACGGCATTACGCCAGACAACGGTTTCAAGCTGTACAACAGCGGGCTCTGCGGCGTGACCGAGCGCGATGCACCGCTATTCGAAACGTCGATCCAGTTGATCGACGAATGGACCCTCGGCAGCTTCGACATTCACACCATCGAGCAAATCGCCCTGTCGTTCGCGATGCGCGACAAACCGGTGCGTGAAGCAAAAAAATACGTCTATCACTACTTCGCGGAAAAACGCTTCTTCCATGCGATGCAGGCGTACTTCTTCTCCCAGCATGGCGAGCAGTTCAGCCAGAATCTGGTGGAACTGTGCCGCGATGTGCCGCGAGTCAAACCCGTTCCATCGGCCTGGCAACGGCTGAAAATCAAATGGAAATTGCGTAAACAGAGCGGCGCCATGAGAAAAGTCGGTCGCGATCTGCTGTATGGCAGTGCAGCACCCGATCATCCGTACTACACGGTGTGCCGACACGAGTGGTGGGAATCTGCCTCCCGGGAGATTCTTCGCTGGAACCACACCCGTCAGAAACAGCTTCTGAGCACTCATCAAACTGACTGGCCCCAACAACTGCCCAAGCCAGAAAAGCCTGAAGATGAACAGATCATCATGAAGTACCTGAGAAAACGGATAGCCGCCGCTCGCTGACGTAACCTGCGAACGTCAGGCCCAAAGCCCTCAGCCAATACGTTAAACTCCTGCCCACTGCTGTCTGGAGTTTCTTATGCGCGAAGAGTTGAACCAAGGCCTGATCGACTTCCTCAAGGCCTCCCCTACCCCGTTCCATGCCACCGCCAGTCTTGTTCAGCGTCTGGAAGCGGCCGGTTTCATGCGCCTCGACGAGCGCGAGCCATGGATCACCGAAGCCAACGGTCGTTACTACGTCACCCGTAACGACTCTTCGATCGTTGCGTTCAAAATGGGCCGTCATTCGCCCCTGCACGGCGGCATTCGTCTGGTCGGCGCGCACACCGATAGCCCATGCCTGCGGGTCAAACCCCAACCAGAACTGCAACGCCAGGGCTTCTGGCAATTGGGCGTCGAAGTCTATGGTGGTGCATTGCTGGCACCGTGGTTTGACCGTGATTTGTCCCTGGCCGGCCGCGTAACCTTCCGCCGTGATGGCAAGGTCGAGAGCCAGTTGATCGACTTCAAGTCACCGATCGCGATCATTCCGAACCTGGCCATTCACCTCAACCGCGAAGCCAACATGGGCTGGGCGATCAACGCCCAGACCGAACTGCCGCCGATCCTCGCGCAATTCGCCGGTGACGAGCGCGTGGACTTCCGCGCCGTGCTCACCGATCAACTGGCCCGCGAACATGGCCTGAACGCCGACGTGGTGCTCGATTACGAGCTGAGCTTCTACGACACACAAAGCGCTGCGGTCATTGGCCTGCACGGTGATTTCATTGCGGGTGCGCGCCTGGATAATTTGCTGTCGTGCTACGCCGGTCTGCAAGCATTGCTGACGACCGAAACCGATGAAACCTGCGTGCTGGTCTGCAACGATCACGAAGAAGTCGGTTCCTGCTCGGCCTGTGGTGCCGACGGTCCGATGCTCGAGCAAACCCTGCGTCGTCTGTTGCCCGAAGGCGATGAATTCGTACGGACCATTCAGAAATCCCTGCTGGTCTCGGCCGACAACGCCCACGGCGTGCATCCAAACTATGCGGACAAGCACGATGCCAACCACGGCCCGAAACTCAACGCCGGCCCGGTGATCAAGGTCAACAGCAACCAGCGCTACGCCACCAACAGCGAAACCGCCGGCTTCTTCCGCCATTTGTGCATGGCCGAAGAAGTACCGGTGCAGAGCTTCGTGGTGCGCAGCGACATGGGCTGCGGTTCGACCATCGGCCCGATCACCGCCAGCCACTTGGGCGTGCGCACCGTGGACATCGGTTTGCCGACGTTCGCCATGCACTCGATCCGCGAGCTGTGCGGCAGCCATGACCTGGCGCACCTGGTCAAAGTGCTGAGCGCGTTCTACGCCTGCCGTGAATTGCCGTAGTTCGAGCGAATCGCACCCTGTGGGAGCGGGCTTGCTCGCTCCACACGGATTGCGCTGCCTCTGACTCACTTCTGACCCACATCACCTCCGCTCCTCCTAAAGCCGCCTAAACTTGCAATACCCCTCTACGACAAGGCTGTCGCCATGATCTCGATGTCATCCTTCCACTCCATGCTGATCCCGATTCTTTCCGGGATGATCATGCTGGCCATCGGCTTCAACTTTCGCGACAAGAACGTTGGTGTGTTCGCGATGTGGGTTGGCATGCTGATGATCCTCGCCACCGTGATCTACAAGATCCTCGCCAAACTCAACGAATAAATCCTCGCGCCTGGCTCGCATTGATTTTGACGGGCTCGTACACTCGGCCGATTCGTTCATCCGAGGTTGACCGTGTTCGCTCGTCTTTTTGCCCTGCCGTGTTTGTTCCTTGTCTGCCTGATGACACTGCTGCCTATGGCACCTGCCCACGCGGTCGGTTTGCCGGGGCTACTCGGCTCGGCGAAAACCCAGCCGCAAGCACAAGAGCCGCTGGGGCAGTCGCTGGACGAAGTCATCAAGTCTCTGGAAAACGATCAGCAGCGGACCCAGCTACTGACGGACCTGAAAAAGCTTCGCGACGTCACCCAAAAAGCTCAGCCGGCCACTGAAGAAGGCGTACTCGGGCTGATCGGCGGCACGCTGGCCGGTTTCGAAAAGCAATTTTCCGGTGCCGACAGTCCGCTCAATCGCTGGTCCGAAGAGGTCGATCTGGCCAAGGATGAACTGGTGGCGCTGATGCTGCCGGCCAATGAATGGCTGCCGATCATCTTCGCTTTCGCGGTAATCCTGATGGTCTGGAGCCTGCTGGCCGCCGCTCTGATCTGGCTTGGGCACCGGGTGCGCATGCGCTTCGGCCTGACCGAAGAACTGCCGCAACACCCCAAGGCGCTGGACATGCTGCGCTTCGCCTTGCGCAAACTCGGGCCATGGTTGATTGCCTTGGTCATGACGGTTTACATGACCTACGCTCTGCCTTCGTCATTGGGCAAAAGCCTGGCCATGGTGCTGGCCTATGCGCTGGTCGTCGGCACCTGTTTCTCGGCGATCTGCGTCATCGCGTTTTCCGTGCTGGATGGCCCGCATCGCCATCGCGCCCTGTACATCCTGCGGCATCAGGCCTTCCGCCCGTTGTGGCTGATCGGCAGTTTCGCCGCCTTCGGTGAAACCCTGAACGACCCGCGCCTGATCGCCAGCCTCGGCAGCCACCTGGCCCATACTGCGGCGACATTCGCCAATGTGCTGGCGGCGATCTCCACCGGTTTCTTCGTTCTGCGCTTCCGTCGGCCTATTGCACACTTGATTCGCAACCAACCGTTATCCCGGCGCCTGACTCGCCGGGCCTTGAGTGACACAATCGAAATCCTCGGCACCTTCTGGTATCTGCCAGCGCTGGTGCTGGTGGGCATCTCGCTGTTCGCCACCTTCGTCTCCGCCGGCGACACCAGCACAGCCTTGCGTCAATCGCTGATCTGCACCGTGCTGCTGGTGTTGTGCATGGTCATCAATGGTCTGGTGCGCCGCCATTCACTCAAACCGCAACGCAGCGTGAAGCGCCATGCGCTGTATTCGGATCGCCTGAAAAGCTTCTTCTACACCCTCGCCCATCTGCTGGTGTGGCTGGCATTCATCGAACTCGGCCTGCGCGTCTGGGGCATGTCGCTGATCCGCTTCACCGAAGGCGAAGGCCATGAAGTCAGCGTCAAACTGTTCAGCCTCGGTGGCACGCTGATTTTTGCCTGGCTGATCTGGATCCTCAGCGACACTGCCGTGCACCACGCCCTGACCCGCTCGCGCAAAGGCCTGGCCAATGCCCGTGCGCAGACGATGATGCCGCTGATCCGCAACGTGCTGTTCGTGGCGATTTTCATCATTGCGCTGATCGTCGCCCTGGCGAACATGGGCATGAACGTCACGCCGTTGCTGGCCGGTGCCGGCGTGATCGGTCTGGCCATTGGTTTCGGCGCGCAATCACTGGTGGCCGACCTGATCACCGGGCTGTTCATCATCATCGAAGACTCCCTGGCCATTGACGACTACGTGGACGTCGGCGGCCACTTGGGCACGGTCGAAGGCTTGACCATCCGCACCGTACGCCTGCGGGACATCGACGGCATCGTCCACACCATTCCGTTCAGCGAAATCAAAAGCATCAAGAACTACTCCCGGGAATTCGGCTACGCGATCTTCCGGGTGGCGGTGCCCTCCAACATGGACATCGACGAGGCGATCAAACTGATGCGCGACGTCGGCCAGAAAATGCGCACCGACCCGCTGCAACGGCGCAACATCTGGTCGCCGCTGGAGATTCAAGGGGTCGAAAGTTTCGAATCCGGCAACGCGATTCTTCGCGCACGCTTCAAGACCGCGCCGATCAAACAGTGGGAAGTTTCCCGGGCGTTCAACCTGTCGCTCAAGCGGCATCTGGATGAGGCCGGGCTGGATCTGGCGACACCGCGGATGAGCATTCAGGTGATCACACCCGGTGGCGAACAATCTGCGTAGGTGAGAAATATCGTGTGTGCAGGTTCAGACCACATCCACCCCGACATGAATCGCATCATGGCGCCAAAACTCCAGGTCACAATCGATCAGCCGCTGATGCTGATCGTAGTTGACCCGGGCAATCCGCAACCCCGGGCTGCCCACCGACACCCGTAACGCCGCCGCCGCGTCCACCGACAGCGCCGTCGGCACAATCTCGAAGCGCACCCGCCCGTAATGCAAGTCGTAATGCCGCGCATACAGTTCGGTCATCGACTGATTCAGATCGAAGTCCAGAATCCCCGGGAAAAACTGCGGGTTCAGGTAGTGCTCCACATACAGCACCAATCGCCCGTCAATCCGTCGCGAGCGGCAGATCTGGATCACGCTCGACAGCGCCGGCAACTGCAACCAGGCACACACCGCCGCCGACGCCGGTTGCAACCGTGCCGAAATGACCTCGGTGGACGGCACCCGCCCCTGCGCACTGACCATCGCGTGAAAGTGGCTGCGCTGCATCAGGTTATAAGCCAGTCGTGGTGGTGACACGAACCAGCCGCGCCGCTCCTCGCGATAAATCTGGCCCTGGGCCTCCAGCTGCAATAACGCCTCACGCACGGTGATCCGCGTGGTACCGAACAACTCACTGAGCTTGCGCTCTGCCGGCAACTTGCTCCCGGGCGCCAACAGGCCATGGTCGAGCTGTTCTTGCAGAACCTGCCCGATGGCTGTCACCGCTTTGGTTGTCTCGATGCGCATTAACGTTACCTATCTGGACTAGACCAGCACTGATTCAGGGCAGAACCGTGATTCTCATCGGTTCCTTCAACTGCCTGCAAGCCTAGGCACTGCACATGACTGACAGATGACAAAGCCGCCGAACGGTTGCGCCAGACACCTGCAATTTTATGGCCAAGTCCCTTTCATATCAGCCCTTTAGCCATGGTCTACGCTTATCTCGCACCCCGCGTATCGGAGCGCAGAAAATTCAGGCCTACCGATCGTCGACATCAAAATGTCATCGAGGACGCCTAAATTGGCTCAGGTATTGCTGACCTAGACCAACACAACCGCAATCGCAGCGTTGAAAACGCCCAAAGGAGCTTCGGATGAAACAGTTTTTCCTGGCATCACTGTTAGGCTCGACCATTGCCCTGTGCACCTCCGCCATGGCGGCGGATGATCTGAAAACCCTGGAAGCCGCTGCGAGAGCGGAAGGCGCAGTCAACAGCGTCGGCATGCCCGATGACTGGGCCAACTGGAAAGGCACCTGGGAAGACCTGGCCAAGAAATATGGCCTGAAACACATCGACACCGACATGAGCTCGGCCCAGGAAATCGCCAAGTTTGCCGCCGAAAAAGACAACGCCAGCGCCGACATCGGCGACGTCGGTGCCGCCTTCGGCCCGATCGCGGTCAAGCAGGGCGTGGTGCAACCTTATAAACCAACGACCTGGGAACAGATTCCGGATTGGGCCAAGGACAAGGACGGTAACTGGGCGCTGGCCTACACCGGCACCATCGCGTTTATCGTCAACAAAAAACTGCTGCACGGTTCTGAAGTACCGACCAAATGGGCCGACCTCAAGACTGGCAAGTACAAAGTCTCTATCGGTGACGTCAGCACCGCGGCCCAGGCTGCCAACGGTGTACTGGCCGCCGCCCTCGCCAACGGTGGTGACGAGAAAAACATTCAGCCAGCCCTGTTGCTGTTCGCTGACATCGCCAAGCAAGGCCGCCTGTCCATGGCCAACCCGACGATCGCCACCATGGAAAAGGGTGAAATCGAAGTCGGCGTGGTCTGGGACTTCAACGGCTTGAGCTACAAAGCCAAGATGGCGAATCCGGATGACTACGTCGTGCTGATTCCGTCCGACGGCTCGGTGATTTCCGGTTACACCACCATCATCAACAAATACGCGAAGAACCCGAACGCCGCCAAGCTGACCCGTGAATACATCTTCAGCGATGCCGGCCAAATCAACCTGGCGAAAGGCAACGCCCGTCCAATCCGCGCCGAGCATCTGAAGCTGCCGGAAGAGGTCAAGGCCAAACTGCTGCCTAACGAGCAGTACAAAAAGGTCACGCCGATCAAAGACGCCGATGCATGGGAAAAGACCTCCAAGTCCCTGCCGCAGAAGTGGCAGGAAGAAGTCATTATCAATATGCCGTAAGGCGGTAGATCCCCATTCGGGGATCTGATGGAGATCCATTGTAGGAGCGAGACTTGCCCGCGAATAGGGACTGACATTCAACATTGATGTTGGCTGACAGTCCGCCTTCGCGAGCAAGCTTCGCTCCTACAGGTTTGACGATATTCACTGTTTTGCGGAGTCCCAGCCCTATGAAGCACAACGTTATCCTTGTCGTGCTCGACGGCCTCAATTACGAAGTCGCGCGCCACGCCATGGGGCATCTGCAGGCTTACGTTGGCGCAGGACGCGCGGCACTCTACAAACTGGAGTGCGAACTGCCGGCCCTGTCCCGACCGCTTTATGAATGCATCCTGACCGGCGTTACGCCGATCGACAGCGGCATCGTTCACAACAATGTCTCGCGCCTGTCCAACCAGCGCAGCATCTACCATTACGCCACCGATGCGGGCCTTAAAACCGCCGCCGCGGCCTATCACTGGGTCAGCGAGTTATATAACCGTTCGCCGTTCGTGGCCGCCCGGGATCGTCACACCGACGACCCCAAACTGCCGATCCAGCAGGGTCACTTCTACTGGAACGACCACTACCCCGACTCGCACCTGTTCGCCGACGCGGAAAACCTGCGTCTGCGCCATGCGCCGAATTTTTTATTGGTCCACCCCATGAACATCGACGACGCCGGGCACAAGCACGGCCTCGACACCCCGCAATACCGCAACAGCGCTCGCTCAGCCGACATCATCCTCGCCGATTACCTGCAAGGCTGGCTCGATGCCGGGTATCAGGTGTTGGTGACAGCCGACCACGGCATGAACAACGACCGCTCGCACAACGGCCTGCTGCCCGAAGAACGCGAAGTGCCGCTGTTCGTCCTCGGCGATGCCTTCAGCTTCAACCAGAACGCCGCACCGAAACAGACCGACATCTGCGGCACCGTCTGCGAACTGCTGGGCGTGCCCCACGACAAACCTGTGTGCCGGGAGCTGTTCAAGTGAACGCCATGACCCGCGGTAAATGGCTGGCCGTTCTGTGCCTGGTGCCCTTCGCGATTTTCTTCTTCGTGTTCCAGATCGCCCCGCTGCTTTGGGTGATGATCAACAGCCTGCAATCGGAAGAGTTTGGCTGGGGCCTGGCCAACTTCAGCAAAATCTTCAATTCGAAATTCTATTTGCAGGCGATCCAGCACAGCCTCGAGATCAGTTTCTGGTCCAGCGTGTTCGGCATCATCATCGCCGTACTCGGCGCCTACTCCTTGCGTCGGGTCGATTCGAAACTGCGCAACTTCGTCAACGCCTTCGCCAACATGACCAGCAACTTCGCCGGCGTGCCCCTGGCCTTTGCGTTCATCATTTTGCTGGGGTTCAACGGCACCTTCACCATCATGCTCAAACAGGCCGGGATCATTCAGGACTTCAACCTGTACTCGAAAACCGGGCTGATCATTCTCTACACCTACTTCCAGATTCCCCTGGGCGTGCTGCTGCTCTACCCGGCTTTCGACGCCTTGCGCGAAGACTGGCGTGAGTCCGCCGAATTGCTCGGCGCCAACGGCTGGCAATTTTGGCGGCACATCGGTTTGCCGGTATTGACCCCGGCGCTGCTGGGCACATTCGTCATCCTGTTGGCCAACGCCCTCGGCGCGTATGCCACGGTCTACGCCCTGACCACCGGCAACTTCAACGTGTTGCCGATCCGCATTGCGGCGATGGTCTCCGGCGACATTTCCCTCGACCCGAACCTGGCCAGTGCCCTGGCTGTGGTGCTGGTTGCGTTGATGACCGTTGTGACCATCGTGCATCAGTTGCTGTTGAAGAGGAGCTACCATGTCTCGCGCTGAACTGGGCCCCGTCGGTGTCTATCACCGCGTCGTGGTGTATTTGCTGTTTGCCATTCTGCTGTTGCCGCTGCTCGGAACACTGATTTACTCGATCTCCAGTAGTTGGTCCGCGACGATCATGCCCAGCGGTTTTACCTTCAAGTGGTACATCCAGCTGTGGAGCGATCCGCGCTTTCTCAACGCGTTCGGCCAGTCACTGCTGGTCTGTGTCGGCTCGCTGATTCTGTCGGTGGTGCTGATTCTGCCGCTGTTGTTCGTGGTGCATTACCACTTCCCGAAACTCGACGCGTTGATGAATATCCTGATCCTGCTGCCCTTCGCGGTGCCGCCGGTGGTGTCGTCGGTGGGGCTGTTGCAGCTCTACGGTTCCGGGCCGTTCGCGATGGTCGGGACGCCGTGGATTCTGATCGGTTGCTACTTCACCGTGGCGCTGCCGTTCATGTACCGGGCGATCACCAACAACCTGCAAGCCATCAACCTGCGCGACCTGATGGATGCCGCACAACTGCTCGGTGCCAGCACTTGGCAAGCTGCATTCCTGGTGGTGCTGCCAAACCTGCGCAAGGGTCTGATGGTGGCGTTGCTGCTGTCGTTCTCGTTCCTGTTCGGCGAGTTCGTGTTCGCCAACATCCTCGTCGGCACCCGCTATGAAACCCTGCAGGTCTACCTCAACAACATGCGCAACAGCAGCGGCCACTTCACCAGCGCGGTGGTGATCTCCTACTTCTTCTTTGTGCTGGTTCTGACCTGGGCGGCCAATATCTTGAACAAGGACAAAAGCGAATGAGCTATGTCAGCGTCCAACATCTTCAAAAAAGCTACGCGGGCACACCTGTATTTACCGACATCAACTGCGAAATCAAGAAAGGTGAATTTGTCACCCTTCTCGGCCCATCCGGTTGCGGCAAGTCCACCCTGCTGCGTTGCATCGCCGGCCTGACCTCGGTGGACGGCGGCAAGATTCTGCTGGAGGATCAGGACCTCGTTCCACTGAGCCCGCAAAAACGCGGGATCGGCATGGTGTTCCAGAGTTATGCGCTGTTCCCGAACATGACCGTGGAGCAGAACGTCGCCTTTGGTTTACGCATGCAGAAGGTCAACGCCGACGACAGCCACAAGCGCGTCGCCGAAGTGCTGGCACTGGTAGAGCTCAAAGACTTCGCCGCCCGTTACCCGCATCAACTGTCCGGTGGCCAGTGCCAGCGTGTCGCCCTCGCTCGCTCGCTGGTGACCCGGCCTCGGTTGTTGTTGCTGGATGAGCCGCTGTCGGCATTGGATGCGCGAATTCGCAAGCACCTGCGCGAACAGATCCGACAGATCCAGCGCGAACTGGGCCTGACCACGATCTTCGTCACTCACGATCAGGAAGAAGCCCTGACCATGTCTGACCGAATATTCCTGATGAATGAGGGAAAGATCGTACAGAGCGGCGATGCCGAAACCCTTTACACCGCGCCAGTCGATGTTTTTGCCGCAGGCTTCATTGGCAACTACAACCTGCTGGACGCCGACAGCGCGTCGAAACTATTGCAGCGACCGATCACCCATCGCCTCGCCATTCGCCCGGAAGCCATTGAACTGAGCCTCAACGGCGAACTCGACGCGCAGGTTCGCAGCCACAGCCTGTTGGGCAACGTGATTCGCTACCGGGTCGAGGCCCGGGGCGTGGAATTGGTGGTGGATGTACTGAACCGCTCGGCGGCCGACCTGCATCCCGATGGTCAGCGCCTGGCGCTTTCCATCGATCCGACAGCCCTGTGTGAGGTAGCCTGATGGCCTTGCTGATGTTGAAGAGAGAACTGCACTGATGGCCCTGGCAATTTTTGATCTGGACGAAACCCTGATCCACGGCGACTGCGCCTCGCTGTGGAGCGAGCAGATGGCCCGCCTCGGCTGGGTCGATGGCGAATCCTTCCTGCGTCGCGACAAGGAATTAATGGATGCGTACGGCAGGGGCCACCTGGCCATGGAAGACTACATGGCCTTCAGCCTCGAGCCGATGATCGGTCGTACCCCGGAAGAACTCGAGCATTTGGTGGCGCCCTGGGTGGAAGATTTCATCGAGCCGATCATCTTCAGCGACGCCACCAAAGCCATCGCCGCCCACCGCAAGGCCGGCGACCGGATTCTGGTGATCTCGGCCTCGGGCACGCATTTGGTCAAGCCGATTGCTGACCGTCTGGGCATCGACGAGATTCTCGCCATTGAGCTGGAAGTGGCACACGGGGTCTACAGCGGCAACACGGTTGGCACCCTGACCTACCGCGAAGGCAAGATCACCCGATTGCTGGAATGGCTGGATGCCGAAGAGGAAAATCTTGAAGGCGCGAGTTTCTACTCGGATTCACGCAACGATTTGCCGCTGTTGCTGAAGGTGGATTTCCCCCATGTGGTGAACCCGGATCCGGTGCTGCTCGAACACGCCGAAAAGGCCGGCTGGCCAATTCATATCTGGAAGTAACCCCGCCCCCACTGATCGTTCCCACGCTCCGCGTGGGAATGCAGCCCGGGACGCTCCGCGTCCCAGAAGCGGACGCAGAGCGTCCATTGAGGCATTCCCACGCAGAGCGTGGGAACGATCATCCCTAAACCAGGCTTTCGTCGATCACCAATACCAGTTTGCCGGACACCTTATTGGTTGCCAGTTCCGCAAACGCGGCTTCGGCATCCTTGATCGCAAATGTCCTGGCCAGTTGCGGGCTCAAACGCCCTTCGGCAAACAGCGGCCAGACATGCTGGCCGAGATCACTGAACAAATCGGCCTTGAACTGCTCGTCTCGACTACGCAAGGTTGAACCCAGCAGTTGCACACGCTTGGCCAATACCTGCGCCAGATCCAGCTGCGCCTCACGACCGCCCATCAAGCCGATCAGCACCCACCGCCCATCGCGAGCCAGCAGCTTGAGGTTCAACGCCGCGTAATTGCCACCCACCGGGTCGAGAATCACGTCGAACGGCCCGAGATCGTTCAAGCTTTCCAGATCGTCGTTGCGCACCACTCCACCCTGCGCGCCCAACGCTTCACAGTAGGCCAGACGCTCGGCAGAACCGACGCTGACCCAGCACGGATTACCAAACGCCTTGCATAGCTGAATGGCAGCTGAACCGATTCCACTGGCCCCGGCGTGCAGAAGAACTTTCTCACCCGGTTTGAGCGCAGCCAGCTGAAACAAATTCAGCCAAACGGTCGCATACACTTCCGGCAACCCTGCCGCCTCGGCCAGGGACAAACCTTCGGGAACCGGCAACACATGCCGTCCGTCGACAACTACCTCCTCGGCCATCCCACCCCCGGCCAGCAAGGCGCAAACCCGATCACCGACCTGCCAGGAAGAGCCCGGGCCGACCTCGCTGATCACCCCCGAACACTCAAGACCCAGTACTTGACTGGCTCCCGGCGGTGGCGGGTAAAGTCCTGCTTTCTGTAACAAATCGGCGCGATTGAGTCCTGCTGCCGCCACACGGATGCGAACTTGTCCTACATCGCACGTAGGACTCGGCTCTTCAACCCACTCCACTCGCCCCTCAACGCCTTGCAATGCTTTCACAGTGCCTCCATAGTGAGTCTGGACTGAGCCCGAAGCTGTAGCGCCGGGCTTTTTGCATTATGCGACCGGTCCTTGTGGATCCGGCGACTTCAAAGACGGCCTAATATGCGTTATCAATTGTCCCCGCGTCGAATCAGCATGAAGCATCTGCTCCCCAGCACCGCCCTCGCTCTTGTCCTTGGTCTCGGTCTTTTGCCGATGTCGAGCAATTCGTTCGCAGCCAACAGCTGGGACAAGCTTCAGCCCGATCGTGACGAAGTAATCGCCAGTCTGAACGTCGTCGAATTGCTCAAGCGTCACCATTACAGCAAGCCACCGCTCGACGATGCACGCTCCGTGATCATCTACGACAGCTATATCAAGCTGCTGGATCCATCGCGCAGCTACTTCATGGCCAGCGATATTGCCGAATTCGACAAATGGAAAACCCAGTTTGACGACTTCCTCAAAAGCGGCGACCTGAACGCCGGGTTCACCATCTACAAGCGCTACCTGGACCGCGTCAAGTCGCGTCTGGACTTTGCCCTTGCCGAGCTGAACAAAGGTGTCGACAAGATCGACTTCACCGCCAAGGAAACCTTGCTGGTCGATCGCAAGGATGCCCCTTGGCTCAAGACCAACGCAGAACTGGACGACCTGTGGCGCAAACGCGTCAAGGACGAAGTGCTGCGGATGAAGATCTCCGGCAAAGAGTCCAAGCAGATTCAGGAAACCCTGACCAAGCGTTACAAGAATCAGCTGGCGCGTCTGGACCAGACCCGTGCGGAAGACATCTTCCAGGCGTACATCAACACCTTCGCCATGTCCTACGACCCGCACACCAACTATCTGTCGCCGGATAACGCGGAAAACTTCGACATCAACATGAGCCTGTCCCTGGAGGGCATCGGCGCCGTGTTGCAGAGCGATAACGATCAAGTGAAAGTCGTTCGTCTGGTGCCTGCCGGTCCGGCCGACAAGACCAAGCAGGTTGCACCGGCCGACAAGATCATCGGCGTGGCCCAGGGCAACAAAGAAATGGTCGACGTAGTCGGCTGGCGCCTGGACGAAGTGGTCAAGCTGATTCGTGGTCCGAAAGGCACCGTGGTGCGCCTGGAAGTGATTCCGGCCAGCAATGCACCGAACGACCAGACCACCAAGATCGTGCCGATCACCCGCGAAGCGGTGAAGCTTGAAGACCAGGCGGTGAAGAAGTCGGTCCTCAACCTCAAGCAGGATGGCAAGGACTACAAGCTCGGCATCATCGAGATCCCGGCCTTCTACCTGGACTTCAAAGCTTTCCGTGCCGGCGATCCGGACTACAAGAGCACCACCCGCGACGTCAAGAAGCTGCTGACCGAGCTACAAAAAGACAAGGTCGACGGCGTGGTCATCGACCTGCGCAACAACGGCGGCGGTTCCCTGCAGGAAGCCACCGAGCTGACCAGTCTGTTTATCGACAAAGGTCCGACCGTACTGGTGCGTAACGCCGATGGCCGGGTCGATGTACTGGAAGATGAAAACCCGGGCGCATTCTACAAAGGCCCGTTGGCGTTGCTGGTCAACCGTTTGTCCGCCTCGGCTTCGGAGATTTTCGCCGGCGCCATGCAGGACTACCATCGCGCACTGATCATAGGCGGCCAGACCTTCGGTAAAGGCACCGTGCAGACCATTCAGCCGCTGAACCATGGCGAACTGAAACTGACCCTGGCCAAGTTCTACCGGGTTTCCGGCCAGAGCACCCAGCATCAGGGCGTGCTGCCGGACATCGATTACCCGTCGATCATCGACACTAAGGAAATCGGCGAAAGCGCCCTGCCGGAAGCCATGCCATGGGACACCATTCGTGCGGCCATCAAGCCTGCGCTTGACCCGTTCAAACCGTACATCACGCAGCTCAAGTCCGAGCATGACGTGCGCACGGCCAAAGACGCGGAGTTCGTGTTCATCCGCGACAAACTGGCCCTGGCGCAGAAGTTGATGAGCGAAAAAACCGTCAGCCTCAATGAAGCCGACCGTCGTGCACAACACGCCGATATCGAAGCCAAGCAACTGGCCATGGAAAACATCCGTCGCAAGGCCAAAGGCGAAGAGCCGCTCAAAGAGCTGAAGAAAGAAGACGAAGATGCCATCGCGGCCGAGCAGGACAAGACCAAGCCAGAAGACGATGCTTATCTGAGCGAGACAGGGCGGATTTTGCTGGATTACTTGAAACTCAACACGGCGGTTGCCAAGCACTAAGTTGTTACCATCAAGATGATGGCAATTTAATGCTGACGCTCCCCGGAGCGTCATCAAATAGTCATCATTCTGTCGTGAAATACAGGACTGGGCGTGCTCTTTAACGAGACCACGCCCAGTCCTTTTTTTATCGCCAGAGAACGCCATGACCACGACCGAACAGCTGAGTGCCTTGAGTTCAATACTGACTCAAAGCGGTTTGCACAGCCTGTTCCAGCCGATCATTTCCCTCTCTGAACGAAGCATCATCGGCTACGAAGCCCTCAGCCGTGGCCCCTCCAACAGTCCGCTGCACTCCCCCATCGCCCTGTTCGCGGTCGCTCGCCAGGCCGGTCGCCTCAGCGAACTGGAAATCGCTTGCCGCCAAAGTGCTTGCCGACGTTTCAATGAACAGCAACTGCCCGGCAAACTCTTCCTCAACGTATCCCCGGAATCCCTGCTCGAAGCCGCCCACCAACCCGGACGCACTTTGCAACTGCTGCAGGATTTCGGCATACCACCGAGCCAAGTGGTGATCGAACTCACCGAACAGACCCCGACCGACGATTTCCAGTTGCTGCAAACCGCCCTGCATCACTATCGGGCAATGGGTTTTTCCATTGCACTGGATGATCTGGGTGCGGGTTATTCGAGCTTGCGGCTCTGGTCTGAATTGCGCCCCGATTACGTCAAGATCGATCGGCACTTTATCGACGGCATTCATCAGGACGCGCTCAAGCGTGAATTCGTCGGCTCGATCCTGCAGATCGCCAAGGCTTCACGGGCAAAAGTGATCGCCGAAGGCATCGAATTGCCAGAAGAACTCGCCGTGTTGACCGAAATGGGCGTCGATCTTGTGCAAGGCTATCTGCTCTGTCGGCCCCAGGAGCATCCGCCCCGCGATACCCGAACCTTGATGCCCAAACCCAACACCACCGCAGCGTTGCTGAACGAGGAAGCCAGTGACCTCGGCGCCCTGCTCAACGATCAACCGGCGGTGACCAGCGACACCCCGACCGCCACCGTACTGGAAGCCTTTCGCCGCCAGGCCAACCTGAACTCCCTGGCGGTGCTCGACAAGCAGGGCCAGCCGTGCGGCATCGTCCATCGTCATTCGCTCTCGGACGCACTGCTCAAGCCCTTTGCCACCGACCTGTTCGCCCGCAAACCCATCAGCCGCTTGATGAGCGACGACTTCCTCGCCGTGGAACTGAGCCAATCGCTGCAACAGGTCAGCCGCCTGATCACCAGCCGCGCCCGCCAACGCATCGAAGAAGACTTCATCATCACCCTCAACGGCGGCTATCTGGGCTTGGGCCGAGTGATCGACGTGCTCAAACTGATTACCGAACTGAAAATCCAGCAAGCCCGCTACGCCAACCCGCTGACCCTGCTACCGGGCAACGTGCCGATCCAGCAATGCCTGACACGGCTGCTGCAACAGGAACGGGAATCGGTGATCTGCTACGTGGACATCGACAGCTTCAAACCCTTCAACGACATCTACGGCTACGGTCGCGGGGATGAAGTCCTACTGTGTTTGGCGCAATGCCTGAACGACCGCGTCGACCCATCCCGCGACTTCGTCGGCCATATCGGCGGCGACGACTTCCTGCTGGTGCTCGGCCCGGAAGAGTGGCGCAAACGCCTGAACCAACTGCTGGACGACTTCCACAGCCAATGCCGACGCTTCTACCGCAGCGAACACCTGGAAGCCGGCTGCTTCATCGCCCCCAATCGCCAGGGAGTGAGACAGGAGTTTCCGCTGCTGTCCCTGTCCATCGGCGTGGTGCATTTGCATCCACAGGTTTGTGGACAACTCGATGCGAGCCAGTTGGCGGAAATGGCTTCGCAGGCCAAGCATCACGCGAAGAATGTGCCGGGGTATAGCGTGCATGTGATTGATAGTCTCGCGGTGCCAAGTAGCGAATTGCTCGTAGGACAGCGGTAGTTGATCGGACGCCATCGCGCAGAGGAATGGCACAGAGCAAGGCAAAATCGCTGAGAATTATCGAATCGCACTCGACCGAGCCGCGCATGGACAGGTTCTCAAGCACTTGGGTGACGGCGCGAATTCGATAGCTGGCGGCTTCAGTCAGAATATCCAGCGGCGCTCGACAAACAGGGTGGGCATATCGGTGCAGTTGCTGGTCAACGCCATAAAGCGGTTTTTGGGGTGGGGTATTGGTTTTTCGTAGGGTGGATCAGGATGAAGTGTTGGCATTTGAGACCTTCCGATGAAAATGGGAGCTGCCAAAAGCCTTCCTACAGGCTTGGGTGGCAGCTATACGCGGGGTAGGAATACCGAGCATCGGAAACTCGACCACGCCGAAGCGTGCCCGCGCATAGCCGCCGCGACAAATATTACGGACGCACATAGACGGCCGCAAATCTGACTTCGATTGCTAACGCATACCGATGCTTAAAGGGTTCCTACACCCCCTCACTGATATTCAGTGACCACTAAAGCCTCGATTGAACTCACTGCGCACCAGTTCACGAAAACCGCCACAACTTGAAGGAAACTTCCGAAGACCTTGCCCAGAAATTACGCTCAAAAAATGCAAACGTGGCGGAAGGCTTCGCTGAAGCCTGGCTTGATTTCTCCACCGTGGATTGGCCCGTTTCGACCTATAGCTGCCGGTAGCGACAGGCAGAAATCGGCCAGAAGCAGCCATTCACGTTTCGTCGGAAAAGTGTCTCTGAGCCAAATTCGGGGGAGACAATCGAGAGCGACCTTCATATCTCGATCATTTAAGCCCTTAGGGCGTGGTCAGGAGGAAACCATGAGCAAACACGACAAGCGTGGCAATCCTGTTTCCTATGGCTCGCAGGAGACAATCGATGCTCTGGATAGAGCTTGCGACTTGCTGCATGCCTACCAGGCCGATCCTCTGGCTGCGGCTGACAAAATTATCGCGGAGCACCCGGATTTTGCGCTGGCCTACGCCTTTCGTGCTGGCGCGATTGCGACTGCGACCGACAAAGCATTTGACTCAGAGCTGTTCAAAAGTTTGGACGCGGCAGAGCGGTTGGCACCGAAAGCGAATGATCGCGAGCGGCAGCATATCCATGCCGTACGCGCTTGGTTCGACGGCGACTGGGAGCGGGCAATCGAAACCTGGGGGCGTGTTTCGATGGAGCACCCCCGCGATCTGCTGGCATTGCAATTCGCCCATTTGGGCGACTTCTATCTAGGTTACTCGCACATGCTACGTGATCGCGTGGCTCGTGTGATGCCGCGCTGGGATAACCAGATTCCTGGCTTTGGCTTTGTGAAAGGGATGTATGCCTTTGGCCTGGAAGAGGCAGGGGATTATCGGCAGGCCGAAGAGCAGGGGCGCGAGGCTGTTGCCTTGAACCCGCAGGATGGTTGGGCAGTGCATGCCGTCACCCATGTCATGGAAATGCAGGGCCGTAGCGAAGAGGGGGCCAAGTACCTTTCATCCAGCGCCAATGCCTGGGCTCCCAATAGCATGTTTGCCTTCCATTTGTGGTGGCACCAAGCGCTATTCCTCCTTGAGGCTAATGACGTGGCTGGCGCGCTTCGTCTCTTTGATGAGGACATTTCAGCGGGTGGATTTGGTCAAGCGCTTGAGCTACTTGATGGATCAGCGCTGCTCTGGAGACTCTCTCTGCTCGGTCATGACGTTGGAGATCGGTGGAAAGGACTGGCCGAAAGATGGGAGTCCCGTTGTGAAGACGGCTTCTACGCCTTTAACGACGTGAACGCGATGATGTCATTCGTGGGTTCTGGAAACAGCCGTGCACAAACTCAGCAACTGGATACTCTGAAGCGGGCCGCTGCTGGCACTGGTACCAACGCCATGATGAGTAGAGAGATTGGTGTGCCGGCGTGCGAAGGGTTGGTGGCGTTTGGTCGTGGGGATTATGCCCAGGCTATAGCGTCGTTGATGCCGCTACGAGCCAAAGCCAACCGCTTCGGCGGTAGTCACGCGCAGCGTGATGTCTTCTCATGGACGCTGACCGAAGCCGCTATTCATCTTGGCAACCGCACACTTGCCGAGGCACTGGTTGCCGAGCGCCTTGCATTGAAGCCTGAGAGCCCGATCAACCGCGCCTGGAAAATGCGCGCTGGTCAATTACAGTCGCTGCCTGCGGGATACCGTCTACTACAGGACGACGCTTACTGATGACCGCAATGGGTCGATTTCGGCCCTTTCTGACAGGCAACTATCGGCCAAAAGCGGTCAGTCGGCGGATGAAATTTGGCTTGTACCAACCCACGATGTTGAATCGCCCCGGCTTTCCTGGAGATTTTTCAGCCTAAATACCGTCCTAATACCAACGGCTGCTATTGACCGAAGACAGCTCATCATAGAATTTATAATTGACCATCGGTAGGCCCCCCACACAACGCCTGCTCATCGAAGGACATCGAATCACTACTCAGCATCGCCACTCGCCAACCCTTTCAACTTGATCTCAGCCAACGGATGCCCGGCCTTCAAAGCAATACGCCAAAACCGCGCCGCTTCCACCGGATCCGGCGCCTTGCTCGGCGTCCCCGCCAGGCTGATCACGCCAACCTGATACGCCGCCTTGCCATCCCCCGCCAACGCGGCCAGGCGCAGTAATCGCACGCCTTCCTCGCGTGCCCCAAGACCGACGCCGCGAAAGGTCAGGATGTGGCCGTAGAAACTCTGGGCGCTGACGTCCCCCAGGTTCGCCATGCGCGCGTACTGGCCCTCGAGCCAGCGCCAGCCGCGCGGCTGGCGCACAAACCACGACCAGTGGAACAACCGGCGGGCCAGCCAGTAACCGGCCCGCGCCTTGAGTCGCAGAAACACTCAGGCTTCCGCCGACTCGGGGTACTCGTATTCGAACACCCGCACCACTTCCGAGGCATGCCAGGACGCGGCAGCCACGCCATCGGACGGTCCGGAGAAGCGCCCGAGGCGCTCGACACATTCGAAGAAACCAGTGCGCGGCAAGCGGCTGGCGCCTTGGCTGATCACCAACGAGCTGCGCAACGGCTGCTCGGCTCTGGCATCCAGCGCGGCCAGGTGCTCAAGGGCTGCGGTCAAGGTTTGCATGGCCGGCGTGGGTAGCTGCAAACGCTCCAGCAACGCCCGATAAGTCAAAAGATGGCGCTGACGACGCGCCTGATCCAGCTCCCCCAGCAATCCATCCCAATGTTGACGACTGATGCGTACGCTCACGATTCATCCCTCCATCCTGGCACCGTCAATTCCCAGGCGAGGCTGCGGCGAATAGCAGCGTCGGGTTGACGCTCACCGCTTTCGATCAAGGCGAGATATGACGGGCTGATGCCTACCGTGCGGGCCAGCGCCTCAATGGCGATGCCCTTCCCTTCGCGCAAATTGCGTAGTTGATCCAGACCCGGAAGAATCTGGTCTGGTGCCGCCGCGGGAGGCACTGTGGCGTCACGCGGTGGTTGTTGCTTGATGCCTGCTGCTTTCAGTAGAGCCTGATACTGAGCCCATGGCAGAACCGCATATTCGGGCTCGCCTTCGCGTGTAATTATCTGAATATCCATGACTACCCCGTAGGACAACGACACTTAGCGAGTCGGCGCTTTTCCTTAGAAGTGTAATCCTAACAGCGGCCAAGGTCGCGGGGGGGTATGAATATATGGACGATTCTGAATTGGCTCAGTTTTTTTTCGGGCCCTGCAGCTGTAATTGTTCGGGGGTATCAGGCAAGCGTTCGACTACCGCGAGCTTCTCCGGCAGCTGGCGCTCGCGCCAGGCGCGGAAGGCGTTGAGCTCGTCATCGAGGACTTTCATCAACCAGGCCAGCACGGCAATGTCGTCGAGCATGCCAAATACCGGGATGAAATCCGGGATGGCATCGACCGGGCTCAGGAAATACATCAGGCCGGCCACCACCGAGACCAATGCTTTCGGGCTGATGGCCCGGTATTCGCCACGCCAGTAGGCCAGGCAGAGTGCCTGCAACAGCCGCAGATCGTCTTTGAGCTTGCCCAGACGATTACCCTGGCTGGCACTTTTGCTGGCAACCGCAAACAGCAAGGTAGGCAAACGGCCACGGGCGAGCAGGCGCCCGGCCAGTGGCAGGAAACGGGCGAAATTCCAGGGCATTTTCATCTTTTCCTCCCGCTGAAATGTTATCCACACAAATTGTGGATAACCTTGTGAACAGAGCTGCATTTCATCGCTGAAAGCCCCGTTTCATAAGGGCCTGACTCAGATCGGGCGTTTTTTACTCACATAAAAAAACCCAAGATTTCATTGACTTGGCGCTCCAGCCCGTCTACCTCAGGCGCCCTCAATGGCTATGACTCCAGCGTACCCGCATCTGTTCGGTTTGTTTACCTTCGCTTAACGCAGATACAACAACGCCCCGCATAAGCGAGGCGTTGTTTTCAGAGCAGACGCGTATTACTGGGCAGCGTCTTGTTTCGCTGGATCCTTGATCCCCAGCAGCTCCAGGTCGAATACCAGCACCGAGTTGGCTGGAATCGCAGGGCTTGGGCTTTGGGCGCCGTAAGCCAGTTCGCTAGGGATGTACAGTTTGTACTTCTCGCCAACGTGCATCAGTTGCAGACCTTCGACCCAACCCGGAATCACACCGCTGACCGGCAGATCGATCGGGCTGCCGCGCTCGACGGAACTGTCGAAAACGGTGCCGTTGGTCAGCTTACCGGTGTAGTGAACAGTCACTACGTCGGTCGGCTTAGGCTGAGCACCGTCGGCCTTCTTGACCACTTCGTATTGCAGGCCGGAAGCCGTGGTGGTGACACCCGCTTTCTTGCCGTTTTCTTCGAGGAATTTCTTGCCGGCGGCTGCCGCCTCTTCGCTCATCTTGGTCAGACGCTCTTCAGCACGCTTTTGCAGTGCAGCGAAGGCTTCGACCAACTCTTCATCTTTCAGCTTCTGTTCTTTCTTGCCGACGGCATCTTCGATGCCCTGGGCTACCGCTTTGGAATCCAGATCATCCATGCCTTCCTGAGCCAGGCTTTTGCCCATGTTCAGGCCGATACCGTAGGAAGCTTTTTGCGCCGGGGTTTTCAGCTCTACGCTGGTCTGCGAATCACAACCCGCAAGTACCAGGCCAACCAGGGCCACCGCCGCCGCCAACCGATGCTGTTTCATGCTATTTCCTTGTTCATGCGCCTAAAGGGCAATCGAGTAAAGCCGCGAGCTTATCAGGCCGCCACGACCAATGGCTACCGGCATGAGAGCAGGAAACGTCTGATAAGTTCAGGGGTTTAAACGCATTTCGGCTATAGAAGGATGAAGCTTCTGTCATTTGGCTCTTATAGACTCAAGGGCCGGTTCCCACAGCCTCTGGCGTAATGGCCTCTTGCCGCACTTCGCCAGCTGAGGCATAAGAGAGCTACAAATTGACAAGGATGTTTATCGTGCGCCTCATATTCCGTTTGCTGATTCTGATCGCAGTACTGCTGGGGCTAGGCCTCGCCGTAGTGCTGTATTACGTCGCCAACCCGAAATTGCCGGTTTGGTCACCGGCGCAACAGGTGAATTACCTGGAGCAATGGAGCGCCGCCGACCGCCAGGCTTACTACTTCACACCTCAAGGTACCCAGGTCAAAGGCTTGCGTTATGACTGGTTCAACGCCCTGGAATTGCCCTTCTCGCAAAAACGATTCGCCGCTCCCGAATACCTCGCACGCTTTGGTTTTCTGATCGACCCGAGCCAGAAAGCCACGCCGAGCAACCCTGGTAACCTGCCCGTCGGTTTTGCCCGTCATCAAAACCCCGGCAGCCAGGACGAGTTTCTGGACATCACCTGCGCCGCCTGCCACACCGGCGAATTACGCTTCAATGGCCAAGCCGTACGCATCGACGGCGGCTCGGCCCAGCATGTATTGCCATCCAGCGTTCCGACCCTGCGAGGCGGCAGCTTCGGCCAGGCACTGGTGGCCAGCCTCGCCTCGACTTACTACAACCCCTGGAAATTCGAACGTTTCGCCCGCAACGTTCTGGGTCAGGACTACGACGCACGGCATCAACAACTACGCCGGGATTTTAAAGTCTCACTCGATACCTTCTTGAAAGTGGCCTGGAACGATACCCATCGCGGCCTCTACCCCACCGAAGAAGGCCCCGGCCGCACCGATGCCTTCGGGCGAATTGCCAACGCCAGCTTCGGCGACGCGATTTCACCCGCCAACTACCGCGTGGCCAACGCTCCGGTGGACTACCCGCAACTGTGGGACATGTGGACCTTCGACTGGGTGCAGTGGAACGGGTCGGCGCAGCAACCGATGGCCCGTAATATCGGTGAAGCCTTGGGTGTGGGCGCCACGCTGAATTTCTTCGACAGCAGCGGGCAGCCGCTCAAGGGCGACGACCGCTACCCGTCCAGCGTCCGGGTGCGCGATCTGCACCAGATCGAAGAAACCCTGCAACGACTCAAACCGCCTGCCTGGCCGGAAGCCCTGTTGGGCAATATCGACAAGCCCCTGGCCGCAAAAGGCAGCGTTCTATTCGCTGAAAACTGCGCCGGGTGCCACGTACCCCGCGTCACCCAAAGCGAAGGCAGGCCGGTGCAACATCTGAAATTGCTGCCCGTGGAGGTGATCGGTACAGATCCCGGCGCGGCCAACAATATTGCCGACCATCGCTTCGATCTCACTGCCTTGCAGTGGGATCCGGCAGAACTGGCGCAACTGGACGTAAAACTGCACCCCAAACCCACAGAACCCTTGGATATGAGCCAGTTGTCAGTGGCCAAGGGGCTAGCCTATGTCACTGCTTTCGTGAGCAACCAGGCCTACCGCGCAGCCAATGTGACACCCGCGGAACGTCCGAATCTGGACGGATTCGGCCTGCCGATCGGCGTTCAAGAGTTGCGTAGCTACAAAGCCCGACCACTGGCGGGCGTCTGGGCCACGCCGCCGTTTCTGCATAACGGTTCGGTGCCGAGCATCTATCAACTGCTTTCGCCCCAGGCTGAACGTCCGATCACCTTCTACAAAGGCACCTTCGAATACGATCCCAAACACCTGGGCTATCGTACCGAAGCCTTTCCCAACGGATTCGAGTTCGACACGCGCATCACCGGCAATCACAACAGCGGCCACGAATTCCGCGCTGGCGAGCGCGGCAATGGCGTGATTGGTCGCCTGCTGCAACCGGAGGAACGCTGGGCGCTGCTGGAGTACTTGAAAGTGTTAGGCGGCCCTTTGGAGTCGCAATTGGCCACCCAGCTCACTCAAAAGGATTGACCCATGCTGATCACTCTCTGGTTGCGCCTGGGCGCCTTCCTCGGCAAAACCCTGCTGTGGTTGCTGGGTCTGGGCCTGCTCGGTTGGGCGCTGATCATGGCCTGGTCCGCCTGGCAGCATCGCGGCCCGGTATCGGCTGAAGAACTGATTCCGGACGGCGAAGCGGCAATGACCCAGGACATCATCCAGACGGCCGTGCGTATCGTCGATCAACACCGTGAAAGTACTCGCTACCTGCGCGATGCCCATGCCAAGGCCCATGGCTGCGTAAAGGCCGAGGTTCAGGTGCTGCCGGATCTGGCGACGGCGTTACGCCAAGGCGTTTTCAGCGAGCCCGGCAAAACCTGGCAAGCGACGATACGGCTGTCCAATGGCAATGCGTATCCGCAGTTCGACAGCATCCGCGATGCTCGGGGCATGGCGATCAAACTGTTCAATGTGCCTGGTAAACAGTTGCTGAGTGACCGACAAGGGCGCAACGAACAGGATTTCGTGATGTTCAACCATCCGAACTTCTTTGTCAGCGATGTCGCGGAGTATCGTCAGAATGTGGCCGCTCAGGCTAATGGCAAAAAGGCGATGGCGTTCTTCCCGGGCTGGGACCCGCGCACCTGGCAGGTTCGCCATCTGTTTATTGCGCTGGCGACGCTCTCCCCTGCCCCGGCAAGCCCGACGCAGACCACTTACTTTTCGGTTTCGCCGTACAAGTTCGGTGAGGCCAACGCCAAATTCCGGGTGATGCCGGATCCTGATAGCTGCCCGGTCTACGCCCTGCCCACGCAAAATCAGAACCTGCCGAACTTCCTGCGTAGCGCGTTGAACCAGCAGTTATCGACTGACCGGGTGCCGGCGTGTTTCGTCTTGCAGATCCAGCGTCAGGATGCGGGCAAGTACATGCCGATCGAAGACACCAGTATCGAGTGGAGCGAAAGCGACGCACCCTTCGAAACCGTAGCCAGGATCAAACTGCCTGCCCAGGATTTCGACACCCCAGCGCTGAACCTGCAATGCGACAACCAATCGTTCAACCCATGGTTCGGCCTTGAAGCCCATAGGCCGATTGGCGGGATCAACCGGTTGCGCAAAGCGGTATACGAGGCCGTCAGCGACTACCGGCACAGTCGCAACGCCGAACAATAAGCAAGGTAGAAACGAAAAAAGCGACCCGAGCAGGTCGCTTTTTCAGTGGAAGGCCAGCACAAAGCCAAATCCCAGACAGCAAAAAGCCCGCATTAAGCGGGCTTTCTGTGGTGATCTGGCGTTCAGCATTCCAGATACCGAATATGGCGCAGCGGACGGGACTCGAACCCGCGACCCCCGGCGTGACAGGCCGGTATTCTAACCGACTGAACTACCGCTGCGCGTAGCGTTGAAAGTAAGTGGTGGGTGATGACGGGATCGAACCGCCGACATTCTGCTTGTAAGGCAGACGCTCTCCCAGCTGAGCTAATCACCCTTTACCTTCGTTGCGGGGCGCATTGTGCCACAGATTTTCATAAAGTGTTGATTTAATTGATAAAAAATCAAAAAAATTTGAAAACCGTTAAAACGACACACCCTGCAGGAACTTCAGACAGAAAAAAACCCGCGTTAGCGGGCTTTTCCGTGGTGACCTGGCGTTCAGCGTTCCAGGTTACCGAATATGGCGCAGCGGACGGGACTCGAACCCGCGACCCCCGGCGTGACAGGCCGGTATTCTAACCGACTGAACTACCGCTGCGCGTAACACTAAAGCGAATGGTGGGTGATGACGGGATCGAACCGCCGACATTCTGCTTGTAAGGCAGACGCTCTCCCAGCTGAGCTAATCACCCTTCACTTTCGGTGTGGCGCGCATTCTACGGAGCGCCCCAACCTCTGGCAAGCACTTTTTTAATTAATTTTCTCAGGCCTTCCAAAGGCTTAGAGAAGGGTTGGCCTATGGCACACGGAGGACAATAATGCCCCCCTTTGTATGAAGGAGAGACTCACCTCATGTGGTTCAAAAACCTGCTTATCTATCGCCTGACCCAAGATCTGCCTTTTGATGCCGAGGCGTTGGAAACTGCACTGGCCACCAAACTGGCGCGTCCATGTGCAAGCCAGGAGTTGACCACCTACGGTTTCGTTGCGCCATTCGGCAAGGGCGAAGACGCGCCGCTGGTGCACATCAGCGGCGACTTCCTGCTGATCGCCGCCCGTAAGGAAGAACGCATTCTGCCGGGCAGTGTCGTGCGTGACGCTGTGAAGGAAAAGGTCGAAGAGATCGAAGCCGAGCAAATGCGCAAGGTCTACAAAAAGGAACGCGATCAGATCAAGGATGAAATCATCCAGGCCTTCCTGCCCCGCGCCTTTATCCGCCGCTCGTCAACCTTCGCCGCCATCGCGCCGAAACAGGGCCTGATCCTGGTTAACTCGGCCAGCCCGAAACGTGCCGAAGACCTGCTGTCCACTCTGCGCGAAGTGATCGGCTCGCTGCCAGTACGTCCGCTGACGGTGAAGATGTCGCCGACCGCCACCATGACCGAGTGGGTCACCACGCAGAAAGCCGCGAATGATTTCTTCGTGCTGGACGAGTGCGAACTGCGCGATACCCACGAAGACGGCGGCATCGTGCGCTGCAAGCGTCAGGACCTGACCAGCGAAGAAATCCAGCTGCACCTGAGCACCGGCAAAGTGGTCACTCAACTGTCGCTGGCCTGGCAGGACAAACTGTCGTTCGTGCTCGACGACAAAATGGTGGTCAAGCGCCTGAAGTTCGAAGACCTGCTGCAAGATCAGGCGGAACAGGACGGTGGCGACGAAGCCCTGGGCCAACTGGACGCCAGCTTCACCCTGATGATGCTGACCTTCGGCGACTTCCTGCCGTCGATGGTTGAAGCGCTGGGTGGTGAAGAGACACCGCAAGGTATCTAAAGGCAAATGATTGCCCCTGTGGGAGCGAGCCTGCTCGCGATAGCGGAGTTTCAGTCAACATCATTGTTGAATGTCAGCCCCTCATCGCGAGCTGGCTCGCTCCCACATTAGTTTTGTGGTGCTACTTGATAACAAGGATCAGGCCATGCGCGCACTGGCTGCATTGAGTCGTTTTGTCGGCAACACCTTCGCTTACTGGGTACTGATTTTCGCCGTCGTGGCGTTTCTGCAACCGACCTGGTTCATCGGCTTGAAAGGCGCCATCGTGCCGCTGCTGGGACTGGTGATGTTCGGCATGGGCCTGACCCTCAAGCTCGAAGACTTCGCCGAAGTCGCTCGCCATCCGTGGCGCGTGGCACTGGGCGTGGTCGCCCATTTCGTGATCATGCCCGGTGTGGCGTGGTTGCTCTGCCAGGTTTTCCACCTGCCGCCGGAAATCGCCGTCGGTGTGATTCTGGTCGGCTGCTGCCCGAGCGGCACTTCGTCAAATGTGATGACCTGGCTGGCGCGTGGCGATCTGGCGTTGTCGGTGGCCATCGCCGCCGTCACCACCCTCCTCGCTCCACTGCTGACACCAGCCCTGATCTGGCTACTGGCCTCGGCCTGGTTGCCGGTGTCGTTCATGGAGCTGTTCTGGTCGATCCTGCAAGTCGTGCTGCTGCCAATCGTGCTCGGCGTGGTTGCCCAGCGCGTACTCGGTGATCGGGTGCGTCACGCGGTAGACGTGTTGCCACTGGTGTCGGTGGTGAGCATCGTGATCATCGTCACTGCCGTGGTGGCCGCCAGCCAGGCGAAGATTGCCGAGTCCGGCCTGCTGATCATGGCCGTGGTGATGTTGCACAACAGCTTCGGCTACTTGCTGGGTTACTTCACCGGGCGCCTGTTCAACCTGCCGCTGGCCCAGCGCAAATCCCTGGCACTGGAAGTCGGCATGCAGAACTCCGGTCTGGGTGCGGCCCTGGCCAGTGCGCACTTCTCGCCCCTGGCGGCGGTGCCAAGCGCGTTGTTCAGCGTCTGGCACAACATTTCCGGAGCGCTGCTCTCGACGTATTTCCGTCGCATGAGCGAGAAAGAAGATCGGCAAACCGCTGCTCAGCAGGCGGCGGACTAAGCCGGAAACTTGATCCTCGGATTAATGATGGGCACTCTATTACCCAACGCGGGGACGACCTCGCGGCTCGTTCGAGTCATTAGTCCGGGGACGACCCCATCCATCGATGAGGTCTGTGATGTCCTGGATCATTCTGTTTTTCGCCGGCCTGTTCGAAGTCGGCTGGGCCGTAGGCCTGAAATACACCGACGGTTTCAGACGCCCTCTTCCTACTGCACTGACCATTGCCGCCATGGCGATCAGCCTTGGCCTGCTGGGCCTTGCCATGAAGGAATTGCCGCTGGGCACAGCCTATGCGGTCTGGACTGGCGTGGGTGCGGTGGGCACCGTGATCGCCGGGATCATTTTGTTTGGCGAATCCATGGCGCTGTTTCGGCTGGCCAGTGTGGCGTTGATCATTGCCGGGTTGGTTGGGCTCAAGGTTAGCGCTTAGGCCTCTACCGCTTTCGCGAGCAAGCCCGCTTGTGTCTTGCGCAGGAATTAGACTGGGGGTGAGAGCGGGCTTGCTCGCGAAGAGGCCCGCAAAGTCACCGACTACCTGACGGTCCCACGCAAATCCCCCACCAACGCCTGCAATGTCGCCGGCTCAGCCACTTCAACGGCCACCGCCGGCCCCGCCACCAGGGTCACCCGCGACCACAGCCTGCGAAACACGCCCTTGTCCGGATCACGGCTGAAGAAACTCCCCCACAACCCCTGCAACGCCAGCGGAATCACCGGCACCGGCGTTTCTTCAAGAATCCGCGTCAGCCCGCCCTTGAATTCATTGATCTCGCCATCGGTGGTCAACTTGCCCTCAGGGAAAATGCACACCAACTCGCCGTCCTTCAGGTATTGGGCGATGCGGGTGAAGGCTTTTTCGTAAATCTGAATGTCTTCCTGACGCCCTGCGATCGGAATCGTCCCGGCCGTGCGGAAGATGAAGTTCAGGACCGGCAGGTTGTAGATCTTGTAATACATCACAAAGCGAATCGGCCGACGCACTGCGCCGCCAATCAGCAAGGCATCGACGAACGACACATGGTTGCAAACCAGCAATGCCGCGCCTTCATCGGGAATCAGTTCCAGGTTGCGATGCTCGACACGGTACATGGAATGGCCGAGCAGCCAGATCATGAAGCGCATGCTGAACTCAGGGACGATTTTGAAGATATAAGCGTTAACACCGATGTTCAGCAGCGACACCACCAGAAACAGCTGCGGGATCGACAGCTTGGCGATGCTCAGCAAAACGATCGACACAATCGCCGACACCACCATGAACAGGGCGTTAAGAATGTTGTTCGCAGCGATCACCCGCGCACGCTCATTCTCGACGGTGCGCGACTGGATCAGCGCATACAGCGGCACGATGTAGAAACCGCCGAAGACACCAAGCCCGAGGATGTCGATCAACACCAGCCAGGCGTGACCGAACCCAAGGACTTCGATCCAGCCATGGCCGGCAACGCTGTCCGGAATTCCGCCTGAGTGCCACCACAGTAGCAGGCCAAACACCGTCAGACCGAATGAGCCAAACGGCACCAGACCGATCTCGACTTTGCGCCCGGAGAGCTTCTCGCAGAGCATCGACCCCAGTGCGATACCGACTGAGAACACCGTAAGAATCAGCGTTACCACAGTCTCGTCGCCGTGCATCCATTCCTTGGCATACGCCGGAATCTGCGTCAGATAAATCGCCCCGACAAACCAGAACCATGAGTTGCCGACGATCGAACGCGATACCGCAGGGGTTTGCCCAAGGCCCAGCTTCAAGGTGGCCCAGGACTGGCTGAAAATGTTCCAGTTCAAACGCATTTCCGGCGATGCCGCCGCGGCCCGAGGAATGTTGAGGCTGGCCAGGTAACCGAGCACCGCGATCCCGATGATTGCCGTGGACACGACCGGCGCGTAGTTGCTGGTGGACATCATGATCCCGGCACCAATCGTCCCGGCGAGAATCGCCAGGAAGGTGCCCATTTCCACCAGACCGTTGCCGCCCACCAGCTCCTCTTCGCGCAAAGCCTGCGGCAGGATCGAGTACTTCACCGGCCCGAACAGCGCCGAGTGGGTGCCCATGGCAAACAGCGCCACCAGCATCAGTGACAGGTGATCGAACATGAAACCGACCGCGCCCACCGCCATGATGACGATTTCCCCGAGCTTGATCAGACGGATCAGCGCGTCCTTGGCGAACTTTTCCCCGAATTGCCCGGCCAGGGCCGAGAACAGGAAGAACGGCAGGATAAACAGCAACGCACACAAGTTGACCCAGATCGAACGGTCACCCTCGATAGTCAGCCGGTACAAAATGGCGAGGATCAGGGACTGCTTGAAGATGTTGTCGTTGAAGGCCCCGAGGGACTGCGTGACAAAAAACGGCAGAAAGCGCCGAGTGCGGAGCAAGGTGAACTGTGAGGGGTGACTCATCTTCCATGTGTCCCTGATGTTGGGTAGCTGATGTTAGGTAGAGAGTGGCGTGGATACTGTTTTTGGAATGTCGAACGTCGATCCAGGCCACAGATTACCTAATCTTCGCCGGTTATTTCTTTAATCCTGCAATGCACGGCGAAACGAACAACTCGCCCCGCCACGCGCCTTGCACCGTACGGTTGGCGACAATCAGCCACAACAACGCCAGCAACGCGACCAACACGCAACCAAAGGCACTGAAAAACATCAGGTTCAAGGTGCCGGCGAGTTTCAGCGTAGCCAGGGAATAGACACCCAGCGGGAAAGTGAAGCCCCACCAGCCGAGGTTGAACGGGATACCGGCGCGCAAATAACGCACGGTGATCAACAACGCCACTAGCATCCACCAGAGCCCGAAGCCCCACAGCGTGATGCCGGCCACCAAGCCAAGCCCTGCGGCAATCTCGCCGATACCCGGCAGACCATTGGCGGCAAAGATCGCTGGCGCGTCGGCTCCCAACAGCAACATCCCCAGCGCACCGGTGCCAATCGGCCCAAGGGCCAGCCAGCTCGAAGCAGCCATATTCTCATGGGGCAATTTATGCAACGCCATGCGCAACAACAGGATAGTCAGAATGCTGAACGCCACCGGTAGGGAAAACGCCCAGAGCACGTAGCTGGTCACCAACACCACCAGTTGTGAATGAGCATCGGCCAGGTGTGGCGCCAGCAAGCCGCCGCAGACAGCCGCCACTTCCGCCGCCACCACTGGCAACAGCCAGACGGCGGTCATCTGGTCGATGCTGTGCTCCTGGCGGGTGAACATCATGTAGGGAATCAACACGCCGCAGGCCAGTGACATGGCCACGTCCAGCCACCACAGCATTTCGGCGAGATGAATCACACCGTCGCCCCAGCGCGGCAAACCGAACAGCAGAAAGCCATTGATGATGGTCGCAAGGCCCATGGGAATGGTGCCGAAAAACATCGAAACCGTGGAGTGCCCAAAAATCCGCCGCGCCTCGTCGAAGAACATGACCCAACGGGCGGCATACATGGCCGTGAACACAACAAACAGAACAATATTGAACAGCCACAGGCCTTCGGCAAAGGCATGCAGACCGGGATTGGACACCGGCAATTGCGCAAGCGCGAGCGCCAATACCCCCGTGCCCATGGTCGCCGCGAACCAGTTGGGGGTGAATTGGCGGATGGCCTCTCGTGGGTGCTGCAAATGACTGAGCGGTTTGATACCGGGTTTAATGCTATGGGTGCAGGTCATGGTGAACTCCTGTCCTCTCGTGAGGTGGAGCTCATGGTAGATCCGAATCGAATATCGATATAACGGGTAATATCTCTAACAGTTATCTGTTTTACAGATATTGAATCAGACGCTACCTTCAGTCTCTATCACCAATATCCGTGCCACGCCCAGTGGATGAGCCACATGCTCGGTGCCCACCGACGCATAAAAAATATCCCCAACCTCTAGTAGGGTTTCCTGCTCGAGGCCTTCTTCGCGATAACGCATCTGCACTTGGCCATCGAGCACCACGAACACTTCCTGGCCATCGTTGATGTGCCATTTGTAAGGCTGATCGGTCCAGTGCAAACGGGTGGTGATGCCGTTCATGTTAGCGATGTCCAGCGCCGCCCAGGCGCGGTCAGCGGTGAAGGATTTGCTGCGGATGATCTTCATGGGTCGGTCCGTCGAAATGAATGGCGGTGCCAAGGCTAACGGTCATCGAACATCGACGCCACAGACTTCGACAGACCGCTCACGCATCAACCCGACCAGCGCACCGAGCGACAAGATGATCAGCACCGCCCCATAACCATCGGTGGTGGCCACGAGCCCAAAGGTCCGCGTCAGACTGCCGGCCAGCAACGACGGCAAACAGAACGCCAGGTAACTGAGCACATAAAACGCGGACATCAAACCCGCACGCTCATGAGGCAAGGCCAGCGGCACAATGCTTCGCAGGGCACCCAGGAAGCCCGCGCCAAACCCGCCGCCCGCCACCAGGGTGCCGAAGAAAAACAACGGCAGGCTGGCGCTGTGCACCGCCAGCAGAATCAGCGCTACGCCTGCCGGCAGCAGGCTAGCGCCCAACAGCAAGACTTTGTCGGCCGACCGATTGCGCAAGGTGTAGATCGTCAAGGCGCCGGTCACCGTCAGTACGGCCACCGTCGCCCCGCCAATCAGATTCGAGGTGGACCCGGTGGCGGTCCGCACCAGAGACGGCGCCAAAGAGGCGAAAAAACCGCCGAGCGCCCACACTGCTAGATCTATCGGCAGCACCCGCCACAACATACGCCGCGCTTGAATCGGCACATGCAGCGTCGGGCGCAGCGAGGCCCAGACACCCGATTGCCGTGTGACGCTTTCCGGCAGGCGCCAGACGTACAGTGCTTGCATCACAAACAGCGCGAACAGCACCCAATACGTCAATTGCAGCGGCAGCGGAGCAAACTCGGCCAACACGCCGCAGCCCATGGCACCCAGCGCCATGCCCAGCAACGGCGCCACACTGTTGACCATTGGCCCCTGCTGACGGTCGGTGTCCAGCAGCGCCGCACTCAAGACGGCGGTGGCCATGCCCGTGGCAAAACCCTGCAGGACCCGCGCACTGATCAGCCAAGCGACGCTGTCGGCGTTGATAAACAGCAACATCGCCAGCATGTTCAGCAATACGGCAGTAAAAATCACCGGTTTGCGCCCCAGATAATCCGAAAGCGAACCGACCGTGAGCAACGCCGCCAGCAAGCTGAGGGCGTAAACGCCGAAAATCAGGGTCAAGGTCGCTGCCGAGAACTGCAGGTGTTCTTGATACAAGTGATACAACGGCGTTGGCGCGGTGGAAGCGGCGAGAAAACTGAGTAAGGTGATCGCCAGAAACCACAGGCTGGAACGGTTTGATGTTAAACGGGACATAAGCACACTCCGCAAAAGCTAACTTTTTGCTTTTGCGGAGTGTGCTACTGGTAAACGCTTAAAGCAAATTCTTTGTGTTAAGGTCCGCCGTATGGCTATTAAAGAAGGTTTACGTCCTGGTGGCCGCAGCGCCAGGGTGCAAGAGTCGATTCATTCGGCAGTCCGCGCGCTCCTCGAAGAGCAGGATCGCGCGAGCGTGACCGTGCCGCAAATCGCTGCCCGGGCCGGTGTGACGCCGTCGACCATTTACCGGCGCTGGGGTGATCTGTCGGTGCTGCTGGCCGACGTCGCCCTCGCCCGCATGCGCCCCGACAGTGAACCGGCCAATACCGGCAGCCTGCGCGGTGACGTGCGGGCGTGGGCGGAGCAGTATCTGGACGAAATGAGTTCCGAGCCCGGACGCAACATGATGCGCGACGTGCAATCCAGCGCTACGCCGGGCTATTGCGTGACGATCATTGGCGGGCAGTTGCAGACGATTCTGGATCGCTATCCTGATCAGCCGAAGCCAAATGTCGATCAACTGATCAATATGGTGGTGGCGCCGACGGTGTTTCGCATCCTGTTTGCGGCGCAGGCGCTGGAGGTTGAAGAGCTGCATCGGTTGATCGATATTGCGTTGAGTCAGTAACCGCCATCGCGAGCAGGCTCCCACAGGCCGCACAGACACCAAAGATCTGGCAGTCTCCCAACCTGCGACACCCAGCCACGCCACGACCTTGGTCGACACTGACTAACTCATGCGGTCATGCGAGACTGTCCTGACCGGGCGGAGCCCCGGATGTCTTTTGCCTGGAGTTCCCATGTCGCTGTCCATCGGGCTGATCGCCACCGTCGCCCTGGCCTATATGGCCATCCTGTTCGCTATCGCCTTTTACGGTGACCGGCGCAGCGCGCCGTTGCCGCCACGGGTGCGTGCCTGGGTGTACAGCTTGTCGCTGGCCGTTTATTGCACCAGTTGGACATTCTTTGGCGCCGTGGGCCAGGCGGCCGAACAACTCTGGTCATTCCTGCCGATCTACCTCGGGCCGATCCTGCTGCTGGTGTGCGCGCCGTGGGTTCTGCAAAAAATGGTGATGATCAGCAAGCAGGAAAACATCACCTCCATCGCCGACTTCATCGCCGCCCGCTACGGTAAATCCCAATCGCTGGCGGTGGTGGTGGCGCTGATCTGTCTGGTCGGTGTATTGCCCTATATCGCCTTGCAACTCAAAGGCATTGTGCTCGGCGTGAACCTGCTGATCGGCGCCGGAGCCGATGCCATGGGCACGCGCGCGCAGGACACGGCGCTGATCGTGTCGCTGGTGCTGGCGCTGTTCACCATCGTTTTCGGTACCCGCAACCTCGATGCCACGGAACACCACCGCGGCATGGTAATGGCGATTGCCTTTGAATCGCTGGTCAAGCTGTTCGCTTTTCTCGCGGTCGGCGCGTTCGTGACCTATGGCCTGTACGACGGTTTCGACGACCTGTTCGACCAGGCCATGCTCGCCCCGCGCCTCGAAGCGTACTGGAAAGAAACCATCAACTGGCCGTCCATGGTGGTGCAAACCGGCGTGGCGATGATGGCGATCATCTGCCTGCCCCGCCAGTTCCATGTGACGGTGGTGGAAAACATCGATCCTCAGGATCTGCGATTGGCCAAGTGGGTGTTCCCGGCCTATCTGGCACTGGCGGCGTTGTTTGTCGTGCCAATCGCGCTGGCCGGTCAGATGATGCTGCCCAGTTCGGTGCTGCCGGACTCATTCGTCATCAGCCTGCCGCTGGCCGAATCTCACCCCGCCTTGGCGATGCTGGCGTTTATCGGTGGCGCTTCGGCGGCGACCGGCATGGTGATCGTGGCCAGCGTGGCGTTGTCGACCATGCTTTCCAACGACCTGCTGCTGCCGTGGTTGCTGCGGCGTAACAACGCCGAGCGGCCGTTCGAAGTGTTCCGCCAATGGATGCTGTCGGTGCGCCGGGTGAGCATCGTGGTCATTCTGCTGCTGGCCTACGTCAGTTATCGACTGCTGGGCTCCACCGCAAGTCTGGCAACCATCGGCCAGATCGCCTTCGCCGCCGTGACCCAACTGGCCCCGGCCATGCTCGGCGCGCTGTACTGGAAACAGGCTAACCGTCGTGGGGTGTTCGCGGGGCTGGCCGCTGGGACGTTCCTCTGGTTCTACACCCTGGTGTTGCCGATCGCCGCCAAGAGTCTCGGCTTGTCCCTGAGCAGTTTTCCGGGGCTGGCATGGCTGCAAGGCAACCCGTTGAACCTGCCGATCACGCCGCTGACTCAAGGCGTGGTGCTGTCCCTGGCGGGCAACTTCACCTTGTTCGCCTGGGTCTCGCTACTGTCACGCACGCGGGTTTCGGAGCACTGGCAGGCCGGCCGCTTCATCGGCCAGGAAATCAGTGCCCGCCCGAGCGCCCGCTCGATGCTGGCGGTACAGATCAACGACTTGCTGCAACTGGCCGCCCGTTTTGTCGGCGAAGAGCGGGCTCGTCAGAGCTTCATCCGTTTCGCCTACCGTCAGGGCAAAGGCTTCAACCCGAACCAGAACGCGGACGGTGAATGGATCGCCCATACCGAACGCTTGCTGGCCGGCGTACTCGGCGCATCTTCGACCCGGGCGGTGGTAAAAGCCGCCATCGAAGGTCGGGAAATGCAACTCGAGGATGTCGTGCGGATCGCCGACGAAACTTCAGAAGTGCTGCAGTTCAACCGCGCCCTACTGCAAGGTGCCATCGAGAACATCACCCAAGGCATCAGCGTGGTCGACCAGTCGTTGAAACTGGTGGCCTGGAACCGGCGTTATCTTGAACTCTTCAATTACCCCGACGGTTTGATCAGCGTGGGCCGGCCGATTGCCGACATTATTCGCTACAACGCCGAGCGCGGTCTGTGCGGCCCCGGCGAAGCTGAAGTGCACGTCGCCCGGCGCTTGCACTGGATGCGTCAGGGCCGAGCCCATACCTCCGAGCGGTTGTTCCCCAATGGTCGAGTGATCGAGCTGATCGGTAACCCGATGCCCGGTGGCGGTTTCGTCATGAGCTTCACCGACATCACCGCGTTCCGCGAGGCCGAGCAGGCGCTGACCGAAGCGAACGAAGGCCTCGAGCAACGGGTCACCGAACGGACCCACGAGCTGTCGCAACTCAACGTTGCCCTGACCGAAGCCAAAGGCATCGCCGAATCGGCCAACCAATCCAAAACCCGTTTCCTGGCCGCCGTCAGCCATGACTTGATGCAACCGCTGAACGCTGCGCGACTGTTCTCTGCCGCCCTCTCCCACCAGGAGGAAAACTTATCCGGTGAAGCCCGGAAACTGGTTCATCACCTGGACAGTTCTCTGCGCTCGGCCGAGGACCTGATCAGCGACCTGCTGGACATTTCCCGCCTGGAAAACGGCAAGATCAACCCTGATCGCAAGCCCTTCGAGCTCAATGATTTATTCCATACGCTAGGCGCCGAATTCAAGGCACTGGCGCAGGAACAGGGGCTGAAATTTCGCGTCAGGGGCAGCGCGCTGCGGGTCGACAGTGACATCAAACTGCTTCGGCGGATTTTGCAGAACTTCCTGACCAATGCCTTCCGCTACGCCAAAGGCCCGGTGCTGCTCGGCGTTCGGCGGCGCAATAGCGAGCTGTGTCTGGAGGTTTGGGACCGTGGACCGGGCATTGCGGAAGACAAACTGCAGGTGATTTTCGAAGAGTTCAAACGCCTCGATAGCCACCAGACCCGGGCCGAGAAAGGTCTGGGCCTGGGCCTGGCGATTGCCGATGGGCTGTGTCGCGTGCTGGGTCACACCTTGCGCGTGCGTTCCTGGCCGGGTCGCGGCAGCGTGTTCAGTGTCAGCGTGCCGCTGGCTCGGGCACAAACCGCGACGCCGGCCAAGGTGGCCGAACTCAATGGCCACTTGCTCAGCGGCGCGCAGGTGCTGTGTATCGATAACGAAGACAGCATCCTGATCGGCATGAACAGCTTGCTCACCCGCTGGGGTTGCCAGGTCTGGACCGCGCGCAACCGTGAGGAATGCGCGACGCTGCTTGGCGACGGGATGCGTCCGCAATTGGCACTGGTTGATTACCACTTGGACGATGGCGAGACCGGGACCGAGTTGATGGCTTGGTTACGCACGCAACTGGGCGAGCCGGTGCCGGGGGTGGTGATCAGTGCCGATGGTCGGCCGGAGACAGTGGCGCAGGTGCATGCCGCGGGCCTGGATTACCTGGCCAAACCGGTGAAACCGGCGGCGTTGCGGGCGTTGTTGAGTCGGCATTTGCCGTTGTAGGGTGATGATTGAGGTCTGTGTTGTCTTCGAAAAGATCGCAGCCTTCGGCAGCTCCTACAGGATCGAGTTTCCACGCGGTCAATGTAGGAGCTGCCGAAGGCTGCGATCTTTTGCTCTTTATTCGGGCAGTTCGGCCAAGCCATCGACATCTGTCATCGCCCGCTCCAGCAGGTCCGCCGGCAAGCTCTTGCTGGCCCGCGCCCCAAGCAACTTGAGCTGCTCGCTGCGACTGACCAGGTTGCCGCGGCCTTCCGTCAGCTTATTGCGTGCAGAACTGTAGGCTTTATCCAGTTGCTGCAGGCGATTGCCGACTTCATCCAGATCCTGAATAAACAACACGAACTTGTCGTATAGCCAACCGGCGCGCTCGGCGATTTCCCGGGCGTTCTGGCTCTGGCGCTCCTGCTTCCACAGGCTGTCGATGACCCGCAAAGTGGCCAGCAACGTGGTCGGACTGACGATCACGATATTGCGGTCGAATGCCTCCTGAAACAGCGTCGGCTCAGCTTGCAACGCTGCAGAAAACGCCGCTTCGATCGGGACGAAAAGCAGAACGAAATCCAGGCTGTGCAAGCCGTCGAGCCGCTTGTAGTCCTTGCCGGCCAAGCCTTTGACGTGACTGCGCAGGGACAGCACATGCTGCTTGATGGCAATCTGGCCGATGGCATCGTCCTCGGCCGCCACATACTGCTGATAAGCCGTGAGGCTGACCTTGGAATCGACCACGACCTGCTTGTCGCCGGGCAGATAAATAATCACATCCGGCTGGAAACGCTCACCGTCCGGCCCCTTGAGATTGACCTGAGTCTGGTACTCGCGCCCCTTCTCCAGGCCCGCATGCTCAAGCACCCGCTCGAGAATCAGTTCGCCCCAGTTGCCTTGGGTTTTCTGTCCTTTCAAGGCTCGCGTCAGGTTGGTGGCTTCGTCGCTCAGGCGCAGGTTCAGTTGTTGCAGCCGCTCCAGTTCCTTGGCCAGGGAGAAACGCTCGCGGGCTTCAGCCTGATAGCTTTCCTCAACGCGCTTTTCGAACGACTGGATACGTTCCTTCAACGGATCGAGCAACTGCCCCAAGCGCTGCTGACTGGTTTCGGCAAAACGCTGCTCACGCTCGTCGAAGATCTTGCCCGCCAGCTCGGCGAATTGCGCGCGCAGTTCGTCTCGCGAGCCTTGAAGGTCGTTGAGGCGCTGCTGATGGCTTTCCTGCTGCTCGCGCAGCTCGGCGTTAAGGGAGGCAGCCTGAGCGTCGAGACGACGCAGCTCAGCCTCTTTGCCGGCACGTTCGATGTTCCAGGCGTGGGCCGCGTCGCGAGCGTCGTCGCGTTCGATCTGGAGCAGTTCGACTTCACGGCGCACGGCGGCCAAGTCGGCCTGTTTGGAGGCGTTGGCCTGGCTCAGGTCAGCGATTTCATCACGGCAGGTGTCAAGCTGAGCATTCAAGCCATTCTGTGTCAGCTGGGCAATGGCAAGGCGCTCTTCCAGTAGCGCCAGCTCGGCCTGCCCCGCACTCGCCCGACGCTGAAGTTGCCAGGCCAGTACCAGTAACGGCAGCCCAGCGCCCGCCAGACCCAGCAATACGCTGGTCAAGTCCATCGCCATAGCCACTCCTGCCCATTCGATAAAGCGTGAAGGTTAACCAAGGCGTCAGGTCTTGGACAGCTCAGTCTTCGCTCAGGCCGAGTTCCTGTTGCGCGCGTCGGTCGCCCGCACGGGCGGCCTGACGCAATAGCTCCTGACCGATGCGGCGATCCCGGGCGTTACCGCATTCGCGGCACATCAGCTGGCCGAGACGGCTTTGCGCAGCCACCACGCCTTCACGGGCAGGCTGCTTGAGCAAGCGTCCGGCGAAATGTTTGACGTTGGAGTTTTCGCCCAGGCGCGGGCTGTCGAGTAACCACTCAGCCACGCGCATCGAAAAGCGCTTGGGTGGGGTAACACTGAGGGTTGTTGAGGTAGCAGTGACTGATACTGAGCGAAACTTCATAAAGCACTGTGGGGCAGATCGGAGGCGCGCCACTCTACTCTTTTTTTCGTACAGGTAAAGTCGAAAAAAGCCTGCACGCCCGTCCTAGAGCAAGCGCTTGGGACAATCCACAGAAGCTGTGGATAACTCAGTGGACAACCGCCTTTGAACTCGCGCAAAGCCGTGTGGTGTGGGGCTCGCAGTCAAACTGACGATTTTTTCACCAGTAAAAAAAAGCGATGTTTTTCATTGACTTAAATTTTCATTACAGGCACCCACTCCCATTGAGGCGAGGATGACAGTGGGATGACAGTTCCCGCAACTTATGTGCACAAGTACCTGCAAGGCGGTTATATCGATGCGCTTTTTCGGCGCGTTTTCAGGTAAGGTCTGGGGACAAAACCAGGGCAACCCGCGCTACAGATTGATCCTGGCTCGATCGTCCTCTCGGATCAACGGTCGGGTTCTGGGCTATTACGGGGCGCAGGGTCTGCCGAAGGGCTCTTCCAATCGATCAGCCGGGTCTGGACGGCAGGCACTCCAGCGATCTTTTTTGCGAACAGACTTCCCTTCGGCCATTCAATCCGTTAGTATCCGCGGCGTTAGTACCAAGCTGAAAGTCAATTCTGGTCGAACAAATCCCCCGGTCAGCCTTCCCTAAGAGAAGCCTCCACCGACAAAACGGGATCGACCACCTCGATGGTTTCCAGGTAAATCTTGCACCAACACAGCCTTTGAATCGAAAGCAAAGGGTGTTGCCAAGCTCACTTACTCTGACCGAACCAGCCTGCAAATTGATCAGGATCTTCACCCCGGGCCCAGAACCTTTGCCCTTGATGTGTTGCCTGCCCTCCTAAGTACCTACCTGCCAGCCCAAGCGCGCCAATTTATCAGCGCTTCAAACTGGCTGCTTTGTTCCAGTCGGGTTCTTCGTTCGACCAATGGTGGTCGTCGTCACTGGAACGTTTTAACTTTGCACGGTTCTTATCCGTGTCGCTTGTAGGAACACCAATTATGTCCACTCAAATCCACACTCAGGATGCCATTCGCACCCTAACCAACGCTTTTGCTCCAATGAACTGCCTGATTATGGCCGCTCGCAAAGGCTGCTTCAGCTTCACTCTGGTCAACGAACACGGTATCGCTCGTCACAGCGAACGCCTGTACCCTGATCAATACTCCAGCGCAGAACCGCTGCAGGCTGTGATCGAGCGTACTCGCCAGGCACTGGTTGCCTGAGACGCCAGAAAGGCTGAAAACCTCAAAAGCCCTGCTGAAAAGCGGGGCTTTTTATTGCCCGATATTTCTCATTTCGTGGCCTACGGCTAAGCACCAACCGATATAACGGTTATAACTCGAAGCCGGAAATATTTTAAAAACAGTCCTTTACAGCAAAATAATGACACTACACTTCAACTCAAGCGGCTTGATCCGCTTCCGGCGAGCCTGAATCGATCCATTGCTGCCAAGGCCCCCTTCAGGTATCGCCGACCACTTCAGGTTTCGAGGGCTTTATGGGAATCGCTGCCAGCGAACTGTGTCGTTATGTGATCCGTCCGACGTTGATCTACCTCGGACGCCATAGCGCAACTGCCGAATCCCTGCTGCTGGGCATTGCCGCCAGTCAGTCAGCCCTTGGGTCAGCCCTGCATGACCGCCGTGGACACGGCCTGTACCGAATCGCCGAACCCCGCCACCAGGCCTTATGGGATCACTATCTGGCCCTGGACCCGGATCGGGCAAGTCTGGTCCGCGGCCTCGCCAGCCAGCATGCTTTTCTCAGTGGGCCGCACCTGGAATTGACCGTCAACCTACGTTACGCCACCGCCATCGCCTGGCTGCTGGTGGAAGAACAGAACACCCCCCTCCCCGCCTCCGATGATCTACTGGGAATGGCCCGAATCTGGCGCCAGACTTTCCAGCCCCAAGGTCGTCTGCGAGATTTCACCTACGCCTGGCAAACCTGTGTTTCATCATTGAATCAGGTCGCCTGCTGACCCACCCGTTTCCGAAAGATCGCACAACATGTCGCGATTTTGGTCGGATTGTCCTACAAAACCGCTCTAAATCAAGCGTTACAGGCTATAGCGCCCAGACGAAAATGTTGGTAATTTTCGCCCCGGTGATCACCAAGAGTTCTAATAATGAAAAAAGTAATGCTCAAAACAACCCTTAGCTTTGCCGTTGCCTTGGCATCCACCCAGATCTTCGCAAGTGGCTTTGCCCTCAACGAACAAAGCATCAGTGGGATGGGCACAGGTTTTGCCGGGCGATCTTCCTCTGCCGACGACGCAAGCACCATTTTTGGCAACCCTGCCGGTATATCTCGCCTCAAGCGCGAACAAGTGACCGGCGGCGCTGCACTGCTCGACGCACGCACTGACATCAGCGACGCCAGTTCCAGCCCGAACAGCGGCAGCAACGATGGCGACATGGTTCCCCTCGTTGCCGTACCAATGGGCTACTACGTCAAGCCAATCGATGAACATTGGGCATTCGGCATTGGCATGTATGCCCCGTTCGGTCTGGTGACCGACTACGAGAACGGCTTTGCTGGCCGTTACTTCGGCAGCAAGAGCGAAGTAAAAGTCATCACTTTGCAACCGACGGTCAGCTACGCCTTCAACGACAAGGTATCGATCGGCTTCGGCCCGACCATCAACCGTATCGAGGGCACCCTGGAATCGAATCTGTCGATTACCCAGGCCGCGCCGGACGGCAAGGTCAAGATCAAGGGTGACGACACCGCGCTGGGCTACAACATCGGCGTGCTGGTTCAAGCCACCGACAGCACGCGCGTCGGTCTGACCTATCACTCGAAAGTGAAGTACAAGCTCGAAGGCGACACCAAGGTCGATTACAACGTCCTCGCGGCCGTGGGCCAGAGCCCAAACCAGAAGTACGATGCTTCGCTGGACCTGACCACGCCTGAGTCGGTGGATTTCTCGGTCACTCATGAGCTGAACGACAAGTGGACCCTCTATGCAGGCAGCACCTGGACTCGCTGGAGCCGCCTGAAAGAAATCACCGTCGAAAACAAAGGTGTTCCGACCATCCTGAATGGCCAATTCGGCACCATCACCGAAGAGCAGAACTGGCACGACACCTGGGCTCACGCCATCGGCGCGTCCTACCAGTTGAACAAGCAATGGGTACTGCGTACCGGTCTGTCCATTGACCAGGCACCGACCAACAACGTCGATCGTTCCCCACGCATCCCGACAGGCGATCGCAAGATTTTCAGTCTGGGCGCCGGCTGGAGCCCGACCGACGACCTGACCATCGACGTGGCGTACTCGTACCTGCATGAAGAGTCGGTCAAGATCAACAACAGCAACAACCGTGGCCAGACCTACAACGCCAAGTATGAAAACCGGGCGAACGGTTTCGGTGTCGGCGCGACCTACCGTTTCTGATGATTCACGGCGAACTTGAATCACTCGCCGCCTGAATTGAAAAAGCCCCGCACTCTTGTACAGAGGCGGGGCTTTTTAGTGGCCGTCGATCAGAGTTTCGAGGCCAGGGCTTTCTCCACCGCCTCGATGAATTCGGGATTATCCGGTTTGGTCAGGCTGGAGAAATTGGCGACCACCTTGCCTTGGCGATCGACCACATACTTGTAGAAATTCCACTTTGGCGCACTGCTTTGTTCAGCAAGGACCTTGAACAAATGCGTTGCGTCATTACCGCGGACTTTCTGCGGCTCGGTCATGGTAAAGGTCACGCCGTAGTTCACGTAACAGACCTTGGCAGTCTCTGCGCCATCTTTGGACTCTTGCTTGAAGTCATTGGACGGAACACCGACCACCTCAAGCCCTTGATCCTTGTAACGCTGATACAACGCCTCAAGGCCTTTGAACTGCGGGGCGAAACCACAGAAGCTCGCGGTATTGACCACCACCAGCGGCTTGCCGGCGAAGCGCTGGCACAGATCGATGGATTCCTTGGCACGCAGCTTGGGCAATGAGCCTTGTAGCAACTCCGGGCATTCCGCCGCCTGGGCCAACCCGGTAAAAGCCATCAACAACGCGGGAACTGCAAGCCAGCGCATCAGCATGTCAGTGCATCCTTGAACAATCGTCAGGAAACGAAATTACTCGCCTTCACCGCTCGCTAGCAAGCACCCATACCCAGCTGCATCAATGCCAGGCCACCCTGATGCCAGCCCCACCAAGCCACAGCCAGCAGCAGTACGCCGATGGCGATTACAGCCATCCGCGGCCAGAGACTGTTCATGCGGCACTCATCCGGGTTTGCAGACGCGCCACCGGCTGCTCGCGCACCGGCCAGTTCAGGGCTGCAGCCACCAGACTCAAGAGAATCGCCATCTGCCAGATCAAGTCGTAACTCCCGGTTCGGTCATACACCACCCCGCCCAACCAGCCGCCGAGGAACGAGCCAAGCTGATGGAAGAGGAAAACGATCCCACCGAGCATGGACAAATTTCGTACACCGAACAAGGTTGCCACCGTGCCGTTGGTCAAGGGCACCGTCGACAACCAGAGAAAGCCCATGGCCATGCCGAACAAATAAGCCGTGACCTGAGTGACCGGCGCCCAGAGGAACAGCACAATAACTACCGCCCGCAACAGATACAGACCGGTGAGCAAACGCGGCTTGGACATCCGTCCGCCAAGCCAGCCCGCGGTATAAGTACCGAAGATATTGAACAGCCCGATCAGCGCCAACACCGTGGTGCCGACGGAGGCCGGCAAGTGTTGGTCCACCAGATAGGCCGGCAAATGCACGCCGATGAACACCACCTGAAAACCGCAGACAAAAAAGCCGAACGCCAACAGCCAGAATCCTGAATGGGAACAGGCTTCGCGCAGCGCTTCAGAGAGGGTTTGCTCGTGCCCGAGAACCGGCAGCGGCTTGTCTTTGAGCATGCTCACCAGCGGCACGATCAACGCCACGATCAGACCCAACACCAGCAATGCCGCAGACCAGCCAAGCCAGCCGATCAGCCCCAGCGTGCCGGGCAACATGGCGAATTGACCGAAAGAACCGGCGGCGCTGGCGATACCCATGCCCATGCTGCGTTTTTCCGGTGGCACGGCACGGCCGACCACGCCGAGGATCACCGAGAACGAAGTGCCGGACAGACCGATACCAATCAACAAGCCGGCGCTCAAGGACAAGGTCACCGCCGAATCGGACAGCCCCATGAACACCAGACCCAACGCGTACAGAACACCACCGATCAACACCACTTTCGCGGCGCCAAAGCGGTCGGCCAGTGCGCCGGTGAATGGCTGCGCCAGGCCCCAGATCAGGTTCTGCAAAGCAATGGCGAAGGCAAACACTTCGCGGCCCCAGCCGAACTCGGCACTCATGGGCGCCAGAAACAGCCCGAAGCCGTGGCGCACACCCAGGGACAACGCCAGAATCAGCGCACTTCCCAACAGCACCCAACCGCATGTACGCCACATTGATGTCATTCTTGTTCTCCGGTAGCGGGTATATACCCGCTTAAGATCGAACAAACTGGCCTCAAGCCAGTTCGTCCAGCAATTTCAGCAAGGTTTCACGCTTCTCGGCACCCAGACGGTCGATCAACCGCTGTTGCGCCGCTTCCCAGGCCGGCAAGGCCGCTGCCAAACGTTCGCGCCCAGTCTCGGTGAGCAGGACGATGCGATTGCGCATGTCCTCGCCCTCGACCAGCGTCACCAGGCCTTCACCCTCCAGCACTCGCAGATTGCGCCCGAGGGTACTGCGATCCAGGCCCATGGCTTCGGCCAGAGATGAGATGCTCGGCTGATCCAGACGCTGCAGATTGCACAGCAGAGAATACTGGGCAACGTTGATCCCGAAGCCGTCGAGGGCGCCGTCGTAATGCCTGCTGACGCCACGAGCGGCGCGACGCAGATTAGTGCACAAACATTGAGAAGGAAGCATAGTGCGTGTATATACCCGCGGTTAAATGAAAGCAAATTTTTTGACACATATTACCGTAGGAGCAAGGCTTGCCCCACCAGCACCGCCACCTCCAACAATTCCAGCAAAGCCCCCGCTGTATCACCCGTTGTCCCGCCCAATCGCCGCACCATCACTTGCCGCAACCAGACAAACAGCACTGTCGCCAGTGCAAGCGCCCATACAGCGCCGAGTCCAGCCATCAGCACACAAGCCACCGCACTGATCACCAACACCTGCTTCCCGGCCAAACGCGGTAGATGATCGGCCAACGCCTGCCCCAATCCACCCGGACGCACATAAGGCGTGGTGAGGAACAACCCCAGTAACGCGCTGCGGCTAATCAGTGGAACGATGATCAGGACCACGCTGTGCTGCTGCTCGATCAACGCCAGCAACGCGGCGAACTTGATCAGCAACACCAGCACCAGCGTCACCACGGCGATCGGCCCGCTGCGCGGGTCTTTCATGATCGTCAGAGTTCGTTCGCGGTCGCCATACCCCCCGAGCCACGCATCGGCGCTATCGGCCAGGCCATCCAGGTGCAACGCGCCGCTGAGCACGACCCAAACACTCAGCAGCAGTGCCGCGTGAAGCAATAATGGCGTGCCCAGCAATAGCCCGTTCAGCCCCCACAGAATCGCGCCGAACAGCAAACCGACCAGCGGATAAAACAGCAGCGACCGGCCCAATTCCTCGGGCGTCGGCATACCCGGCAGGCGAATCGGCAGGCTGCTCAAAAATTGCAGGGCGATCCAGAACGGCAACATGGTCAGATCGCTTCCCTTAACAAGACACCGGATTCGACCGACAGCGAGAACAGCGCGCCATGGCCGACTTCAACGTTGAGCAACTGCTCACGCGGCAATCCGCGCGCTTGAGCCAGCAACAAACGCATGACGCCGCCATGGCTGATCAGCAAGATCCGCTCACCCGCATAGGCCGCGTGCAGCCGTTCGATGGCCGCCAACACCCGCGTTGAAAAGTCCGCCACCGGCTCACCCTCAGGCGGCGTGAACGAATAAGGATCAGCCCAGAACAAGCCCAACGCCTCGGCGCAGGTTTCCATCAGCGCCGCCGCGCTCTGCCCTTCCCAGTTGCCGAAGTGCAGCTCTTGCAGATCCTTATCCAGCTGCACCGGCAAACCCAGTTGCGCCCCAAGCTCTTGCGCAAAACTCGCGCAACGCTGCAACGGCGAACTGACCAGTCGATCCCAGGGCCCCTGCTCGACCACCGCGGCGCGCATTTGCTCCCAGCCCTTGCCGGTCAGCGCATCGTCGAGGCTGCCGCGCAAACCGCCGCCGAGTTCGGTTTCGCCATGGCGCAACAGGTCCAGGCGCAAGGTCATGCCGGGCGATCCGCCACCGCGGCTTCGGCGAATGTCGCCATCTGCCCGTGCAGGTCGCAGGCCAGACGCAGCAATGGCACGGCCAATGCCGCACCGCTGCCCTCGCCCAGTCGCAGGCCAAGATCCAGCAACGGTTCGGCCTTCAGGGTTTCGAGTACATGGCGATGGCCTGGCTCGGCGCCGCGATGGCCGAACAGCAACCACTCACGACAAGCCGGATTCAAACGCACCGCCACCAGTGCGGCGACGCTGCAAATAAATCCGTCAACCAACACCGCGACGCCTTCCTGAGCACAGGCCAGGTACGCGCCGACCAGCGCAGCGATTTCGAAACCGCCGAGGTTGAGCAAAGTTTGCAGCGCATCGCCACGCTGAACACTGTGCAACGTCAAAGCACGTTCGATGACCCGGGCTTTATGGCTGACACCCGCCGCGTTCAATCCGGTACCCGGCCCGGCCAGATGCACTACCGGGCAATCGAGCAAGGCACAGGCCAACGCGCTGGCCGCGGTGGTGTTGCCGATGCCCATTTCGCCGCCGATGAACAACTGCGCGCCTGCCGCGATGGCGCGCTGCACACTGTCGCGGCCGGCCTGCAAGGCGAGCTCGCCCTGGGCCTGGGTCATCGCCGCCCCCTGAACAAAATTCGCCGTACCCGGGCCGATATTCAGGTGACGTACACCCGGCAGATTCAACGACGGCGTGACGGTGCCGAGGTCGACCACTTCCAGGGACGCACCCAACTGCCGCGCCAACACGCTGATCGACGCGCCGCCGCTGACAAAGTTGTGCAGCATCTGCCCGGTGACTTCCTGCGGAAACGCCGACACGCCTTCAGCAACCACACCATGGTCACCGGCAAAAATCGCGATCCACAACTGATCGAGCGTCGGCTTGACCTGCCCCTGCAACCCGGCCAGTTGCACCGCCACCGATTCGAGCCGACCGAGCGAGCCGGCAGGCTTGGTCAGTTGCTGTTGACGCGCCTGCGCCTGTTCGACCGCTTGCGCGTCGATTGGCTTGCACGGGTTCAGCCACCAGGAGTGAGTCATAACGCAGTTCCTTTCAAAGTCAGGGGCAGGCCGGCGACGGTCAGGACGACTCGCTGACAGCGCTCGGCCAAGGCTTGATGCAACCAACCGGCTTCATCGACATAGCGGCGAGTCAACTCGCCCAGCGGCACGACACCCATGCCGGTCTCGTTGCTGACAAAAATGATTTCACCTGGCAATGACGCCAGGCAGTCCAGCAGGGCTTCGCGTTCGGCCGAGAGACGCTCGGCGTTATCGAGCATCAGCAGGTTGGTCAGCCACAGCGTCAGGCAATCCACCAGCAAGCAACGATCGGCACTGGCGCTTTCGCGCAGCACGCGTGCCAGTTCCAGCGGTTCTTCGATCAACGCCCACTCGGCCGGACGGCGGGCGCGGTGATGGGCTACCCGTTCGTTCATTTCACCGTCCAGGGGTTGGCTGGTGGCGATGTAGGTGACGTGAAGCTGACTGTCTGTCGCCAGTTTTTCAGCCAGGCGACTTTTGCCGGAGCGGGCGCCGCCGAGGATCAGTTGCAGCATGGTTTATTCCTTAAGATGTGCGGTGAGGCGACTCCAGTCTTCGCGAGCACACTCCCCTTAAAAACCACAGAGCTCCCGCAACAGCCCGGTATCCAAATGCTTCTCCACCAGATCCGCCAGCCGTTCAATATCGCGCTCTCGCAAGGCGTGGTAATCCACTTCCTGCACATCCCGCAACCCAGCCCAACGCAACAGTGCACCGCACGCCGCCGGTGACTCGAACAGGCCATGCAGATACGTGCCGAAAATCTGCCCATCAACACTTTGCGCGCCATCGCAGCGACCATCGTCGAGCTGCACCGCGGCGTTTTCCAGCGCCGGCCCGGTGGTCACGCCGGCATGAATTTCATAGCCGCTGACCTGCGCATCTTCCAGCGCCAGACGCCCACGCACATTGCGCAACTGCTTCTCTTCTTCGAGCTGCGTTTCGAACGCCAGCAGGCCCAAACCGGCACTGGAACCCGGCGCGCCTTCGAGGCCCAGCGGATCGTGCACCTGCTCGCCGAGCATTTGCAGACCGCCGCAGATTCCAAGTACTTTTCCGCCGTAGCGCAAGTGTCGCGAGATAGCCGTATCCCAGCCGTTGGCCCGCAGGTACGCGAGGTCGCTGCGCACGCTTTTCGAGCCGGGAAGAATGATCACGTCGGCCGGCGGAATCGCCTGACCGGGGCCGATGAATTGCAGGTCCACTTGCGGATGCAGGCGCAGCGGATCGAAATCGGTGTGGTTGCTGATACGCGGCAACACCGGCACCACCACGCTGAGCACTTGATCGGCCTTGTCGGTCTGACGCTGATCGAGGCCGTCCTCGGCCTCAAGATGCAGGTCCATCACATACGGCAACACGCCGATCACCGGCTTACCGGTGCGCTCCTCCAGCCAATCGAGACCAGGTTGCAGCAAGGCGATGTCGCCGCGAAAACGGTTGATGATGAAGCCTTTGACCCGTGCCTGTTCGCTGGGCGACAGCAGCTCCAGCGTACCGACCAAATGCGCGAAAACCCCGCCGCGATTGATGTCGGCGATCAACACCACCGGGCAGTCCACCGCCTCGGCAAACCCCATGTTCGCGATGTCGCCGGCCCGCAGGTTGATCTCTGCCGGCGAGCCCGCCCCTTCGACCATCACCACCGGATATGCCGCGCTCAAACGTTCATGGGAGGCCAGCACCGCTTGCATGGCGATGGCCTTGTAGTCGTGATACGCGACCGCGTTCATGGTGGTGACTGCGCGGCCATGAATGATCACTTGGGCGCCGGTATCGCTGTTGGGCTTGAGCAGCACCGGGTTCATGTCGGTGTGCGGTTCGAGATTGGCGGCTTGAGCCTGCACCGCTTGAGCACGCCCGATCTCGCCACCGTCGGCAGTCACCGCGCTGTTGAGCGCCATGTTCTGCGGTTTGAATGGCACGACGCTCACGCCCTGGCGCGTGACCCAGCGACACAGCGCCGTCACCAGCGTGCTTTTACCGGCGTCGGACGTGGTGCCTTGCACCATCAACGTTGTCATTGCGCTTCCTTAACGTAGGCTTCAAGCGCTTGCTCGAGACGCTGCCAATCCGCTTCATCCGCCGGCAAGCCGAAACGCAGGCTGCTGTTGTGGGTGAACAACCGCAGCAGAATGCCGCGTCGGGCCATGAACTCATGCAGCGCTTCGGCTCGCTCGGTGATCAGCCACTGAAACAACGCGCAGCCGCCCTGAGGTTTGGAACCGTATTGTTCAAGCAGCAACGCCAGACGCTCGCCGGCCTCGTCAGTACGAATGCGCTGTCGGGTGTGCCCCTCCGTATCTGTCAGACACGCCTGGCCCAGCACTCGAGTGGGACCGCTGACCGCCCAAGGCCCGACCTGTTCAGCCAGCAGCTTGAGCAACTTGCGCTCAGCCAACACAAAACCCAGCCGCACACCGGCCAGGCCGAAAAACTTGCCGAAGGAGCGCAGCACGATCAAGCCGATCTGATCGGCGAACGGCGCCAGACTCAAATGCGGCGTGTTGTCCATGAACGCCTCGTCCACCACCAGCCAGCCACCGCGCTGGGCCAGCCGCGAATGCCAATCCAGCAGGCGGGCCGGGGTCAGGCTCAGGCCCGTGGGATTGTTCGGGTTGACCACCACCAGCACGTCGAGGCTGTCGAGAAAAAAATCGACTTCCTGCTCCAGCACTTCACGCACGATGTAACCGTTGCGACGCCAGGCTTCGGCGTGTTCGGCGTAACACGGCGACAGCACGCCGACCTTGCCGGCCCGGCGCAAACGCGGCAGCAACTGGATCGCCATTTGCGAACCCGCCACTGGCAACACCTGGGCCGCACCGTAATAGTCGCAGGCGGCCTGCTCCAGACCGTCATCGGTTTCCGGCAGGCGCGCCCAGGCTCGCAGCGGAATGTCCGGGACCGGAAATGGCCAGGGCGCCAGGCCACTGGACAGATCCAGCCAATCGGCCTCGGCGATGCCGTATTCAAGCGCCGCCTTGCGCAGCCGGCCACCGTGCTCAAGCATAGAATTCAGCCCCCACGCAGAGAATCAGCAGCCATAACCATACCCCGCGCTGGACTAATTGCCAGCCACGGTCGATGGAATCGGCATCCGCCGGCACGCCTTCGCCCAATGGCGGACGCTGATGCAGTTCACCGTGATAGATCGCCGCCCCGCCCAACTCGACACCCAGCGCACCGGCCCCGGCCGCCATCACCGGCCCGGCATTCGGGCTGTCCCAGGTCGAGCCCTGGGTACGCCAGCACTTCAGCGCCAGTCGGGTTTTGCCCAGCAGTGCGTAAGTCAACGCCACCAGGCGTGCAGGAATGTAGTTCAGAACATCATCGATCTTCGCCGCTGCCCAACCGAAACGTTCGAAGCGTTCGTTGCGATAACCCCACATTGCATCGAGGGTGTTGCTCAGGCGATAGAGCACCACGCCGGGCGCACCCGCCACGGCAAACCAGAACAGTGCGGCGAACACCGCATCGCTGCCGTTCTCCAGCACCGATTCGGTGGCGGCGCGGGCGACTTCGGTTTCATCCAGTTCGCTGGTCTGACGGCTGACCAGATAACCGACACGTTTGCGCGCCTCGATCAAGTCATCGCTGCGCAGGGCCTTGGCCACCGGCTCGACATGCTCGCCGAGGCTGCGCATGCCGAGGGCGCAATAGAGCACGAGAATCTCGACAATCCAACCGACATAAGGCGCCCAGGAAAGTGCGGTGCCCAGCAAGGTCAGCGGCACGACCGCCATCACCCAGGCCGTAACCCCATGACTGCGCCAGCCACGGCCACCGGAGTTGAAACGTTGCTCGATGCGATCGGCAAAACGACCGAACGCCACCAGCGGATGCCAGCGTTTGGGTTCACCCAGCAGCGCATCCAGCGCGACCGCGGCGACACTCAACAACGCCACACTCATTGACTCACTCCCCAATAATTTTCATACAGCAACTCGCTGAGTGGACGCGCCTGCGCCCAACCTTCGAGTACCAACATCGGCGCCGGATAGAATTCCTTGACCGGCCCCAGGCAAAGAACAGCCAAAGGCTTGGCCCCGGCCGGTAAGCCCAACAAGTCCGCCAGCGCTTGCGGCTCGAACAGCGACACCCAGCCCATGCCCAGGCCTTCGGCGCGGGACGCCAGCCAAAGGTTCTGGATGGCGCAGGACAACGAGGCCATGTCCATTTCCGGCAATGTACGACGGCCGAAGATATGTCGCTCGCGATCGTCCATCAGCGCGGCGACCAGCACCTCGGCGCAATCGTTGATGCCTTCGACCTTGAGCTTCATGAATTCGTCGGAGCGCTCGCCGAGGGCTTCGGCAGTGCGGATGCGTTCGTCTTCCACCAGCAGCTGGATCTTGCCGCGCAGTGCCCGGTCGCTAATGCGGATGAAACGCCAGGGCTGCATCAGGCCAACACTTGGGGCCTGATGCGCGGCTTCGAGCAGACGCCTCAGTAACTCGGGCTCAACCGAGCCGCCACTGAAGTGACGCATGTCGCGGCGCTCTGCAATCGCGCGATAAACAGCTTCGCGTTCGGCCTGGCTGAATGTGTTGTCCGTCATGGCCTGCTCGCGAAAGCGGTTTCAGGGTCAGGCGCAAACAGCGCTGCAATCGCTGTCGGATTGGACGGGAAATAAAAGTGCACATAAGAAGCCGTCATCCGCCCCTCACGATAAACCGCCTCCGCCCCTCGCCCGCCATTGGGACTCAAACCTCGAGCAATTGGCTCAAGTTCAGTGCTGGTCAACGAGTGGTGGTACGTGTGCCCACGCAGCAAACCTTCCGGCAATTCGACCGCCTGCAAGGCCAACGCGGCAAGACGCTTCTGCATCACCGCATCACCGGCCAGCAAGCCGACCAATTCAGCGCGTGTGCCCTCGACATCGGTCAGTGAATCGAGCAAATACAGCATGCCGCCACACTCGGCCAGCAACGGTTTGCCCGCCGCGTGATGAGCGCGGATCGCGGTCAGCATCGGCGTGTTTTGTGACAACGCCACATGGTGCAATTCGGGGTAACCGCCCGGCAGATAAAGACTGTCCGCCTCCGGTAACCCGCTGTCGCGGATCGGCGAGAAGAAAGACAATTCGGCGCCCATGGCCCGCAACAGATCAAGGCTCGCACCGTAGGTAAACGCGAAAGCTTCGTCCCGGGCCACGGCAATCCGCACCCCGGCCAGCAACGGTTCGGCTGCGATCATTTCAGGCGCGGCGAATTCCACGGCCGGCGGTAGAGCCACATCACAACTGCTGGCCAGTGAGTCGGCCGCCGCGTCGAGGCGCAGATCGAGATCATTCAGCTCACTGGCCTGAACCAGGCCGAGATGCCGACTCGGCAATTCGATGCCGGTCTCCCGGGACAACGCGCCGTACCAGCGCAAGCCTTCAGTCAGGCTGCCTTCGAGCAACTGCGCATGGCGCACGGTGCCGACCCGGTTGGCCAACACACCGGCAAACGGTAAATCCGGCTGATAACGCGCAAGGCCCAGGGCCAGCGCGCCAAACGTCTGCGCCATGGCGGTGCCGTCGATCACGCCGAGCACCGGCACACCGAAGTGCCGCGCCAGGTCGGCGCTGGAAGGCGTACCGTCGAACAGCCCCATGACGCCTTCGATGAGGATCAGATCGGCTTCGCCCGCGGCCTCCCACAATAGCCGCCGACTTTCCCGCGCGCCGACCATCCACATGTCGAGTTGATAAACCGGTGCACCGCTGGCGCGCTCGAGAATCATCGGGTCGAGAAAATCCGGGCCGCATTTGAACACGCGGACCTTGCGCCCCTGATTGCGATGCAAACGAGCGAGCGCGGCGGTGACGGTGGTCTTGCCCTGACCGGAGGCCGGCGCGGCAATCAGTACCGCCGGGCAATGATGTGGTTGACTCACAACTCGACGCCTTTTTGCGCTTTGATTCCGGCCTGGAAGGCGTGCTTGATCATGCCCATTTCAGTGACGGTGTCCGCCAACTCGATCATCTCCGGTTTGGCGCCACGACCGGTGACCACCACATGTTGCATCGGCGGACGAGCCTGCAAGTCGCTGAGCACCTGATCGAGATCGAGGTAGCCGTGCTTGAGGGCGATGTTCAACTCATCGAGCACTACCAGACCGATGGATGGATCACGCAGCAATTCGCGGGACACCGCCCAGGCGGCTTCAGCGGCGGCGATGTCGCGCTGGCGGTCTTGGGTTTCCCAGGTGAAGCCCTCGCCCATCACATGAAAACGCACCTGCTCCGGGAAGCGTCGGAAGAACAGCTCCTCACCGGTGCTGGTGCGCCCCTTGATGAACTGCACCACGCCGCACTGCATGCCGTGGCCCATGGCCCGGGAAAGCATGCCAAACGCCGAGCTGCTCTTGCCTTTGCCGTTGCCGGAGAGCACCAGCAGCAAACCGCATTCATTCGGGGAGTTGGCGATGCGTTCGTCGATCACCGCTTTTTTGCGCAGCATGCGCGCCAGATGGCGTTCGTCACGATCGGGAGTATCAGTCATGGGGGAGCTCTCCGTTGAGGCTGGATAACGGCGGGCAGGCACAAGAATAGACGGCAAGAAGCCTGGCATCGCCCACCGTGATGCCGTTGGATGAATCAGGCCGGTCTCCGGGCTCATGAGCGGCACCAGGGCCAACTGCGCGCCTTCCCATGTCGACAATCGACACAGTGGCTCAAGGCGCAGCTTTTACTCATTTACCGTTGCGGGGGCAGCGCCGGGATCGTGATCATTTTTCACGGGAAGAAATTCACTCACCGGCTTCCCTGTTTCACTCTGTCGACCAAGGTCACAGAGCACCTGAAACAAGCCGCGAAGGTTAGAGGGTTGGGGGTGGAGCGTCAATTAAACCCGGGGCGCCGCTGAGCGAATAACTGCCATTGATCAATTAACTGACGCCAATCTTGTGCCACACTACAAGCAGTGATATCAAAGAGCCACAACCTCACAACACAATAACAAGGGTGAGCCACATGCAAGGCATGATCATCAGCAATCCGAAGCTGGAATTCCTGCGGCCGGTGCTGGAACGCTGGTTTGACTGTATCGACCGCTTCAACGCCGTACGCGGCGATAACGATACACCTTACTGGTACGACGAAAACGCCAACCTCGGCCTGCTCTCCGCCGCAGCCTGGATGGCAGAAATGGTCACGCTGCAACAAACATCCACGCGCAAACAGACTGAAGAAGGCGAACGCAACGCCCACGCCGATCTGTTTATCGCCAGCAGCGAAGAACGCGCGTATCTCCAGGCCACCCAGCGCTGGCCACGGGTCAATAGCCTGAACCTGACTCAGGCATTGGCGGACATCACCAGTGACGCGAAGCGAATCAGCTACGCCAGCGATCTGAAACTCGGCTGCCTGTTCGTAGCGCCGCAAAAAGCTCAGCAGAGCGCTACACCGGAAGAACTTCAGGACATGGTCGACGACCTGCAAAAGGAACACAGCTGCGCCGTGGCCTGGTATTTCCCATACGCCTACCGCAAGTTGCGCAATGAAGCCGGCAACTACCATCCAGGCATCGCTGTTCTGCTCAAGGAAGCCCGCGGCTGACCGGTTGAACCATCGAGCGTCTACGCTTCTCTATGATTACGTCAATGCATTCATAGGGAAGATCAGTAATGCGCAAACCCCAGCTCGTTTTCATCATCGCGCTCGCCGGAGGGCTCGCCGCCTGTGGTGAAACCTCCAGCCTGCAAGTCTCGGATGGCACAGGCCCCTCGCCCAAACTGCCAGAACCCAATAAAACCCTGATCCCGACGGTGAACATCGCCCCGGCGATCGGCTGGCCTGAAGGCAAGAAACCTGTCGCCGCGGCAGGAACTCAAGTGGCGGCATTTGCCGAAGGCCTCGAACACCCACGTTGGCTCTACGTATTGCCCAACGGCGATGTGCTGGTGGCCGAAACCAATGCACCGGCCAAATCCGATGGCGGTATTCGTGGCTGGATCATGGGCAAAGTCATGGGCCGCGCCGGTGCTGGCGTCCCCAGCCCGAACCGCATCACCCTGCTGCGGGACAAGGACCACGACGGCGTCGCCGAAACCCGCACGGTATTCCTGGAAAACCTCAACTCGCCCTTTGGCATGACCCTGGTCGGCAATGATTTGTATGTCGCCGACACTGATCGCCTGCTGCGTTTCCACTATGAAAACGGTGAGACGGCGATCAAGTCGCAGCCGATCAAGGTGGTCGACTTGCCGGGCGGCACGCTGAATCATCACTGGACCAAAAATGTCATCGCCAGCAAGGATGGCAGCAAGCTGTACGTCACCGTGGGCTCGAACAGCAACGTCGGTGAAAACGGCATGGATCAGGAGGAAGGCCGCGCTGCGATCTGGGAAGTGGATCGCGCCACCGGCAATCATCGGATCTTCGCCTCGGGGATTCGCAATCCAAACGGTCTGGCCTGGGAGCCTCAGAGCGGCGCACTGTGGACCGCCGTCAACGAGCGTGACGAAATCGGCAGCGACCTGGTGCCGGACTACATCACGTCAGTGAAGGACGGCGGGTTCTACGGCTGGCCCTACAGCTATTACGGACAGCACGTCGACATTCGCGTCGAACCGCAAAACCCTGATCTGGTGGCCAAGGCGATTGCACCGGACTATGCGGTGGGGCCACATACTGCGTCACTGGGCCTGACGTTTGCCGAAGGCAGCAAACTGCCCGCACCGTTCACTCAAGGCGCTTTCATCGGCCAGCATGGCTCTTGGAACCGCAAACCGCACAGCGGCTATAAGGTGATTTTCGTGCCGTTCAACGCCGGCAAACCGACCGGGCAACCGGTGGATGTGCTCACTGGCTTCCTCAATGACGAGGAAAAAGCCATGGGCCGGCCGGTGGGCGTGGTGATCGATCAGCAAGGAGGCTTGCTGGTGGCGGATGATGTGGGGAACAAGGTGTGGCGCGTTTCCGCAGCCAAGTAATCAGCTCGACTGTAAGAGCGAGGCTTGCCCGCGAAGACGGCATCACAGTCAACATTGATATCGACTGACACACCGCTTTCGCGGGCAAGCCTCGCTCCTACAGTTTTCTGCGCAGCCTCAGCCTTCAAACGAGCGGTCATGACAACCTCCGCTACGGATTATGTGCCAAGTGCTCAGGTTGCAAGACGCGCTTGGCGCTCAGATAAGCTTTCTGCCAGTAAGCTTTGGACAAGCTGTCCAGCTTGACCGTGCCGCCCGTGGCTGGCGCGTGGACGAAGCGGCCTTCGCCGACGTAGATCCCGGCGTGACTGACCTGGGAGCCGCCATTGGTGGCGAAGAAAATCAGATCACCGGTTTGCAGGCCTTCCTTACCGATATTGGGGGCCTGCATGCCGATCATCTCGCGGGTGGAGCGCGGCAAGGAAATGCCTGCGACATCGCGATACACATAACCGATCAGACCGCTGCAATCGAACCCGGAATCTGGCGTGTTGCCGCCCCAGCGATAAGGCGTTCCCACCAGGCCCAACGCGCGAAACAGCACGTCTTCTGCCGCGGGGGAGAAGGCTTGGGAAGGACCAAAAACAATCGGAGCGCGGACCACCGGCGCAGGTGGCGGTGTGCGGCTGGCGCAGGCGCTGAGCAGCGCTGCGAAGAACATGAGTGCGAGGCGGGCCGACATCGTCATAAGCAGAACATCCTGATCTGGCTGCGGCTTTTTCTACCGAGAAGGCAGAAAAGAAAACCGCCTGCGCAGAACGCAGGCGGTTTGCCATCAATAATAGATCAGGATTCTAGCGGCTACACGGCAAACTTCAAGTAAGACTTTAAGTTCGCCTTACAAACTGTCCGCTTACTTGCGTGCAGTAACGATAGCCGGGGCCGTCGTCGGTGCCATCGCGAGTGCGCGCTTGGCTTCGATGAAGGTCTTGCTCCAGTAGCTGTCGCCCAGGCTATCGATCCGGACACCACCACTTTTGCGGCTGCTGGAGTGGATGAACTGGTTGTCACCCAGGTAGATCCCGGCGTGACTGACACGACCGCGACGACCATTGGTGGCGAAGAACAGCAGATCACCCGGCTTCAGGGCGCTGCGAGCAACCAGAGGAGCGTCAACGTTGATCATTTCGCGAGTGGAGCGCGGCAGGTTCATGCCGGCTTCTTCACGGAACAGATAACCGATGAAGCCGCTGCAGTCGAAGCCAGCCTCGGAGGTGCCGCCAAAACGATACCGGGTACCGATCAGGGACATGCCACGTTCGAGGATGCTGTCGGCCAGAACCGGAAGCTGGTACGACTTGCCGCCGGCGAAGTCTGCCAGTTCTTTATCGGTGGCCACGCCGTCCTGGTAAAGAGCTTCCTGGAAAAGAACGGAAGAAGATTGCGCAGTAACTGAGTTTTTAACCTGCTGTTGCTGCTCTGGCTGGGACACTGGAGAGTGAGCAGCGCAACCGAACAGCAGGGTGACGAGTGCGAGAGGCACGAGGGGTGCGAAGCGATTTAGCATGGGCACGACCGTGGCTGATAGTTTCTAAAGAAGCCGAGACTATGCCCGCTATCAACCTCATTTGCAAATTCAATCGATCTTTATGTGACTTATCGGTTTCTCGTTTACATCTAAGCGCTTAAGCCCATTTTGAACCTTTGCGCAGCCTGCCCTCTTGCAGGAAAGCGGATTTGTTGACGCCTGGAATTTGCCAAAACCCGCGTAAAATCTGAGCTTGATCAGGTTCTTTACCAGCCCAGGGTTTCTTTCAGGAACGGGATTGTCAGCTTGCGCTGAGCTTGAAGGGAGGCCTGATCGAGGCGTTCGAGCAGCTCGAAAAGCGCACTCATGCTGCGGGTGCCACGGGTCAAAATAAAATGCCCGACTTCGTCGGTCAGGTGCAGGCCACGACGGGATGCGCGCAACTGCAAGGCACGCAATTTGTCTTCGTCAGAGAGTGGGCGCATCTGGAAGATGAGTGCCAGTGTCAGCCGCGATTTGAGATCCGCCAGCTTCACCGGTAGTTCGCGCGGGGACGTCGAGGCGGCGATCAGCAGACGCCGGCCGCTGTCACGCAGACGATTGAACAGATGGAACAGCGCCTCTTCCCAATCCGCCTTGCCGGCGACCGCCTGCAAATCGTCCAGGCAGACCAGTTCGTACTGTTCGAGGTTGTCTAGGATTTCGATGCCACGGTCCAGCAACTCGGCCAACGGCAGATACACCGCCGGCTCACCCAGTTGCTCGAAGCGCAGACACGCCGCCTGCAACAAATGCGTGCGCCCTACCCCATCCTTGCCCCAGAGGTAAATCAGGCTTTCCGTCCAGCCGGCGTCGGCTTCGCAGAGCCGCTCGACATAGCCGAGTGCAGCGGCATTGGCGCCTGGGTAGTAATTGATAAAGGTAGCGTCATCACGCAGACGCACACCTAGGGGCAGCTGAATCGGTTTCATGCTGACTGAACAGTTCCAAAGGAACCGTTAGTGGCCTCTGTGTAAAGTTTGCGAAGTTTATACCCGTGAGGCTGAGCGCACAATGCGACAGACCACAAGCAAAATCAAAGGTTTGCGTTAACGTGCTGGTTTTATGACAGTTTCTTTGACGGCGCATGTGACAGCCACGCGAGGGATACGGGCAAACCTGGCACGAAACCAGACTGCCCGCTACGGGGATTAAAAGCTTACACCTCGGATTCGTCGACACCGCCGTAGATTTCTGAATCCTTGTACAAATCGTGTACGTGACGCACCAGGACCATAATCACCGCCGCCACCGGCAACGCCAGCAATATACCGGTAAAACCAAACAGTTCGCCGCCGGCCAGGATCGCGAAGATCACCGCCACCGGGTGCAGGCCGATCCGGTCACCCACCAGCAACGGCGTCAGGACCATGCCTTCCAGCGCCTGGCCGACCATGAACACCGCGACAATACCAATCATGGGATACAGATCGCCACCGAACTGGAACAGACCGGCAATCAACGCCGCGCCAATCCCGATGACGAACCCCATGTACGGCACGATCGCCGCCAACCCGGCAATCAGACCGATCAACAGCCCCAGCTCCAGCCCGACGATCATCAAGCCGGCGGCATAAATCACGCCCAGCGCCAGCATCACCAGCAACTGCCCGCGCACGAAGGCCCCGAGCACTTCATGGCATTCTCCCGCCAGGGACATGACGCGTTCTTCACGATCACGGGGCAGCAGGCTGCGGATCTTGGCCATCATCAGATCCCAGTCGCGCAGCAGGTAAAAACTCACCACCGGAATCAGCACCAGGTTGGCCAGCCACCCGATCAGCGCAAGGCCTGATGCCGTCGCCTGACTCAGCACTACGCCGACCACATCGGTGGTCTGACCCATGTGCTCGCTGAACGCCGCCTTGAGCTTGTCGAACTTCCAGAAGCCGTCCGACAACCCGATCTTCGATTGCGCCCACGGCACGGCGGTGTGCTGCAACCAGTCGAGCATTTGCGGCGCCAGTTCATACAAGCGAAACAGCTGCTTGGCGAGCATGGGCACCAACACCAACAGTAACGCGGTAACGATCAACGTGAACAAGGCGAACACCGCCACCACACCCCAGGTCCGTGACAGACCGTACTTCTCCAGCCGATCCACCAGCGGGTCGAACAGATAGGCCAGCAACAGCGCCACCAGGAATGGTGTCAGGATCGGATGCAACAGGTAAACAAACGCGCAAAGCAGGACCACCCCACCGAGCCAGAACCAACGCCGTGAATCGGCCATTTACCACTCCTGCTTCTATATAAAGAAAAACTACCAGCGAAAACGTAACTGCGGCGTCGGTACCGAGGCTGGCGCTGCGACCGGTGTCGCGCCAGCCGCCACGGGTTGAACAGACATCGCGGGGGCCGGCGCCTCACCTGCCGGAATTTCCTGCAACTTGGCCAAAGACAACTGCGCCCGCAGCTGATCGGCGCTGCCGTTGACCCGATAAAGTACGCGGTCGCCATCAACGCTTTGCAGGCGAGCACCAAAAGGTTCCAGCAAACGCCCGAGCGTCGCATAACGCTCCAGATTCATCCCCTGCACTTCCAGCAATTGCTCGCTCGATGCACCCGGTTTGGCGACAAAACGCGGCGCCAGGCGTTGGCTGACCGCCAGCATCACCGCATCGGCCAGCGCTGCGGTATCGGCGCCCTGCACGCTACCGACTTCTTTCTGATCGCCCAACCACAAACGCCACTTGGCTTGCCATTGGCCACTCTCTTCACGGGCATGCACCGCCAGCAAGGCGTCGGCATTGTAACGGTCGGATGCACCCCGCAGCGGTGCAGGGTCTGCACTTTCCAGATTCGGCGCAGTGGCGACAATCTGCTCGTTCAGGTCTGCCAGTGGCAAACGCAGCGGCAGCCCACGATGTTGCGCCGCTCGAAGCAGCGGCGTGGCACTGGCCTGGCCATCGCCGACCAGGCTCGAACCCTCAGTGGAATCGTTCAACCACCAACCGAGAATCGACGGCCGGTTGCTGCCCCACATGGCCAACCCGGCACGACGCAAGGCCTGTTCGGTGGTAGCAGGATCGAAATCGACTTTCAGCACCTGCGGCGGCCCGGCCTCATAACCGAACTGGCTGATGATCTGCTGAGGATCTTTGCGCACGGTCGCCAGACCCGGGCTCTGCGCCGCCTTGGGGTCACCGGTCAGGCGCAACACCAACGTATCCAGCGCCCGCTGAGTCGCCTGATCGCGCTCCTCCGGCGTCTGGCTGCTGACAGGCTCGCGCACTTGATAGAGTCCTTTGACGGTTTCGGCATGAGTGGTCAGGCTGACCACGGATAAACAGCCCACGAACAAGAATTTAAGAAAACGCATAAAAAGATTCCTGACGACAAGAGCGGCTGGAACAGACCGCGTGAAGATGATTGAACCAGGGGTCTGTTGACCACACGTTCAAGCAAAACATTCACCCGATCCCGGTAGTTTTCGCACTGTCATAACGATAGACGGTTAACGTCGATACCTTATACAGCCATCCGGGACGCCACCAACACGGGCAATATCGGTTTTTTTAACGCGATATGCTCCTGCCCGTCGGTACGAGGATGGCCGCTGCCCCTCAAGCCTGATAAAATCGCGCGCCTTCGCAGACCGGCAACAGCCGGGCACCCTGAAATTCGCGGATGGCACTCGCCTTCGTTTGTTTCGGCGGTCCCACTGGACTCGGTCGTTACCCCTGAATCCCCCCTAAAGGCCTGGATCATGAGCAAGCAACCCTCCCTGAGCTACAAGGACGCCGGTGTAGACATCGACGCCGGTGAAGCATTGGTCGAACGCATCAAGAGCGTCGCCAAGCGCACTGCGCGCCCGGAAGTCATGGGCGGCCTGGGCGGTTTCGGCGCCCTCTGCGAAATCCCGGCCGGTTACAAACAACCGGTGCTGGTATCGGGCACTGACGGCGTCGGCACCAAGCTGCGCCTGGCGCTGAACCTGAACAAGCACGACAGCATCGGCATCGACCTGGTTGCCATGTGCGTGAACGACCTGGTGGTCTGCGGCGCCGAGCCGCTGTTCTTCCTCGACTACTACGCCACCGGCAAACTGAACGTCGAAACCGCGACCCAGGTCGTGACCGGCATCGGCGCTGGCTGTGAACTGTCCGGCTGCTCCCTGGTCGGCGGCGAAACCGCTGAAATGCCTGGCATGTACGAAGGCGAAGACTACGACCTGGCCGGCTTCTGCGTCGGCGTCGTGGAAAAGTCCGAAATCATCGACGGTTCCAAAGTCGCTGCCGGCGATGCCCTGCTCGCCCTGCCGTCTTCCGGCCCGCACTCCAACGGCTACTCGCTGATCCGCAAGATCATCGAAGTGTCCGGTGCAGACATCGAAAACATCCAGCTCGACGGCAAACCGCTGACCGACCTGCTGATGGCTCCGACCCGCATCTACGTGAAGCCGCTGCTCAAGCTGATCAAAGAAACCGGCGCCGTCAAAGCCATGGCCCACATCACCGGTGGTGGCCTGCTGGACAACATTCCGCGCGTTCTGCCAAAAGGCGCACAAGCGGTAGTTGACGTTGCAAGCTGGACTCGCCCTGCCGTGTTCGACTGGCTGCAAGAGAAAGGCAACGTTGACGAAAACGAAATGCACCGCGTGCTGAACTGCGGCGTCGGCATGGTTATCTGCGTGGCTCAAGAGCACGTTGAAACCGCGCTGAACGTATTGCGTGAAGCCGGCGAGCAGCCTTGGGTCATCGGTCAGATCGCCACCGCTGCCGAAGGCGCGGCTCAGGTTGAACTGAAGAACCTCAAGGCACACTGATGCAAGAGCGGATGTCCCAGACCTGTGATGTGGTGGTGCTGTTGTCCGGCACCGGCAGTAACTTGCAGGCCTTGATCGACAGCACGCGGACCGGCGACAGCCCGGCCCGCATCGCCGCGGTGATCTCCAACCGCGCCGACGCTTACGGCCTGCAACGCGCCAGGGACGCGGGTATCGACACCCGCACCCTGGATCACAAGGCTTTCGAAGGTCGCGAGGCCTTCGATGCCGCGCTGATCGAACTGATCGACGCCTTCAACCCCAAACTCGTGGTACTGGCCGGCTTCATGCGCATTCTCAGCGCTGACTTCGTGCGCCACTATCAGGGTCGCCTGCTCAATATCCATCCTTCGCTGCTGCCCAAATACAAAGGGTTACACACCCATCAGCGCGCGCTGGAGGCCGGCGACACTGAACACGGCTGTTCCGTGCACTTCGTCACCGAGGAACTCGATGGCGGACCACTGGTCGTACAGGCAGTAATACCGGTAGAGTTGCACGATTCGCCGCAGAGTCTGGCGCAGCGAGTCCATACCCAGGAACACCTGATTTACCCGATGGCCGTACGCTGGTTTGCCGAAGGCCGTTTATCACTCGGTGAACAAGGTGCTTTACTGGACGGACAGTTACTCGCGGCCAGCGGCCACTTGATTCGAACCTAGGAGATTTTATGCGTCGCGCCCTGCTCTTCGCTTGTGCTCTGCTCGCCCTGCCGTTTGCGCAGGCCGCAGACCTTCAGCCCTTCTCCGCCAGCTACACCGCCGACTGGAAACAGCTGCCCATGAGCGGCACCGCCGAACGCAGCCTGACCAAGGGAGCCAACGGCGTCTGGAAACTCAGCTTCAAGGCGTCGATGATGATCGCCAGCCTGACCGAAGAAAGCACCTTGACCCTGGACAAGGACACGCTGCTGCCACAGTCCTACCACTTCGAACGTGGTGGCCTGGGCAAAGCCAAGAAGGCTGACCTGGACTTCGACTGGACCAACAAGATGGTCACCGGCACCGATCGCGGTGACGCCGTCAAGCTTCCACTCAACCGCGGCATGGTCGACAAATCCACCTACCAACTGGCGCTGCAGCATGACGTGGCCGCCGGCAAGAAAAGCATGAGCTATCAGGTCGTCGATGACGGCGAAGTCGATACCTATGACTTCCGCGTACTGGGCTCGGAGAAAGTCGACACCAAGGCTGGCCAGATCGATGCGATCAAGGTCGAACGCGTGCGCGATCCGACACAAAGCAAGCGCATCACCGTGCTGTGGTTCGCCAAGGATTGGGATTACCTGCTGGTCCGTCTGCAACAGGTCGAAACCGACGGCAAGGAGTACAACATCATGCTCCTCGACGGTACGGTCAACGGCAAGACGGTCAAAGGCAGCTGATTCGCAACGATATAAAAGCCCCGCAAACGCGGGGCTTTTTTTCGTCTGGCATTTGGCTGGGCGAGAGCGATCAGCGCACGGTAAAGCGGTGCTGGGCCAGCAAACGGTCGCCCTGAAACACCATGAAACGCCATTCGCCGGGAACGACTTCGTGGCTTTCGGTGAACTCGTATGCCATCACATCCTGCGGAGCACCGGGTACCAGTTTTTGAGTCACTTCCAGTTTGTCGTGACGCACGCCATCCGGAGTACGGATGCCCGGCGTGAAATAGAGCAAAGTCAGCGGCTGATCTTCGGCGACCTTACCGGCCAACTGGTAACGCATACCGAACTTGGTGCCGAGTTTGGCGGGGACGATTTCGGTTTGCTGGATCTGTTCATTGCTGCGGCGCAAAACTCGCTCGCCCGATTGCAGTTCGGCTTTCGGGCCAGCGAACACGCCATATTCCACCGGACCTTCGACGCGGACTTCGGCACTGGCCAGACCACTGACGAACATCATTGTGGCCAGGGCGGCTAAACGGGTGAGGTGCATGGTGCGCTCCTTGATTGAGATGAGCGCGAGGGTATGACGCGGGGGTGACAGGACGATGACAACCTTGAGTTCAGCAACCCTGAAGTGAGGGGGCTTGCCCAATCCGGGAGTTGAAGTCCCATTGTTACTTCACAACAGCCCGAGGCAGAATCGCCAAAAAGTTATCCCGCGCAACCCTTCTGGCAACATCCTCCGGCAAGGCATCAAGAAACGGATCGAAGCTGTGCATTTCCTGACCGAGCTTGTTGAAACGTCCCACCACATCGGAACCGAGCATGAAGCGCTCCGGAAAGCGCTCCACCAGTCTCACCCATTCATCCCGAGGCGTGCCCTGCTCGTCCAGCAGGTAAGGCGTCAGCATGCTCCAGGACAGGTCAACGAACAGATTGGGGTAAGCCTCGAGCATTCGCGACAGCGTCGGCAACAGAAAATCCAGCTGGGTCTGGTGCCGATGAATTTCCGCACTGCTGCCCGCGTGAGCCCAAATGAATCGCGTGTGTGGATGATTGCGCAGCGGCTCTTCGATTTCTGCCAGGTACAGCGGATTTTTCTCACGTTTGGAGGTGATGTTGGAATGCAGCATCACCGGCAAGTCATTCTCGGCAGCCAAGTGATAGATACGGGTCATCGCCTCATTGTTGGCCCGCGGCGTGTCGCCGGATGTCAGCGCAGTCAGATCGTCGTGACGGGTAAAGACTTCGCCAATGCCCTGCCAAAGCCCGGGATAGAGGTCGAGCATGCGCTGGATGTGTGCCGCGGAGTTTTTGTCATTCGGGTTGAAGCCTGACAGGAAAGGGTGAAAACGCTGGCGCTGCTCTGTGGTCAGCTTATTCACCGCCGCCGCGACGATCACATCGGTCGCGCTATACCAATAGGCATCGGCGTCATCGCCGGCGTAATAACGTGGGCGTTTGGGTTCGTCTTCGTGCCATTTCTTGGCCACCGGAATGCCGGAAATCATCACATGATCGATAGCATTGTCGTCCATGGCTGTGAGCAATTTCGACATGCCCGCCGTTTCCTGGAAGAAATCGACGTAATGCAGGTGCGCATCGCTGTAGGCATATTCGCGGGCGTAGGCATCAGTGCCGCACAGTGCCAGCAACCAGGCGAGGCTCAAGCGGATCGGGGGCACGGAATTCTCCTGTGATGGGCAACTGCGGTACGAGCAACATAGACCGCACCACGCAAACCGGGGTTCAGCCGGTAAGAAAGTGGAACGCGAATTTGAAGGAATGCTCTATAACTTCAGGGTCTTTTTTGATCGAATGACTTTTCATATTGCCCGCGAGGTTTCCCATGACTGTTACCGTCAATACCGTCTCCGCCGAAGGTTTTCGTCACAGCGTCCAGATCGATGACCACGAACTTTTTGCCGATGTGCCGAAAACCTCTGGCGGCGAAGGCACGGCGCCTGAACCACACGACTACTTCGACGCCGCCCTCGGTGCCTGTAAGGCCCTGACGCTGAAAATGTATGCCAAGAAGAAGGACATCCCGCTGACAGGCGTCGAGGTTGAGGTCACGCGCGACAACAGCGAAGAGCAGAAAGGCAAATACGCCCTGCACGTCGAACTCACGCTCAAAGGTGTGCTCACCGACGCCCAGCGTGACGAGCTGCACCGCGTGGCCGACCGCTGCCCGGTACACAAGCTGATGACCACTTCCGACATCAGCATTGAAACCCACCTGTCCGAAGGCGCCTTCAGCCAATAGCGGCAAGGGCTGCACAAGCGGGTTATGCTCCTCTGCGTCACCCGCTCAGCCTGGAATGCACCATGAACACTCCGCTTGTGATCCGTCCCCGCGCCGAAGATGTCGAAGGTCAGCCGATTCTTCGCCCGTTGCCATCAGCCAAATGCCGCAACGTCGGGCCTTTCGTTTTTTTCGACCACATGCTCGAAACCCGTTACCCGGCGGGCAAAGGCATGAACATCCGTCAGCATCCGCACATCGGCCTGTCCACCCTCACCTACTTGTTCGAAGGGCAAATCCAGCACAAGGATAGCCTCGGCTCCGATCAGGTGGTGAATGCCGGCGATGTCAGCTGGATGACCGCCGGCAGTGCAATTGCCCACGTCGAACGCACACCCGAAGCATTGAAAGACAGCGGCTTTACGATGCACGGCTTACAGATCTGGCTGGCTTCACCCAAGGATCATGAACACGGCCCGGGACACTACAGCCACCATCCGGCTGCCACGCTGCCCGTCAGCGATAACCTTGGCGTGAAGATACGGATGATCGCCGGGTCAGGCTTTTGCCTCGAATCGCCAGTGCCGGTGCTTTCTCCTACGCTGTACGCCGAATTGAACCTGCAAACGGCGACCACATTGCTGATTCCCACCGAGCATGAAGAACGGGCACTGTATGTGCTGAGCGGTGAAGCGCAACTGGATGGCGAGTCGCTAGAGCCGCATGCGCTGGTGGTATTGCCGGCCGGGAAAGAGATGACCTTGTTTGCCGAGAGCGACTGTCATGCCGTGCTGTTTGGCGGCGCGCCGCTGGATGGCCCGCGACGGATCAACTGGAATTTCGTCGCCAGCGATCCGGCATTGATCGATGAAGCACGTCGGCGCTGGGCGGCCGGGGATTGGCCGACAGTGCCGGGCGAAAGCGAGCGGATCGAGTTACCGAAACACCGAAGCCCGCCAACTCCCTTGTAACTGATCGGCTGATCGTTCCCACGCGCAGCAAAGGAATGCAGCCCGTGACGCTCCGCGTCACTGGACGCGGAGCGTCCCTAGAGGCATTCCCACGCGGAGCGTGGGAACGATCAGTGTCCAGCCATCAACCTTTAAACACTTCATCCAGCAAGTTATGCATCGACATGAACGCGCGAGCCGCGGTCTTTGCGTCATACATCATTTTGCCCGGCACATTGGCGTGGGGATCNGTGTCCAGCCATCAACCTTTAAACACTTCATCCAGCAAGTTATGCATCGACATGAACGCGCGAGCCGCGGTCTTTGCGTCATACATCATTTTGCCCGGCACATTGGCGTGGGGATCGGTGAACGAATGCACCGCGCCGCCGTAGCTCAGCAATTGCCAGTCCACACCAGCGGTGTTCATTTCAGCTTCGAACGCCGGCAGTTGCTCTTTCGGCACCAGCGGGTCGGCAGCGCCATGCAGCACCAGCACCGAGCCCTTGATGTTTTTCGCATCGTTCACGTTCGGCGTATCCAATGTGCCGTGGAACGACACCGCCGCTTTCACCGGCGCGCCCGTACGAGCCAGTTCCAGCGCGCAGCAACCACCGAAGCAGAAACCGAACGTTGCCAGTTTCGAGGTATCGATCGCCGCCTCGCCCTGCCCTTGCAGCTGTTCGAAGGCAGCCTGCATGCGTTTGCGCAGCAAGGCGCGGTCATTCTTCAACGGCATCATTGCTGCGCCCGCCTCGTCGCCGTTCTGCGGACGAGTCGCCTGACCATAGAGATCCGCGATCAACACCACATAGCCCTTGGAGGCCACCGACTTGGCGATCTCTTCAGCACCGGCACTGACGCCCATCCAGTTCGGCGCCATCAACAGACCGGGGCGCGGGCTCTTATGGTCGGCATCGAAGACTAGACGGCTTTCATACGACTGGCCGTCGATCTGATAGGCGACGGAACGAACAGTGATTTGGCTCATGACTAACTCCCAGTAAAAAGCCCCAGAATGAAAAAACCCGCCGAAGCGGGTTTTTTTACAACGCGGTTAAACCGACAGTTCAACCAGCAGCTTGTTCAGACGGCGCACATAAGCGGCCGGGTCTTTCAAGCTGTCGCCGGCCGCCAGGGCCGCCTGATCGAACAGAATGTGCGACAGGTCGCCGAAGCGCTCGTCGCTCTGCTCGTTGTCGAGTTTCTCGATCAGCGGGTGAGCCGGGTTGAATTCGAAGATCGGCTTCGAATCCGGAACCTTCTGACCGCTGGCTTCCAGGATCTGGCGCATTTGCAGGCCCAGGTCCTGCTCACCGATGGCCAGAATCGCCGGGGAATCGGTCAGGCGGTGGGAAACCCGCACTTCAGCGACGGATTCACCCAAAGCGGTCTTGAGACGCTCAACCAGGCCTTCTTTGGACTTGGCGACTTCTTCCGCGGCTTTCTTGTCTTCTTCCGAATCCAGGTTGCCGAGGTCCAGGTCACCGCGTGCCACGTCGACAAAGCTCTTGCCGTCAAAGTCGTTGAGGTAGCTCATCAGCCACTCGTCGATGCGGTCGGTCAGCAGCAGCACTTCGATGCCTTTCTTGCGGAAGACTTCCAGGTGCGGGCTGTTTTTGACTTGCGCGTAGGTTTCGCCGGTCAGGTAGTAGATCTTGTCCTGACCTTCCTTGGCCCGAGCCAGGTAGTCGGCCAGACCTACGACCTGCTCGCCATCATCGCCCTGAGTGGACGCGAAACGCAGCAGGCCAGCAATTTTTTCTTTGTTGGCGAAGTCTTCAGCCGGGCCTTCTTTCATGACCTGACCGAAGTTCTTCCAGAAGCCCTTGTATTGCTCAGGCTCGCTCTTCGCCAGTTTTTCCAGCATGTCCAGAACGCGCTTGGTCAGCGCCGACTTCATGGAGTCGATGATCGGGTCTTTCTGCAGGATTTCCCGCGACACGTTCAGCGACAGGTCATTGGAGTCGACAACGCCTTTGATGAAGCGCAGGTACAGTGGCAGGAACGATTCGGCCTGATCCATGACGAACACACGCTGCACGTACAGCTTCAGGCCTTTCGGCGCTTCACGCTGGTACAGGTCGAACGGAGCACGGGTCGGCACATAAAGCAGCGAGGTGTACTCGAGCTTGCCTTCGACCTTGTTGTGGCTCCAGCTCAGCGGGTTTTCGAAATCGTGAGCGACGTGCTTGTAGAACTCCTGATACTCCTCGTCTTTCACTTCAGTGCGAGGGCGAGTCCACAGGGCGCTGGCGCGGTTGACGGTTTCCCATTCAACGGCTGGCTTGTCTTCACCTTCAACGGCTGCCACTTCTTTCGGCAACTCGATCGGCAAGGCGATGTGGTCGGAATACTTCTTGATGATGTTACGCAGACGCCAGCCATCGGCGAACTCGTCTTCACCGGACTTCAGGTGCAGAACGATGCGAGTACCACGGTCGGCTTTCTCGACGGTGGCAATTTCGAATTCGCCTTCGCCCTTGGACGACCAGTGCACGCCTTCGCTGGCAGCGAGGCCGGCACGGCGGCTGAATACGTCAACTTTATCGGCGACGATGAAGGCCGAGTAGAAACCGACACCGAATTGACCGATCAGGTGCGAGTCTTTTTTCTGATCGCCAGACAGGTGTTTCATGAAATCGGCAGTGCCGGACTTGGCGATGGTACCCAGATGGGTGACCGCGTCGTCACGGCTCATGCCGATGCCGTTGTCTTCGAGGGTGACGGTTTTAGCGTCTTTGTCGAAGCTCACACGGATTTTCAGTTCAGCGCCGCCTTCCAGCAACTCAGGCTTGGCCAGCGCTTCAAAGCGTAATTTGTCGACAGCGTCAGAGGCGTTCGAGATCAATTCGCGAAGGAAAATTTCCTTGTTGGAATACAGCGAATGGATCATGAGGTGCAGCAGTTGCTTCACCTCGGTCTGGAAGCCCAGGGTTTCCTTTTGAGTTTCCACACTCATGGTCATCAAACTCCAATCAGATGGCATAAGCCGCGACCTTGAGGGTCGGCGGCGGGTTGTCATCAGAGTTGGGGGCTGAGATCAGGATTTCAAGGGCTCTTCGATTTTGAAGTGAGCGCGGGCCGTGGCAATGGGCTCGGCTTCGGTGCTTTGCCAGGCGGTAATTGCCACGTTTGCCACTCGGCGCCCCTGTCGGCACACCTGGCATCTGGCCCAGGTATCGCGAAACTGCCCCGCGCGCAGGTAATCGAGGGAGAAGTCGATAATCTTCGGCACGCCGGGCGAGCCGGTGAAAATCAGCAGGTGCAGTGCCGCCGAGAGTTCCATGAAGCCGGCAATCACCCCGCCATGAATCGCTGGCAATAAAGGATTACCAATGTTGTCTTTGTTGGCCGGCAGACGAAACAGCAGCTCATCCCCGACACGCGAACATTCAACACCGATCAGTCTGGCGTAAGGGATCAGTTGCAGCAGAGAGGCGTAGTCGCCCTGCGCATGGGCCTGTTGAAGTTGCTCCTTGAATGTGTCGGTCATTTCGCAACTCCAGTAAGGGCACCGGCAATGACACCGCCAAACCCTTTGGTGCCTTTGATGCCCTTGCCCATGCGCATGAAGGTGCCCACCACATGGGCAATGGGCTGTTCGGGGTCATCCTGATAGGCAAAACCGCGCGCAAAGATCACGTCGGTGGTCACTCGGTAGCATTGGGCGAAGCCGTACACGTCCTTGTGCGGCTCGGCGGCGTGCATGTAATCGATGCGCAAGTCGAGCGTCGGGCAGACTTCGAACTCGGGCAGCACGCAAAGGGTGGCCATGCCGCAAGCAGTGTCCATCAGCGAGGTCAGCGCACCGCCATGAATCACCCCGGTTTGCGGGTTGCCGACGATCTGCGGGCTGTACGGCAAAATCACCGTCAGCCCTTCGCTGCTGGCGCTGTGAACACGCATGCCGAGTACCTGACAATGGCGCAATGCCGACAGAAAGCGCGTCGCACGCTCAAAAACGGGGTTTTCGGCCATTTGATAAACGCTCCTTAGTGTCCGGGAAAAGTAGCAGGCCAAGGGGTAAAAGTTCCGTAGCAAAACAAACTTATATATCTGTGTGATTTGAGGAACTTAACCCTGATCGCCATGCTCGAAAGGCCAGTAGATATTTTCCATAAGGAGAAACACCCCATGCGTAAGACTTTAGCTATTGCCTTGATGTTGACCGCTTCCCTCGGTCTCGCTGCCTGCGATAAAAAATCCGAGGACAAAGCTCAAGATGCCGCCAAACATTCTGAGCAAGCTCAAGAAAAAATGAGCGAAGCTCAGGATAAAGTGAACGAAGCCGCAAAAGAAAACGCCGAAGCTGCCAAAGCTCAGGCCGAATCGAACGCAGCAGCGACAAAAGAAGCCGCGCCAGAAGCACCTAAAAACTAAAAGCGTTTTTAGTGATAAAAGAAAACCCGCCAAGTGCGGGTTTTCTTTTATCTGCGGCTTTTGTTTTTCAATGCGGCATTAGACCAAAATCGTCCTAAAAGTCGGACTAATCATCAGCAACAACGAACACACTAAACCCACAAACCACACCAGACTGCGCTGCCAGGCCAGATCTGCCCAATAGCACAGCAAGTAAATGATGCGCGTGATCACGAAAATGATTGCCAGCGTATCGATCAGCCATCCCGCCGTCTGCGTGGTGTGCGCCATCAACACCCCTACCGCAAACAATATGAACGCCTCGAAACTGTTCTGATGGGCCGCCAATGCGCGGGCGCCGAAACCGGTTAGTTGCGCCTGTTGCTGACGCGGCAAGTGATTGTCGTAACCGCCCTGCTCTTTCATGGCTTTGGCCACAGGTATACGAGCTACGTAAATCAACAATGCGCTGATAAACACACACCAGAACGGAATACTCATCAAGCAGCTTCCTTGTTTGCTTCAGGCAATGGCGCCTCTGTAGGGGTATAGACCATCACATCAAGAACGTCGGAGTGAAACTCGCGGCGATACAACACCAGCACGACGCCGGCACTCATCAACATGAACAACCAGGGGCTGACGAACCACGCCAGCATGGTCATGCCAAAGTAATAGGAACGCAGACCAAAGTTGAACTGGTTGGCCGCCATGGAGATGACACGGGCGGCTCTGGAAGCAAAGGCTTTGCGCTCTTGCTCGGATACATGGCGCTCGCCGATCATCGGTGCCGAGCCCACGAGAATGGCCGCAAAGTTGTACTGACGCATGCACCAGCTGAAGGTAAAGAACGCATAGACAAACACCAGCGCCAGGCACAACAACTTGATCTCCGACATCCCCTGGGAAGCCTGTTGCACCATCGGGATATCCGCCAGCAACGACACGGCTCTGTCGGACGCACCCAATACGGTGAGAATACCGGCCAGGATAATCAATGTGCTGGAAGCGAAGAACGAGGCATTGCGCTCCAGGTTACCGATCACGCTGGCATCGGCAATGCGGTTGTCGCGCAACAGCATGCGTCGCATCCAGTCTTCGCGATACAGGTGCAACACGCTGGCCAGGCACGCGGTGTCGCGGCCCTTCCACGTTGCGTAACGGGTGTAGCCACCCCAGCAGACGACAAACCAGAGCGCGGCGAGGATGTGGATCAGATTGGCGTGGATGAACGACATGCAGGTCCTTGTGATGTGATTTGGCAATGCTTCGACGTTAGCGCAAGGAAAAAGACACCGCATCCCACCCATAAAAATCTATGGTCACCCCCATTTTTGCAATACTGAT